>JAUMZY010000001.1 GCA_030527885.1 Corynebacterium sp.
TTTTTGCTTCTCAATTCATCGAGTTCGCCCGAGCTACTGGTCTGTCATGGCTACAGGTCATTTTTCGCGATGTGATACCAGCGCTATATCGTCCTATCATTGCTGATGTAGGCATTCGATTTGTCTCCGTCGTTTTTCTCACCGCAACCGCAGCATTCCTAGCTGGCACATCTGGTTCCCATGAATCCTCATGGGCTGCGATGGTCGGCACAGGCCTCAGCGGTGTCGATCTAAACCCCTGGGCTATCGCAGCCCCCGTACTAGCGATTATTGCTCTTACAGCTTGTCCTGCATTACTTCTTGAACAGTACTCTGGATGCCATCGATGATTTCTCTTAAGTTCAAGGAATTTAGCCTCAGCGCAGGTCAACGACATCTTTTCCAAGATGTTTCATTGCACATTGATGCCGGCGAAGCTATTGCAATTGTTGGTGAATCTGGAATCGGAAAAACCTCGCTAGCACAGGCAATTCTGGGGTAACTCTCGCCCGGGATTTCGCTCTCTCACGGCCAGATTCTGGTCAATTCGGTGGATCCGCTGACGCTGCCTCCCCGTCAGCTCCGTGCTTTACGACGTCGCTGCGCCTACGTGGACCAAGATCCAGGTGCTTCATTGCCACCTCGACATACGGTCAGAAAGATTATTTCAGCGCGGGCAGATCTTCTCGACAAACAGATTATGGAACTCTTATCTGATTTCGGACTGCGAGATATCGAAGGTCTACTTGACCGAAAACCATATGAACTCTCTGGCGGACAACGCCGTCGAATAGGCGTTGCGGCTGGCATCGCATCCAACCCAGAGTTACTTATTATCGACGAACCTACCGCAGGTGTCGATGCCCCCACAGTGGAGCTCATGATTGATGCTCTTCATGCTGCCCGCGAACGTACTGGAGCCACAACCATTGTCATTACACACGACACATACGTAGCACATGCCCTGACTTCCAAGACTGTGGTTCTAGAAACCAGCGGCATTCATCCGCAGACGGTTACAGTTATTTCGGAGAAACCATCTTCACATCATGCACCTCCCTCCACTGTCAATGCCCTCACTACCGCCACTACATCTGATGAAGCATCGTCTTCAGTCACACCTACAATTGCTATTAACCCACCGGAAAAGCCGAATCTATCCCGCGTTCAGCTATCTCCGAGCTGACTATCACCTACACAAACCAAGAGATATTATCGAATTTCCATCTTGATGCACATGCCAGCGAAATTATTGCGTTAACTGGGCCATCCGGAATTGGCAAGACATCAATTCTCAGATCCATTCTTGGGTTGTTACCGGCACAACAGGGATCAATCTCCATTGATGGCAACTCGATACCACTAGCACTAAAAGAGCGTCCCGCAGCCTTGCGGACACGATTTGGGTGGATTTCTCAAGAATCTGAACTTGCACTGAACCCTCACGCCCCAATCATGTCACTGCTAAGGCGGACGCACGCCACCAATAAAGAGATTTCCCACATGCTTGCCATCCTCGAACTCCCAGATTTCTCTACAAAGGAGAATCGGAAATTCCGAGCCGATAACCTCTCCGGTGGGCAACGCCAGCGAATCAATGTAGCTATCACCTTATTGTCAAAACCTGACATAATCCTAGCGGATGAACCGACATCAGCACTCGATGCACACAGCGCTGAACTCACTCTCAATGTACTTCACAATTTTCGCACACCAGACTCGGCCATCATTGTGGTCAGCCACGATGCCACAGTCTTACGCAAAGTAGACAGAGTGATAAATATAGCCACTACCTCTGGTTTCGACGTATAATCAACCACTGTCTCCGTGACTTATATAAATATCGACTGTTTGCGGCTTTGTGATCATCATGTTGCCGTCCCGCTACCCTAATTCGATAACCCAACAACCATTAAGCAATTGCCGCACGATAAACCGATATAGTTCCATTACCTGCGATGGCTTAAAGAAAAACAGTAACTATTCCCCACAAATGTCATACTAAGCATCACTGCATTGTTTCCAGCTTGGTCTACATTCTTTGCCAGGATTAGTTAGATACTACCTCTTATTGCTCGCTCCCCATTACTCCTTGCTCTTCACTCCCCGGAATCCACCATACAAACGATCATCGCCTCTCAAGCTCAACATCATGACGATGCTACATCACCCTCTCTGAAGTGGTGCACAGCACGGTTGGCGTTCTCACAGATAGGCTTTCTCCGGAATAGACGAGGCGCTTGCACGTGCGTTCGACATCTGTTCGATCGGTGATTGGATCGCCAGGGTCGTGGCCGATGGAGTCTGCGGACTTATTTTGTCGACATTCGCTTTCCTCGCCTACGTGCTGGCCATCAGCTTTATTGTGTTTGTGCCATGCAAAGCATTGATGCTGTTGTTGGCAAACATGGACGGTGAGAATTGGAAGAAGGCGCTTATGTCCGTATCGAAAAAGTTGCTTCGCAAATATGGAACGGAGAACCCAAAATCGTAACACTTCAATTTTAAAAGAGTATTCTCTAGAGTACCTAGCACTTGCGAAGCAAAAATTAAACCCCTCATCAGACTGTTTCGCCTGGTGAGGGGCTATTTTAGTAGCGGGGGCTGGATTCGAACCAACGACCTCTGGGTTATGAGCCCAGCGAGCTACCGAGCTGCTCCACCCCGCGCCGATTGCTAGGGATTTTTGTCCCGTGCAACGGAGACCAACTCTACTTGCATTAATGTAAAAGAGCAAACCCCCAGTTCACACGCCATAATCTGAACCTGAAGGTGTGTGAGCCGGGGGTTGTTACGCCACTATTGTTGTTGTGTCTTTTGGTATTCAGCCACTGCTTTGTCTAGTTCGTCCAGGGCTTTACCGTATTCTTCGTGGGTGCCGTTGCGGGCTTCACGTACCTTGTTTAGGGCGTCGTTGATGCCTTTAACTGCGTCTGCGGTGCTTGGTGTTGCATTCTCTAGGGTGGGAACTTCAGCACCAGGTTGGGTTGCTGCTTGTTGCTGGTCTTGGTTCTCAGTGGAGTTTTCGGTGGATTCCTGCTTCACCTTTTCAATGTCCTGGGCTTCATCCAGGTCTTGGGCAGCCCGCGGGTCGATGCCTACTTGCGCCAGCGCTTCCGACACGGTGGCTGCGTAGCCAACTTGTCCCTTGTAGGATACGAGCACGCGCAGCAGCTTGGGGAAGGCCGATTCTTGGCCTTTGCGCTTGGAGTAGATGGGCTCCACGTAGAGGATTTCTCCCCCACCAACTGGCAGCGTCAGCAAGTTACCGTTGCGTAGGTCAGTGGTTTCTTTCCAAAGGGTTTGGTCGCGGGCGACTTGGTCGGAGGAAATCATGGTGTCTTGGGCCTGTTGTGGGCCTTGAGTGAGCGTGTCTGTTGGGAGGACTCGCACTGTGATCTTGCCGTAGTTGTCTGGGTCAGAGCTCACGGACATGTGGGCTGCCAGGTATTGACGGTTGAGACCGCGGAAGGGGGTGATCAGCTGGAAGGAGGGGTTGCCGGTCTTGGGGTCGGCTGCGACCACGTAGAAGGGCGGTTGGGCTGCTCGGTTGCCTTCGGCTGCGGAGGGGTCGTCGGGGACGGACCAGAAGCGGTCGTTGGTGAAGAAGTCGCGGGCGTCGTTCACGTGGTAGCGGGTGAGGATACCGCGTTGTACTTTGAACATGTCCTGCGGGTAGCGCAGGTGGTCCATGAGTTCGGTGGAGATTTCGCTCTTCGCCTTCACCGTGCCGGGGAATACACCCATCCAGGCTTTGAGTACGGGGTCTTCTTCGTCGAATTGGTAGAGTTCGACGGAGCCGTCGTAGGCATCAACCACGGCTTTCACCGAGTTGCGGATGTAGCCTACTTCGTCACTGACGAGGGCGCGTTGGGCGGAGCCAACTTCGCCGGAGGTGTCGTTTGTGGCGGTGCTGAGGCTGGTGGGGGTGGCGTACGGCAGGCTGTTGAGCGTGGTGTAGCCGTCGACGATCCATTTGATGTGTCCGTCAATCACGGCTGGGTATGTAGTGGAGTCCGTCGATAGCCAAGGAGCAACTTTGTGCACGCGCTGGCGGGGGTCGCGCTCAAACAGGATTTTGGAGTTGCCGTTTACTCGTTCGGAAAGGATGAGGTTCATTTCCTGGTAGCGGGCGGCGAATGCGGCGCGGTTGAAAATATTGCCGATGTTGACGCCACCTTTACCTTCGTAGGTGTAGGTGGAGGAATCGGTGTCGTATTCCACGGAGTTGCCGGATTCGGAGCCTACTACGGCGTAGTCTTTGCCGTCGCGTGCTGAGGCGACCAGCGGCCCGTAGTAGATGCGTGGTTCGTTGACGACAATGCCTAGTTTACGGGCGTTTTCGTCGGTGGTTTGCAGGTCAGAGACGGTAAACACGGGGTAGCCGCCGCGGGCGGAGCCGACGTCGCGGGCTACTTCATCCACTTGGTTGGCGCGGGCTGCCACGAACCCGTTGCCGTGGGTGTATACGGTATGCCGGTTGATCCAGTTCTTTTGGTTTTCGCGCAGGGAGTTGGGGTTGATTTCCCGGGCTGCTACCACGAAGTCCCGTAGTTCGCCATCAATGTTGTAGCGGTCCATCGCTAGGGATTCGGGGAAGCCGTAGAAGTTTTTCAACTGTTGCAGCTGCGTGAAGGTGGGGGAAACAATTTCCGGGTCTAGGAGTCGGATGTTAGAGACCGTGGCTACATCAGAGGCCACGGCCTCTTTGGTTGCGCCTTTGGCACCCCAATTTTCCTGGTAGGTGACTTTATCTTCCGTGAGGCCGTAAGCGTAGCGGGTGGCCTGAATGTTGCGGGAGATGTATTCGGATTCTTTTTCTGCCCGGTTGGGTTGCACGGAGAAGCGTTCCATCATTTCGGGCCAGGCGTAACCAATGACGAGTGCGGAGAGAATCATCAGCACGGTGGTCATGGCAGGAACCCGCAGGTCACGCAGAACAATGACGCTAAAGAAGGATACCGCAACCAAAACCGCGATGACCATCAAGATGAGTTTCGCCGGTAGGACTGCGTTAATGGCCGTGTATGAGGCACCATAGAAGGTTTCGTTGCGGCTCATGAGGAGGTCGAATCGGTCGAACCAGTAATCCACGGCTTTGACGATCATCCACAGCCCGGCGGTGACCGCCAGTTGGATGCGCGCATAGCGGGATACCACGCCGCGCTGGCCGGCAGCCTGGTTGCCCACCGTGATGTTTCCCAGCAGGTAATGCCCAATGATGGCAATCAGGAAGGAAATGGTGAGCAAGAGCGACAGGGTGCTGAGCCCTAGCCGCAGCATGGGCAGAATGAAGGCGTAGAAGCCGTAGTCCACGCCGAATTGTTGGTCGGCCACGTCAAAGTCTTGCCGGTTGAGGAAGAGTTGTACTACTCGCCAGGATTGTTGCCCGAAGAAGCCTGCAATCACGCCGAAGAGCAATGGCAGGAAACGCATGATGCGGATGGTTGAGCGTTCTACCTGTTTGCGGTAGGCGATGAATTGTGGATTCGAATCAAAGAATCGGGTTTCGTCACTTTGGCGCCCTTTTTGGGTGATGAGTGCGGTGATCCATACGGCGAGGGCAGTGATAAAGCCGAAGATAAAGAATAAGGCAATTCGGGTGAGAACGACCTTATTAAATACGCTTCGGAAATCCACTTCCCCAAACCACAACCAGTCGGTATAAAACCCGATGAAGGTGGGGATGATGGTGCCGAATATGAATACAGCCAACACAATGATGGACACAAGTTTTGGTGGTCGACCAATTTGCGGGGCTGATGGTGTTGAGCCTGTAGCCAACGCCAACTCCTTTTCATTTTGGATTTTATTCTATGGATTTGATTTCATGAATCCTTAAAGACTCATCGCAGTTAATCTCCTACATTACCGCCATTAACCGAGTAACTACTAAGAAAGACCTCACGTAATGACACACAATGAATCCTACGCTGGATTTTCCCGGGAGCTCTCACCGCAGGCTTTAAACAAGGCCATGTTAGAAGCTGTCGATTTCATCCATGCTCAAGGGTGGGACACTCCACCCACATTATTTGGGCTTGTCCCCACCACGATAATTCAGCAGCATCTCACCCCCACCCCCGACGGCACTCCGCTTGTCGACGACGCCCCGTTAACCCTCGTTATCCAGGAACTCCCCAGTGATCTCCCGGCGGACCCAAACGACATTGGAGGTTATCTCAGCAGCATCACTTGGCCACCTGAGGTGATGGGCGCAATCATGGCGCAAACCATCCAATTCCAGGATGCGGCAACCCCCGAGGCTGATTCCCAGCCGGCACTTTTGGTTTCTGGAGTACTGCGCAGCGAGGCGGAATTAACGTTGCTACAGCTCCCGCCGCGGGCGGGCACAAGTGAACGTGGTGAGTTACGTGGCGGTTCGAACATTGCGCCGGGCGTGATTGCAGCACTTCGGGCTACCTTTGAGTAGAATAATGTCGCTTGATATGGATGCGGTGAGAGCAGAGGCGTAAGTTAATGATCATGGGAAATTCTGGTCCTGTTACCAGAGGCTTGATAAATAGTGGTTTTGTTGCAACGTTCATGGTTGTGGCTTCATTATCACTGGCGGCGTGCGGCAGTGAGGCGCCGCCGCAACCTAGCGCTTCTGCCACGGCGTCGACCACCTCTTCGACTTCTACTGTGAAGCGGACGAGTTCTACGGTGGCCACGTCGACAAGCAAAAAAGTGGGCGAGCCGGATAAAACGGTGACGGAAGCACGGCAAACGTTTGGTTCGTTGGCGCCGGCTTCGTTGTTTGATCAGTTTGAGGTGTGCACCCCCAACGGCGTGGAGGGTTCGCTCGCTTGTTCGGGTAAAGAGGTGGGGCAGTTCCAGTTCTTTGCTTCGGATTCGAAGGCGGCGTCGTCGACGCAATTGCTCACGGGGCTGCGCAATTCACGGGTGATTAAGGACACGGGCGCATTCGTGGTGGGGTGGTCAACGTTGGGAAACACCGCCGTCATTACGGTTGTTGACAATGAAAAAGGGTTGGTGATGCAGCAGATGGTGTCCACCGATGATGTGGATCCCACCGAGCGCATCTACAAATTGGGGTTGGCGGACGAAACGGACGCCGCGACGACGGCACCAACCGAGCCACTAGAAGAAACAGAGACCAGTAATTAGTTGCAAAGATTGAGGTCTTTGCCGTTGGCGTAATTATCCATCTGGGTGATGGCGTCTTCCAGCGTACCCACGGAAACAATTTTCATATCGCCGAAGTCCTTGCCGCGCAGATTCACGCAGTTATCCTTGGGCGCGAGGAAGAGATCAGCGCCGGCATCCGCGGCGGCCCGGGCTTTGTGCTCAATGCCGCCGATGTGCCCCACTTCCCCATTGTCGTCGATGGTTCCCGTGCCCACGACATATTTACCGTGGTTGAGTTCACCGGGCGATAGCTTATCGACGACCGCCAGTGCGAACATCATGCCGGCGGAGGGACCGCCGACGTCTTCCAGGTTGTATTTCACTTTGATGTCACCCGCCGGAACGGTGGTCATGCCGATACCCAAGAACGGCAAGGAATCATCGCTGGGATGCTTCGCCAGGGTGACGGTTTTTTCTTCAGTCTCATCCGGATTATCGCGGTGGCTGATGGTGAGGGTGATTTCCTCACCGGCTTTTTTGCTACGCACGATTTCCTGGGCGTTTCCGCCACTATCCACAGTTTCGCCGTTGATGGCGATGATGCTATCGCCTTCGGTGAGCACACCATTAGCAGGTGAATCGGGGACGACGTTTGCCACCTCCACCTTCAAGGGTTTCTTGAGGTAGCGCAAGGCTGCGGTGGTGGCGGAGGATTCCGATGAGAGAAATGCCTGTTGGTTGAGCTGATCGACTTCTTCTGCGGTTTTGTCTTGCGGGATGATTTGATCAATGGGCACCAGGTTGTCGCTGGTGAACAACCACCGGCTGGTGGCCTGAACCAACGTCATGTTGGTGCGCACAGACACGGTGGTCATGTTGAGGTGGCCGCTGGTGGGGTCGACGTCGGCACCTTGGATTTCGACGACGTCGAGGCCGTCGACTTTGTCGAGGGTGTTGAACATTGGGCCGGGGCCTTCGGCGGCGTATGGCACGGTGAGCGCAATGTCCGTGCCGGGAATGTGGTCGAGATTGACCAACGCCGCAAGGGCAACAACGGGGATGGCGCCAAAGGCAAGGGTTGCAAAACGTCGATTCACGGTATCTAAGAGTACCGTAGGTATTCGTTGAACTTGGGTATCAGTTTGGTTACCTGCGGTTGTGTCCAGTTGCGGATGGGTTTTAGCACTCCACTCTACAACCAATAAGTGCGGTAGCTCACGTGTTCGCTATAAGCGTTGTGTTTTTATAGCATTTCCAAGCTAAGAGTAGGTAGCGTGTGAAGCATGGCGAATAGTAATTTTGGTTTTAATTTTGGTTTCGGAAACCGGGACGACGATAACAATAACAATGATGGGTTTAACGGGGGCTTAGGCGATTTCCTCAACGAGTTCGGGCAGATGCTGTCCGGTTTAGGTTCGTCGATGAACAATCCGGATGAGGCCGATTCGGTTAATTACTCCATGGCAGAGCGCATTGCCACGCAGCAGATTGGTTCCAAAGACACTGCTGTTAGCGCGGATGACCAGCAGCGAGTCCAAGACGCCGTGCGGTTAGTAGAGCTCTGGCTTGACGACGCCACCTACCTCCCCGCCTCGGAAAATAAAGTAGTGGCGTGGAACGCCGTGGACTGGCTGACCAACACTCTACCGGCGTGGAAACGCATGATTAACCCCGTGGTAGCGCAGATGAATGAAGCGCAATTGAACACGCTGCCGGAGGAAGTACGCGGGGCCATCGGCCCCATCATCGGCATATTTAGCAAAATGTCCTCAGCGAATTTCGGCGCCCAATTAGGCAACGCCCTAGGCGATTTGGCCATGCAGTCACTCTCCGGATCAGATTTTGGCATTCAGGTGGCCCCCGAGCACACCACTGCCCTACTGCCGCACTCCATCACCCGCATTTCCAAAGAAGTATCGGTGTCGCCGCAGGATGTGCTGATGTACCTCGCGGCGCGGGAAGCAGCGCGGCAACGCCTATTCCGGCACGTGCACTGGTTGAGCGAACGGCTGGTGTCATCCGTGGAGGAATACGCGCTGGGCCTAGAGCTGGACAATTCCGCGATGGAAGAAATGATGCGCAACATCAACCTGGAATCGCAGGATCCATCGGCCATCCAGGATGCCCTGAATCAGATGCAAGGCATGGACCTGGAACCGAAGATCCGGTCCCGCAACGCCGGCGCCACGGCCCGACTGGAAACCCTACTGGCCTTGGTGGAAGGCTGGGTGGAACTCGTGGTCACTGAGGCCCTGGGTGAGCGCATTCCCGCCACGGCCGCACTGAATGAGGCGTGGCAGCGCCGGCGCCGCACTGGCGGTTCCGCAGAGAAAGCGTTTGCCTCTGTGGTGGGAATTGAATTTGCCGCGCCGAAGGTGAATGAGGCCAAGGAACTGTGGCGGCGCGCCACCGTGGCCGTCGGTACGGAACGCCGCGATAAAGTGTGGGACCACCCTGATTTCCTGCCCGTTGCGGAGCACTTGGACAATTCCGCGGAGTTCATTGATTCCCTGCTAGACGATACCGAAACGGCTAATTTCGACCCCATTGCAGAGATCAATGCGCTGGAAGAAATGCTGGCGCAACAGTCCGAGGAGGAGCAAGCAGAGCAGAAAGAACGCCCTGCTGCAGATACCGAGGATAAGAAGAAAGAGGACGACACCGATAACTAGTTCCCCTGCTGCCCCATCCGCCCCCAAGCCTCCAGGAAGCCTTTGGCCCGTTCGGCTTTGGGGGCTTTGTCAGCCCAGGACCAAAATTCCGGCGAATGCCCATCCAAAATGAACGTGTGGGTGAGCTCATGGATAATCACCGCATCCAGCACATAATCAGGGACGTTTTGCAGGCGGTGGGAAATGCGAATATCCCCCGTGGCTGGTGAGCAGGAGCCCCAGCGTTGATTCTGGTTCGTCACCCACCGGATGGAACCAATGGTGGCGTTGTTATTCAGGATGGTTTCGTTCAGGTGGTGGGCGCGTTGCGTGAGTTCGTCGTCACTGCGGGCGGTGGCACTGGTTTTGCGTTTGATTTTGGTGACGATGTCGTCGACAAGCTTAGCCTCCTCGTCTGGCAGCATATTGGCGGGAACTCGCACCTGAATACGCCCGTTGACCAGTCTTCCCGAGGCAGTTCGGGTGCGGCGGGCGGAGCGAATAACCTCAATATCAAACGTATTTGGCATGAAAACCATGGTTTTCCATTGTAGTTCATGACATGGTGGAAGCATGTCTGGGGAAGTTCACGCCACCACAACGCAACAATTAGTCATGCTGAGCCCATCCGCGCACATTGTGCGCCGCCCAGACGTGGGCATTCAATGCGGGATGGACGCCACCACCGCCGGAGTGTTCGAAGTGCAGGGGCCGCCGCAGCGCCTCCTCGTGCCGGTTTTGCTGGCCGCCGCCAACCCCATTGCGTTGGACACATTGCAGCAGCGAGTGGAAATGACCGGCCTGTCCACCACCCAAACGCGGCTGCTTATCGACGACCTCCTCAACCACGGGGTACTCATTCCATTCGAACGCACGATCGTCTGCGTGGTGGGGCGCTGCTCGCTGGCCACCACCATCATCCGCCTGTGCAGCGAACTCGGCATGGTGGTGCGCAAACCCAAACAAGGCGAATCCGAAGAGCGATTCCTCACCCAAGTGCCACAAGAACTACCCATCATTCCAGTGGGCAAAGTAGCGTATCTGAAAAACGTGTCCACCAAGTTGGGGCGCCGACCGAATGTCCTGCCCGTGCGGATCATTGATTCCTCCGGCGTCATCGGGCCCATTCGCAGAGATGGCACGGGCGCATGCGTGCAATGCGCCGACCTGTATCGCATCGCCGTTGATCCACAGTGGCGCACCGTGACGAAAGAACTGCCGTTGAATCCCCGCCCCAATCCCATCGTGGAGTACGCCACCGCCGCCCGCCTGGCGGCCTTGCTGATGCCGCGCTACCCGGCGCCGGGCATTGTCAATGCTTCGTACCGGCCAGGGGTGTGCATTGAGGTGAATCCCTTCACCGGCACCGCCTTGGAAACAACTGTTCGACCCCATCCGATTTGTCCGGTGTGTTGGGAGAAACGCAGCACCTAAACACGCGAGTAGTAGTTTTGGTATTCACTGAGGAGTTGGGCCAGTTCCGCCACGTCGTAGCCTTCGTACGGCCCGAACCTGTCCACGATGGTGTGGTAACCCGTGCGGGCCTGCGTCCACTGCTGCACCGTGGTGTTCGGATAGTCTGCCGCAAACATGAGCACGGTGCGGCGCGGCCGGAACCAGCGCCGATGCGTGGTCACTGTGCATTCTGCAATGTCAGCCCACCGCCAGTGGGATTCATCGTCCCCCCAGCCGGGTATCAGCGTGATGCCGGTGGCGTCCACCCGCAGCCGGGCCGGTTGGTTGTATTGCCGCACCCCTACGGCGAGTGAGAAGCCGCCCAGCATTGCAAAAATCATGAACAGTAACCCCAGGGCTGTGGTGGCGATGGGGTGTGCCTCCGTGGTGATGGGTGCGGTGATCACCACGGGGAAGATACTGATGAAGCCCATGGCGAGGAGCACAATGCCGGAGCTCATCATGAGCATTGGGTATCTTTTACCCGTCACTAACTCCAGCGGTGGATAATCGTCGTGGAAAGCCATGCATGCAACCTATAAGAATTGCGCGATCGTAGCTAACAAGTCTGTCCCGTACCTTTCTACTTTGACTGGCCCCACCCCACTAATCTTTAACAAATCAGTAGTGGTTTTGGGTAATTCTTCCGCGATGGCTTGCAGTGTGGCGTCAGAAAACACGATGTAGGCGGGCATGTTTTGTTCTTTCGCCACCCCGGCGCGCCAGGTTCGGAGGGTTTCGAAGATGTGGGGGTCGGCGTCGGAGGGGCAGTTGTTGCACCTGCCAAGGGTTTTTTCGGCGACGTCGATGAGTGGTTGGCCGCATACTTTACAGCGGCTTGGGCGTTTGGTGCGGCTGGGGGTGGGGGTGTTGTTGGGGTCGTTGATGATGCCTTCGAGGAAGCGGGTGCGTTTGCGGCTGGCGCGGCCTCCTTCTTGGCGGGCGGCAGCCCAGGAGTGGAAGAGGTGTTCGCGGGCGCGGGTGATGCCGACGTAGAAGAGTCGGCGTTCTTCTTCGATGGCTTCGTCGCCGGCTTTGATGGCGTGGGTGATGGGGAGGGTGCCGTCGGTGAGGCCGACGAGGAAGACGGCGTCCCATTCGAGGCCTTTAGCGGCGTGGAGGGAGGCGAGGGTGACGCCTTGCATGGTGGGTGGGTGTTTGGCTTCGGCGCGTTGTCGTAGTTGGATGAGGAGGCCTTGGAGGTCGAGGTCGGGGGTAGCTTGGCCTAGTTCTTTGCTGAGTTCTACGAGGGCTTGGAGGCTTTGCCAGCGTTCGCGAGCTTGGGCGCCTTCGGGTTCGGTGGGGGTGAGTCCTAGGGGGATGAGGGCGGTTTCTACTTGTTTGTAGACGGTGGGGCCGATGTGGTCTGTATCGGTGTCGCCCTTTTGCATGATTCGAACAAGTTGGCTAATGGCTTGGCGGATTTCTGGGCGTTTGAAGAATTCTTCGCCGCCGCGGACTTGGTAGACGATGCCGGCGTCTGCGAGTGCTTGTTCAAAGGTGGCTGATTGGGCATTGATGCGGTAGAGTACGGCGATTTCGGCTGGTTCGACGCCGGTGGCGATGAGTTTTTTGATTTTTTGGGCGACGGCACGGGCTTCGGCGGGTTCGTCGTCGTAGGCGTGGAAGTCTGGTTGCGGGCCAGGATCGCGCATGCCTTGGAGTTGGAGTTTGGTGCCAGCAACGCGGCCCGTGGCGTGGCTGATGACGGTGTTGGCCAAGGTGGCGATTTGGGGGGTGGAGCGGTAGTCGCGTTGGAGTTTCACCACGGTGGAGTGTGGGTATTTGCGGGAGAAGTCGAGGAGGAATTCTGGGCTGGCGCCGGTGAAGGAGTAGATGGTTTGGTTGGCGTCGCCGACGACGGTGAGGTCGTCGCGGTCGCCTAACCAGGCGGCTAGGACTCGTTGTTGGAGGGGGGTGACGTCTTGGTATTCGTCAACGACGAAGGTGCGGTATTGGCCGCGGAATTCTTCGGCGATGGCGGTGGAGTTTTCGATGGCGCCGGCGACGTGGAGGAGGAGGTCATCGAAGTCGAGGAGCATGCCGTCGGGGCTGATCTTGGCTTCTTCGTAGCGACGGTAGATTTCGGCGATGGTGGTGGGGTCTTGGGGGGTGCGGCGGTGGAGGGTTTCGGTGACGTATTGTTCGGGGCTGATGAGGCGGGATTTTGCCCATTCAATTTCGCTGAGGATGTCACGCACATTTTCGATTGATGATTCGATACCGACACTGCGGGTGGCACGTCCGACGAGAGGGAATTTGTTATCGAGGAGTTGCCAGGGGAGGCTGCCGGCTACTTGGGGCCAGAAGTATGCGAGTTGGCGTATTGCGGCAGCATGGAAGGTGCGTGCTTGAACACCACCGATGCCCATGAGGCGGAGTCGATGGGCCATTTCGCCGGCGGCGCGTTTGGTGAATGTGACGGCCATGACGCGATTGGCCCCCACCATACCTTGGTCGATCAGGTGTGCGATTCGGTAGGTGATGGTGCGGGTTTTGCCGGTGCCGGCACCGGCGAGGATGGCAACAGGACCGCGAGGAGCGGTGGCGGCGGCACGTTGGTCTGGGTCTAGGTCGTCGAGATTAATCACTGGTGCAACCATTCGTTGATTAAAACGGTGGCGAGGGAGCCGGCGCCGGGAAGCGGCAGGCTGCTGGTGCGTAGTTGCGTACGGGTTACCCATCGGGTTTCGGTGAGTTCGCCATCGGTTGGCATGATGGGGTCAGGGTCGTCAGTGGTGGCGGTGAATCCGACCATGATGGATCCGGAGTAGGGCCAGGGTTGGCTGCGTTGGTAGCGCAGGTTGTAGATGTTGCGGCCGGCTTCTTCTCTAGCTTCACGTTTCATGGCAGCTTCGAAGGTTTCGCCAATGTCGACGTATCCGGCGATGAGAGAATAGTACTGGTGGTGGGCGTTTTTGCCGAGCAGGATTTGGTCGGTGCCGGCTAGGGTGATGAGCCCAATGACGGCGGGGTCGATGCGAGGGAAGATTTCAGTTACGGATTGGTCGTGATGGACTGTGGCTGCTCCGTACGAGTCGAAGCTCAGCGGCTGTCCGGTGAGCGGGTCGAAGTGCATGGTTTCGCGGTGTCGCAGGGCTGCTAGTGCGGTGAGTGCGGCGGTGTCGGTGGTGCGTTGTACACTGAGCTTTTCGACACCCCGGGTTGCTAGTTTCGCAAGGGTGTCGGTGGGGACTCGTTGTACCCCGTGATTGGTGGTGGGTAGGGGGTATATCTGGTTAGTGGTGGTCGGTGGTGCGTCGAAAAGCATAGGGATGCCGGTTGCAGTTGTGACGGTTTGACCCACGGAATCAAAAACAAAAATCTTCACGCTTAATTGTCTTCCACATCATCGCTGAATACCCGACGTACGTATAGTAGTCGGTCACCTGGTTCTACGGTTTCTGCTTCGAGAGAGTCAATGCGGTATAGCTCCCCGGAGCGGACTACCCCCAACACAATATCAGCGAGGTGTCGGGGGTTGGCACCCACTTCGTCGTCGCCGACGGGGCGTTCAGCGATGGAAAAGCCTTCATCTGGGGATAATAAGTCCTCCATCATTTCCACTACGGAAGGGGTGACGGTGGCTAACCCCAACATGCGGCCGGCTGTTTCGGAGGAAATGACGACGGAGTCCGCCCCGGATTGCTCAAGGAGGTGTTGGTTTTCGGATTCGCGGACACTGACAACAATCCAGGCGCCGGGGGCAAGTTCGCGGACAGAGAGAGTGACAAGCACAGCGGTGTCATCGGTGCTGGGAGCAACGACAATGGCTTTAGCTTTGCCGACACCGGCGAGTTTAAGCACGTCGGATCGGGTGGCGGAGCCATTGACAGTGACAAGGCCTTCTGCTTTGGCGGCTTCGAGGACAGTGCGGTCGTTGTCAATGACGACGATGTCTTTGGGTGAGGTGCCGTCGGCAAGCAGTGCGGACACTGCGGAACGGCCTTTGGTGCCGTAACCAATGACGATAGTGTGATTGCGCATCTTTTTCCTCCAGTGTCGGATTTGCCAGGCTTTGCGGGATTCTTCGGTGAGGACGGATAGGGTGGTGCCGACCAGTAGGATCACGAAGACCAACCGCAGTGGTGTGACTACGAAGAGGTTAATGAGCCTCGCTAGTTGAGTGACGGGGACGATATCACCATAACCGGTGGTAGATAGTGTGACGCCGGCGTAGTAGAGGGCGTCAATGAATGTTAGGTCTTCGGAATAGCCGTCCTTCTCCAGGTATGCGATGAGCGCCACCATGAGGATGAGCACCAGGGCAATTCCGACCCGCCGGACAATCAGCTCAATGGGGCTTACCTGCACATTGGCTGGGATGTGGATCATGTTGATCAACGCATGTTGGGGGATTCCGGGAGAATTTGCCTCGTTGCGGAACCGATCGGGGTACCTGCTCGGCATAACAATCTGCTCCTTGACACCAAACCATGAATATTACTTGTTTAAAAAGGGTAGTCTAGGTTGCTCCCATAGGTAAACGCTGGAATACCTTATGCCTATTCCACCGCGGCCCGCAACACGTCGGCGATTTCTTGCTCACTGGGCAGGTCATCGGCGCTTGTTAATTGGTCGTATTGCACATAGTAGAACGAGGCACGAATGTCGTCCGGGTTGAGGTTTTTCAACTGGGCCCAGGCGATTCGGTACACCGCCAACTGCATCATAAGGTGCTGCATGTCTGCTTGGCTGGGTGGTTGGCCGGTTTTCCAGTCGACAATGTGCCAGCCGTCCTGATCGTAGAACACCGCATCCATTCGGCCGCGGATCACCAACCCATCCACCGATATTTCAAACGGCTGTTCTATGTAGGTGGGGGTGCGGTCGGCGAACTGTCCAGCGAGGAATTTCTGCTTCAACACCTGCAACTGCACCGGAGTAACCTCCTCATCCATGCCAGGTAATTCGGACTCATCCAACAACGTAGGCAGCCCAAACCGCTGCTCCAACCAACTGTGAAATTCCGTACCACGCTTGGCATACCGGTTAGGTTTAAACGGCACAGGACGGCGCTGCCGGCGGGCAAACTGGTCGGGGCTTTGCTTCAGGGACACAATGTCCGTGGCGGTGAGCTCTGTGGATAATTCCACCTCCACCACATCAGACTGAAGGCGTTCCTGCTCTTCAATCAGAGCGGTCACGTCTTTCTCCCACAATTGGAACAGGTCATGGTCCTGATTGAATGGGATGAGATCCGCCATGGCCGACCGCACCAAATCCGCCCCCTCCATGAGGTCGCAGTGCGCGGTGGGCTTGGGGAAAAACCCACTGGTGGCAACTGGTTCCCGCACCTCCGCCTCCGGGTCGAGCACGAACCATTCCACAATGTTTTCCTCCGGCACATGGTCTTTGAGCAGCAGCAGGTTCTTACACGGATCCACCGCCGCCCGGTTGCCCGTTTCATCCAACTCCGAAGCAGTGACGAGCAGGCGGCGTTCCGCCCGCGTGATGGCCACATAGAAAAGCCGGGTGCTCTCCTCCCACTGGGCGGCAGATAACTCATTTTTGTGGGCTTTACCTGCTTCTTCCAGTTCCTTGCGGTTCTCAACCCCGGTGGTGTCCAGGATGGGCGTGCCCACCTCATCCCCCGCCTCGGCGGCGTCGCCCCGCAACACGGTGGGCAACTGGCTAGCCTGCGTCAGCCACGTTGAAGCCCCCTCCGGCCGGCGGCCTTTCATATTGTCATAATTGGAGCCATCCGCGTGCAGCACACACACCGTCTGCCACTCCAACCCTTTGGCTTTATGCACCGTCAGGATCTGCACCCGGTCGCTGCGCACCTGCACCTCCCCCAATTGCAGCCCCTTATCCCGCTGCCGCGCCATGCGGAAATAATCCAACAATTGCCCCAACGTACTATTTGGAATCGCCGCAAAATCAGCCACCTCTTTATGCAACGCATCCAAATGCACAGTGCCAACCACCCCATCACCATGCGGGTCTTCCCTACTGAGCACCTCCGTGCGAATCCCCATGACCCGCTCAATCTCAGCGAAAATATCCGGCAGGCTACTTCCCGCCGCAACAGTCTGCCGCAACTGCCGCAGTTGCGAACTCAACCGTGCCAACCGGCGGTACCCCTCCGCACTGTATTCCTCCTTATCCCCCAGGTCAGCAATGGCATCCGTGAGCCCCACAGCAGACTCCGAATCCATATCAACCACTTCTTTGAGAATCTGATCCAACTTCACAGTGGGATCATCCGAATACTCCTGCGGCGCCCGCACCGCCCGCCCCGCTAATGCCCCCGCCCGGCGCGCCAACGCTTTGATATCGGCAACCCCCAGGCCCACGGCGGGGCCAGCCAGCAGCCGCAAGGCAGCGGTGGAATCAGTCGGCCGAATCAGCATGGTGGCCACGGCAATCATGTCGGCTACTTCCGGCACGTCCAACAAACCTTCGGAGCTGATGATTTCATACGGCACGCCTCGTTGTTGCAGCTCCTGAGCAATCGGCAGGGCTTCGGAGTTGCGGCGCAGTAGGATGGCTGCGGTGAATGGATCCTCAGGATCCGTGCTGCGGTTTCGGTACAGTTCGGCGAGGGTGTCCGCCACATAGGCGTGCTCTTCGGCGTAGGTGGCAAAGAACCCCAGGTGGATATCCGCCGATGGGGCTTCGGGCCGGGACACCAGGGGCTGCACCGGGCGTTTGGGGTCCGTGGGGGCGCCTAACACTTGTGTGGCCACGCGGTTTGCCAGGTCCAGGACTTCTGGTGGGTTGCGGAAGCTCATGGTGAGTTCCTTCTTCAGGGCGTGGGTGTTGGGGCGGGCAAAATCGGTGATGAATCGTTGCAGGTTGCTGGATGTGGCGCCCCGCCACCCGTAGATGGATTGCATGGGGTCACCCACTGCTGTGACGGCGGCACCACTGAAGAAGCTGCGCAGCAGGATGCGTTGAGCATGATTGGTGTCTTGGTATTCGTCCAGCAGAATGATCTGGAAGCGGCGGCGCAATGCGGCCCCCACGCTGGGGTTTTCTTCCGCCAAGCGGGCGGCGGCCGACATTTGTTCCGCGAACGTGACGAGGTTGTCTTCCCGGAGTTTTTCCTTGAGTCGTTTCACCAGCGGCAGCAGTTCAATGCGGTGCAGCTGGGCGGCCTGCCATTTCAGCATTTCTGCGTTGAGGGCGTTGCGTTGCCCAGGGCCTTTGGGGAGTTCCTCAATGAGCTGGGAAAACAGGAGGCTTTCGGCTTTCAACTCATCCGCATCAATCATGTGATTGTCCATCTCAGCGGTCAAGTCCAGGAGTTTTTCCACCACCGTGTCGTGCTTTTCCATGCTGAGAGTGCCGTCGTAATCCCCCACCAATTGGAACGCAATGCGATACAACTCCGTGTTAGAAATCACCCGGGAGCTTGGTTCCACCGGCAACAGCAACCCAAATTCCCCCACGAGGCTTCCGGCGAACGCATCATATGTAGAGGTAATGGGCGCGATGCTATGCAGGCGATGGGCCAATTCCCCTGAAGGATCCAACGCATTGATGTCCGGAATGTTAGCCAGTTGCTCCAGCCGGGTGCGGATGCGTTTGCCCAATTCCTGCGCGGCTTTGCGGGTGAATGTGAGGCCTAGGATGCGATCTGGTTCAATCAGACCGTTCGCCACCAGCCATACCACCCGGGCAGCCATGGTTTCCGTTTTGCCGGCGCCCGCCCCGGCAACCACCAACATAGGCTCCAGGTCGGCCTGAATCACATCAGCTTGCTGCGCCGTCGGGGGGAATTTCTGCCCCAACAACCTGGAAAGTTCAACCGGATCAATCAACACGCACCTAGGTTAGCACCGCCCCCAGACACGCTTCGCACATTCCGCTTACGATTTTCGACGCCATCACGTCACCGTTGCTTCCGTCGTCCACCGGCCAGAATCCCACACCGGGCACAAGGGCTTGAGCTGGCAGTGTTGACAGTGCTTATTCTGCTGGGCCCGCAACCGGGGGCCCTGCAAATCCTTCAGCAGTTGCGGCAAGTGGCTTTCAAATTCCGCCAACTGCTCCGTTGTTTTAGCCGCCTGGGTGCGGGACGTCACGTTTTTACTCTTGGTGCCGGGGTACACCAGTGTCGCCCCATCGACTGGCAGGCCGGGGCCGGAGCGGACTGCCTCGCCCTCCAATTTGCCGCGCTGCAACGCCAATTGGTACGTCAGCAACTGCACATTGTCGTTCACATCTTTTTGCGTCGGGGCAGCGGCACCGGATTTGAAATCAATGATGTGGTAAGCCCCTTCGGGGGTTTTCTCCAGGCGGTCCATGCGGCCGCGCAGCCGCACCGTGCCCGCCACCGTCACATCAGCATCTATTTCCACGCCCACCTGTTCGAACATGGCGCGGTGGTTGGCAATCCACGCTTGCGTGCGGGTGAGCAAAGTGCGCCACACATCCAATTCATGCGCCAGCAACCAAGCGGGGCTGATGAGGATTGTCCGGTACGCTTCAACAGTTTTCAGCAATGCCAATTCAGCATCCACATTCTGCGCAATGGCCTCCGCGAATGCGTGCAGTAATGTGCCGCGTAATAAATGGATGGGTGGTTTCTCCTCGGTGATGACCTGCTGCACGCTGGCCCGCAGGGGGCATTCCAGGCCTTCTTCAATGCGAGAGGGCGACAGGGAGTACACCTGCAAAGGTTTAGTGCTGCTGGGGCCGCTGAGCCCCCACCATTGGTTCGGGTTGGCGCCGGGCACCCCGGCGGCCGCCAGGCGGGCCAGCTGACGGGCGGCTTGCTGCCGGGCGCGGTGGGTTTGATTTGGGTTGGTGACAACTCGGCGTAGTTCCGCCACGATGGCGGGTACGGAAAGCAACCGGGTGTATGTCAAGGGGTCTTCAAGGTTGATGTCGGCGGTGTGGTGTTTTTCCTGCTCCAAGAGTTGCAGAAGATCATCCGATTCTTCGGTTTGGGGTTGGGGGGTTGCTTCTTGGTGGTCAAGGTATTCCTGCACAAACCGGGAGGGTTCTTGCACATCACTGTCGTTGGCGGAATTAACAGTTGTGATGATGAGGTTATGGGTGGCGCGGCTGGTGGCCATGTGAAACAGGCGGCGTTCCTCCCGCAGGCGTTCCGTCACGCGGGAAATGGGGGTGCCGGGTTCAATGCCGTCATCAATGAGGTCGACTAGTTCTTCCTGGCCAAACAGCGTGTCGGCATCGCCCAGGGTCGGCCAGCTGTCTTCCTGCACACCGGCGATGACGACGGTGTGCCATTCCTGGCCGCTGGTGGCGTGGGCGGTCACAATGTTGACGGCATCCGGGGCGACGAGGCGGCGGTCACGCACACCAGTGGGGAGTTCTTGCTCCTCAATGTGGGCGATGAAAGCATCAATGGTGGAATTGGGGCGACGTTCCACCCAATCGCCGGCAGCGTCGAAAAGCGCCATGACGGAATCCAAATCCCGGTCCGCCTGCGACCCCGCCGCCCCGCCGCGCAGGCTCACTGCCAGCAGATGCTTATCCAAATTGGTGGCCGACCAAATTTCCCATAGCACTTCTTCCACACTGCCGCCGCGCCGGCCGGCGTCCAACACCACCCGAATGCGGTCCAAAATGTCCTGCTCCCGGGGGGTAAGCACCTGCATAACCTCTTTGAGCAGATCAGGATCCGGGTCCGCCACCAACACCAACTCCGCAAGCACCTCCAGGGAACGCCGAAGGTTAGTGGTTTGAAAGGCATCCGACACCGCGCCCGTGCGATTCAGTTCCGCCTGCCGGAGACCACGCAGGAGCCGTCGCAAAGTAACAGCATCCGCGCCGCCAATCGGGCCGAGCGCTAACTCCTCTAACTCCGCCATGCTCAACCCGTGCCGCACCGCACGCACCGCCAAAATCAAGGCAGACACGATGCGCTGCTGACTCAGCACAATGTCCGTGGGATCAATATGCACCGGCACCCCAGCGGCCAGCAACGCCCGCCGCAACGGGGTAATCATGCCCACCGACCGCACCACCACCGCAATGTCTTTCCACTCCACCCCATCAATCAGGCGGGCCCGCCGCACCTTATCCGCCACCAACTCCCACATGCCAGTGACCGAATCCAACTGATGAAACTGCACCCCCGGCGCGCCCGGGCGGGCCTGCACCCGATGCGACGTGTGCAGCCGCAACTCGTGATCAACCGGGTGCTGCAACAAAAACTGGGGGCGGGCGCCCCGGAACCGATACACCGACTGTTCCGGGTCACCCGCAATCACCGCGAACTTGGCTTGGTCCACCACCTGGCCCACCAGTTCCGCGGATTTGGGATCCAAGTGTTGCGCATCATCGACAATAACCGTTGAATATTGCACATCTGGTGGTAGATCATGCTCCAACACCATGGATACAAGCTCAGAAGCACTTAATGCATGCGTGCCGCCCAAAGCCATGGTTTGTTCATACTCCCGCAGGAACTTCCCCACCGCAGTCCACATGGGGCGGTCATGCACCACACCCAAATGCTCTAAATCCTCCGGGCCTAAACCACGCTCCACCGCCCGCAGCAAGAAATCCCGCAGCCCGCGTGCAAACCCCACCATAGCGATGCCATCCCGGCACTCCTCCGGCCAAATGGTGATCGGTACCTGCTGCGCTTGGGTGTGCGCAGTGGACGTCATCGGCCGGACCGTTAACTCAATCTGGCCTTGCAGCAGATCCCGAATAACCGCATCCTGCTCCGCACCGGTGATCAACCGTAAATTCTCGTCCCGCATCCGCCGCAGCAACGCAAACGCCAACGAGTGCACCGACCGCACCATCGTGCCCGCCGACTGATAATGGCCACTGGACACCCGCGCCACCAACCCCTGGCGCAACCTCGACGCCGCCTGCTTGGAGGCAGCGATCACCAAAATCCGCTCCGGGTCCTCCCCCTCCGCTATTCGACGCGCCACCGTATCCAACAGCAAACTAGTAACCCCCGAACCAGCAACCCCCGTCAGCCGCCACTTCCCCCGCTGCGCCCGATATAACTCGTTATCCCACTCCCGGCGCGGATCTACCACATCCCGCCGCACCAAACGCACATTCAACTTAGGGGTTTCCATCTGCCCCGACACCAGCGCAGTTTCAGGTGTGCTGTGGGATTCAGCAATCACAGGTGGTTGAGTCATGCCCTAGATTGTGCCATGCCGCTTGGACATGTATGACTCCACATCAGCACACACCAACCCCAAATTGGTACCCGTGTTCGAAGAAGTGTCGGGATGCAACGCATGAACATACAAGCGATACAACAATGCCCGCAGTATCAACTGCTCCAACGCCACCACATGCCGGAACCGATCAATCACCCCAATATCCACCGCATCCATCAGCAACGCATCCACCACCGCCAACGCCGCCGTATACCCATACGGATGCACCACCCCCACAATATCCGTCACCGTGGGCACCTGCTCCCCCGCATACAACGTGGTAGCAAACATATCCGCATGCGTCACCTGCTTCGGCAACGCCTTCCCCTGCGCATCCACCAACGGCCGCATCCACTCACGCACCTTAGGCATGAACTTCACCACCGTCTCATGCGTCGGATCTGTTGTATCCAACACCACCACATCATGATTCTCCGACCACGCGGCATGATCCGCCACCGAAAAAACATCCTGGTAATCAATCACATGGAAACTATCCGGGATCGGCACCTGCGCCAACGCCGCATCCAACCGCAACGCCGCCGCAATGGTTTCATCCGCCCGGCGCGCCAACTCCCCAGCCACAAAATTAGAAGCACGCCACCCGGCATTGATGAACCGCCCATCGGTGGTACGAATGGGCGACACGATGCGCACCCCCTCCACCTTGAGGGTTTCGCGCAGCCGGGAAGACCAAGCGGCACGATCTGGATGAGTCACCTGAATGAGCACCACGTTTTTCACCTGCCAGCCGTAATCCCAGGCGGGCCCTAAGCGTTTAGCTGGGCTGCTATCCACGTGGAAAGAATCGCGCACGTGGGCTGGCAGCACGTTCGTTGCTGGTGGGTTGCCGGTTTCGTGGGGGGTCGGGGCGAGCGGCGTGTGCGCTGCCGTCTCGGGCGTGGGCGGCGCGGTTTCTGGCGGCGCTACCGCCGGGGGTATAGATTCCCCCGCAGCATCATGATAGTCAGTGTTTGTGATGACTTCTAACTGCGGCCGGATGCGCGGCGGCCGGGGCGTTTGGGGGTGATCGTTGTGTGCCATGGTGTTAA
Organism: Corynebacterium sp.; assembly: GCA_030527885.1. Classification (GTDB taxonomy): domain Bacteria; phylum Actinomycetota; class Actinomycetes; order Mycobacteriales; family Mycobacteriaceae; genus Corynebacterium. Next base: position 23,341 of record JAUMZY010000001.1, read on the forward strand.
GCATAAAGCCCCACACGGCCAAAACCCGGCTTCAGCAGCACAAGTCGGACAGGAAGTTCAATAGGTTTTACACTCGCGGATACGGCCAGGGGTTAGTGACACAGACTAAACCGTCATCTTTATACACTTCCTGCCCGTCAATTTTGAATAATTCGGAATTGCTCACACTCAACGTTTGCTGCATCATCACAGGTGCTAGCTGGCCTTGGCCGCCGCACGGCTCATGGTTGGAATACCCAATGCCATGCCCCACCTCATGATTCAACAAATACTGCCGATACGCCCCCAAATCCCCCTGGAAAGTCGTGGCGCCCCGCACCCAACGAGACTCGTTAATCACCACCCGATTGCCATCAGAGGAAAAACACGACGTCTCCATGGCAATGTCCGTACCGCAGTTTTTGTGGGTGGTTTCCACACTCGTCAGCTGAATGCGCAAATCCGGCTTCAACTCCGGAGTTTCAGTAATGTGTTCGAACCGGAATTTCTTATCGTGGGTCCATCCTTTGACATTGGTCAAGGTGGCATCAACCATGGTGGCAAATGCATCATCGCCGCCATAGGCTGCGGTGTCCACACCATTTTCGACTTCGATCACATATTTGAATGTTTTTTCTTTCCCTTCGCCGGCTTGCGCGCCGGGTGTCCCCACGGTTCGGTAAGTTCCGTCGCCGGTGAGGGTGAAATTGCCGCCGGCCGGCAGTTCCGTGGCGGGTAGCGCAGGAAAGGGGGTTTTGGCGGGGTCGGGGCCTTCAGGGCCGCTGGCTTCCGCTTTGTTAGCAGGTTCGACGGCACTGCCGCCGGTTGCTACTTGTTCCTGGCTGCTTGACGACGAGGCCACGTCGATAAGCACCCAAGCAGTGACAATGGTCAACAGTGGGATAGCGTAAGCACGCCAGCCATAAGCAGAAATAAATTTCTTAAGCATGCCCACGAAAGAGTTATGGCGCAGCTTACTGCCTACGTTTTGGTACCACGATGTGGCGCTGCTGCGGTTAGGGGTGGACCTATTGCCACGGTGGTGGGCGCTGGTCGCGGCAGCGCGGCTACCCCGGTTGGGGGTTTTGGGTTGGCCATGGCGGCTTGGACGGCTTGCGCGGCTTTGGCGGGTGCGCGTGGTACGACGGGCAGCACGACGAGGTTGCTGAGGGTAGGTGCTGTCATCATAATAATCAGCGTTCTGGTAACTATCCTGGTCGTCGTACTCGTCGTATTGGTCGTACTCGTAGCCGGCGTAGTCGTCGTACTGGGTGTAATCAGCGTCGTCGCTGAACTGGTGTCGTTTGTTCACAGCTTGATGGCCTGATTGTGTGGGGTGCCTGCATCATGGATGCAAGCACCTGCGGGTGTGTCAATAATAGGGATGCTATGCGCCAGCAAACCCAACGGTTCGGGAGGCAGCAGAGCCGATTTCTACATAGGCGATGCGCTCATTACGAACAAGGTAGCGGTTACCCTTATCATCATCGAGTTCCAACACTCCCTTGTTTTCATTGAGTGCAGTGGCAATTTTTGTTGTTATGAGTTCGCGGGATTCCTGGGAGGTGATGAGCAATTCCCTAGGTGAATCAGCAAAACCAATTTTGATGTCCATGGATTCTTTCTTCCGTTATGAATGATGTTGTTGCGATAGTTGGCCACTAATAGCCAATATCCGTTACATAATCTTAAACGCAGACTATCTTAGACCGGTGAAATAAGAGTCTTGGACACACATACCGCTAAAAAGCCTAAAAAGTTGCAATAAATTTAATAAAAGAACCCTTGTTGCTAGGGTATATGCATGTGAAGTGGGGTTTTACCGGCAATTTTTCATAAAAATTACTCACGGCACGGAATATTTACCAGTTTGGGCTAAAATCATAGAGTGTCTTCCAACAAAGATCAGCCTACATTTTTTTCCCTAGGCGTGGCAGTGGAAATAACCAATGCCCTGGCCCGCCAGGGAATCATCCACACCTTCGCCATCCAAGAGCAAACACTACCCATTGCCCTGGATGGCCGGGACATCATTGGCCAAGCACGCACCGGCATGGGCAAAACCTACGGGTTTGGGATTCCCCTGCTAGATCGCGTTTTTGACTCAGCTGACATCGCCGAATTAGATGGAACACCCCGAGCATTAGTGGTTACCCCCACCCGGGAACTAGCGGTGCAAGTCAGCGACGACCTCACCAAAGCCGCCATGTTTACCCCAATCCGTGTGTGCACCGTTTACGGAGGCCGGCCCATTGAAGAGCAACAAGACATATTACAGTCAGGTGTTGATGTTATTGTTGGCACCCCCGGCCGACTGCTTGATCTACACAAACGAAAAATACTGCAACTCGACCAAGTAGCCATCCTCGTGCTGGATGAAGCCGACGAAATGTTGGACCTCGGCTTCCTCCCAGATGTAGAAAAACTACTTTCAGCGTTGACGCATGAACACCAAACCATGCTGTTTTCCGCAACCATGCCCGGGCCCATACTCACTCTAGCGCGCGAATTCCTGCACCAACCAGTGCACATTCGTGCCGAAAACGTTGACGCACCCCACACGCACGCCACCACCAACCAAGTGGTCTTCCAATCCCACCGCATGGACAAAGCCACAACCTGCACCAAAATCCTCCAGGCCCGCGGCCGAGGCAAAACCATCATTTTCGCTCGCACAAAACGAAGTGCCGCAGAACTCGCAACCGAATTGGCACAACGAGGCTTCTCCGTGGGGGCAGTACACGGCGATTTAGGGCAAGTTGCGCGAGAAGCCTCACTCAACGCCTTCCGCACCAACAAGGTAGACATCTTGGTGTCCACAGACGTAGCAGCGCGTGGTATCGACATTGATGACGTGACCCATGTGATTAACTTCCAAACCCCAGACGACCCCATGACATATGTGCACCGCATCGGCCGCACCGGGCGGGCGGGGCATTCCGGCACTGCTGTCACTTTGGTTGGCTACGATGAACTACAAAAATGGCGGCTCATTAACGACGAACTGGAATTAGACAACCCCGAACCACCAGCATGGTTCAGCACCTCACCGGAATTATTTGCCGCATTGGACATACCCACTGATGCATCCGATAGGGTGGGAAAAAAGAAAAACGTGTTTGGGCTAAAATCTGGCACGGGATTATTAAACCCACGAGGGCGTAAACCCCAATCACACAAATCCCAATCACCCAGCCGTAATTTCCGCAGCCGTATTACTAAGAGGTAACGTCCATGTCAGTTCCACCCCCAGATGATCACAATGAAAATATATCCCCCGCCGACGCGGCCGATACGGCTGACGCGCAGGGGGATGCCGTTCCTGCAGGAACGTCGGGCGCGTCAGGCACCTCGGGCGCGTCGGGCGCTTCAGGCAATGCGATAAGCGTCCCCGTTTTGCAGCGCAGCCGCCGCGACTGGATAGCCTGCGGCACCATCGCTGCAGTATCCCTCATTGGGGTGCTAGGGGTGATGATCTCAGCCCCCATCAATGATGCCACCTTAACTGTTAACAATGCGAATTATGTGGAGCCGCCGGAAATCCCACTGGTAGCTGGCGAATACTCCGAAGCGTGGCGTGCTCCTGCAGACACCATCAACCCAACCCCAACGGTGCTCAATGGGTTGGTTATTTCCACGCAGGAAGCCGATGGCAAAACAACAATTTCGGCTTTGGAAGCCAGCAATGGTTCCGCAGTGTGGTCTTATACAAGAGACGTACCCCTGTGTTCTTTGAGTGATGCCTGGAATACTGTAGTTGCGGATTACCGCACGGGCGTGGGCTGCGGCGACGTGGTGTCAATCAATGCTGATAGCGGCACCTATAACGCCACCCGGTCGGCCCTGGCATCGACGGATGTGGTGCCGGTTAGCTCCAATGACCGGGTAGGTATTGTGTCCAAGGAGCGGGTGGAATTATGGCGCAGTGACATGGTGCGCACCGTGGAATATGGTGACGTCAGCGCCAAATCGGAACCAGAGCAGCAGCCGCACGAGGAATGCGAAATTTCGTCCGCGTTAACCCGCACGGAGCTGCTGGCTGTGGTGGAGGCCTGCCCGAACGGCGACGACACGTATGAATACGTGCGGCTGCAAAAAGCCACGCCGGAGGAATCCCGCAAGCCTGAAGTAACATCGGAAATTCTGCTATCTGGGCGGGGTAATCAAATTGTGGCCATTGGGGAAAACGCTGTTGCGATCTATTCGCCGAGTTCCTCCAGCATCATCAGCTACAACGACAAAGGTGAAATCAACGGTGAATACCCGGTAGATGAAGCACCATTGGTGCAGGAAACCAAGGGGGTTTTCGGGGCCCAGGTGGCGGATCTGCCGCATAATATGTCGTGGTTTGATGGGAAGCATTTGTACCTCTTCATGCCCAGCAACCTGGAGGTGACGCATAAATTTGATGATGCGATTGGCACCGGGGTGGCCCTGTCGGGCTCGCTGGTGTATCCGACACGAACGGGTTTGAACGTGGCGAATTGGGATACTGGAGAGATTATCCGGTCGGTCGCAATTGATCGCGGTGGTTATTCCGGCCCGGTTTCGCTGGGGGCTACGGGCAGTGCGATCGTCGAAAAGCGAGGTAATGAGGTTGTGGGCTTGCTGCCAGCGGGAACGCCCACGAGCTAATTAATATTGTTGTGCCGCCCACGATACGGCGCGTGGGCTAAACAGCATGCCGAGCGCCACCAGCGATGATGCGGCGGTGGCGACGGCCAGGGGGTATTGGTGCGCCATGAACATGTATGTGGAGATCAGCGCCAATAAAAGTTCTAACATGATGACGGGGCCGCGACCCCAGCGCTTTGCTTTGGACATCATGACGGCGCCGGCGATGACCGCGCCGAAAACAATAATGAAGAAGATGGCTGTGCCGTAGCCCACCCACTGGTTGGCGTTTTCTGTTTCGTACACCAGGTTGGGGTCTTGGCCGGTGGCCTCCCGCACGATAAGCAGGACGGCGTATCCCAGTCCGATTATTGACTGGATGATGGCAATAATGGCGGCCCAGCGAACCGCTGCGGGTGGGCGTAATTCTTCCCGTAATTCTTCCTCAGTCACGGTAGCTAAGTGTAGCGCCCTCGCGGCAAAAGCTGCACCACTATGGCATTTCTATTACTTTCGCTTATTGACGCTTCGGGCTTCCCGCCGCACTAAGCCCGCACCACCCCCAAAAAATCCCCCCATATGTGTGAGAGGGATTGTCGGCGGACCGGGATTTCTGCAGGCCTACAGTAGTCTGATATTGATAAAATATTAATAAAAGTACGCACAAATTTGTAGGTTAATTTAAGGATACTGGCGACTAAAAACGACTTTAGCAGTACTTATTAGGCCAACCTCGGGCAGTATTTCAGCACGATTGCCGTAACTTTAGGTAAGGCAGATTTGACGAATCTTTTTTCAGTGTACTTCGCAAGTAATTTACGTTATCCCAGCACAAAACTGATTTAGCAGATTCGCTAGAATCAATCCATCCCAGAAAAGCAACTGTTTACCACCAGTAACAGGAATAAAAATTTGTGAATCTGACCACAATTTACTTAAAAACTCTAGCCTTTTGAAGTGAGACATGACAATATCGGTCGAGGATAAAGAAACGGGTTAAGGTTAACGCTCGTTAAGTTCCGTGTAACCGCGATGTTAATAAAAGTCGTCTCACGCCCCACAGGCATGAATTTATAGGCAGGACACCACCTCCACCGACACAGCGCATTCACACCGCGCTGGTTAACTTCGTGCACGCACGGAATCATTTACCAACTTGCAACGATATTATTGAAAAGGAGTTCCCTTATGGATTGGCGCCACAAAGCCGTTTGCCGCGATGAAGACCCCGAGCTGTTTTTCCCGGTTGGTAATTCCGGACCAGCTCTCGCCCAAGTAGCAGCCGCAAAGAAAGTCTGCAACCGCTGCCCCGTCACCCCACAATGCCTAGCATGGGCTCTCGAAACCGGCCAAGACGCAGGCGTCTGGGGCGGCATGAGTGAAGAAGAGCGACGTGCCCTGAAGCGACGCAAGAACCGCGGTCGCGGTCGTGCTCGCATCACCATCTAACTAGGATTTCCGCGCAGCTACTGCCACCAAGTAAAGTGGACAGCTGTTGATCACTTTCACTTAAACTAAGGAGCACACCATGAGTCAGCGTGGCCGTAAGCGCAAAGATCGTCGCAAGAAAAAGGCTAACCACGGCAAACGTCCAAATTCATAGCCAATAATATAAGGAGACACCCCACCAATGCGTGGGGTGTCTTTTTGGGTTGGCGGAGTTGGCGGGGTTTGCGGAGCTGCGGGTGTTCTAAGCTCCCTTTTACGATCCAGCAGGGACTGAAAACGGCCTGATTGTTTGGAATAGGAGCTTAGAGGATATGCAGCACAATTCTGTTCATTGATGTTCCCCCGGCCAAGAGGCTGCACGAGTTCTAAGCTCCCTTTTACGATCCAGCAGGAGCTGAAAACCGCTTAGTTCTCGGAAATGAGAGCTTATCAGGTCCGCTGTGCTCGGTGGTTTGCTTGTCGACGACTCCGGCTTCCGCGGGTCGGCCCTGTGGCGTAAGAGCTGCGGGTGTTCTAAGCTCCCTTTTACGATCCAGAGGGGGCTGAATGCGGCCTGGTTGTTAGGAATGGGAGCTTATCAAGTGTGCGGCGGCAGCAGCAGAGGCTTTACGGGGCCTTGCGGGGGCTGGGCGGTGAGGGACCACTGGAACGTTGAGGTGTTGAGGCGTGGGGCGTCGAAAAGCTTGCAGCAGAACCCCTAAGCTCCCCTTCTGGTTTACCCGGCGCTTTTCACACCGCCCTGAACCGAAAAAGGGAGCTTAGATCCACTGCTCCCATTCACCTAAGCCGGGCATGCAAAAAGCCGCCCCGAAGGGCGGCCTCAAGCTAACGGCTAGTCAGCTGCGGGGAAGGTACCATCTTCACCCAAGCGAACCGTATCATCCAGGATCACCTGGATTTCAGCAGCATCGGTACGCTGCTTCGGCAGACGCCGATCTTGCGGCTGTACGTAAAGATCGCCGCGGCCGAGCATGCCGGTTTCAAAGGCACGCTGGCCATCGCGCAGACGCTTGGTAGCGCGCTCACGCCATTGTTCACCAGCAACCTTTGCAAACACACCGGGGTGTGCCAGCACAACCACAGCAGCCACGTGGCCGAAGCCCAGGGAGGTCAGCACGCCGGCTTTCACCTCACCAACCTTCAGGGGTTCGCGCAGCCACACCAGGGACTTGGCCTTCGGCTCGATGGCCTTGTCCACACAGTCCAGGGAGGCATTCTGCGGCAGCTTGCCGTGCAGGAACACATCCACCAGACCGCCGATCTGGAAGAGCGCGGCACCACCCTTGGCGTGGCCGGTCAGGGACTTCTGGGAGATCACGAACAGTGGGTTGGTTACGTCACGACCCAGGTGCTCCCACAGCACGGTGTGCAGCTGTGATTCGTTCGGGTCATTGGCGTTCGTGGACGTGTCGTGCTTGCTGACCACGCTCACATCGTCTGGGGTCAGGCCCAGGGAACGCAGCGACTTCGCCAGTGTCGAGTTCACGCCACCGCGACCGGCACCCAGGGCACCCAGGCCCGGCGCTGGGATGGAGGTGTGTGCACCGTCTGCGTAGGACTGTGCGTGTGCTACCACGGCGTAGACGGGTAGACCGAGTTCCTTGGCTACGCTGCCGCGGGCCAGGATCACGGTGCCGCCGCCTTCAGCTTCGAGGAAGCCGCCGCGGCGCCGGTCGTTGGCGCGGGAGATGAACCGGGAGTCGATGCCCTTGGCGTGCATGGCTGCGGTTTCTGCGGTGGCGTTCATGTCGCCGAAGCCGGTCAGGGATTCGACCTGTACGTCATCAATGCCGCCGGCGATGACCACGTCGGACTTGCCGAGGCGGATCTTGTCCACGCCTTCTTCCACTGACACAGCGGCGGTAGCACAGGCGGCAACCGGGTGGATCATCTGGCCGTAACCACCCACGTAGGACTGCATCACGTGCGCTGCCACAACGTTGGGCAGGGCTTCTTGCAGGATGTCGCTGGGGCGGGCTTCTCCGAGGAAGCGGGTGACGAAGACCTTGTGCAGGCTCTCCATGCCACCGATGCCGGTGCCTTGGGTGGAGGACACGTAACCTGGGTGGACGGCTTGCAGCAGTTCCGTCGGGCTGAAGCCGGCGGTGAGGAAAGCGTCCACGGCGGTGATCAGGTTCCACACGGCGATGCGGTCGAGGCCGTCAAGCATTGACGGTGGGATGCCCCAGCGAGCTGGGTCGAAACCGTCGGGCATTTGGCCAGCCACGGTGCGGGTGAGGGTGGCTTTGCGCGGCACGCGGGCAATAGCGCCCTTCAGCTTGCGCACAACCCATTCACCGTCTTCGTTTCGGAAGATGCGGGTGTTTTCCTCATCGGCGGCCACGTAGTCGCGGGCTTCTTCTTCGGTGTCGACCACGAATTCAATTTCGCGGTCGAGGAAGACGGTGGCCACGTCGATGGAGCCACGATCGGTGAGGAAGAACTTGTCAGTGAGTTCCCGGATGCCGGCGCGGGCGATGACTTCGTCGCGGAAGCGGTCGTAAATGTCCTCTTCAGCTACGGCTTGGTTATCGGCGTCGTACCAGGCGGGGGCCGGGTCTTCCTTCCAGGTGAGCAGGCCCATCATCCAGGCGAGTTCGAGCACGCCGGCGGCGGTGAGGTCCACGGAGCCGTCACGGTTGATACCGAACTCAGCTTCGTACCGGGTGCGGCCGGAGCCCCAGGAGCTGATTTCGCCCATGCCCACGATGACCACCATGTCATCCAGGTCTTGGGTGATGTCGCCGGTGTCGATGGCGGCGGGTTGCTCGTGCCATACCGGGGTGGGCAGGGCCTTGATGGTGGCGGGCTTGTCGCCCTGTTCCTCGGCGGCTGCGGCAAGGGCGTGCCGATCCACGCGGGCTGCCAGTTCTGGCAGGGAGACCTTGGCGTCCGCGAGGCCACCGGTGAAGTCGCCGTCCAGTGGGGCGACCTTGGCGTTGGCGCGGGCTTGCTTGGTCACCAGGGTCAGCAGTTCATCCGCAATTTCGTTCGGATGATACACGTGGATGCCTTCGGCTTCGGCGATGGGCACCAGGGCGTCGTTGCCGCCCATGAGGTTGGTGCCGGCAACCCAGCCGATGTGTGCGTGCGCCAAGGTGACCTTTTCTGGCCAGCCCTTTTCCACCTTCCACTTGTTGACCATGGCGTCCAGCGCAGCCTTGACTTCGCCGTACGCGCCGTCGCCGCCGAAGGTGCCACGGTTCGGGGAACCGGGAAGCACCACGTGCACGGTGCTGCCTTCTTCTTGCAGGTCAGCGGCACCCGCGATGAGGCGTTGCAGGCTCCACAGCAGCAAACGGGTTTGGTTCTCCTGGGCGGGGCCGGCGTCGGTGAGCAGGCCGTGCACCTTGGGCGCAGCGAAGGGGAACAGCAGGGTTGGTACCAGGGCGGGCTTGGTCACCTGGGTGACGCCACCAACGGAGGCCTTTTGCTCCGCGCCGGCCCATGCCACGAGGGCATCAGTGTCGCGGAAGCTGGACAGGTTGGCGGGTGCCAGCCACAGGCTTGCGTGTGCCGAGGCGTGCTTGGCAAACATGATGCGGGCGAATTCCTTGCGGGCTTGGTCAACGCGCGAAGCCGTCATGATGACGGTTGCGCCACCAGCCAGCAGCTTTTCGACGATCGCACTGGCGATCGAATCCGGGGAGGCACCCGTCACGATGGCCACATCACCACGGTATGGTTCATCTGCTTCTTGCTGAGCCTCAGCAGCAATGCGTTCCAAGGTTGCGGCCTGTTCAGGCTGCCGCTTGGCCCACCATTGTGCCTGGCCAGCGATGACATCGCCGAGACCAGCGAAGCGACCCGGTTCCGGAGTGATCTCACCGAGAGCCACCCGGGCGAGTTCTTCCCGGGCCACAGCCCAGCGGTCATCGAAGAGAATGGTGCGGCGTTCGTCGAAGACGGGTTGGACGTCTTGCAGCCAGCCGGTGCCCAACTCGGCATCCAGGGCTACGAACACATCTTCGTCTTCGAGGTTTTCCACCTCTGGGTCTGGGAGGTGCCCAAGCTCGGCCAAGATGGTGCGGGCATTCTGGGCCAGAATACCGTGGTAGCCGATGATCTTTTCAGCAAACTCGTCCAGAGCTGCGGAATCCACAGCCAACCCGGCGCCACCACCGGCGGAGCCCAGGGAGACGCTGACACCTTCGCGGCGGGCTACGGCCTGAATGGCGTCGTCGATGAGGGCATCAGCCTCGGCTTTGTTCGCAACCTTGTTCGGCAATTCGCCGAGGTTGCCACCGCGGACGGATTCACCCTCCCGGGTGCCCAACAGTACTTCTGCTTCCACGTGGGGAACCCAGCTGCTTGGCAGGGCCCATGGGCCGGTGACCCGCTCCCCCACGTAGGCTGGCTTCACGCCGGCGGAGCCGAAGAGTTGGCGCAGCGTGGAGGTGTAGGCGTCAGTCAGAACTGGGCCGAAGGGCTTGTAGGTGGGGGCGGCGATGTTCACGCGCTGGTGTAGCACGGTGATTTCAGCATCGGCAGCGCCGTCGATGGCTGCCACGCCGAGTTCGGCGGACAGGTCCATGAGCAGCTGGTTTCGGCGGGAGGAGACGCCACCGGTGAGGATTTCGGTGGTGTCGTTGCCGGCGATTTGGTCCACGCGGATCTTGTTCTGGAAGGCGAACAGGACGTCGATGGCGTCAGCTGCGGTGAAGTTGAGCTCGGGTGCGGGGCCGGCGGCGGCAGCTGGTGCGGCTGGGGCCGGGGCTGCGGCGGGCTCAGGGGCAGCAGGAGCAGGAGCGGCTTCGGCGGCGGCCGGTGCCGGTTCAGCAGCGGCTGGGGTGGCTGGTGCAGCTGGTGCGGCGTCAGCAGGCTCGGGCTCGGGTTCGTCGAAGACGGGGGCCTGGGCAACGTCGTTAAGCATGACTACATCTTGGTCGCGCTCAACGTTGTACACGGGCACGTGCACGCCGAGCACATCCATGCTGCGTAGTGCCAGGTTGGTCAGCGTTGGGGAGGCGGCAAGGCCGATTTCTACGATCTTGTCTACGCTCTCGATGAGCAGTTCCTGGGTTTCGATCCACCGGACGGGGGATGCGAATTGCCAGCTGAGCAGCTCAATCATCAGGGTGCGGACGAGGCTGTTTTCGTCGGCGTTGTCGAGATCCCACTTGGCCAACCGGGTTGAGGGCACGACTTCGAGGATGGCGTCGATGAAATCTTGCGTCAGTTCGAATGGGCGTGCGACCAGGTTGGGCACGTACTTGCCCACCAGGGCATCCTTGTCGATCACTGGTGGCAGCAGTTCGTCGAGCTTCTCGGCGAAGGCCGGCACGCCGGGGCGCAGCACGGCGGAGTGGAATGGCACGTCGATGCCAGGGATCATCACGAAGGCCTTGGGATGGTTGGTGGCGGCTTGGAGTGCCTTCAACCCGGCCAGGGTGCCGGCCACTGCGTATTGCTGGCCAGCGATGTTGTAGTTGACGATCTCCAGGTATTCGCCGGTTTCTTCGGCTACCCGGTCCACGTAGTCGTTCACATCTTCGGCTGCAACACCGATCATGTTGGGGCGCAGGGCGCCCAGGCCGTAGTTGGAGCGGCCTTGCTCGTCGCGGGGCACCAGGGAGTGCATGGCGGAACCGCGGGAGTACACGATGTCAATAACAGCTTCAAGATCGAAAATGTTAGCGAGGGATGCCAGAGCGGTGTATTCGCCCAGGGAGTGGCCTGCATACATGTTCTTCGAGGATAGGGCACCTGCTACCCGCAGGCGTTCGGTCTGTCCGTACGCCACCACGGCCAGTGCCACCTGGGTGAACTGCGTGAGGTTGAGCACGCCCTTGGGGTGGCGGAAGGTGGTGTCGCCCACCACCAGCTTGGTGGGATTGTTGTCGATCACATCAATGATGGAGAAGCCCAGGGACTTCTTGGTGTGCTTGTCGGCGCGCTCCCAGGCCTCGCGGGCGGCGGGGCAAGCCTGCCGGTCGCCTTGGCCCATACCCTTGGCTTGAATGCCCTGACCTGGGTAAACATAAGCGATGATGGGTTCTGCCAGAACAGCTTGGCCGCGGGAAACCACGTCGCCGTTGATGCGGCAGGTGACCTCCAGGGCAGGCTGCAGGCCAATGCGACCCACGCGCTCCACGGTGATTTCCACTTCGTCGTTAAGCTGCACCATGCCATACATGGAGTACGTCCAGCTTTGGACGGTGCCATGCCGGCCCGCAACCTGCTGCGCAGTAGCGGACAGCCACATGCCGTGCACCAGCGGGGCCACTAGGCCAACCAGCTGGGAGGCATTATAGGAGGTGTGGATGGGGTTGTAGTCGCCGGTGACGGTGGCGAAGGGGGTCATATCGGCGGGAGCCTTGACCACGGCGCGGTCCACGAAGGAGCGCGGGGTGTCGGTGATTTCGCCTTCTACCCCACCGTAAGCAGGCGCGGGAACGGGAACGTTGGTGCCGGATTGGCGGCCGCGGATGGCAAAGCGTTCCATCATGGTGGCAACGAGCTTGCCCTCGGAATACAGTTCCAGTTCCACGGTGACGATGCGGCCAGAGACGGATTCCGCGATGGAAGCGCACCGGCTGGTCACGTCGATTTGGCGGCCGTTGGCGAGCTCGGCGAGCTCCACCTTCAGGTCTACCACGTGGTCGAGGTGTACGGCGTTGAGCAGGCCTTCGATGACGGGGTAACCGTCGGCAAGCTTGCCGGTGCCCAGTGCGGTGTAAATGGCGGGCCAGCAGGGGCCAACCAGCACGTCCGGGGTGATTTCTGCCGGGTTGCCGCCGGCCACACCGGCGTGGGTGCGGGGCAGTTTCGCGGGCAGGTGGAAGCTGTCGTGCACGTCGCCCTTATCGTCGACGGTGGGCAGTGCGGTGATGTCATCGCCGGCGGCAGACTGCGAACCCACACCTGCTACGCCTGCTAGCAGGGCAAACACGGCATCGGGAAGGCGATCGTGCGACACCACGGGGCTGGCGCCGGTGGATACGGATTCCGGCAACTCCAAGGGGATGTCCACATGCTTAACGTAATAAGGACGGTCAGCCTCGGGCAGGTGCTCCCATGCGGAATCGGCGTTGATGCGCAGAATGAACTGGTTCTCGCCCTCTTCGATGAGGTCGAACGCAGTTTCGGGCAGGTGGTATGCCGGGTTATCAATAAGGTGGCCGTGCCAGGAGATGGTGCGGGCCTTCAGAATCGTCTCGGCGGCGGTGTCAGCCAGCCGGGAGAACGACTTGGCGGGCTCACCAGCAACCTTCTCTACGCAAGCCTGTTCGAAGCGGCCCAGCAGGTCGGCAACGGGTTCATCCACCTTGGTGATGCCGCCCACGGAAATGGGGCCGGGGATGACGCGTACCGCATGAGCTGGGTAGCGATCATCTTGGGCCTGCCACAATGAATCCAGGCCGAACCAGCGCTTGAGATCGCCGTCAATGATCGGCACCCACGGCATAGGCTTGTGGTGCTTGCGGTTCAGCGTGATGAACCATGCGGCATCGCTGGGCTGCACGGTGATCTCGCGGGCCTGCGGGTACGCTGCCAGCAGCTTTTCGACGGCTGCCGGTGCCTCAGCAACCTCCTCAATGTCAGAGAAAAGGGTCTCTACTTCACCATGATCTTTTTCATTGAGACGTGCCTCAACACGGTGCAGTAGATCGAAGAACCGATCATCCCACGTGGGGTCGGTGAAGGGGTAGGCCAATTCCACGAAGCGCTCAACCCACTCGGCATAGGTCATGTTTTCGACATTGCCGAAGTAAGGCTTTGCCGTTTTGTTGATGGCCTCGATGATTTCATCCGCATGATCCGCATAGGTATCGGGATCCAGGGAGGTGATGAGCCGCGAAGCCCGAGCAAAATCATTGTCGATTTCGTACAGGTCTGCGAGCAGGTGCGACTGGCCGGAGGTCATGCCGCCATCGGACTTCAGGCGACCAACCCAGCCTTCTTCAATGCCAGGGGTGCCCACGAGCGCCTGCTTGACGGCGGTTGTGGTCTTGGCTTCCTTGGTGGCCATGGCTGCGGTACCGACGAGTATGCCGTCGATAGGCATGCGCTTGCGGCCATGCTTGAGTGCCCAATCACCGGAAATATACAGGGCGGCCTTCTCGGGGGTGCCGATGCCGCCGCCGACCACAATCACAACGTTGGGGCGCTGACGCAGCTCCTTGTAGGTGGCCAGCAGCAGATCATCCAGATCCACCCACGAGTGGTGACCGCCGGCATGGCCGTCTTCAATCTGCACGATGATGTCGGCATCCGGGTTAGCGTCGGCGATTTCCAGGACGCTGCGGATCTGGGCAACCGTACCCGGCTTGAACGCAATGTACGGGTAACCATCAGCATGCAGATCCTGAATGAGCTGGGTTGCTTCCTCCAGCTCAGGAATGCCAGCAGAAATGGTCACACCGTTGATAGCGGAACCAGCGGCGCGGGCCTTCGACACGATGCGCTGCTGCCCAAACTGCAGGTTCCACATGTACCGGTCGAAGAACATGGAGTTGAACTGTGCAGTACGGCCGGGCTCCAGGAGGTTTTGCAGATTATCATTGTTGAAGTTGAAAACCTCTTCGGAATACTGGCCGCCACCAGCCATTTCCGCCCAGTGACCAGCATTAGCCGCAGCCGCCACAATGGTGGCATCCACGGTGGTGGGGGTCATGCCGGCCAAAATGATGGGCGACAAACCAGTGAGGCGGCTGAATGCAGTCTGCACCTTGTGCTCACCGGTGGGCAATTCCACAACGCGAGGCGCAAACTCGGTGAAGTCCACAACCTTGGGCAGCTCGGTGCCCGGGGTGGCAAGATCATCGCGCTTAGCAGGAGTGGAGCCATCCAAGATCACTGCGTCGGTTTGCTCAGAGGTGATCTGACCAAGGGCCTTATCCAAAGTGAGTAGGTAATCATGCTCCCCGACTTCCCACACATAAGGATCGACGAGGATGTAATCACCCAGGCGCTGCGCATCCGCTTTGATGCCACACTTTTCCGCCCATTCGACCAACTGTGCGACAGCCTCCCGATTGTGCTCATGGTGGAACGCGGCCTTCACACCGAGGTCAGCGAAGCTAACATCCACATGTTCCCCGCCTCGCTCATGCGTATCAATCGTGGCATTATGCTTATCGACGATTCCCGTCACCAGCCGCTTCACCAGCGCCAACTCCGCACTATCACCGGAATACACGGCACGCACCGGACTATTGACCACCCCAGGACCAGTTGGCAACAACTCCACCGGCACGCCCCGCACGGACATCATGCGGCCAAAAGTAGCCTGCGACGCAGCAGCACCCAACAGGAATGCCAACGCCACATAATCAACCAGTTTTTCATCCTCAGCCCAATTATCACCAGGCAATTCAGAAAGCGCTTCAACCCCCAAGATACCTTGCGAATGACCATACGCCGTATAATTTTCCGGCTGCAAACCCAGCTGGCCCAATTGCGTCACAGCAGCAATCTGACCTAATAAAATGCCTGGCACGGAAACAGCAGGTTCTGCATCGAGTTCTTCAGGTTTGATGTCATCCGCGGACTGGGATGCCACGATCTGCCGCAGTCGATTCAAACCACCAGGAACGATCTGTGACACTTCCCGGACCACGGGCGCAATCTTCAGCTGAGCTGCATCAATGAGGCTCTCCAGCTGGGTGCGGATATACGAATCAGTGCCAAATGCTACCAGGTTCTTTTGCCAGGCAGAGGCTTGTCCACCAAACAACACACCAACATTGGTTATTGCATGTAGGGGGGAAAGGTTCATTCCACTTCCTTAAAATTAAAAACTAAAGTTCGATTCGGTTGCCAAAAGTAACAGCAGTACCTTTACGGAAGCGTAGGTTACTTAGCCGTAGGTTTAAAGTAAAATTAGATGTGAAAAAGATCACTACAGGAAAATAGTGCACCCAGCTCTCATTTCCTCTGTCCAAGGCTAGAAGAAACCTATATTTCTCGCCACCCTTTTACACTTAATCACAATCACTACGGTCGATTAGTTGCCTGCAACAATTTTATGGATAGGACACACTCCACAAACACAAGGCAAAAACGTGACCACCCCAACAAAAAATCCATTCCTATTAAATAGGCAACAACGGCGAGTGGGGCGTTTTGGTGGGGTGCCTCGCCCTGAGACTTCCTAGGTGTGGCTTCACCTGTTCTAAGCTCCCATTCCCACGGAACCGGCCTTTTCCGGGGCCGTCTGGATCGAGAAAGGGAGCTTAGACAACCTGATACCCATCCAGGATGGCCGCGACCTGCGGAATCCGGAGCCGTCGACAGTCAAACACCCCACGACAGCACACCTGATAAGCTCCCATTCCCATCAACTAGACCCCTTTGCGTCTTACCTGGATCGAGAAAGGGAGCTTAGCGGTCCTGCTGCCCCAAAATCCCGAATCCCAAGCCCGACCATGCCGCACATTAGACCCAACCATGCCGCACATGAGATAAGCTCCCATTCGCACAAACCGAGGCGCTCTGAATGCCTCTCGGATTGGGAATGGGAGCTTAGAACATTAGCAGCCCAAGTGGCCTGCCATTTGTACAGGATTAAGGTGTATCGCCGTTGGAGTAGCGCTGCCAGGTCGCGGCGAAGAGCCGGTCCAGGGATTGCACCGGCGGACACCCAGCCAGAATAGGCTGCACATGCGCAGCGCTCAGTAGTAGATAATGCGGAGCTTTCCAAGCCTCCATGGCCACCGTGGTTTTCGTCGCGTCCATTGGCTGGGATGGCTCCTGCCCCGCCAGCCAACTGCCGGGCAAAAACCGCGTTCTGCCAGCACCATTACGATCATCTGCCACCAATAGCCCTTTCTCTACAAGTGGTGTGGCGGCCTGGTCGATGCGGGGTTTGCGCCAACCGTTCCACGCGCGGATGTTGGCATCGGTGGGGTGCGTGAGCGTCAGGATTTGCAGGAAATACCGCGCGCTGTCCGGACCCAACCCCAAAGCCTGCTCCACTTCCGCTACAACCTGGGGCGCGGAGATTCCGGGGTCGTGCGGGTCGCCGGCGGGCGCGTGGGCGTTGTCGGCCTGTAGGTCGGTTAATAATTGGTCGAGGTGGCCTTCTAAAAGTACGCGGATGGGCATGGTGTTCATCTCAAAGGAGTTGAGTTTCTTGTCCCCGTATCCGAAATTTAGTTCGATTGACCCGGTTTCCCATTCACCGGCGCGTAATTGTTGTTGTCCGTAGGTTTTGAGGTTACGCAACTTCCCCCCTAGCACGTGACGGGCGGGGTCGTTCAGCTGCGTATTCGAAATAACGTGCAGTACTGTTGCTAGATAATCGCCGGCGCTGTATTCGTCCAAACCCGCAGGAACGGCCGTGACCTCGCTTAATGCGGAATTGGTCAGCCAGGCGAGGTCGTCGAATTCCGGTGCGGCCTGCATGAACTGTTCTGCGGTGACATGCACGATGGGCTTCCCCACTTGCTGGTTGAGTTGCGCGGCCATCACGTTGATATCAAGTCCGATTTCCGGGAATCGCTCCCCTACTCCGGCGCCCAACACATAGCCCAGGTGTTCTAATCCGCATAATTGTTTGATGGCAGCCTGTTCCCCTAGTTTGCTCAATCCGTATTTACCCCGCTCAGCCGCCGTTAGCATTTCTTCTCCAAGCCGTTTGCGGAAGCCACCTAGAAGATACGCGCAGGTTTCCGGCAGCAAAATGGTGCGGGCTGCGAGTTCCATACTTTGGGCTTTTCGACGCCCAACCTCAGCCATAATCACCCCTAGCGCATGGGTGAACTGCGCCTGCGTAAGTGCAAGATCTGGTTCCCCGTCAGCCGCCGAAATCCCTAAAGCAGAAAGGTCGCTATGATCAGGATGTGCTAGAACATGATTTCGGTTATAACACCAAGCTCCGTGCTGCCACCCACGTCGAAAAGCAGCCTCCACAACGTAGGATTTCCACCCGGCTCCAAAGATACCCAAAGATGTTGCGTGCAGTAGGAATTGGCAGATTTCCACCACAACGCTAGGTTCCAATTGCGCCCCTGCGAGCCCAGCGACTACCGCTTTCTCGTGGCCAATGTAGTTCAGCCAGGATGCGGAAATAATGGAATTCTCCTGCTCATGGCGCAAAATCCGTTGCAATGTATCTGCTTCTTGATACACGTGCGTGCTCCGGGTTCCTCTGCCTGCGTGCCCCAGAAGCGTAACCAATTGCGCTGCCGCAGCTTCACTGAAATGGTCGGTTTCTGGCGAATCAATAGCCACAAACCAGCTATGCAACCGTTGCACCCCATCCACCACAGCCAATAGTGATTCACCTAAGACCTGATCATTACTGAATATTCTTTCGATTGCCTCAAGATCAGGATGCGCCAATAATTCAGCCGCTTGCTCCGCAGTAATAGCACGCATTTTGGCACTCATGTCCGCGTTTCGTGGCTCCAGCTGATGCACCAGGGAAGGTGGTAAATCATTCAAGATGGTGGGAACCCAGGTGACGGGCTGCCCAGATTCCTGATCCAACAGCGCCCCTTGGGACAGGAGCCACACGCCCCCGCCAGGGCGACCAATAGCCCCCTGAAGCGGCCTATCAGCACGGAAGCTACCTAGTGGTGTGACCATCCGGTAAGTGGTGCCATTACCAAACACCAAGGCAATGTGTGCTCCATTGCTCTCACCACAGAGGCTCTTTTCGGCGCTCGGCTGAACTGGTAGCACAGTGGATTCTTCCGGGAGAAACCGGTAATCAGCTGGGATTCTGATGCGCTTCAGTCCTGTGATTTTGATGCCGGGAATACTGGTTCCACGCCGCAATGGTTCAAAAACCTCGCCGTGGTTTTCCTTGCGGTTTTGGGCGACAGCGGCACCGGTCCCACCAGCCCCACCCTCAATAACGCCACCATCGATGCCATAATGAGGCCCGGTGCCCAGCGGCGGTTTGGCGTCGAAAAGTGGGGTGGGCCCGACGGCCTCGAACCGTCGCCCAATGCGCACCCGCACACCAGGATAGCTCTCATGCAGCTCCACGGGCCGCTTGGTCTTAGCAACGGTGCTTTCTAGTTCTGGCCAGGTTAATTCGGTGAGTACGCCGCGGCTGATGCGCAATTGCAGTTCTGCGACCGGATCAAATTCAAACAAACGTTTCATTATTCTGGGATTAAGTTCCCGGAATCGGCTATCCAACAGGCATGCTAATTCTTCCGACTGAAATCTGTCCCAAGCTGAGGCTGAACCTGCAACATTAGCTTTTTCTTTCAGGAGATAATTCAGCTTCGCGGTGACCAACTTAACACCCCGAAACGCATCAATATTGTCCGCAATGATCTTGGTGTCCATGCGGGTGGCCAACCAATTTCGTAGCGGCTTGCACCCATAAATTCCGCCCAGATCAGACCGGTCAGGCTTTGACGCCCACTCTGACCAGCGCAGATCCTCGCAAAAATCATCCTCCCACACGACACCACTTGCGCACAATGCATCAATGAGGTCCACGGGAAACACCTGGAATCTAGGCTCAAGCTGCAAACCAGCCAACGGCAACGCGCGCACCTGATCAATGAGCCGCTGATCATCCGGCACCTCCCGAACCGTGCGCAACCACTGCAGCAACTCGCCGGCATCGGCCGGCATGGCCTCACACTCATACAACATTGATAGGTATTCCGACGCATCCAGGAACACCGGATTCAAATCACGCAGCACCGCCCGAAATTCCGAATTATCTGAGCTGAACTGGGCTAATGATTCTCTAATGGCTTGGAAAAACCTGGCATCCGATCGCCGAAACCCGGGCAGCATAGCAACAGCCTCAAGCAACCGGTGATCCGATTCATAGGTACCAAAACCTGCCGCAGCCCCCAATGAACGCACATCCGCAGCAAGTAGCGCATAGGCGCCCATCCCGGCGCGCATCATGTCCGCGTTAAGGCGCAGGAAAAAGGCGAACGCCTTCCGCGGCGATAGCAACTCCGCGGTAGGCAGTTGTGCTCGTAATTCCTTGGCGCCGACCACCCCCAGGCCACCAAATTCCGTGAAAATAGCAGCCTGGCGATCCGCCGAAATAGGCAATTTATGCGCATATTCCACCTGCCGGGCTTGCATAAAATACTGCTTGGCCTGCGAAAACTTGGCGGCATGTGCAAAAATCCGCGCCAATTCCGTCAATAGCGCCACCGCCAACTGCGGGTTGGTATCAGTCCAGCTTTTTACGATTCCCGCAAAATGAGCCTTAACCGCCGCCCCATTTGTATCAACTGTGCGTTGCGCCCATTGCAGGTCCGGGACCAGCGCCAACGCCTGCTGCGCATTCCTCGAATCCGCCACAAATCCCGTGGCACAGGGCACAACATAACCAACTTTCACCTTCTTCGCTACCGACATGCCCACGGTTTCCATGGCCTCGGATTCCGCTTTGAACAGCGCGTTTGGGATAAGCCGCACGATGGTGCGCCCCAGTGCATTGGTAAATTCGACGGCATTGAGCGGGGTGGTTTTCTTCGGTCGGGGCTGTCCGACAACAGCAATATTCACTGATGTTCCTTGCAGTGTGATGTGGAATGGCTTAATCCCTCTTTATACTCAGTTCTAACCAAGCGAGGCGGTTTTCTTCATAAGGGGGTATTTCTCGTTGCGGCTTCCACGCTCCTTTCGCTTTTCGACGCCTTCCGACGCCATCCATCCCAGGTCTTCAATCAGCAGAGTCTAACGACCCCTTCGGACACAAAACCCCATCCCCAGCCAACCCCGGCCCCCACCAGCCCTCCTCTACCCCACGCCAAGGCTGCACACCTGATAAGCTCCCTTTCCCACTAAACCCAGCCTCTCACCCCTCCACTGGATCGTAAAAGGGAGCTTAGAACACCCGCAGCCCCACACCCTAGAGCCAACCTGCGGAAGCCGGAGCCGTCGACAAGCAAGCACGCCGCGACAGCACACCCGATAAGCTCCCATTCTGGTTTACCCAGCGATTTTCCGACGGCACTAAAACGAGAAAGGGAGCTTAGACCTTGTGAAGCCCAAGCCCCCACCAAGTCCAACAAGGCTGCCCACCTGATAAGCTCCCATTCCCGCTAAAACCGCCTCTTTTACAAACCACCCCCATCAGAATGGGAGCTTAGAACAAGCGATGCCCCCTGATACCGGTGAGATAGGACCTCAACAAGCACCACGCCCAACCAGGCTGCACACCTGATAAGCTCCCTTTCCCGCCAAACCCGGCCTTCCGCAGCCCTTCTGGATCGTAAAAGGGAGCTTAGAACACCCGCAGCCCCAAAAGCCCCACAAACCCAACAGCCCCCGCGCACGGGAAAACCCCGGCCCAGCGAACAGCGAACAACGAACAACGCTGGACCGGGGTTATCAAACAGGATTTAGCGGGATTTCGCTGGATTTTCCTCCCGAGTGGCGGGGGGATCGGTGGGCTCGGCTGGGTTGGCGGTGCGGTCGTCATCCGCAGGACCGGCCTCAGCTTCGCGTGGCTCCTCGCTAGGCGCCTCAGAGGCCGCAGCAGCCGCTGGGGCCGCAGCCTCAGTGGTTTCTTCGGCGATGGGGGCAATGGGGCTGTCAGCGGTCGGCTCGATGGGGGTTTCCCGGACCACGATCTGTTCTTCATCGCCGAGGCCTTCAGGTGCGTCCTCTGTCGCGGTGTCTGCAGGTTCAGGGATGCTGCGCAGTGCTGGGCCGGCCTGGTCGTTGGTGGCGGCTTCGGCGGGTGCCTCAGCCGCGCCACCGATGCCGAAGAACTTGTCTAGGCCTTGCACGTTGAACTGGGTGGCTGCGTATCGGTTGTTGGTGGCGGTGTTCCATTGGGAGGCCACAATGTTCATGTTGGCGATGGTGGAGCCGGGCGCGATGTATCCGCCGTATAGTTGGGTGAAGTTGTTGGCGGTTTGTTCGGCGCGCCAACCGCCTTTGCCTGCGACTACCACGTGGGCGGGTTTGATGCTGTTCCAGTCGGCGTCGATGCGGTCGGCGATGCGGATTTCGATGGAGGCGGTTTCGGCGTTGAACATGGAGAGTACCCAGTGGTTGTCGATGAACCGTAGGGACATTTCACCGGCTTTCATCTTGTCTTTGATGATTGGTGAGAGGGTGCGGCCGCCGTTGGCTTCCCAGTTGCCGTTGACGTAGTGTTCCCAGGCGCCGCGGTCGGTGATTTGTTCGGGTTTGAAGCGGCTGAGGTAGACGCCGTCGTTTCGTTTGAAGCGGCTGGACATGACGTAGATGTAACCGTCGTCGCCGTGTTCCCAGGTGATGAGGTCGCCGAAGCCTTTCATGAAGTTTTTGTCGGTGGTGGCGATTGATTCCCAGGTTTGGCCGTGGTCGGTGGATTGCCAGATTTCGGTGCCGAGGACATTGCCGATGCCTTCGTTCCACATGCCTTGCATGTAGAGGGTGCCGTCGATGTTGATCACGTCTGAGGGGATCATGGTGAGGTTGTTGTCATTGTGCTCGTAATCGATTAGTTGTTCGATTCGGTCACCTTTGTTGAGGGGCCGGCGGATTTTGATTTGGCCTCCGTCGTCGTAGGCGGCGATGGCGCCGACGGGGCTCATCCAATCGCCCTCGCCAAAGCGTTCACCGCTGAAGGAGTCGCCGAAGATGATGGCGAACTCGTCGGAGTCGAGCGGAACCATGATGCCGAGGTCGCCGGCCATGGCTCCGATGTCGTCGGAGATGCCGCGGCCGAGCATGTCCCGCATTTTTTGGGTGACGATACTGGGGCTTACTTCCAGAATGAGTGGCACAATCCGGCTGTGTCCAATCAGTTTCATGAACCTATTCCATAAGTCCATGAGCAGTGAGCCGCTAGATCCGAGGCTGCTCACCGAGAAAATGTCAGAGGAGTTTTGCGCAGAAGCTGCTGGTACTGCAATATTGCTGGTAGAAATGGCTACCGTGAGGGCTAGTGCGTAGACGCGTTTTTTGGGCATGCGGTTTAGGCTAGCAAAACTTACCCATTTTTATTAGTACCTATTGATCTTTGGCACTTCCCGCATCCTCCAGGGAGAGTTCACCGCAGATTTTCTCCCGCAATGATTGCGGCGCATTGCTGCACGAACACCGATGTAGAACTTCTCGTAAGGCAGTTTCCGCTTCTACTATTTCTGCACAAGAAGGACAGCCCTTCAAGTGGGCTTCGAGCCTGCGGCAATCTTCGTCAGTGAGCTCCCTATCCACCAATTCATAAAGAAATACATGCAGATCATGACAACCGCATTCGCCAGAGAGTTGCGGACGGGAGTCTGCCCATTGTGATTCATGCATGATTACTTGCTTGGCCTTCCTGCTTGCTTGGTTGCTTGCTTTTCGACGGCATCCGTACCAATGCCGTATTCATGTGCTACATCCTTTAACACTTCCCGCAGTTGTTTTCTTCCCCGGTGCAAGCGACTCATGACCGTTCCCACAGGTGTGCCCATGATTTCCGCAATTTCCTTGTACGACAACCCCTCCACATCGGCATAGTAAACCACCATGCGATAATCCTCCGCCAAATCATTCATGGCATTAGAAATCTTCTGATCCGGAATATTCTTCAGCGCCGCAACCTCTGTCGACTCCAACCCCACCGCCATATGCGTCGAAGAATCCAACAGCTGATAATCGGTCACCTCTTCCGCCGAAGACTGCGCTGGCTGCCGCTGCTTCTTCCGATAGGAATTGATATACGCATTGGTCATGATGCGGTACAACCAAGCCTTCAGGTTGGTTCCCTGCGTGAAAGACCCAAAGGCCTGAAAAGCCTTAATGTAGGTTTCTTGCACCAGATCTTCCGCATCCGCCGGGTTGCGGGTCATGCGTAACGCACCACCATAGAGCTGGTCAATGAGTGGCAGTGCCTCAGCCTCAAAGCGCTTGTGTAATTCCGGTGTAGTTGCAGCCATCAGGGATTGGTTCTACCTTCCTAGTCGTCGAGGTTCTATTTTACTGGCTAATTACCACTGCGCCTATTCTGGAGTTCATGTCCAAGAAAAAACCGCATTCCGCAACCCCCGCCCTCAAGATCCTTGAAGACTTAGGAATCCCCCACGACGTACAAACTTTCAAAGCCGGCACAGACCACTTCGGTGACCACGCAGTAGCCAAACTAGGCCTAGACCCAGAACAGGTGTTTAAAACCCTGGTCATCGACCTGAGTGCCGGCAAAGGGCCAAAACGCCAGCTGGCGGTATGCTGCCTGCCGGTGGCTTACCACCTGTCCCTGAAAAAAGCGGCCGCCGCACACGGCGTCGCCAAAGCAATAATGGCAGACCAACACGACGCCGAAAAATCCTCCGGCTACATTCCCGGCGGCATTTCACCAATAGGCCAAAAACATAAACTACCGACCATCATTGACGAATCCGCCCAACTATGGGACACCATCTTTGTCTCCGGCGGCCGCCGCGGCCTCGACATCGAAATCAAACCAGCAGATTTGGCACAAGTCACGGAGGCAAAATTCGCAGATATGCTGGGATAATAGGGTATTTACAGGTGGATTTTAATCAAGTATTTATTAAAGCATGATCGCCCTCACCCCACCCACCCACGACGACATTTGGTACGACCAACACACCCAACTAACCAAAAACCAATGGATCCACTCAGACACCTATGACCAGCAGCATTACTTCCAAAAACTCCAACTCCACATCAAAGCGCTCGGCTCCAGCACCCGAACCGCCATCATCTGCGGCCTAGCCGCCGCAACCATCCTCGGCATTCCCGTACTCAACCTCAACTGCCGCACCACCGTTGACCTCACATTACCCGGCAACAAGCAACCCCCATCGCGCGACCAATGGCCGCCCATCGCAAACTATCGATGCTCAACCTTATCCAATTCCGACTGGTCCACAATCAACTGCCTGCGCACCACCACACCTGAACGCACCTTCGTCGACATCTGCGTGCTCAACGGTGAACTAGAAGCCCTCGCCTTCATCGAGGCAGCCCTCAACATGGGCTACCAAAAGGAACAATTCCTCTGGTATTTGGATCAACGTCGCTGTGAATGGGGCACCACCAAAGCCCGCAAAGTCCTAGAGCGCGCCCGCTACGGCATTGATTCTGTCTGGGAAACTTTCGCCCACCACTTGGTGACAAGAGCCTACCCCAAAGAAACCATAGCCGCCCAAGCCCAAATCCCCATCCAAAAACCCAACGACTTCTTCACCAAAAGCCGCGTTGACCTCCTTCTTTTCGACTGGCTCGTCATCGAAATCGACGGCCGCCAAAAATACCACGGCACCACCACCAACGATGCCACCATACTCCTTGCCGAACGCCTCCGCGAGGTAAGCATCCTGAACCACGGCTACCAAATCCTCCAATTCCACCCCTGGGAACTACAATCCAAACTCCTCCCCACCATCGAACGTGTTCGACGCCAAAACCCCAAACGTATCAGCCCTGCTAAACACACAATCCCCGACCTAAGCGAACCACCCAGCTGGTACGCCTACCGGTAAAGTTCAGGGCGGTCCTGCCCTGATTGGCGGCTGGGGCTGGGGCTGGTGGCCCAAGGCTGTCCTTTTTCTTTCCCTGAATCGAAACAGACCCCTCAGCAAACCACCCACCTGCGGAAGCCTGCGCCGTCGACAAGCAAACACCCCATGACAGCACCCCCGATAAACTCCTATTCCGGCCAAATCCAACCTCCCGCACCTTTTCTGGATCGTAAAAGGGAGCTTAGGGGTTCTGCTGCAAGCTTTTCGACGCCCGACGCCCCAGCACCCCAATGCTCCAGCCCCGCAAAGCCTCTGCTGCCGCACACCTACTAAGCTCCCATTCCCACGGGTCGAACCATTTTCAACCACACCTGGATCGTAAAAGGGAGCTTATCAATCCTGCTGCACCCGCATCCCTCCTACCCCAGCCAAGCCACGCATTCGATAAGCTCCCATTCCCGGGAAATGGGCCACATTCAAAGCCCGCCAGGGTGGGAAAGGGAGCTTAGAACACCCGCAGTCTCAACCACTGAACGCCTAGATCCAGAAAACCCCAAGGCCGCAAACCCCCGCATGCAGCCGAAAAGCCCACTTTTACCTTTATTATGGTTCACATGACAGAAAATCACAGCCCCTTTCAATACTGGAACGCACCTCTTGCCACCGAACCCATCACAGCAACTGTGCAAGTGCCGGGTTCTAAATCCATCACGAACCGGGCGTTGATTTTAGCCGCCATTGCCGAAAACCCTTCCACCATCACCAGCGCCCTGTGGTCCCGGGATACGCAACTCATGGTGCAGGCCCTCAAGCGCATCGGCGTGGATGTGCAGGTGGAACCTGATTCGGAGAATCCCGCCAATGTGACGGTCTTCGTCGAACCAACCAGGTTCACCGGCGGCATGGTGGATTGCGGACTGGCGGGAACTGTCATGCGGTTTGTGCCGCCGTTGGCGGCGTTGGCGGACGGCGTTGTGTTTTTCGATGGTGACGCGCATGCCCGGAATCGCCCCATGAAGGGGATTCTGGATGGGTTGCGCAGCCTGGGCATAGCGGTCAAGGGGGATGCCCTGCCATTTGAGGTGTCCAGTGATGGGGCGCCGGTCGGGGGCACGGTGGAGATCGACGCCTCGGCCTCCTCGCAGTTCGTGTCGGGTTTGTTGTTGGCGGCGCCGCGGTTTGCCGAGGGGTTGACAGTCAAACATGTGGGCGAAAATTTGCCCAGTTTGCCACACATTGAAATGACCGTTGATATGTTGCGGCAGGCCGGCGCGAGTGTGGATACCACGGTGGAAAACCAGTGGTCAGTGGCATCGGGGCCGATTCGGGGCGGCGTGGTGCGGGTGGAGCCGGATCTATCCAACGCCACCCCGTTTTTGGCGGCGGCAGCGGTGACCAGTGGCACGGTGACCGTGCCGCATTGGCCGGCGCCAACGAATCAGCCAGGTGATGCGATTCAGGGCATTCTTAAGCAGATGGGCTGCACTGTTAGCGATGGCCTGACTGTCACGGGTCCGCCCGCCGGCAAACTCCGCGGCATCGAACTTGATATGTCCGCAATTGGGGAGCTTACGCCCACCGTTGCGGCCCTGGCTGCGTTGGCGAATTCGCCGTCGCGGTTGACTGGCATCGCACATTTGCACGGCCACGAAACAGACCGTCTTAAGGCTCTGACCACCGAAATTAACAAGGTTGGTGGCAAATGCACTGAGCTTTTCGACGGCCTAGCCATCGAACCATCCACCGAATTGCATGGGGCACAGTGGTCCAGTTATGCTGACCATCGCATGGCCACCGCCGGAGCGATCATTGGCTTGGTCATTCCTGATGTTGCGGTGGAGGATATCGAAACCACAGCAAAAACCCTACCGGGGTTTGAACGAATGTGGGCGGCAATGCTGCACGAAGAGGAGCTGTAGCGCAGTGGCACGTTCGTGGGATGAATCTGATGTGAAGATCCGCCCGTCCAAGGGGTCGCGGCCGCGGACCAAGGATCGGCCGAAGCATGCCAATGCGAAGTTTGGGATGGTGGTCACCAAGGATCGGGGCCGGTGGGGCGTGGTGTTGGATGGTCAGGAACATCCGATCGTGTGCATGCGCGCCCGCGAGATGGGGCGCACACCAGTGGAGGTGGGCGACCGGGTCGGCATTGTGGGAGATACTTCGGGCCGTAAGGATACGCTGGCGCGGATTGTAAAACTGGCGGAGCGAACCTCTGTATTGCGGCGCACCGCTGACGACACTGATCCTTATGAACGGATCGTGGTGGCCAATGCAGAGCAACTGCTGATTGTGTGCGCGGTGGCGGATCCGCCGCCGCGGTTGGGGTTTGTGGAGCGGGCGTTGGTGGCTGCGTTTGTGGGAAATTTGCAACCGATCATTTGTTTGACCAAGTCGGATTTGGCAGATCCCACGGAGTTCGCCACTGAGTTCGAAGCCCTGAATGTGCCGGTGGTGGTGTGCGGGATTGACGACCCATTGGAGCCAGTTTTAGGCCTTGTTGCTGACCACATCACTGCCCTGGTTGGGCATTCCGGCGTGGGCAAATCCACCCTGGTCAACCGCATCATTCCGGATGCGCAGCGGGAGATCGGGGAGGTTTCCGGAGTAGGGAAAGGCCGGCATACCTCCACCCAGGCAGTGGCTTTGCGCCTTGAGCCCAATGGGTGGATCATTGACACACCAGGGATTCGGTCCTTTGGGTTGGCACATGTGGATGCCGACACTGTTGTAGGTGTGTTCGAAGACCTGGCGGAGGCAGTGGCGGAGTGCCCCCGGGGATGCACGCATGCTGGGCCGCCAACCGATCCGGAATGTGAGCTGGATTCTTTTGAACCAGACTCCCCCACCGGCCGGCGGGTGGTAGC
The DNA here is from genome assembly GCA_030527885.1 of Corynebacterium sp. Taxonomy (GTDB): domain Bacteria; phylum Actinomycetota; class Actinomycetes; order Mycobacteriales; family Mycobacteriaceae; genus Corynebacterium. Next base: position 51,596 of record JAUMZY010000001.1, read on the forward strand.
GGTGCGGAAACTCTTGGCCGCCCTGCGGACCAATGTGGAGTGGAAATAGGTTCCCTGTTTCTGGTGGGCTTGGCGGGGCCTGGCGTACCTTATTACCTTATAATCGACTTGCCGGAACACGTGAACGTTGCTTGGCCAGTTTCGATTTTTATCATGGATTTCTCCCCGAATGAGCTGGCGATTGCTTTGTCAATGAAGAGCTTGACTTGGCTATCTGAGATGTCCACATGCACGTCCACGGATGATGGAATCTTGGGGTTTCCGGCCTTCTCCCCATTGACAGCATTGAAGCGGGATGTGGTGAGCTCATTATTCTGTATGCCCATTTCTATCACTAGGTGATAGTCGGTGTCATAGTTGTCTGCGTCGGAGAACACCTGAAATTTCACTTCTTGATCTTCCGGCAGTCGTTCTTTGATGTTGTAGGTCACCAGTTTGCGGTTATCCGCGAGGTCAGCAACGGAACCACTTTCCAACATGAAATTGCCGATGTCAGCGGCATTTTCGTTAGATTTCTTCACACTGCAGTTGGCTAATTCATGTTGGGTTCCTGGCACAACATCCTCATCAGAAGCACTACTGGTGCTGCTGGTGCTACTAGAGCGTGCCGACGTCGAGGTGGTCGACTTGGACGAGGTGGCGGAGGTGGTTGATGAGCTTGACGCCGCAACCGACTCCTGGGCAACAGATGAACTTTGCCCTTCTTGTGTAGCTTGGCTGAGGAGGCTCTGCATGCCACATCCCACCATGAGCGGCATGGTGCACAGAGCCACGAAACCTAAACGTGCGGGGGATAATTTGCGCATGAAAATACTCCTGTAGCAGATCAACAATATAACTCCATCCTATTACTAAATCGAGAGTTTGCTACAGGTTTACCTAATCAAATCCGCCATAAACCCAATCATCCGATCAATTGGGTGTAGGCCTATAGCTAGGGAGCACAGCTGAAGGTTGTGCCACTAAAGTTAATTTGCAGCGTGGAATTTTCACCAAAGAGGCTAGCGAGCCGCTCGTCGATAAAAAGCTTGATCTGGTCATCAAAAGCCACTACATCTATCTTTGTTGAGCTCGGAACTTGGGGAACTTCCTGGCCATTGTACCCATTGATTTTCGCACTCATGGCCCTATTATTTTGAACCGTTATCGCTACCTCTACATGGGGTTTGGATAAATCCCCCGAAATCGAAAACACCTGAAGCGTCGCCTCTTGGTCCTCGGGGAACAATTGGTTAACCTTAAAAATCACCAGCTTACGCTTGTCTTCTAGGTCCACCATGGAACCACCGCTTAGCGTGAAATTACCAGCGGAACCCGCACCAGGGGCATCAGTCTTCGTTGCTTTGCACTGATTAAAATTATGTTCGCTACCGGGAACAGGTGTCCCTTCGGGCACGTTGCTCGCGCTGGTGGTGCTGGCAGCACCTGTTTCTGAGGCTTCCGACGTAGAGATACTGCTGGCGGGCGCCGCCGATGAGCTCGACGTGGTGGCTGATCCCGAGACGCTCTCCCGTGCTGTGAGGTTCACGAGGCTTTGCATGCCGCATCCCACCAAAAGCGGCACGGTACACAGAACTGTAAAACCTAAACGTATGGGGGATAATTTGCGCATGAAACACTCCTGTAGCAGATCAAAAATATAACTCAACCCTATTACCAAATTGGCGCTTTGCTACAGGTTCGCCCAATCAAATTCACCATAAACCCAATCATCCGACCAATTGGGTGTGGGGCCGGTGGGCGTCGAAAAGCTGCCTAAGCATTGCACCGAGTCACGGCTGCTTTGCTCGTGAACTCAAAAACACTCTTCGCGGAGAAATACTTAACGAAATTCGGATTCACATATAACGCCACCGTGCTGGTACCTGCCGACATCGGCATGATTTCGTTGCCACTTTGATCAATCTCCGCAATTTCTTTTTGCTTGGCTGGGTCTTCCGACCCATAATCCACCAACGGATTCTTCTTAAAAATGCTCTGCAGATTGATCTTCATGAACACCCGCGCACCCTCAGCCTCCTCGGACCACAGCGTCAGGGTCATCTCCTGATCAGCATCCACCCCCGCCAGATCGAATTAAAATAGCCTTTGCTTATCAATACTGTCGGCCATGATCGCGCCGACCAACGCCGGCTGATCCTCTGGCTTGAGCTGATCAATAGGTAAAACCTCCACAGAATCCGTACGCTTCACGGTGCACTTGTTGAAGTCCACCCGCGTCCCCTCAACCACGTTGCCGCCATCGCGTCCGCCTGCCCCAGGAGCAACTTCATCTTTGCTGGTGGTCGCGGCGGCCGCGGTCGTGGTCTCCGCAGGCTGCGAGGCAGAAGACGACTCCCCACCAATCAGATTCGTCACAGAGGAACACCACTCAGCAGCGGCGCCACCAGCAGGAGCGCGCACACAGGCTTCATCAGAGTCGAGTACCGGCGGCTTTTGAGCATGATTTTCCTTAATTCCCGTCCAATTGGTTCACTACCATTCTTGCCACCTTTGCTTTTCGACGCCACCCCTAGCCCCTCTTCATCAGAGGTATCCACCCACTACACCCCAGCCCCGCTGCACACCCGATAAGCTCCCATTCCGGCCAAACCCAGCCTCCCACACCCCACCTGAATCGTAAAAGGGAGCTTAGAACACCCGCAGCCCCCACACCACAGGTCCAACCTGCGGAAGCCGGAGCCGTCGACAAGCACCCACCCAGCACAGCACACCCGATAAGCTCCTATTCCGAAGAATTAGGCTGCGTTTAAAGCCTGCTGGGGTGGGAATGGGAGCTTATCAGCGTTGCTACACTCCACAGCCACACAGCACACTTGATAAGCTCCCATTTTGGGAAAGGCGGGGCGCATTCAGACCCCTCTGGATCGTAAAAGGGAGCTTAGGGGTTCTGCCGCAAGCTTTTCGACGCCCACCTGATAAGCCCCCACCCCCAAACCCAAACCAGGTGAGGCCTACAGTAATTCAAGTAAAACCCCAAGCTCGGAGGGATCGTACCAGGCCAGGTAATTGTCTAGTGCATCGCCGACGGCGAGTTCGGCATCTTCGTCGCCTAGGTCGGCGGCGTCGATAACTTCGATGGCCTTCTGGGTGGCTTCCTCGCTGCTGGCAACATCAACGTGGATGGCGGCTATCGCCGCGAGTGAAATGGCCAGCGCGTTCAGGGAAACCACGGATTCCCCCAGGTCAGGCTGGTAGGTGACCTCAGCGTCTGGGAGGTCAATGGAGATTACGGCGCGCCGGTGGGGAAAGTGCTCTGGTTCCCCGGTGGCCAGCAGCCGCAGTGAAGCCCGGGCCGCGTCATCGAATGCGTATTCGGCAAAGTCTTCTTCCTCCCCTTCTAGGAAGAATTCCCGCAATGCCGGGGTGACCGCAAATCCGTACCCGGAGCAGACGGTGATGTTCCCGGTTTCGTTGAGTTGCCGCAGCATGTCAACGGTTGCTGGCACATATATTCGCACTAAAAATCACCTTCAATGTCAAGCAGCCCGGTGATTTCGACTATTGCCCGGTCGAATTGCTGGTAGTACACCCCTACCAAACCTGCTTCCACCGCGCCGCGGACGTTGAGAATCGAGTCGTCCACCATGACGCAGTCACGAATGGGCAGGTCCAGGGCGTCTGCGGCCGCCTGGAAGGCCTCTTTGCTGGGTTTTTCCACCCCGATTTCTCCGGAGAGTAAAACCGCATCCACAATGCCTTGGGTTTCTAGTACCCGAATGGGGTCGGCTGCTGGGCCGCCCGGGTCATTGGAGAGGACAGCGGTCGGGATGCCCGCTTTACGAGCCATTTCTAGCAGGTTGCGCCAGCGCCGCTGATCTTCATCAGTTCCGTCCAGCACACCCACATAGTCAACAATCAAACCGCGCACCGCTTTCATTCACCTCACAGAGAAAAGATTTACGTTAAACTTCGAAATCACACGCATATCGTGGTATGTCCTGGGTATATTCTCCCATAACCTATGCTGCGAATCACCCCCCAACATGAATTTTTTGTCACCTTCGGTTGTTCATCATGGGCGTCACTAGGAATCTAAAGTGCTGATCATGTTAGAACCCATTCCCGGCTTATCCGTGCTAAAAGTGCTATCACCAGCGATAAAGCCGGCTGCGCCGCCTGCGGATCCGAAACTCATGCCCTTCGATGTCAGAAACACCGCTACCGCCTTGGTCACAGTTGCGCTGTCCTGTGCTTTTGGTCTACGTCCCCCGAATGTGTTGCGGGCTGAATTATATTCCAATCAGGTGCGCCGCCATGTTGGCTTCCGGTTACGTCATGGGTATATGCCGCAGTCGCGGCGCCGGGATATGAAGATTAATTCTTTTCATTTTAATACTCGGGAGGCGGAATCGCTGCTGCTTATCGACGTCTTCGGCTCCGTCAGCGTCGGGGCTGAGCATCGGGCCTACACCGCCCTCCTGGAAACCTTGGAGCCCCCGGCGGCCTCAGCAAGGCGACCTGCCTCGCCCTACCTAAACGAAAAATCCGCAGGGTGCTGCTTAAAGATGCAGACCCTGCGGATCATTTAAGAACCAAGCGCGTTAGGCAGTAACCTCACCGGCGGATTCCGCGGCGGCGGCTTCCATTGCTTCGCGTTGTGCTTGGAATTGTTTGCGCAGCGTGAAGAGTTGGCGCACGGTTTCTTCCTTGATGGCGTCTTTCATGGCGTTGAACATGTCGCCGCCTTCTTTTTGGTATTCCACCAATGGGTCACGCTGGGCCATGGCGCGCAGGCCGATGCCTTCCTTCAGGTAATCCATTTCGTACAGGTGTTCGCGCCACTTTTGGTCCAGTATGGGCAGAATCACCTGGCGTTCTAGGTTGCGCATTTGGGCTTCACCACCGATTACAGTGACGGCTTCTTCCAGCTCTTCGTACTGGGTGTGGGCATCCAACAGGACGGCTTCGAGCAGGTCCTCGGACGAGAGTTCACCGGCTGCGCCGTATTGTGTGCCGTCGATGAGTTCATCGACCGTCATGGAGGGCCCGTAGAGGGTTTCCAGGGCGTGCCACAGGGATTCCAAATCCCAGTCTTCCACGTAGCCGTTGGCGGTGGCGCCTTGGATGTAGGCGGTGATGGTTTCGTCGATCATTGATTGGATGTTGTCGGCGATGTCCGCGGATTCGAGGATTTCGCGGCGTTCCCGGTAGATCACCTTGCGCTGTTCGTTCATCACTTCGTCGTACTTCAGCACGTTTTTGCGCATTTCGAAGTTTTGGTTTTCCACCTGCGCCTGCGCGCCTTTGATGGAGTTGGTGACCATCTTGGCTTCGATTGGCACATCGTCGGGGACGTTGAGGCGGTTCATCATGTTTTCCATGGTCTGCCCCACGAACCGCACCATGAGGTCGTCGCGCATGGACAGGTAGAACCGAGTGAGGCCGGGGTCGCCCTGACGGCCGGAACGACCGCGCAGCTGGTTGTCGATACGGCGGGATTCGTGCCGTTCGGTGCCCAGCACGTACAGGCCGCCGGCTTCCCGCACCTCATCGGCCAGTTTTTCGGCCTTGGTTTTCACCTTGCTGAGTTCGTCGTCCCAGGCTGCTTCGTATTCTTCGGGGGTTTCCACTGGGTCGAGGCCGCGGTCGCGCAGGTTGATGTCCGCGATGATATCGGGGTTGCCACCCAGCACGATGTCGGTACCACGGCCGGCCATGTTGGTGGCCACGGTGACTTGGCCAGGCAGACCAGCCTTAGCGATGATCTGGGCTTCCTGCTCGTGGAACTTGGCGTTGAGCACGTTGTGCTTGATCTTGCGCTTTTGCAGCAGCTTGGACAGGTATTCGGAGCGTTCCACGGAAGTGGTACCCACCAGCACGGGCTGCCCGTTGGCTACCCGCTCAGCAATGTCTTGGACCACGGCCGCGAACTTGGCTTCCTGGGTTTTGTACACCAGGTCGGTGAGGTCTTCGCGGCGCGGCGGCTTGTTGGTGGGGATGGGCATCACGTCGAGCTTGTAAATCTGGTGAAGCTCGGCTGCTTCGGTTTCGGCGGTACCGGTCATGCCGGCTAGTTTGTCGTACAGCCGGAAGTAGTTTTGCAGGGTGATGGTGGCCAAGGTTTGGTTTTCGTTTTTGATTTCAACGTTTTCCTTGGCTTCGATGGCTTGGTGCATGCCTTCGTTGTAGCGACGGCCTTCGAGCACTCGGCCGGTGAAGTCGTCCACAATCAGGACTTCACCTTTGCTCACAATATAGTCTTTGTCCTTGGTGAAAAGCTCTTTAGCCTTGATGGCGTTGTTGAGGTAGCTGACCAGCTGGGAGTTTTCCGGTGCGAAGAGGTTTTCGATACCGAGTTGGTCTTCGACAAATTCCACGCCTTCTTCCTTGACGCCCACGGTGCGTTTGCGGTGGTCCACTTCGTAGTGGATGCCTTCCTTCATCCGGGGGGCCAGAGAGGCGAAGGTGGTGTACAGGTGGGAGGGCCCGTCGGCGGGCCCCGAGATGATCAACGGGGTGCGGGCTTCGTCGATAAGGATCGAGTCGACTTCGTCCACGATGGCGTAGTGGTGGCCGCGCTGCACCAACTCAGACAGAGAGTGCACCATGTTGTCACGCAGGTAGTCGAAACCTAGTTCGTTGTTGGTGCCGTAGGTGATGTCGGCGTCGTAGGCGACTTTGCGTTCGTCGGGGGTCATGGCGGAAAGAATCACGCCGACTTTGAGCCCGAGGAAGCGGTGCACACGGCCCATCCACTCGGCGTCACGTTTAGCCAGGTAGTCGTTGACGGTAACGACGTGCACGCCTTTACCTTCCAGGGCGTTGAGGTAGGCCGGCAGCACACAGGTGAGGGTTTTGCCTTCACCGGTGCGCATTTCGGCAACGCCGCCGAAGTGCAGGGCTGCGCCACCCATGACCTGCACGAGGTAGTGTTTTTGGCCTAGGACGCGGAAGGAGGCTTCCCGGGCAACCGCGAACGCTTCAAGCAGCAGGTCGTCTACGGTTTCGCCGTCTTCGAGGCGCTCCCTAAATTCTTCGGTTTTAGCCTTCAGTTCTTCGTCGGTGAGGTCAGCAACTTCCGGTTCGAGTGCAAGCACGTCTTCCGCAATTTTCTGGAGCCGCTTGATTTTACGGCCTTCCCCCATTCGGAGCACTTTGGAAAGTCCAAACACGAGTAATCCTTTACTTGGTTTTTAGGAGCGTTTTGTTGAGCGCGTAGGCAATAACTTATTCATTGTACGCTTAAGAAGCATAAAAGAAAGAACCCAAACTGTTATTTTTCCACAGTCTAGGTTCTTCTTGCTTGTCGACGCCTTAGCTTCGCCTTATTCAGGGACAATCGAAATTAAACCATAATCAAAGGCATGACGCCGATATACCACTGATGGCTGGTTGTTTTCTTCGTTGATGAAGAGATAGAAATCATGTCCCACCAATTCCATTTCGGAGAGGGCATCATCCACACTCATGGGGTTAGCCGAGTGTTCCTTGGTGCGCACCACCTGACCCGGTAGTACATCCTCGACTTGGTCGGCGTAGGGGTCGTGATCGTACTTGGAGGCCTCGTCGCGTGCCTTGTCGGCTTCCTTAATGAGGTCTTTCGCTACAGCCCCTGTGCCGATTGGTGCGCGGTGGCCAGACAGCGAGATGGAGCGGCGTTCCTTGACTTTGCGCAGTGACCGTTCCATGCGGGACAGTACGGTTTCCAGGGCGGCGTAGAAGGAATCTTCTTTAGCCTCTGCCCGGGCAATGTGGCCCTTGCCGGTGGCGGTGATCTGAATACGATCGCTTTCATCGGCACGACGCGGGTTGCGTTCGTGTTGGAGCTCCACATGGAAGAACGTTAGGGTTGGGTCTAGCCGAGCTATCTTGGCAAGTTTAGAATGGACACGTTCCGCAAAATGCTCTGGAACCTCCACGTTACGTCCGGTGATTGTCACCTTGACATCGGAGCTCAGGGATTCATTACCAGCAGGCGTGGTCATAATCACGTACCTTCCTGTGTCAGCCGCCGAAGCATTTGGCAAGTGGGATTACTCACCTTTGCTGGGAAAAGTGGCGGGTTCAACTTCCATCCTTAATCATACGCTGGTCATAACCATTACGCCATGCTTAGGATTCTAAGTTTAGGCATGCGACCACCCCAAACCACCGCGCACCAACACTCCCCTGCTGGTCAAAACCATAATTGCCGCTTTGAGCGTAGCACCAGTCGTAATGACATCGTCGATAATGAGGACATGACCAGTAAGGTTTTTTAGGCAGGTCTTATCTACCCGCACAGATCCCAAACGGTTCTGCCAACGTTCTGATATTGACAATCCTACGGAGTCTTGCCCAGTTTCAGTAAGCCAGAGAGCAGGCAGCGTCGATAAGCCAGAAGCGTAACAAACTCGGGTAACAATATCGCCGCCACGACGCGCCATGGCAGATTTCTTGGTGGGCGCGGGCACCAGGGTGATATCCATGTCCACGTCGCCGCGAGCTTGCAAATATGCAACGCTGGCACGCAGCACCTCCCCTAGGTGCGGAATGACATCAACCCGCCCGCGCTCTTTCACATTGATGATGGTGTGGCGTCGCACACCACCCAATACGCCGAGGGACCACACCGGCACTCCGGTATCAAATCGGGTCGAAATTATGTTTGGAACTTCACGCCATTGCGCTTGACAATTACGGCACAGAACCGCACCACCCGCCCCACAACCAGCACAGTTTTTGGGCAAGACTACTTCCAGTGCGGCACTTACATAATCCGAAAGCCCCATGGTCTAATGCGGCACAACGGTGACGCTTCGGGCCCCTTCCAGCCCAGGAACTTCACGCCAATATGTAGCAGAACCAGAGGTAGACAACTGCAACGCTGCCCGCGAGTCAGTGATGAACACAGTTGATGAATTCGAACTCACCGCCACCACCGGCGCCACCACGTTGCCGGAAGACAATGGTATGGCAGAGGAACCATCAACATCAGCACGCCACACTGGTGTATCCGTGCTGACAGTCCCCACCAACAACGTGGAATTAACCGACCACTCCAGGGTGATCGCCGAATCCTCAATCACCGGTATGAGTTCTCGCACATTGGTCAGCTTGCGGTCGCCGGCAGTAGGGCGGGCCACCGTTGCCACGTACACACGACCGTCCACGATAAAGGCGGCCTGCACCCCCGTTGGTGATAGTCGCAGCACCGATATATCGCCATGGGTTTCACCCAACTCTGAAGTGTCGACCTCTGTCTGAGAAATGTCACTGCTGCTGGTGCTTTGGGCGATGCGCATGACCTTGGTGCCGTCCACCACCGTCCACAGCGCCTGTGAATTGGCTTCGAACGTAGGTTTGGAAAGCGTAGCGGCGCTGAGAACTTTAGTGGAATCACCATCCACCGGGCCGAGATACAACTGCGATTTCTTATCCGCCTCTGCTCCGGTGGTCACCACCGACGCAGCCGTATTAACGTGATTCATGGTGGAAATATCCATGGATTCAATGCCGCCATTGGTACCTAGGAAGCCCGGCACCGCCACCACATTGCCATCCGAAATGCTCGACGCCTTACCGTTCGTCAGAGCATACAGCACCCCACTGGATGTGCCAGAAGCACTGGGGTTATATTCTGGAAAATCCTCCACCGACAGCTTGGGATTGTTGTGGTCATTGCGCACCAAGTCGCCATCAATTGAGAACGAGAAAGGCTCCGCAACTTCCGCGAGTGCAAGCGTCCACACCAATTGTGCCGTCAGGCGGCGACGCGCTGCCTCAGAGAGATTGGACAAGCCCGTGAGCTCATACACGCCACCTTCCGTGCGAGTATAGGCCGCAGTGTTAGGAAGTTCATCCATGACGCCCGGCGCGATCATGGGTGAGGGGCCCGCAAGTAGGAGCGAGATGAGTGCAGCGGCAGGGGTGTTGGTGCCGGAGAATACCCAGCGGCGGTCTGCTACTAGGGTGTTGCCGGTGGGGTCAAAGAAGTAGAGGTCACGGGGGATGTAACGGTTGTGGAGTTCGGTGCGTTCGATGATGGCTTGGTTGGGAAGTTCGGCGATGCGCCATTCGCCGTTAGTGCGTTCGAGGCTGATTACTGCACGGTAGTCTTCGTTGCGGGGGTTGTAAGAACCGCCTTCACCGAGGGTGCCAACGATGGTTCCGGTGACGGTGTAGGAGACTTGGTCTGCACCGGTGGTACTGTTGCGGCTCATGTCGATACGGTCGAGGATGACGGTTTCAGGCCCGGGTTTCCATTGGTTGCTGGCTTCGGGGGTGAGGTAGTTGCGGGCTTGGGCGTATTGCTTGAGTGGATTGGCACTGTTGGCGTAGAAGTCGCGGAGAAGGAGGTCAGGTTCGCGGCCGGAAATGGGGCCAGAGTCAACTTGGGAAGTGGGGTTGTCGAGGCGGCCTATGGATTGGGGTTCAGAGCTGTTGGGGAGAGAGGCGCAACTGGTGAGGAGGGTGGCTACGGAGATGGTGGCTGCGATAGTTTTGAGTTGGCGGGTGGGTCGCATAGGTTAGGCATCCCCTCGGTAGCTGTCGGTGCTGGGAGGGTAGACGGTGTCGGTGTCGTCAAGGCGGTGTTTGGGTCGGGTTATGTTCTGCTCGATGAGTTCTGCCCAGTTGGCAACTACGCCATCATCATCGGCTTCGAAGTCGGCACGGACGTCGAATTCTACGGTGTCTTCGTCGAGGCCGGTTTGTTCTGGGATGGTGAGGGGGAGGGGGTCGGTTTCGTAGCGTTGGTTGGGGGTGATGGGGAGGGTGAGGCGGAAGCAGGATCCGACGCCGGGTTTGCCGATGGCGGAGAGGGATCCGCCGTGGAGGAGGGCGTCTTCGTGGGAGATGGCAAGGCCAAGGCCGGTGCCGCCGGAGTGGCGGACGCGGGAGGGGTCGGCGCGCCAGAAGCGGTTGAAGACGAGGTCTTCTTGGCCGGGTTTGAGGCCGACACCGTGGTCGGTGACGGTGACGGAGACGGCTTCGGTGTTGCGGGCTAGGGTGACGTCGACGGGGTTGCCTTCGGAGTGGTCGATGGCGTTGGCGAGGAGGTTGCGAAGGATGCGTTCGATGCGGCGGCGGTCGCCGGTGATGGTGACGGGTTCGTCGGGCATGTGGAGGTTGACGTCGACGTTGAGTTCTTTGGCTAGGTGGTCAGTTTGGTCGCGGACGGAGGTGATGCAGCTGCGGACGTCTATGGTGGACTCGGCGAGGTCGGCGACGCCGGCGTCGTGGCGGGAGATTTCGAGGAGGTCGTTTAGGAGGGATTCGAATTTGTCGAGTTCGCGGACCATGAGTTCGCTGGCGCGTTGGAGGGCGGGGTTGAGTTCGTCGGAGTTGTCGTTGATGAGGTCGGCGGCCATGCGGACGGTGGTGAGGGGGGTGCGGAGTTCGTGGGAGACGTCGGAGGTGAATTGGCGTTGGAGGTTGCCGAATTCTTGGAGTTGGTTGATTTGTTTGGAGAGGGATTCGGCCATGGTGTTGAAGCTCATGGCGAGGCGGGCCATTTCGTGTTCGCCGTCGACGCCCATGCGTTCGCGGAGATGGCCGGCGGCGAAGCGTTCGGCGATGCGGCTGGCGGAGCGCACGGGGGTGATGACTTGTTGGGTGAGGAGCCAGGTGATGGCGACGAGGAGGACGGCGAGGGTGATGGCGGCGGTGGTGAATATGCCGCGAAGGAGTGAGAGGGTGGCTTGTTCGCTCTCCATGGAGAGGACTAGGTAGACCTGGAGGTGGGGGATGTCGGCTTTTGTTGGGGTACCTATAATTATTGCTTTATAGGTTGTGTTGTTTTCGCGGGTGGGGCTGGCGAATTGGTAGGCGATTTGGCCTTGGCTGACGAAGCTGCGTAATCGTTCGGGGATTTGGGCGTTTTCGGGGGCTTTGATGATGTCGTCGCCGGGGGCTTCGACGACGAGTATGGGTTCGTACACCGCTTGGGTTTCCGAATTTGCGTTCGAACGGGCGGTGAGGGCGGCCCGGGCTGAGTTGATGCGAACTTGGGTGCTTGACGACGTGGCCGTGGCGGTTAGTTGTTGTTCGACGATGCTGCGGGCTCGTTCGATTTCGTTTTTTGCTACTTCGAGTTTGGTGTCGATGAGGCGTTGGGTCACGATGGAGACCAATATATAGGCCAACGAAATCATGACGAGGGCGCAGGCGATAAATACAGAACCAATTACTTGAAACTGTAGTGAGGTGCGCCAGCGCTTGAGAAAGGCGCTGCGCGCTTTGTTTAATAACTCAGTCAGGGAACTAAAAATCTTGGCTACTCCCCGGTCTTATAGCCCACTCCCCGTACAGTGAGCACGATCTGTGGATTTTCGGGATCTTTTTCAATTTTGGCACGCAATCGTTGTACATGCACATTTACCAGGCGGGTGTCGGAGGCGTTTCGGTACCCCCATACTCGTTGTAGCAGTTCTTCCCGGCTGAATACTTGCCCTGGTTTGCTGGCTAATTCGTGGAGTAGATCGAATTCGAGGGGGGTGAGTGAGATCTCTTCACCCCCGCGGGAGACGGAGTGCCCCGGCACGTCAATAAGCAAGTCCCCTACTTCAATGATGTCAGTTGATGATTCGTCGCTGCGGCGGAGTCGGGCACGCACGCGGGCTACGAGTTCTTTGGGTTTGAAGGGTTTGGGGATGTAGTCGTCTGCGCCGGATTCGAGGCCTAGAACCACGTCGACTGTGTCGGTTTTGGCGGTGAGCATGACGATGGGGACGGTGGATTCTTGGCGGATGGCACGGCAGATGTCGATGCCGTTCATGCCCGGGAGCATGAGGTCGAGTAGTACTAAGTCAGGGTTTTCGCGTTGGAATACGTCGACTGCTTGTGCTCCGTCATTGACCACAACGGAGGCGAATCCTTCGGTGCTGAGCACCAGGGTTAACATTTCTGAGATTGCTGGATCATCATCAACAACAAGAACTTTTTGCGCCAAGATTTCCTCCACCCTAAACGATAAAGACAGCTAAAATTGGTAATTTCATAACCTATACTACTGTAGAGCAGCAGTAATACGATCAGCGACGTGCGTCTGATCTGATTCTGGGTTGATAATGAGCCAGGGGGATTGCCAGTTGCGGGCGGCTAATTTGCCGTAGGCTGCGGCGGTACGCTGCTGGAGGCTGGGGTTGGATTCGTAGCTGTCGCGGGCTTGGCTGGCGTCTGTTTGTTCGCGGTTGATTGCGCGTTGACCTGCGATATCGGGGGTAGTGTTGAGGAGTATTTGTAGGTTGGGCCGGGGTAGGCCTAGTTGTTCAAATTCCAAGTTCGCCACCCAGTCCACGATGGTGGCGTCTTGCGTGCGCGCCCACGAATAGGCGGCGTTGGAGGCAACGTAGCGATCTAAAATCACCACATCGGGTGATGAACTAAATGGCCGCAACAAGTCCCGCGCTTCGTACCGATCCAACGCAAATAGCGTTGCCATGCCGTAGACGGAATCAGTCAGATCCCCCATCTGCTGATACAACGCCTGCCGGATAAGTTGCGCATGAATCGACGTGTCGTAGCGGGGGAAGGCGATTACGTCTGCGGCTAATTGTTCCCGTAGTGTTGCAATCAGTGTGCTTTTCCCCGCGCCGTCAATTCCTTCGATGGCAATAATCATGGTTTCAATCATGTCATTGCCGGGGGAAATATCCGAACTTTCCCGCTCTGCTTGTCGACGCCCCCAGCCGTGGCCTGTGGTTGCCCTTGGCTAAGGCCCCATCACCGCACGTGATTTCAGTCACGTTATGCCAGGTAGCTGGTGCATCGTGTGCAAAGCATCCGGCGGCGATCATCACTGGGCCGCACTCTTAATACCGGTAGTGCTCCGGCTTGTAGGGGCCGGCCACGTCAACGCCAATGTATTCGGCTTGTTCCTTCGTGAGTTCGGTGATGGCGCCACCGAGCGCCTGCACGTGGATGCGGGCTACCTTTTCGTCCAGAATCTTGGGCAGCCGGTACACCTGGTTTTCGTATTTGCCGTCGTTGTTGAATAGCTCAATTTGGGCAATGGTTTGGTCTGCAAACGAGGTGGACATGACGAAGCTGGGGTGACCAGTGGCGTTGCCCAAATTCAGGAGGCGGCCTTCAGAGAGCACCACGATGGCCCGCCCGTTGGGCAGGTAGAATTCATCGACTTGGGGTTTGATGTTCACACGGGTGACGTCGTCGCGGTGCAAGAGGGAAGCCATGTCGATTTCGTTGTCGAAGTGGCCGATGTTGCCAAGTACCGCATGATCCTTCATCTCCAACATGTGTTCGAAGGTGATGATGCCGAGGTTGCCGGTGGCGGTGATGATGATATCGGCCTCCGCCACGGCGTCTTCCACGGTCACCACTGGGAAGCCATCCATGAGGGCCTGCAGGGCATTGATGGGGTCGGCTTCGGTGACTTTCACCCGGGCGCCTTGGCCAGCCATGGCTTCGGCGCAGCCTTTCCCTACGTCGCCGTAGCCGCAGATCAAGACGCTTTTCCCGCCCATGAGCATGTCGGTGGCGCGGTTGATGCCGTCGATAAGCGAGTGCCGGGTGCCGTATTTGTTGTCGAACTTGGATTTGGTTACGGCGTCGTTAACGTTCATGGCGGGGAAGGGCAGCACACCTTCTTCTGCGAAGTGATAGAGGCGGTGCACGCCGGTGGTGGTTTCCTCGGTGACGCCCTTCACCGATTGGGAAATGGCGGTCCACTTGGGGCCTTCGGCGGCGAGGACGTCGCGCAGGGTGTCTTTGAAGGCGATGAACTCATCAGAGTCGCCGGCTTCGGTGGGGGGCACCAGGCCGGCTTCTTCCCATTGTTTACCACGAATAACGGCCATGGTTGCGTCGCCGCCGTCGTCTAGGATCATGTTGGGGAGCACCCCGTCGCCCCAGCTGAAGATTTGGTTGATGCACCACCAGTATTCGGGGAGGGTTTCGCCTTTCCACGCGAATACGGGCACGCCGGCGGGGTTGTCGGGTGTGCCGTCTTTGCCAACCACCACGGCTGCTGCGGCTTCGTCTTGGGTGGAGAAGATGTTGCAGGATGCCCACCGCACCTCAGCGCCCAGGGCCACGAGGGTTTCGATCAGCACTGCGGTTTGCACAGTCATGTGGATGGAACCTGCGATGCGGGCGCCTTTGAGGGGTTGTTCCTCGGCGTATTCTGCGCGCAGCTGCATCAGGCCGGGCATCTCATACTCCGCGAGGCGGATTTGATGGCGACCGAGTTCGGCGAGGGAAAGGTCGGAAACTTTATAGTCAAAACTCATGGGGATCCTTGATCGTGGTCAACGTAGTAAACGTGACTCACTATAGCCGAGTTTTTAACGCACCATTCCCCCCGTTCTACCCCCGTTCTAGAAAAATTATTTCTAAGAATTTACCCCCACTACCCCAATTCTGCCGTGACACGCCCCGTTAATGTCTGATTATTTCCGCTTTTCGACGCATTAGAGCATGTCACACCCCTAAAACACCCCCTTTCTAGGTGCCTAGTTCACCATCGCAATCATGTATATAACTAATAAATATTGATTAGTTTTTCATTATTCGAGTGCCTCAATAAATGGTTCGATATCCAGATCGGAATCCTCTTCAGTTTCATCTCTTACCGCCTCCAGCACCGCGCTGGCAGCTTCGCTCAGTTCCTCCGAGGTGTGCCCCACCAATTCCCGCAGGAACGGGTAGTCATCCGCCACATCGCCTGCAGAGAACGGCGCCCCCGCCCAAATCGCCGCGATTGTTGCTGCACAGAGGCCATTTTCCTTTTCCTCGGGAGAAAGCCGCGTGGCGTTAAGCACCAACTTGCAGCTGTCTTCCACGGCCTCAACAATGTCATCGTTGTCCAGCGCAGCAAGCTCATCCAGAAAGTCAGTATTGGCCTCGTGGCTAAAAATCTCAATATCCCATGTGCTCATATCGTCACCACTTTCTCACTGTCTTTGTGTTCATTTTGTGACACACCAAGGAAGAAAATTGTCGACTACGCGATCCTTCACTTCCCACCCCGTATCTTAAGGATTATGTCATCTAGTACCACGGGGGTACCTAACGCCATTTATACAGCGACTTAGAGGATTCTGCCGGAGATTTTTCCCGAAATCATCAAAAACTTTCGAAAAGAATTTCTTAATCTATTTCTAATCCCACAGTTCAGAAGCTTTGCCCCGCCTATATAACGTTTGTGTTAAGGTCAATGACTGACACTCACGCGCGCTAACACAGGCGCCAAATACACATGTAAATGGCAACCCGAAGCCGGAGGTACTGAATGAGCAGCGACAAAACAACCAGTCGCTTCCTTGCGTTTGTCTCCTGCGGTTTTGCCGGTGCGGTAGTTATCGGACTCGGAGTATGGCAGCTCGGCGTCGCCCAAAGCGACAGCCACACCACCAGCGACTCTGGGATTATACCCGCTATGACCAGCGACAGTCCCGTACCAGCTGCAATCAGCGGCAACAACCCCAGCAATAACCCGCCAGCACCCACCCCCAATGGGAATGACCGTGACACTCACAACAATGATGAAGAGGAATCCCAACCACCAGGAAATTCCAATGATATCAAACGGGACCCACTGCTTCCACCACGGGCATATGTTGCCCCTGACCGGGGGAACCAGCCGAAAAACACCCCCGGCAACGTCAATACCTTCGTGCCGCCCATAATCGCCGAAAACGTCCCCCGCGGCCACAATTCCACCCCGCCCCCATACGAGGACGGATCATCCACAACCCCCTTTGATACCAAGCATTTGACCACGGCAACCACCACCACGTCGCCCGCACATGTGCCACTATCCGAGGATTCGCAGGAAAGCGGCCCAGATCCCCTGCCCACCCCAACCGCAACCCCCGCGATGCAAGCCCCGCAGAGCATACCGACCAAACGAGATAACCAGGCGCTACCCGCACCCAATACTCCCTCTAATTACACCACCCAGAATCAACCACAAACTACTCCCAATAGCAATACCCTTACACACCAAGATCAAATCCCCACCAATCTTCAATAATCACCAAACTTTTAGGCGTCCACTCCCACCACAAAAACTTGTCCGGTTCCCGTAACCGTCATGGCGGCCGGCTCCCCTGCCGCAATCCACACCGATTGCGTCGGCGTTAATTCCTGTACGGAATCCCCCACGGTGATCGTCACAGCGCCCGCAGTACACAGCACGACTCGTGGCCCTGGCACTTCGGCCTGCCACTCCCCCGCCACGTCGATCATGCGCAGCACAAATTCCTTGTTGGGAACGTCGAAAAGCCCAGCGTGGCAGCCGATACGCGGATGCGCCAAGGAATCAAACTTCAACACCCGCACCAATTCCGGCACGTCAACGTGCTTGGAGGTCAACCCGCCCCGCAGCACGTTATCGGAATTGGCCATGACCTCCACGCCCATGCCATAGCAATACGCATGCAAATTACCGGCATCCAGGTAGATGCCCTCCCCCGGCTGCAGAATCACATGGTTGAGCAATAACGCACCCAGCACGCCCACGTCCCCGGGGTAATGCGCATCCAGTTCAATGATGTTTTCCAGCGCCTCTAGTTTCCACTGCGCAACGGTTCTTTCGGCTACCACCTGCCTAGCGGCGGTCACTATATCGTCGATAAGCTGCTTGCGTACCGTCGCCGGAATCGTAATCCACGTGGTAAACAGCGCCCGCAAATTCGCGTCTTCGGCCCCGTTGCGGTCCGCCATGCCCACGTACCGATCCAACGCCGGGCAGTTAAGTACATCGAACAACTCCAACGTGTCCGCCAGCGGCCGGAACCCAGCCATCGCATGGAACGGCGTGAGCGCCACTATGAGCTCCGGCTTGTGATTATCGTCGCGGTAATTCCTATTCCACGCCCGCAAATCAATGCCTTGATCATTTTCCCGCCGGAACCCATCGCGGGCTTGTTGCAGCGACGGATGCGCCTGCAACGATAGGGGCTCCGCCGCCGCCAGGATTTTCAGTAAAAACGGCAGCCGGTCCCCAAAGTGCGCCCGCACCTGCGCGCCCAAATGATAGTCCGGATCAGCGGCAATGATCTCTGTCAACGGCACGCCATCCACCTCGGCGG
This sequence comes from Corynebacterium sp., assembly GCA_030527885.1. Classification (GTDB taxonomy): domain Bacteria; phylum Actinomycetota; class Actinomycetes; order Mycobacteriales; family Mycobacteriaceae; genus Corynebacterium. Next base: position 69,574 of record JAUMZY010000001.1, read on the forward strand.
GGGCTGCGGGATGCGCGCCGTACCATAATTCCGCTTCCGGGTGCTGCGTTGGGCCACTCCCCCGTAGCCCAGCAATAAGGGTTTTAGAACCCCACGAATACGCCTGCGTGCGCGGACAAAGAAACAGCATGAACCATCGATCTTTCTACAACTTAAAAGCGGGATGAACCTCGGGATGACCCTCAAGGTTAATCCACATGAAAAAACACAGTAGCGGCGAATGCTCGGCTCATCAGCCGCAACGCATCCACCGGGCTACTCTGCGAGTTACTGGTTGAATTACTAGTCACGGCAATGGCACCCGGCAACCCCGGCGCGTCATGATCCGGCGCACACCACACAACAGGCTTTAACGGTAGCAGTGTTGGTCCGTCGTCAAGGAGTGGATCATAAAAAATGTCTTGCTGCGCTCCTGGGTAGTGGCGGGAGGCGGCGGCGAGTTCTGGGAGTGACAGGCTCGCGCTGACTTGTCCCCGCATGGCCCATAACGTGGCGACTACCGTGGCTAATGCCATGCCTGGAATGCTCTCTGAGCAGTGCACAATGGCCCCGTGGATGGCTGCGAGTTCGCGGGCGGGGTTGGTGGTTTCGTCGCGTTCAGGTGAGCAGGCTTCTAGCTCTTCGTCGATTTCGGTGGCCCAATCGTTAAGTTTTTGTACCACCAAAAGGGGGTCTAGGTCGGCGAGTTCCAACACCGCTAGCACTGCCACTACGCTTCGGGTGGGGCTGGGCCCCAGTGCGTTGGGGAGGTGGGGGACGATGATGGTGTCGCGAGGTGCGTCGTTGACCATGGGGCATTCACCGGGGCATACCAGGATGGTGGTGATGCCGCGGCTGACGGCATGGGAGATGGCTCGGCTGATGGTGGGGTCTTCGCCTTTTTCGCTGAGCACGATGAGGACGTCTAGGGCACCGAGGTAGCCGGGGGCGGTTTCGGTGATGACCAGTGCCACTGGCAGGGGTTGGACGAGGCTGGCTGCGAGTTGGGCGCAGCGGTAGCTGAGGTTGTCGGCGCACAGCACGACGATGCTGCGGGCGCGGACTCCTGCGAGGCTGGCGAGGCCGGGGAGTTCTGCCCCGAACTCGTCTTGCTGGGGTGTGATGCTGGTTTCGATGGCCCCCGCTATGGCTCTGACCTGGGCCCCTTCGTGGGCGATGTCGTAGAATGCCACCGCGAGAGGGTCATATCCATTGCTCATACTTGACTATATTACGGTAGTTTTTAGGCACGGATGATGCCCAAAATTTCGGTTACTAAATCTTCTACCTCTTCTTTGGTGGTGGCTTCGACGTTGAGGCGCAACAGGGGTTCGGTGTTGCTGGCTCGCACGCTGAACCACGCTGGGGTGTCCTTGAGCTGCACGGTGACGCCGTCTAGCTTGTCGACGCTTTCCGTTCGATCGGCGAAAGCTGCCAGGACCGCTTCGGTGCGTTCTTGTTGCTGTTCTTGGGATTCCAGTTTGGTGTTGATTTCGCCGGAGGATTCATAGCGTTCGTAGTCGGCCATGAGTTCGCTCAGGGGTTTATCCTGGGTGCCTAGGGCTGCCAGCACGTGCATGGCGGCCAGGATGCCGGAGTCGGCGTTGAAGAATTCCGAGAAATAGTAGTGGGCGGAGTGTTCACCGCCGAAAACAGCGCCGGTTTCGGCCATGCGTGCCTTGATGAAGGAGTGCCCGACTCTGGTGCGTACGGCGTTGCCGCCGTTTTCTTTGATGATTTCGGGTACGGCTTTCGAGGCGATGAGGTTGTAGATGATGGTGGCTTCTGGGTGCTTTTTTAGATAGCGTTCTGCCACTAGGCCGCAGATGGCGGAGGGGCTGACGGTGTCGCCGTTTTCGTCTACGACGAAGCACCTATCTGCGTCGCCGTCGAAGGCTAGGCCAATGTCGGCGCCGGTTTCTTTGGTGAATTTTTGGAGGTCCACCAGGTTTTTGGGGTCGAGGGGGTTGGCCTCGTGGTTGGGGAATGTGCCGTCCAGTTCGAAGTATAGGGGTTCGACGGTGAGTGGCAGGCCGGTGAATACTTCGGGTACGGTGTGGCCGGCCATGCCGTTGGCGGCATCGACGGCGACTTTCAGGGGGCGGATTTCTTCCAGGGGTACGAGTTCGCGGAGGAAGCTGCCGTAATCCGCGAGGGTGTCAACTTCGGTGAGTTCCCCGGGGTGTCCGTGATAGGTAGGGATTTTTTCTACCAGGTTGGTCACGATGTCGGCCAGGCCGGTTTCTTGCCCTACGGGGCGGGCACCGGCGCGGCACATTTTGATGCCGTTATATTCTGCTGGGTTGTGGGATGCGGTGAACATGGCACCGGGGATGTCCCTATAACCGGAGACGAAATATAACTGATCGGTACTGGTGAGTCCCAGGAATAGGACGTCCATTCCTTGGGAAAGTACGCCATCGGCAAATGCCTTGGCTAATTCTGGTGAACTTGGTCGCATATCGTGACCAATGGCGATGGTGTGGGCTTCTTCTTTACGCATGAGGCGGCCGAAGGCTGCGCCTACATCAGTAATAAATTCTGGGGTAATGGATTCCCCCACGATCCCGCGCACATCGTACGCCTTAATCACGTCGGTCACTTCTTCGCGTGAACGCATCCCTCAAGCCTTCTCTGTTCAGTGGAGTCAAACTTAGCCAATTCTACCCACTGAACCCGAAAAGATTTACTTGGAGGTGGTATTAGCGTCCGAATCAGTGCCGTCATCAGCGTCATCGTCGGGTTCTTCGGAATCTGGAACGATGGTTAAATGGGCACGCTGCGTGAGTTTTTTGCCGCCTTGGTGTGCGGGATGGTTGGGCACGTATTCTTCAGGTTTATGCCCAAAAGGTGCGTTGGGGGCGGGACTTCCGAAATCTGGGGGTGGGATTTCGGCTTTGGCGTCGGTGCGCATGTCGGTGAAATGCGTGTCTATAAGTCCGGCTTCTGCTACGGCATCAACCAGGGCAGTGAGATCTTCGTCATCTTCGATGGTGGGGACCCTAATGAGCTCCCATCCGAGGGGGGCGGTGATTTTGGCGGCATGCGTGGAGCATAAGTCCCAGCTGTGCGGGTCGTCGTTGTTTTTCAAGGGGCCGATGTAGGCGGTTGATTGGGCGTACGCATAAGTGAGCGTTGCTACGGCGGGGTGACCGCAGCCAGGGCGAGAGCAACGACGAAATTGATTCACGTGTCAGAGTTTAGACCGATATGGGGTGTTATTTGGGGAGCGCCTCGGTTTTCGGCGTGCCCTTTTCCGGCAAAGTGGGTGGCGCGGTTTAGGCTTGACAGGTATGAATGTTCGTCGTGATCGGCATGGTCGTGGGTTGCGTGGCCCGGTCTTGCCGTTTGACACTCCCAGATACCGCAGTCGACCTGCGCTTTTCGACGCGGCGGTGTTGGAGGCTTATGCCCCTATTCAACAGCAATTCGTGATGGAATTGGATGCGTTAGATATTGCGGTGGATACTATACCCCGCATGCGGCTGAATGTTGATAGTGATGCGTTTCCCCCAGAAGTGGTTGCTGATGGGCCGGTGCCGTTGGGGCGGGTGATTCATGCTGGAATTGATCCGCGGGGGCGGCCGACGCGAGCCCGAATTGTGATTTTTCGGATGCCCATTGAGCAGCGCATTCAGGGGGCGAAGGAGCAGCAGGAATTATTGACTATTGTGTTAACGCAATTGGTGGCGCAGTATTTGAATATTCAGCCGGAGGATATTGATCCGAATTTTCGGCCGTTTTAGGGGCCTGGCTAGTCTGTCTCGTCTGGTAAATCAAAAATCAGCCCCCTGGGGAGGGGCTGATTTTTGTGTTTTCATTCGGCAGTACCTTTGTGGGGCAACTACCTCCCAGTGGTTGGTTAAAGATTAACCAATATCTCGCTTCAGACGGCGCCGCTCACGTTCTGATAGCCCGCCCCAGATACCGAAGCGTTCATCATTCATCAAAGCGAACTCCAAACATTCATCCCGGACGGCGCACGCTTGGCAAATACGCTTTGCTTCCCGTGTGGAACCACCCTTTTCTGGGAAAAATGCTTCTGGATCAGTCTGGGCACATAAAGCTTGATCTTGCCATTCCCCTTCAACAGCTGCGAAGAGGTTGTCAAGAAACTTATCGCGTCCTGACCGATTGCGAGGCGCGGCGTTACTAGCCATATCTTCCACGCCACACTCCTCTCATCGTTATAACTCAGGCCCTTACACCAGGGTAAGAGCTTTGAACAAATTGGTTTCCTTACTGCACAATTATCTGGTGCTGAGAATAACCTTAAGATTACCGCAATTTTCCCAAAGAGGCCGGTAGCGGCTTTTCTTTCACCAAACTGTAACAATAAAGGACTTATGATTAAGTCAACATCAAACACAATATATCGTCAAGCCCAGAGGCATGAATTTTCTTTCATAATGCCATTTCCCCAGGAAGTATTTCACATTAGTAACAGAAATAACACAAGGCCTCAGAAATACCCACACCCCGGGGGTACTACATGTTGTGTCTACCCCTGTTTTATAACGCTAGGGCAACAATCCTAGCGTGTCGGCGAAAAATATGTTTAGGGGCATCGCCGCAGGAAAATAACTCGGAAAAACCGACAAAAAAGGCCGCCCTAATACAAGCGGCCATATCAAGTATACTACTTACCTAAGCGTCAGAGCTGAATCGGATCCCATTATCGGGTATTTCCACCCCTGGCCAAACCCGCAATCCATCCTTCAGCTCACAGCGCGCACCAATATGCGCCCCCTCCCCAATCACACAATTCTTAATCCGGGCATTAGCACCAATCCGCACCCCATGCCCAATGATCGAATCCTCCATCACCGCACCCGGTTCGATGGTAACCCCATCAAACACCACAACATCATCCAAACGGCAGCCTGCCCCCACTTCGGTGCCCCTACCAATGACCGTACCGCCCAGCAATAACGTGCCATCCTTCACCAACGCCGAATCGTCGATAAGCGACTCCCCCGTACGCCCCACCAACAACGGTGACGGCGCAATGCCCCGCACCAAATCGGAACTGCCGCGCACGAAATCAGCCGGAGTACCCATGTCACGCCAATAAGCATTATCAACATAGCCATACACAGCACGACCATCCTCCAACAACTTAGGGAAAGTCTCACGCTCCACAGACACCACCCGCTCCGAAGGAATCTCCGCAATCAACTCCCGGCGGAACACATAGCAACCAGCATTGATCTGATCAGTTGGCGGATCCTCCGTCTTCTCCAAAAACGCCAACACCCGGCCATCAGCATCCGTCGGCACACACCCAAACGCCCGCGGATCCGGCACCCGCACCAAATGCAAAGTCACATCAGCGTTATTCTCCTCGTGGGACTGCAAAATCCCCCGCAGATCCGTGCCACCCAACACATCGCCATTGAACACCATGGTGGTATCCCCACGCAGCTTCTCGTACACATTACGGATACCTCCACCCGTACCCAATGCACTCTCTTCCACCACGTACTCGATCTCCAGCCCCAGCTCCTCACCGGTGCCGAAGTACTCTTCAAACACCTCAGCCTGGAACGACGTCCCCAACACCACATGCGTGATGCCCGCAGCCTTGATTCGCGCCAGCAAATGCATCAAAAACGGAACGCCAGCAGTAGGCAACATGGGTTTCGGAGTGGACACCGTCAACGGTCGAAGGCGGGTACCTTTACCACCCACCAAGATCACAGCATCTATGCTCTTTTCGGTCACTATTGCGCCCTTCGGTATAAGACAATTGGTTTACTAATTATTTTTTCATCTTCACTAGGCCGACCACAACAGCAGCCCGAACTTTCAACCCAAGCCACAACCCCAACCGAATCGGCGCCTGCCACCAATGCGGATGCCGATCCGCCTGAAACCGATAAGCCGAATCATGATGCGCCGGCAACATCTTTTCCGGATGCTTCCCCGCAGAATGCCCCACCGCATGCGTAATCTGCGCCGTAGGACACAACACATTAACAAACCCAGCCCGCCCAAACCGATCCCCCAAATCCACATCCTCCATGTACATGAAATACCGCTCGTCAAAACCACCAATCCGATTAAACGCATCCCACCGAATAAGAAGACAAGAACCAGAAAGCCAACCAGCCACACGCTCTTGATCCATGGCCTGATTGTCCCTATAGGAACGAGACCATGGGTTATTAGTCCAAACGCCAGAAAACAACGCATGGCCAATGCCATTACGCAAGGTGGGAATGGCCCGGGCAGAAGGATAGGCGGAGCCATCTGACTGCCGAATATAAGGGCCAATGCTCGCTGCTTTAGGCCATCTGCGGGCACACTCTATGAGCTCGTCAATGCTGCCGGGGTCGAAAACTACATCAGGGTTGGCGATGATGAAAAATTCTGGGTTGATGGGTTGTTTAGGAGTGGTGTCTTGGGCGTTGGTTTGGGCCTGCTGTTGGGCCTGCTTGGCCGCATAGTTGATGGCCGCGCCGTACCCCACATTCCCGCCCGTCGGCAGAAACTCCACATTGTCATAGTCCGCAGCAGCCTGCTGCGGAACACCATCAGTGGAACCATTATCCGCCAAATACACCCGGGTGGGTCGCGTAGTTGCTGCGGGAATGGAGCGGAGAAAATCAACCAGGTACTCCCCCGGTGAGAATGTCACGGTAATCACTACAATTGGCTTATCGACGTTATTCACCTGCCCGATTCTACTGTGCTGAACTTCGGATCTGCCGCCACCCCAACTATCAACTTGCCCCCAAAAGCAGTTCCAGGTCACCCCGCCAAAGTGTTTCTCAGGCCGTAACAGGTTATTCTTGTATTCACTTTTACTGTTTCCCAGTTACCCCTTAAAGGAGTACACGAAGCACTATGGGTTCTAAAACTCGACGCAATCGCGTAATTCAAGCAGCACCAAGCCACGGGCCAGACACTCACCAACAAGGCCCCACCACGATCAAGGCCCTGGTGTCGTTTATGTCTGCCCTAGTACTGGTGATCTCCGGGGTAGGCTACTTCGCCATCGGTCGAGTACAGGACAATATTGCCAGCGCCGGGTCCCTGGATTTGGGCGGCAACGGGATGACAGAAGCCCTTGATGGGGCCATTGACATCCTGATGGTCGGTAACGATTCCCGCACCGATGCCCAAGGCAATCCACTCACCCCTGAAGAAATTGACCTTCTACACGCCGGTGACGAAGAAGCCGATAATACCGACACCATCATGGTGATCCGCATCCCCAACGATGGAAAATCCGCCACCGCCATTTCCATCCCCCGCGATACCTACGTGCATGACTCAGAGGCTGGCAACACCAAGATCAACGGAGTGTATTCGGCACACAAGGCGGCAGAGAAAGACAAATTACTTGCCGCTGGGGAAACAGACGGGCCAAAGCTAGAAGAACAGGTGAAAGACTCCGGGCGTAAAGGCTTGATTCATGCGGTGGAAAGCCTCAGCGGTATCACCATTGACCACTACGCCGAGGTGGGTTTGCTGGGCTTCGTGTTGCTCACGGATGCTGTGGGTGGCGTTGAGGTGTGTTTGAAGGCGGCCACGCAGGACGAATACTCAGGGGCGGACTTCAAAGCTGGTACGCAAACCCTGGATGGGGCGCGCGGGTTGGCATTCGTCCGGCAGCGGCACGGTTTGCCGCGTGGCGACCTGGACCGCATCGTGCGACAACAGGCGTACATGGCATCCCTGGTTGCGAAAGTTCTTTCGACTGGCACGCTGACGTCCCCGTCGAAACTGTCCGACTTGGGCAAGGCAGTTACCCGCTCGGTCACCATTGATAAAGACTGGGATGTTATGCAACTGGCCGCCCACATGCAAAACCTCGCCGGCGGCAATGTGAAATTCAATACTATCCCTGTGACCTCCATTGATGGCATAGGTGACAACGGTGAATCCGTTGTGACCATCGACCCCCGGGAAGTACGCAAATTCTTCGAACAACTGCTCGGTGGCGAAGCCCCCACCGCAAAGCCCCCGGCGCCCACTGGCACCAGCTCGCAAGAGAAACCGATCAATCCCAATAAACAGGTGATGGTGCTCAACGCCTCCACTGTTACCGGTTTGGCGGCCAACGTGGCGGAAAGCCTTAAGGGGATGGGCTACCAGATTTCCGAAACTGGAAATGCGCCCGAAGGAATGTACGCCCAATCGCAGGTGATGGCCGCTAATGCTGCTGACCCTGATGCCCTGGCATTGGCTGAGCGCCTGGGCGGGTTGCCGGTGCTGGCCAGCCCGTCTCTGGACAACACCACGCTGACTGTGATCACCGGCCCGGATTACAGTGGGCCCACCAATGCTGGCGCTGGCGAGGAAAAGAGCGAAGAGGCTGCTTCCACTACTTCGCAGATAGTGGGCCAAGAGGGTTCCGCGTTGGAAGAGGAACAGCGTTCGCCGGTGCTTGATGCTGGCGCTAGCCCCCGGTGCATCAACTAGCTAGCTTTTCGACGCCCAAACCTAGCTCACCACCTCCCCTCCAGAAGCGGCTGCTCCCATTTCGGCCAAACCCAACCTCCCCCAGACCTTACGCCACAGACCAACCTGCGGAAGCCGGAGACGTCGACAAGCAAGCCACCAAGTACAGCACACTAGATAAGCTCCCATTCTGAAAAATCGGGCCACATTCAGAGCCCGCTAGGGTGAGAATGGGAGCTTAGAACGTGTGCGGCCGACAAGGGGCTTCAACAGTTCTAAGCTCTTGTTTACTCCGGGCGGGGTTGTGTGGAGCCGCTGGGTTAGTTGGGCGCTCCCTGATGAATTACAGCAGGAGTTCTAAGTTCTTTTTCTGCGCTGGCGCAACGCATAAGAGCGGCCTAAGCGCCCCGGAGGCGCACAAAAGCCCGGCACCTTCCGCATCCCTTTTAGGAAGGTGCCGGGCTTTGATGAGAGTTCTTGTGCAGTTTTACCCAACTTAAAACTGCACGTTAACGTTCAGAGACGTTTAGGAGGACTTGCTCTGAGAACCGCCGTTAGCGCCACCGGAAGCGCTTCCGCTGGAGCCGCCATTAGCACCAGTGCCTGCGCCAGCCTTGTCGGAGGAGCCACCTGCGGAACCGCCGTTAGCACCGGCACCAGCGCCAGCCTTGTCAGCGGAACCGTTAGCCGAGCCACCGTTGGCGCCAGCCTTGTCGGAGGAGCCACCTGCGGAACCGCCGTTAGCACCGGCACCAGCGCCAGCCTTGTCAGCGGAACCGTTAGCCGAGCCACCGTTGGCGCCAGCCTTGTCGGAGGAGCCGCTGGCGGAGCCGTCCTTAGCGCCACCGTTAGCGCCGCCATCGGAGCCGTTGTTTGTGCTGGACTTGCCGTTAAGAGCAGTGGTGAAGGCGCTGAAGAAGCCCTTCAGGTTGCCGCTGAACAGGGCGCTGAATGCGGAAGCGATGGCGGTGATGATCTTGCGGGGCAGGTCAAGAAGGTTACCGGAGGAAAGCCCGCTGGACTTTTCATTGATGTTGCTGCCAGCTTTACCATTGGCATCGCCCTTGTCAGAGGAGAGCCCGCTGGACTTGTCGTTGACGTTGCTGCCAGCTTTGCCGTTAGCACCACCGTTGGCCTTGTCGGAGGAGCCGCCGCCGGACTTCTCAGATGCGCCGCCACCGGACTTAGCGGTGCCGCCGGAGAGGCCGTTGTCGTTGGAGTTCACGGCTGCTCCGCTTTGGTTGGTTTGGGAGTTCACTTGTTGTGCCTGGGCCGGGATGGCTACGGTTACCAGGGCAATTGCCGTAGCAATTGCAATAGTTTTGTTCTTCATTTTTCTCCTTCAAGAAGTCTTTTCGAATCGACTGGGCCCAGAGTAGGGCCTGCGCATATGAAAGTAATTAACTATTTTTTAGAATCAGCACCCAATTTTGACATGTTTTACAAGTGCTACATCTAGGTTTTTTCACTGGAGGCCGCTAACCAGGGATTTCTTCGGAAAAACCTTAAGAACTCAGACGTCACAGGCCTGCAACAAAGACACTTCCGAAAAGATCACAGCGAAAATGTGTAACGCAGGCAACGCACCACTAAAATGCTCTGACCTGTGCCTTTAGCAAAAATATCCAAAAATTACCCCCTTATGTGCGCTTAGTCACAAATTATGGGGTTTGGGGTGGTTGGGGGGTTTATTTGGGGGGTCTGTACTGGGTTTTCTTGGCACCAGCACGGATGACTACTATCGACAGGATGGACCTACTTGCGAAAATCCTCGCCCTCGACCCCACCACGCCCCGCCTGACTGTATATAACGAACAAACCGGCGCCCGCCTGGATTTCTCCGGCATCACCCTCGACAACTGGACCGCAAAAGTAGCCAACATGCTGCTAGAGGAGTTGGATTTGGACGAGGATTCACTCATTGGCATCCACTTGCAACCCGGCTGGCAGGCCGTCACCATTGCCTTGGGCGCCTTAGCCGCCGATGTCGGCATTTCGCTTACCTCGCTTGACTCGCTTATCGAATCCCGCAGCTCTCCCGAAACCGACGAAACCGACAAAGCCGACGAAGCCGACGTCCTTTTCCTCCCACCCGAGGCCTTCACTGACGCCCCCTGCACCGATTCCACCGCCGACATCGTCATAGTCACGGATGACCCGTTCGGCCGTGGCGTCGTCGAGACCGGCGGCGAGCTCCCGGAGGGAGCCATCGACTTCGGCCCCACCGTGCGCTTTTACGGGGATAACTTCTTCCCGCAAACCCGCGAGCTGGCGGCTTTCCTGGAGGAGCCCAACCCGTTCACTCCGGACAGCCGGGTGCTCATCCAGGGCTGGTCGGATTGGGAGGATTTTTCCCGCAAGGTGTTGGCGCCCTTGGCAGCTGGGGGTTCTGTGGTAATTGTGAGCCACGCTGATTCACCGGAACGCCTCGAACAGATTGACGTCACCGAAAAAGTGACGCAACAGCTGTTACTTTAGTATTCATGGCCACTATTCAATTTGATTCTGTCACCATCACCTACCACGGCGCCGCTGCCCCGAGTGTGAAAAACTTGGATTTGGAGATTGCGGATGGGGAGTTTCTTGTGTTGGTGGGCCCATCGGGCTGCGGTAAGTCTACGTCGTTGCGGGCGTTGGCGGGGTTGGAGCCGGTGACTGGTGGCCGGGTGCTCATTGGGGGGAAGGATGTGACGGATTTGGAGCCGGCGCAGCGGGATGTGGCGATGGTGTTTCAGAATTATGCGTTGTATCCGCACATGAATGTTCGGAAGAATATTGGGTATCCGTTGAAGTTGGCTAAGCGCCCTAAGGAGGAGATTGCGGCGAAGGTGGCGGAGGCTGCTCGGATTTTGGGGTTATCGGAGTTGTTGGATCGGAAGCCGAAGGATTTGTCTGGGGGGCAGCGGCAGCGGGTGGCTATGGGGCGGGCGATTGTGCGGGATCCGCAGGTGTTTTTGATGGATGAGCCGCTTTCGAACTTGGATGCGAAGTTGCGGGTGCAGACTCGGACGGAGTTGGCTGCGTTGCAGCGGCGGTTGGGAACAACAACGGTGTATGTGACGCATGATCAGGTGGAGGCCATGACCATGGGGGATCGAGTTGCGGTGTTGAAGGATGGGGTGTTGCAGCAGGTTGCGAGTCCGCGGGAGTTGTATGATCTGCCAGCAAATGAGTTTGTGGCGGGGTTTATTGGGTCGCCGGCGATGAATTTGTTTCCGGGTGTGTTGTTTGGCCGGGAGGTTATTTTTGGGGTGCGGCCGGCGGATATGCGGGTTGGGGCGCAGGGTCCGGTGTCGTTGACGGGGACGGTTGCGTTGGTGGAGGAGTTGGGTTCGGAGAATTTTGTGTATGTCACGGTTGGGGGTGTGACGTTGGTGGCAAAGTCACATGAGCCCGTGCGTTTGGGGCAGGAAGTGGTGTTGGGTTTCAACCCCGATGTGGCGCATCATTTCGATCCGACTAGCGGAAATCGGCTGTGATCCATATCATTTTACCCCCTGTTGTGGCTAAAATGACACAATTTTCAGGTTTACTCACTACATTTTGTAGTAAGTATCCTAATTTGTGGAAAGGATGAACCTTATGGCTCTCCGTAATACCTGGAAACCGGTTGCTGCGCTTGTCTTGGCGGGTGGCTTGGTTTTGAGTGGTTGTTCAAATAGCTCTAATGAGTCCGGATCTACCAGCAGCTCGGGTGATAGCAATGCCCGTGGTCCTATCACTTATGCCATGGGCAAGGTGGATTCGGAGAAGCTGCAGCATGTAATTGAGAAGTGGAATTCTTCGCATCCGGATGAGAAGGTTTCGTTCAAGGAGCTCGCTGGTGAATCTGATGATCAGCGGGATTCGTTGGTTCAGACGTTGCAGGCTGGCCGGGATGATATTGATGTGATGGCGCTTGATGTGGTGTGGACTGCCGAGTTTGCCGCGAACCAGTGGTTGGAGCCCCTGGAGGGTGATTTGGCGGTTGATACGTCGCGGTTGCTGCAGCCCACGGTGGCTTCGGCTACCTACAACGGCAAGTTGTATGCGGTGCCGCAGAATACCAATGGTCAGTTGTTGTATCGCAATACTGAGGTAGTGCCGGATGAGCCGCAGAATTTCCAGGAGTTGCTGGATTCGTGCTCCAAGGCGAAGGAAGCTCAGCAGGAGTGCTTGACGTTGCAGCTGAAGCAGTATGAGGGGTTGACGGTGAATACCGTTGGCTTCATGGAAGGCTGGGGCGGCAAGGTGCTGGATGATTCCGGTAAGCCGATTGTGGATTCGGCTGATTCCAAGGCTGGTTTGAAGGCGCTTGTCGACGCCTACACCGCTGGCAATATCTCTAAGGCTTCGACGTCGACCACTGAGGAAGAAACCGCCCAGGCCTTCACGGAAGGCAAGACAGCCTACGCGATCAACTGGCCATACATGTTTGATTTGGCCAGCAAGGATCCTTCGAAGGTGAAGGATAAGTTCGAGGTACAGCCGCTGGTTGGCAAGGATGGTGTTGGTGTGTCCACCCTGGGTGGGTTCAACAATGGCATCAATATCAAGTCGAAGCATAAGACTACGGCTAAGGATTTCCTGGAGTTTGTGATCAACGAGGAAAACCAGACTTATTTCGCGGAGAATTCCTTCCCGCCGGTGTTGGCTTCGGTGTATGACGATCAGGCGTTGATTGAGAAGTACCCGTACTTCCCGGCGTTGAAGACGTCGCTGGAGAATGCGGTGCCGCGTCCGGCTTCGCCGTTCTATCCGAAGATTTCGAAGGCTATTCAGGATAACTCTTATGCTGCGTTGACGGCTGGTAAGAGTGTGGATGATGCCACGAAAGATATGAAGGCTGCTATTGAGGCCGCGAAGTAAGTTTTCCTAAACACTCAAAACCTATGGTTTTGGGTGTTTATGTTTTCAAGGATCCGCAATGAAAAAAGGTTCTACTCGTTCTGCAATTTTTTTGATTGTGCCGTCGCTGGTGGTGTTGGTCGTGGTGATCGGCTATCCCATTGTGCGGGCTATTTATTTGTCATTCCAGTCGGATAAGCATTTGGATCCGGTGACTGGGGTGTTTGTGCAGGGTGGTTTTGCTGGCCTGGATCATTATGTTTATTGGTTGTCGCAGCAGTGTGGGGATGCGAAGTGCCCGCCGGGGGTGTTGGCGACTGATTTTTGGCCGTCGGTGAAGATTACGCTGTTCTTCACAGTGGTGACGGTGGTGTTAGAGATCGTCTTGGGCATGCTCATGGCTTTGGTGATGCATAAGGAGTTTGTGGGTCGGGGGATTCTGCGGGCTGCGGTGTTGGTGCCGTGGGCCATTCCGACGGCGGTGACGGCGAAGCTGTGGCAGTTTATTTTTGCTGATCGTGGCATTGTTAATTCGTTGTTGGGTGCTCCGATTTCGTGGACTACGGATCCGTGGGCGGCGCGTACTGCGGTGATTATTTCGGATGTGTGGAAGACGACACCGTTCATGGCGTTGTTGATCCTGGCTGGGTTGCAGATGATCCCTAAGGATGTGTACGAGGCGGCCCGGGTGGATGGTGCTAGTAGTTGGCAGCAGTTTTGGAAGATCACGTTGCCGCTGGTGAAGCCGGCGTTGATGGTGGCGGTGTTGTTCCGGACGTTGGATGCGTTGCGGATGTATGACCTGCCGGTGATTTTGATTTCGCCGTCGGCTAATTCACCCACAGCCACGATTTCCCAGCTGGTGGTGACGGATATGCGGCAGAATAATTTCAATTCCGCGTCGGCGTTGTCCACGATGGTGTTCTTGTTGATTTTCTTCGTGGCGTTTTTGATGATTCGGTTCCTGGGCGCGGATGTGTCGGGGAGTCAGGAGAAGCGGGAGCTGAAGCGACAGAAGAAGCTACGGCAGCAGGCGGCCCCGAGCGTCGAAAAGCAAGCAGCGCAGCCGTTGGTGAGCATTGGGGCAGCCCATGAAAGCTAAAGTCAGTAATTATTTAGGTGTGGTGCTGATCCTCATTTGGGGGTTGACGCCGTTTTATTGGATGGTGATTACGGCACTGCGGGATAAGCGGCATACGTTTGATACCACGCCGTGGCCGACGCATGTGACGTTGCAGAATTTCCAGGATGCGCTGTCCACGGCGAAGGGCAATGATTTTGTCAATGCCATCATCAATTCGCTGGTCATTGGGATTTTGACCACGGTGGTGGCGGTGCTCGTGGGGGTGTTTACGGCTTATGCGTTGGCGCGCCTGGAGTTCCGCGGCAAGGGGTTTGTGACGGGCATTGTGTTGGGCGCCAGCATGTTCCCCGGCATTGCGCTGGTCACTCCCCTGTTCCAATTATTTGGTAATTTGGGGTGGATTGGCCAGTATCGGGCGTTGATTATTCCGAATATTTCCTTCGCCCTGCCGCTGACGATTTACACCCTGACCTCGTTTTTCCGCCAGTTGCCGTGGGAGCTGGAGGAGGCGGCGCGGGTGGATGGTGCCTCCCGCGGCACTGCGTTCCGCACTGTGTTGCTACCGCTTGCTGCCCCAGCGCTCTTTACGACGGCTATCCTCTGCTTCATTGCCACCTGGAATGAATTTATGCTGGCCAAGCAACTGTCCACCGAAGCCACCGAACCAGTCACGGTGGCGATTGCCCGGTTCTCTGGCGACAGTCACTTTGAATACCCGTATGCGTCAGTCATGGCTGCTGGCGCGTTGGTCACTATCCCGCTGATCATCATGGTCTTGGCGTTCCAGCGGCGCATCGTCTCCGGGCTGACCGCTGGCGGTGTGAAGGCCTGATACCTTGAGCCCTCGCCGCCGGAAAACTGCCACGGCGGCGCTGGTCAACAGGACATACAGCACCACGGACACCAGCAGCAGGACCAAACCTTGTTCCCACCGGAGCACAATGGCGTCACTGCTGACAGCAAACAACAAGTTGTTCAACAAACCTGGTAGGTCGGTGTACACCCACACGGCATAAATAACGTATGGGATGGCGTAGGACGTCAGCATGGGGGCATGCAGGCGCCACTGCCGCCAGGTTTTCAACCGCCACGCCACCGGTGCGGGCGCCACGGGGTACAGCACGCTAATCAGGTTGCCTATACCTAAGAACAGCAGCATTGGGTAGAGCACCCCGGGTATGGTGCGTTCCATTTCGGAGTGGTGATACAGGTATTCGGTACCGCCGGCGGTGAGGATCGGCACGGGCAGCATAATCACCAGAAATTGCACGAGGTTTTTGCGCAGCAGGATGGTGCGGAATCTATCGCCGTCGCGCAGCGCCTGGTTGGTGCGCACCATGTCATGGCCGAACACGTTGGTGGTGGTGACGTCAGCCATGACAAACGTGGAGAAGTACACAAGATGCCGCAGCAGGGCATCATAGTGGGCGTCCGGGGCGAGCGGCCACAGGACTAGCCGGTAGATGATCGCCAGCGCCAGGTTGAGGCCCACGCCCTGGAGCCACCCCATGGGTGGGGTGAACGTCCACCGGAGTTAACAGTTTCCTCACTATTGTGCGGGCACCAGCTCTTGGGCAACGGTGTTTCCGTTGGCGTCGTCGAAAGCCACCTTCCAGCTCAGGGTGCCGCCGTTGTCTTCGAGATCAATTTCATCAATGGCGCCTTGCTGCTGCTTATGTCGGGCCTGCTTGGCCGCATCAAGGGCGGTGACTTTGGCGGTTTTGGCCTTGGCCACATCGTCGTCATTGGTGGTGTCATTGGTGGGCACTTCCGTGGCCATGCCGTCTGGGGTCACCTGGTATTCCTTCAACGCATCGGTTTCTAGCACCTTAACTACTACCACATCTGCGTGGTCTTCCCTATCCACATCCACGACGGTTACACCGGCGTGGGATTTGAGGAAGGCGTCCAGGGCAATGATGACCGGGTCGGTGGAATCTCCTTGCGGCACTTCTGACTCGGAGGAATCTGTGGCGCCGGCGCTTTCGGTGCTTTCCGTGCTCATGGCGTCAGACGCGGGTGCTTTCTCGGCGGTGGTTAGGGGTGATACTGGTTGGCTGGCCTTCGCCGGCGCGGAGCTGGTGGCATTATTGTCGGCAGAGTTGCCGCAGGCGCTCAGCAAGGGTAAAGCTAATGCCAGTACCGCCGCCCTCACGGTAATCCTGTTGCTAATAGTCATAATGAGATACTCCTAAATAACGTGATTATCAGTTCCTGTTGCTATTTCCAGTCTACTTGACCCACCCGATAGAATGTCGATTATGACACAGGAAAATGCCCAAAAACCTAGCAAAAAATCCCAGCAAGAACCACGCGAACTCATGGTTTTTGACAGCATTTTTGGAATTGTGGCATTTTTTACACTGATGTTTTTTATCAATGCGGTCATTAATATTTTCCAGCCAAAACCTGCATTAACACCAGCAATAATTTTACTTTTATTCACCGTACTTACTGGGATATTATGGCGCATCCGGCGGGCCAAAACCGCTAAACTCAATCCGCCAGCTGCCACTTCAGATGCGGCGTCAACTGTGGCTTCAGCCGCCGCCACGCCACCCGCGCCAACGAATGCGGCAACGCCGTTACCTCCCGGGCAAAATCCACCTGCCGATGCGGCGGAAGAGTCAACGCCGTCACCACAGTAACCGGAATACCCAAATGCCACGCCCACACCTGCGTGCGGAACCTATGAAAATCGCTGGTCACCACCCATAATGGCCGCTCTTTCGTGGGGTCCGGGTGGCCAGTTCTTCTCAACAACTCCAGAGAGCGCTCCAGGTTCTCATTCGTGCTGGTGGCGGTGGGTTCCTCCAGGATGCGGTCGGGGTGTATGCCGTGTTCTATGAGCCACCGGGCCATGGCTGGGGCTTCATTTTTGCCGGACACCACGATTTTTTCCTGTTGGTGTTCTACGGTGTGGGCGATTTGGTGGGCGCGCTGCAGTCGGCTGCGCAGCACCGCGCCGGGTTGCCCTTGGTAGGTGCGGGATCCCAGAACAATAATGGCCATTCCCCTACCTTACTGAGGAATGCGGTTCATAGGCTGAGAGCCAGTACACTAAGAGCCGTCACCCATTCCCGTTTTTTCTGATGTTTGTATGCACACTGATACCAGCCTGTACCTGCGCCACTACGATCGAATGGCTATTCGAGCGGCCCGGCAGGTGATCCATAGTTATTCCACTAGCTTTGGGTTAGCCACCCGCATGCTGGGCAAGCAACAGCGCATCGACATTCAAAACTTGTACGCCATGGTGCGCATCGCGGATGAAATTGTGGACGGCACAAGCAATGCCGCCGGCCTGGATCCCACCACCACGGGGGAGCTTCTCGACGCCTACGAGCAGCAGGTTCTAGCCGCCCCACACCAGCGGTTTCACACGGATCCAGTGTTGCACGCTTACGCCATCACAGCCCGGCGCTGTGAGTTCCCGCCGGAGCATATTCAGGCGTTTTTCACCTCAATGCGCACGGATCTGCACACCTCCACGCATGATGCCGCCAGTTGCGGCACCTATATTTATGGGTCGGCGGAGGTCATTGGGTTGTTGTGCGTGTCGGTGTTTGTGACTGGGGAGCCGGTGGCAGTGCAGCAGCGGGAGCGCCTGGAGGTGGGGGCGCGGGCGTTGGGGGCGGCGTTTCAGAAGATTAATTTCCTGCGGGATTACGCGGAGGATAGTAAAGCGTTGGGGCGGCAGTATTTCCCACCGTTGACGGAATCGGCTAAGGCGCAGGTGATTCAGGATATTCGGTTAGACCTCCACCAGGCCCAGGCTGCGATTATGCTTCTGCCGGCTAGTTCGCGCACTGGTGTTATACTCGCTGCCAGGATGTTTACCGAGCTCACGGCACAAATTGAGCGCACTGACATCAGATCATTATTGGCCACTCGGGTGCGGTTGCCGCAAACCACGCGGGCGCGAATCATTGCCCAGGTGTGTGGGGAATCTGCGCTCATTAGACTGAAGCAAAAGGTATAAGCGCATGGGGAAGCTCAATTCGGCGGTTGTGGTTGGGGCGGGTATCGGTGGGTTGGCCACCGCCTGCCTGTTGGCCAAGCAGGGGGTGCATGTGACCGTGGTGGAGAAAAACCTGGAGTTAGGTGGCCGCGTTGGAATACTGGAAGAGCAGGGATTTCGGTGGGATGTGGGGCCGTCGTGGTATTTGATGCCGGAGGCGTTTGATCGGTTTTTTGAGCTGACGGGCACGTCCACGGCGGAACAGTTGGATTTGGTGACGTTGGATCCGGGGTACCGGATGTTCTTTGAACAGAATGGTTCGGTGGATGTTCCCCACGGCACCGACGCGGTCGCACAATTGTTTGAAAGTATAGAGCCGGGGGCGGGCCGCAAGGTGCGGGAGTATCTGCGCAGTGCTGATAGCACCTACCAGTTGGCGTTGCGGAAGTTCCTGTACACGAATTTCCGTAATCCCAAGATTTTGTGGGATAAGGATGTGCTAGCCAATCGGCGGTTGTTGTATACCTCGCTGCGGAAATTTGTGGATGGCCAGTTCACGGACCATCGGTTGCGTAAGGTCTTGCAGTTTCCGGCGATGTTTTTATCCAGCCAGCCGAAACGCATCCCGGCGTTGTATCACCTGATGAGCCACGCGGATTTAAACCTTGGGGTGCAGTACCCCATGGGTGGGTTCCAGATGGTGGTGCAGGCGTTGGAGCGGTTGGCGCGCCAGCACGGCGTAACGTTCCTCTTAGGGCAGGAAGTGACCAAAATCCTCACGAAGGACCGGCAGGTCATGGGGGTGGCGATGATTGATCAGAACGGAACCCCCAGCAGCTGCCTGGCCAACGTGGTGATTTCCAACGCCGACATGCACCACATTGAGAAGAAACTCCTGGCCCCGGTGGAACAAACATACCCAAATTTTCAGCACAACAATCCTGGTATCTCTGCGGTTTTGGTGATGCTGGGCATCAAAACCGAAATTCCGGAATTGCTGCACCACAATTTGTTCATCAGTAAAGACTGGGATGAGGATTTCGCGGCGATTTTCCCCAACCCCACCACCCGAGGTGCCGCCTCCGAGTCGTTCTATGTGTGCCGGCCGTCCGCAACCGACCCCACGGTGGCGCCCCCGGGATCCGAAAATTTGTTCATCATGGTGCCCACCCCGGCAGACCCCATCATTGGACACGGCAACGCCTACCGGGAGCAGGAATCCCCCCAAGTACAGGCCATCGCCCGGCGCACCATCCACCAGCTTTCCCAAACCATAGATCGCCCGTCCCTCACCGATGACATCGTGATGCACCGCACCATCGGCCCGCAGGACTTCGCCGAACGCTATTACACCTGGCAGGGTGGGGCGTTGGGCCCCAGCCACACCTTGGCGCAGTCCGCCATGTTCCGGCACCGCAATCGCTCCGCCAAAATCGCCGGCCTGTACTACGTCGGCAGCAGCACCGTACCGGGCGTGGGCGTGCCCATGTGTCTCATTTCCGCCGAGAACGTGGTCGCCCGCCTGTTCTAGCTTGTCGACGCAACCCGGTGCGGCGAGCGTCGAAAAGCTATTCGCCCAACAATAACCGCCGCAATCGGCGATCCTTCTCCTCGACCTCAAGCCGCATATTTTCCTGATACTGGACCATCTTGTCCACCAGCTCAGGATCCCCCGCACCCAGGATACGCACCGCCAGCAGGCCGGCGTTCTTCGCCCCACCGATGGACACCGTGGACACCGGCACCCCACCAGGCATCTGCACGATAGACAGCAGGGAATCCATGCCATCCAGCGTGTCCAACGCCCGCGGCACCCCAATCACCGGCAACGGCGTCGCCGCCGCCACCATGCCCGGCAAATGTGCCGCACCCCCCGCGCACGCAATGATGCACTTCAGGCCATTGCCATGCGCCGCCTTCGCGTACGCCAGCATCTTCTCCGGGGTGCGGTGCGCCGACACCACCCCCACCTCAAATGGAATCCCAAACTCCGCCAACACCTCAGCGGCCGGCTCCATGGTAGGCCAGTCCGAATCGGACCCCATGATTAACCCCACAAGCGCGGTCATCTATACCTCATTTACTTGTTTGAACAATATCAACACCAGTGTAGGTTCAGTCCGGCCACACCGCATGGCTAATAAAATGCGCCGCCGCCTTCGCATCCGCCCGAGTCTGCACCGGATCCGTGCCACTCAAATTCACATGCCCCAGCTTCCGGCCCGCCCGATGCGTCTTCCCATACAAATGAATCTTGGCCTGCGGGAACCGCCGCCACACCTCCTGCATGCGCACCGGCATGGGCATGGCCGGATCCGCCGGCGCCCCCAACGTATTAGCCATCACCGTCACGGGCGCGGTCAGGCTCACATCGCCCAACGGCCAATCCAACACCGCCCGCAGGTGCTGTTCGAACTGGTCGGTGACGCAACCGTCCTGCGTCCAGTGGCCTGTATTATGCGGCCGCATGGCCAGCTCATTCACCAAAATCACCGGCTGCCCCGCCGCATCCGTGGTTTCGAACAGCTCCACCGCCAGCGCACCCGTAACCCCCAATTCGGTGGCGATCTTTACCGCCAAATCCTGAGCCTGCTGCTGCACCTGCGGGCTAAGCCCCGGCGCCGGCGCAATGGCTTCGGTGCAGATGCCATCGGTTTGCACTGATTCGACGACGGGCCAAGGCTGGGTGGCGCCACTGGGAGTGCGGGCCACCATGGCGGAAAGCTCCCGCGTGAGGTTGATTTTTTGTTCCGCCATGAGCGGCGTACCGGCTTCGAGCAACTGTTCGACAAGTTCCGTGAGTTTGGTTTCCGTCTTGGGGAACCACACGCCATGGCCGTCATAGCCCCCGCGCCGGGCCTTGAGGCAGACGGCGCCGCTGGTGCGCTGCCAGAATTTGGTGACATCGGTAACACTGTTGATGGGGGCGAAATCCGGCAGCGGGGCGCCTAGGTCGGCGAGGCGTTGCCGCATGACCAGCTTATCCTGCGCATGTACGAGGGCTTCAGGTTGAGGTTGGACGTTGATGCCTTCGGCGATCAAGGTGGTGAGGTGCTCGGTGGGCACATGCTCATGGTCAAACGTCATAGCGTCGGTACCGGCGACGGTGCGGCGAAGATCATCCAGGTTGGTGTAATCCCCCAAGAAAACATCAGCGGTGACTTGGGCGGCGGAGGCATCCCGGGCGCCAGCCAACAACCGGAGGGATAACCCCAGCTCAATCGCCGCAGTTTGCATCATTCGTGCTAACTGACCGTCGCCGATGACTGCAACGATCGGCATGCCAGGGGTATGAGCAGCGGGGTTTCCAGAAGAACCTTGGGATTTATTAGCGGTTTCAGTCACGCCTTACCACTTTAGGAAGGCGGATAGGAATTGGCCAAACATGCCTCACTAATTCATCATCGATTCGCCGCATAACGCCCCATCGGGCGGTCTGGATGTCCTGGCTGGCCCAGCCGCCCTGGTTGACGCAGCTGCCGCGACTGCCGCGGCTGCAAAATAACCGACTCAATTTCCGCCTGGACGCGCCGGGCACAAGCAACATCCGGCACCATGATGGGTTGTGGTTGGCCAGCCACCCGCAGGTACAGCGTGTTGTGTTTCCGGCCGACCTCCCGCACAGCATGCAGCGGAATGGTGTTCGTTTGGGCACGCAGGCCAGCGCTGCGTATGGTAATCCGCTCATCCGTAACAATGACGCGGCGGTTACGCAGCCGAATGACCGGCAGGACAAAACGCCACAGGGCGAGTAAAGCCCAGATTCCCACGAAACCATTGCGTAATTGCGGCGTGATGAACCATGCAGCATTGGCAGAGTCCATGTAGCCGATGACAATCCACGCGAGGCCCGTGATGGTGATGAGTTCCAGCATGGGGAATATCAATGCACTATAGGGGCTGGTGACATCGACAATGAACTGTTCTTCGCTAGGCATAATGCCTTAAAGCCTAGTGGAAGCCGGCGGCCAGCTGGTTATTGCAGGCGCAAATGGGTGACATCCCCGGCCGCAAGTTCGTGCAATGTGCCAGCTTGATCCCGAACTTGCAGGCGGCCATCATCGGCCACCCCTTCGGCAACCCCCA
Source organism: Corynebacterium sp. (assembly GCA_030527885.1). Taxonomy (GTDB): domain Bacteria; phylum Actinomycetota; class Actinomycetes; order Mycobacteriales; family Mycobacteriaceae; genus Corynebacterium. The sequence continues at coordinate 91,920 of JAUMZY010000001.1, forward strand.
GCAACTCGGTGTCGGTGGGCAGAAGGACCCGTACGTCCTGACCGATGGTGGCAGAAGCAGCCCGGTAGTCGATCATGAGCGTGGGGTCATTGTCCTGCCATTGGCTCAGCCGGTGGTACAGGGCGGTGAGGATACGCGCGGCAAGATCGTTGCGCTCGTAGTCGATGCCCACAATGTCGAGGGAAGTGGCGTGCGGCACGGGCAGTTCCTCTTTGGTGAGGGACGTGTTTAGCCCCATCCCGATGACAACGGCGGGGTTCTCCCCCAGTGATACGGCCTCGGCGAGGATACCGCAGAGCTTCAGGCCACTAATGACAAGGTCGTTCGGCCATTTGAGGCGGATGCGGGGGGAGCCGATGGCGTCGATAAGCGCCAAACCAGTGGCGAGCGGCATGGTGCCCAGCCGGTTAACGGATTCGTGCGGGGGGCGAATCAGGATGGATAGGGGCAGTTGGGCGCCGGGCGGTGCGGTGAAGCTGCGACCCATGCGGCCGCGGCCGGCGGTTTGGTGTTCGGTGAGGAAGGCGGTCCAGGCGGGGGCTCCGGCGTGGGCGGCTGCGACGAGTTCGGTGTTGGTGGAGCCGACTTCGTCGAAGTATTCGATGCGGTTGTAAGGGCCGTTGGTAATGAGGCGGTCGCGGAGGTAATCAACGTTTAACGGGGCGGTAGTATCCATGCGAATAATGGTACTTGGGATGCTTTTCAGCCGCTTTTCGACGTCGCCCGGTGCCGAAGCCTCAGGTTTCACTAAGTGGTTTTATGTGTGGTTTTGCGTGGTTTTATTGTAGATCGGCGGTTTTTTGGGTAAAATAATGCATAATAATGTGGAGTTTTGCCCGATTAAGTGCGTTAACGTGGCTTCTCGGGGTTGCCCAATCGGGTGTATATAATGCACCTGAGGGTAAAATGTGAACTAAATTACTTTCTGCCACTAAAACAGCTTCCACCCAGCGGCTTTAAAATTAAAACATGACGGAATCCTCAAGTTTCGGGTTTTTTCTCTGGAAACTGGAAAAATTCTCATCTAAAATCCCAAAACATGACTATTTCCTCACCTTTGATTGATGTTGCCTCACTGCCGGACGTCAGCACCACCGCCGGCAAGATTGCAGATCTCAAGGCTCGACGCATTGACGCCGCGTCGCCTGTAGGGACCGCAGCCCAGAAGAAGGTACGCGACAACGGTCGCCTTACCGCACGTGATCGCCTGGAATATCTGCTTGACCCGCACTCGTTTGTGGAGATTGATCAATTAGCCCGCCACCGCACCCACGACTTCGGGATGCGCAGCAAGCGCCCCGCCACCGACGGCGTCGTAACCGGCTGGGGCACAATTGACGGCCGGGAAGTATGCATCTTCTCCCAGGACGGCACCGTTTTCGGCGGCGCCCTCGGCGAAGTATACGGGGAAAAAATGTGCAAGCTCATGGAGCTCGCCATTACCACTGGCCGCCCCCTGATCGGCCTGTATGAAGGCGCCGGCGCGCGCATCCAAGATGGTGCTGTTTCCTTGGACCTGATCGCCCAAACCTTCTACCACAACATCAACGCCTCAGGTGTTATCCCCCAGATCTCTGTGATCATGGGTTCCTGCGCTGGCGGCAACGCCTACTCCCCAGCGCTCACTGACTTCGTGGTGATGGTGGACAAGACCTCCAAAATGTTCGTGACCGGCCCCGATGTGATCAAGACTGTTACCAGCGAAGACATCACGCAAGAGGAATTAGGTGGCGCCAGCATCCACATGGCCAAAGCTGGTAACTCCCACTACACCGCCGCATCCGATGAAGACGCCCTCGACTTCGTCGCCGACCTGGTGAGCTACCTGCCCTCCAACAACCGGGAATTTGCCCCCATCGGCGACTTCGAACGGGAAGAAGGCTCCCTCGAAGAGCACATGAACCCCGACGACCTGCGCCTGGACTCCATCATCCCCGACTCCCCCACCGTCCCCTACGACGTGCGGGAAGTCATCGAATCCATCACTGACGATGGCGAATACCTGGAAATCCAAGCCGACCGCGCCGAAAACGTCGTCATCGCCTTCGGCCGGGTGGAAGGCCAATCCGTAGGCTTCGTCGCCAACCAGCCCACCTGCCTGGCCGGTTGCCTCGACATCGACGCCTCCGAAAAAGCAGCCCGGTTCATCCGCACCTGCGACTCCTTCAACATCCCCATCGTCATGCTTGTCGACGTGCCCGGCTTCCTGCCCGGCTCCGGCCAAGAACACGACGGCATCCTCCGCCGCGGCGCCAAACTCCTCTACGCCTACGGCGAAGCCACCGTACCGAAGATCACCGTAACCATGCGTAAAGCCTACGGCGGAGCGTACTGCGTGATGGGCTCCAAGGGCCTCGGCGCTGACGTGAACCTGGCTTGGCCTACTGCCCAAATCGCAGTGATGGGTGCCGCTGGCGCCGTGGGCTTCCTGCACCGCCGGGACCTCAAGGCCGCTCAAGACAAGGGCCTGGATGAGGCTGAACTGCAAGAACTGCAGAAGTCCTTCGAACGGGAATACGAAGACCACATGCTCAATCCCTACTTGGCTGCTGAACGTGGCCTGATCGACGCCGTGATTCTGCCCTCCGAAACTCGGGGCCAAATCTCCCGGAACCTGCGGCTGCTGCGCAACAAGCACGTGAACCGCCCAGCCCGCAAGCACGGCAACATTCCACTATAAGGAATACGGTTAGCTGAGCTAACTAAAACACCAAAAACCTACCACCGCGCGGTGGTAGGTTTTTGGTGTTTGGGGGTTGGGGGTTTTGTGATGGTCGGTGTTGGGGTCTTAGTGATTGGCCGGCTTTCAATAAATATAGGTATGCAGATGTTCACCGCACTGTATCCCTCCTGTTGGTGCTCACCTGATTTCATGCTGCACACAGCGACAGAAAAACCTCCAAAGCGGCTGCATACTTGATAAGCTCCTATTCCCACAAAGCCGGCCAACCACTCCCCCAACCCAAAGCAAGCTGCACATCCTCTAAGCTCCCACACAGCAAAGCCGACCTGCGGAAGCCGGAGCCGTCGACAAGCAAGCACGCCATTACAGCACACCTGATAAGCTCCCCTTCTGGTTTAACCAGTGATTTTCCGGTAGCACTAAAACGAGAAAGGGAGCTTAGCCCCTGTGAAGCCCAAGCCTTTGCAAACCCCAACCAGGCTGCAAACCTAATAAGCTCCCATTCCCGCCAAAACCGGCCACCCCAACCCCATCTGGATCGTAAAAGGGAGCTTATCTAACCTGAAGCCCTACCGCCGCCAAGTCCAACAACCCCACCAAAACACAAACCACCTCAAACACCCCTCCAACCCCACACCCCTTTCGGGTGTGCTTCCCTTTTACCCCCACTCCGCAACCGAATTATCACTGTTGAACCTGCGCCACCCCGGGATTTTTACCCCCATTTGTTGGGTTTTTGGGGCAATAACACACAAAATTCCCGAACGCTTCACAATTTTTGAGCCTTCCCCCTACACTGTGAAGTTATGACAGCCGCAACAATCTCCGAAACAGGTGCCGCAGCACCAGATTTAACTACGACCGCCGGTAAGCTCGCTGATCTGCGGGCACGCATTGCTGAGACCCACACTCCTATGGGTGAGGCTTCGGTCAATCGCGTTCATGAGGCCGGCAAGAAAACCGCCCGTGAGCGCATTGAATACCTCCTTGATGATGGGTCTTTCGTGGAGGTGGATGCCTTGGCTCGGCACCGGTCCAAGAATTTTGGGTTGGATGCTAAGCGCCCAGTGACGGATGGTGTGGTTACTGGTTACGGCACGATTGATGGACGTAAGGTTTGTGTGTTCTCGCAGGATGGCGCGATTTTCGGTGGCGCCTTGGGTGAGGTTTATGGTGAAAAGATCGTCAAGATCATGGATTTGGCCATTAAAACTGGTGTGCCGCTGATTGGTATCAATGAGGGCGCGGGTGCCCGTATTCAAGAGGGTGTGGTGTCTTTGGGCTTGTATGCCCAGATTTTCTACCGTAATACTTTGGCTTCTGGTGTGATTCCGCAGATTTCGTTGATCATGGGTGCGTGCGCTGGTGGCCACGTGTATTCCCCGGCGTTGACGGACTTCATCATCATGGTGGATAAGACTTCGAAGATGTTTATCACCGGCCCGGATGTGATTAGGACGGTTACGGGCGAAGAGATCACGCAGGAGGAGCTTGGTGGTGCGCATACCCACATGGCTACTTCTGGTACTTCGCACTACACGGCTTCCGATGATTCTGATGCGTTGGATTGGGTGCGGGATTTGGTGGGTTACCTGCCGTCGAATAACCGTGCGGAGGCGCCGCGGGAGCCAGCGGATATCATGGTGGGCTCAATCCAGGAGAACATCACTGATGCTGATCTGGAGTTGGATACGTTGATTCCGGATTCACCGAACCAGCCGTATGACATGAAGGATGTCATCACGCATGTGGTTGATGATGGTGATTTCTTCGAAATTCAGGAGGGCTACGCCGGCAATATCTTGATTGGTTTCGGCCGGGTTGAGGGTCGTTCCGTTGGTATTGTGGCGAACCAGCCCACGGAATACGCTGGTTGTTTGGATATTCGTGCCGCTGAGAAGGCCGCCCGGTTCATCCGCACTTGTGATGCGTTTAATATTCCGATCATTGAGTTTGTGGATGTTCCTGGGTTCTTACCTGGCACCAGCGAGGAGTACAACGGCATTATTCGCCGGGGCGCGAAGCTGCTGTACGCCTACTCGGAGGCAACCGTCGGTAAGATCACGGTGATTACCCGCAAGTCTTATGGTGGGGCTTATTGCGTGATGGGTTCCAAGGATATGGGCGCTGACCTGGTGTTTGCGTGGCCGACTGCGCAGATCGCGGTGATGGGTGCTTCTGGTGCGGTGGGCTTCATCTACCGCAAGGAAATCAAGGCTGCTGCCGCTGAGGGTAAGGATGTGGCCGCGGTGGCTAAGGAGTACGAGAAGGAATACGAAACCACCTTGGTTAATCCGTATATGGCTGCTGAGCGGGGTTTTGTGGATGCGGTTATTCCACCGTCTGAGACGCGCGGCCAGATCATTGAGGGCTTGCGGTTGTTGGATCGTAAAGTGGTTAATATTCCCGCTAAGAAGCACGGTAATATTCCGCTATAACGGTTGCTAGCTTTTCGACGCAATCAACCACCATCATAAGGAACCATTATGTCTGACCAGAATCCCGAGCCAGAGAAACCCCAAAAGCCCTTTTTAACGATCGTGAAGGGCAATCCCACTGATGTGGAGGTGGCCACGCTCACCACGCTGTTTGCCACCATGGCCAGTAATGCCGCTGCTGCTGGCAGCAGCATAGAGCGCGAGCGTAATCTCTGGGGCAATGTTTCGGAGCGGTTGCAGCGCCCTGCAACCTATAACCCGTCCGCGTTCCGAAACGTTAGCTTCTATTAGCCTCGTTTTTCGTATCACGCGGTGACTTAAACCGGCTGCCATTTCTCGCTTATGGCAGCCGGTTTTTGTGCCCCAGATTCCCGCAAAATTGGGGTGCATAATGACCATCAGTACCACCTGTTTGGGGGGAATTTTGGTGGGGTTTCGTGGGGGTCGGGGCCTAATTTTTTTACCCCATTGTGCAACAAAAATCACGATTGGGTTACTGGTGCCACAAATATGTCTTTTTATCGACAAGCACCGCGTCTTGTCAGACAACCGGTGTGCACAATTTTGCGGGATTAGCTGGCTATTATGCCCGGAAATAGCACCATATGGGGGATGTTTCCGAGAAAAAGTGGACCCTGGTCGTCGTAAAGCAGCTTATGCAAAATAGCACGCGGACCTTGGATTCTAGCTAATTTACTATCAAAAACTTAAAAAAATTTTTCATATTTTTTGGTTAAATCATATTGTCTTTTTCGCCGCCCTGCGATAGATTGTGCCTTAAGAGTCATGCAAACGTTTGCGTGATACCCCTTACGAAAAATGCGGAAGAAGCTGAATCCCATGGCAGATAACCCCATCTCGCCACGAGGCCGAGAGAACACACACACCACTGAGCAAAATCGACGAAATGCCAACCATAATGGCACTACTCGACACACGCCGCGGCGGCGCAACCACCGCGGCAATGGTGCCACCCTCAAAGACATAGCGGAGCTCACCGGCTTATCGGTCAGTACCGTATCACGCGCCTTGTCGCGCAACCCTGTGATTCCCGCACCCACGCGGGAAATCGTGGAGAAAGCCGCGGCGGAATTAAAGTACCGCCCGAATGCGCAGGCACGGGCGCTACGCAATGCCCGCACCAACATCATTGGGGTGCTGGTGCCAGATATTCAAAACCCCTTCTTCTCTACGCTGGCGGCTTCCATTCACAAAGCCGCCTATGAGAACGGGTTTTCGATGTTGTTGAGTCACACCGATGAGAAACCCGACCGGCTCAATCGCGCCCTGGAAATGCTGGGCCGCCAACGAGTGGACGGCATCATCGTGGTTCCCCACATCCAATCGGCACGCGCCACCCTGGAGCTGCACGATTCCGGCATGCCCATTGTTGCTGCTGACCGCCTCATTCCTCACTCGATCATTCCATCGGTAACCTCCGATGCCGTCCCCGGCATCACCGAGGCACTCACCGCCCTGTCCGCGCTACCCAATGCCAAAGTTGGCTATCTGGCCGGCCCGCAGGACACCTCCACCGGTCAAGAGCGCCTCAATCTGGTGAAAGAGATTTCGAAAGAATTGGGCCTGGAGCCACCAACCATCTTCTTCGGTGGCTACCAAGAATTGGCTGGTTTTGAGGGCACAATTGATCTGCTGGAGCAAGGCATCAACTGTATCCTGGCGGGTGACACCATGATGACCACCGGTGCTGTGGAAGCCTTGCATGAGAAGAACCTCAAAATTGGCAAGCACGTAGCCCTGGTTGGTTACGACGACACGCAACTATTCCGATTGCAGAACCCGCCGCTGAGCGTCATTGACCAAAATGTTACGCTCATGGGCAAGAAAGCATTCGAAATGTTGTACGACTACATCACCCTAGAAAAGGCTCCTAAGAGCATTAAGATCCCCTCTACCTATCAGGGTCGCGGCTCTACTATGCTCAGTAGCTAAGAGTCCTACAACAACTTTGAAGCTGCCGGGAAACAACCTTAAAATAAATGAGGTTATTTCTGGGCAGCTTTTAGTTTTCTGCCCTAGCCATGCCGATATCATGTCGCTAAAAGGAGGTAAGGCATCTTATGTCTAGTCCCTACAGACCCCCCGATCCGCACACCCCGCCCCCAACAGAGCCCATTTTAAGCCTCAATAAGGTGTCAAAATCTTTCGGCCCCGTCAATGTCATCAACCGCGTGAGCATTGACGTACGCCCCGGACAAGTACACGCCCTATTGGGTGAAAATGGCGCTGGTAAATCCACATTAATCAAAATGATGTCGGGGGTGTATCAACCCGACGCCGGTGAGATCATCATCGACGGCACCCCCACCCACCTACCCAACAGCAAAGCTGCCGAAGAGTTGGGTATAGCCACCATCCACCAAGAATTAAACCTCGTGCCCACCATGAGCGTTGCCGAAAACGTCATGCTGGGCCGCGCCCCCTCCCGCTTCGGGTTGGTTGACTACCCCAAACTACGCCGCCAAGCGCAGGAGGCCCTCGACCTCATCGGCGTGGATGTGGATCTCAATGATCGCATTAGTTCGCTCGGCATCGCCCGACAGCAAATGGTGGAGATTGCCAAAGCCCTGTCCATGAATGCCCGCATTCTGATTTTGGATGAACCCACCGCCGCCCTCACCGGGCATGAAATCGAACAGCTGTTCAAGGTCATCCGGGATTTGAAGGCCTGCAAAGTGGCCATGGTATTTATCTCACATCACTTGGATGAAATTGCCGAAATCGCCGACACCGTCTCTGTACTGCGCGACGGTGAACTCATGGCGGAAGTACCTGCCACCACCAGTGAGGCCAAACTGGTGCAACTCATGGTCGGCCGCGAAATCACCAACCAGTACCCCCGGGAGCATCCCAGTGAACCCGGCCCGCCCCTGTTAGAGGTACACGGGTTGACCAGCAACGGCAAATTCCGGGATGTGTCCTTCCAGGTGCATGCCGGCGAAGTCGTCGGCATGGCTGGCCTCGTAGGTGCCGGTCGCACCGAAGTGATTCGCGCCATCGCTGGCTGCGACAAAGTGAATTCCGGCAATGTACATGTGGCTGGCCGTCCTCTAGTTTTAGGTAATATCCAGCAGGCTATCAAAGCCGGCATCGGGCACGTGCCAGAGGACCGCAAATCTCAGGGACTCGTGCTCTCTGCAAGCGTGAGCGACAATTTAGGGTTTGCCACATTGCAATCCACATCCCGGTTTGGGTTGGTTGATCGGCATGGTCAAAAACAACGTGCCACCCAGGTCTCAGAGCAATTGCGCATCCGCATGGCTCATATTGATCAACCTGTCAAAGACTTATCTGGCGGCAATCAACAAAAGGCCGTGTTTGGGCGCTGGGTACTCGCTAACTCCCGGGTGTTGCTACTCGACGAGCCCACTCGGGGCGTCGATGTGGGCGCGAAAGTGGAGATTTATCACCTGATTAATGCTGTTACTCGCGCCGGCGGTGCAGTATTAATGGTTTCATCTGAGCTACCAGAGATTTTGGGCATGTCTGATCGCATTTTGGTGATGTCTGGTGGCCGCTTGGCTGGCGAGTTACCGCGTGGTTCATCCCAAGACGACATCATGGCCCTGGCAGTATCGCATGTTGAAGATGCATTACAAGACGCAGTTTTAGAAGAAATTACGGAGGAGCGGCAAGCATGAGTCATTCATTAGCTGCACAGCAGGCGGATTCGAAAGGCCCTGCTGGTTTAAAAACCACGCATCCCATCCTCAATTGGATGGTTAATAATGGTGCACTCGTGGGGCTCATTGCACTGTGCATCATCTTGTTCATTGCTACCCCGCACTTCCTCACAACCAATAATCTCCTCAATGTGGGCATCCAGGCGGCCACTGTGGCGATTTTGGCCTTCGGTATGACATTTGTCATTGTCTCTGCCGGAATTGACCTCTCTGTGGGCTCTGTGGCGGCTTGTAGCGCCATGGTGTCGGCGGTCTTCTTCACGGAACTGGGGTGGCCCGGTTGGGTCACGCTCTTCGTTGGGTTGGCATTGGGTTTGTTGGCCGGATTTATTTCAGGGGTAACCATTGCCTATGGGCGGTTGCCTGCCTTCATTGCCACCCTGGCCATGATGTCCATCGCCCGCGGCGTGACCTTGGTGGTGTCGCAGGGCTCCCCGGTATCGTCCGCGCCGGCAGTAACGGTCTTAGGTAAAAGCTATTTCGGGATTCCTATACCCATTGTGATGATGGCATTGGCTGGTGTGTGCTGCTGGTTTATTCTGTCGCGCACTGTCATCGGCCGCAATATGTATGCCATCGGTGGTAACGAAGAGGCCGCCCGCCTGTCCGGCATCCCCGTGAAACACACACAAGTTATTGTCTACTCCCTTTCGGGGTTATTCGCCGCCTTGGCTGGATTGGTCATTATGGGCCGGTTGTCTTCCGCACAGCCGCAAGCCGCACTAGGCTATGAGCTTGATGCTATCGCTGCGGTAGTGATCGGTGGTGCCTCACTAGCTGGTGGTTCAGGTAAAGCGTCCGGAACTTTTGTGGGCGCAATTCTGCTAGCGGTGATTCGCAATGGGCTGAATATTTTGAATGTTTCATCATTTTGGCAACAGATTGTTATCGGCCTGGTCATCGCCTTAGCGGTAGGTTTCGATGTGGTTCGTAACAAAACCAGCACATAATTCACATGTTTTGAGCTACATTTAAGGTGGCTTCATTTTAGAAGCACTCTTAGATGTCAGGTTCCGAAAGGGTTCTACCTATATGTTTAACAAAGCGTTTCGCAAGACACTTGCGGTCGTGGCCTCAGCAACTTTGCTCTGTGGTTTGACCGCTTGCAACCGCGACTCTTCTGATCAATCCGCTAACGGTGATGCAGCTGAAAAGCCAATCACCTTCGCACTGTCAACCCAAACCAACCCCTTCTTCGTGCAACTGCGCAACGGTGCACAAAAGAAAGCCGATGAATTGGGCGTCACTTTGAACTTCCAAGACGCATCGGATGACTCAGCCACCCAAACCAACCAGCTCAATAACGCCGCCACCACCGGCGCTGGCGTGGTCATTGTCAACCCCACTGACTCTGATGCTCTCGGCCCAGCCGTGAAGTCCCTCAATGATGCCAAGATTCCTGTTGTTGCTGTTGACCGCGCTGTCAATGGTGCAGAGGTGAACTCCTTCATTGCTTCTGACAATGAGGCCGGTGGCAAGCAAGCCGCCAAGACTTTGTCTGAGGCAATCAATGGTGAAGGCGAAATTCTGGTGCTGCAAGGCAAGACCGGTTCGTCTGCATCACGTGACCGGGGCAAGGGCTTTGAAGAAGGCCTGAAGGACAGCCCCAACATCAAGGTGGTAGCCAAGCAGACCGCTGAATTCGAGCGAACCAAGGGCCTGGACGTCACCACCAACCTGTTGCAGGCACACCCCAACGTCAAAGCCATCTTCGCCGAAAATGATGAAATGGCACTGGGTGCCATCGAAGCATTGGGCGATAAGGCTGGCAAGGATGTTGTTGTGGTGGGCTTCGACGGCACGGAAGATGGTCTGAAGGCCATCAAGGAAGGCCGCATGCACGCCACCATCGCACAGCAGCCCGCCGAGTTGGGCGCGCAGGCTGTCGTTGAGGCATCCAAGCTGCTTAAGGGTGAAGCTGCTACCAAGGAACTGCACGTGGAAGTGGTCACTGTGACCAAGGATAACGTCGATAAGTTCAGCAGCTAGAACACAACTGAGGCAGGTGGGTTTCGTACCCACCTGCCTCTTACTTACTTTAACACTGAAAGACGTCAGTGGTATTTTAGGCACAGTGTAATTTTCCGTCCTACTCACCCATAGAAGAATGTGAAGCCGATGAAACGTGGTGGATTGCTTAATCCTCAACTGAACCATGCCATTGCCCGCCTAGGCCATACCGATACTTTTGCCATCTGTGATTGCGGGCTCCCCCTACCACCACAAGCAAAAGTCATTGATCTGACTATCATTCATGGGGTTCCTAGCTTCGAACAGGTCGCCACGGCGGTGCTGGACGAGGTGGTCATAGAAAGAGCTACCACCGCCACGCAAGCTCCTGAATCGATCATGAATACTCTACCAGCGGATATTCCTGTCACCGCTCTGGACCATGAAGAATTTAAAAAGCAGATCAAGGACTGTACGTTTATCATTCGTACGGGTTCCACTACCCCCTACGCTAATGTTATTTATCATTGTGGCGTTTCATTTTAATAAGGTCTTATAAGGAGCTATCATGGGCATCATTGTTGTTGGATCAATCAACGCTGACTTAGCCGTCCACGTACCTCGGCACCCGCAGCCAGGAGAAACCCTCCTGGGCAGCGGCGGCACCATCACCCCAGGTGGCAAGGGTTCCAACCAAGCCGTAGCCGCAGCGCTGCAAGGCGCCCCGGTGCAGTTTGTGGGCGCGGTGGGCAACGATTCTTATGCCACCCCGGCGCTGCGGCGCCTGACCGAGGCGGGGGTTGATCAAACCCACATCAATAGGGTTGATGCCACCACTGGTTTGGCGGTCATTGCTGTTGATGATGCTGGGGAGAATACGATCATTGTGGTGTCTGGTGCGAATGCCACGGTGGATGCAACAGCCATTGCGGAGAGCGCATCAGCCATTGCAAATGCTGACATTGTGTTGTTGCAGGGGGAGATTCCTGCTGATGGATTTGCTGCTGCCGTGGCTGCGGCGACCAAGCGGGTTGTGGTGAATCTTGCGCCGGTGGTGCCGGTGGATCGGTCTGCTTTATTGCAGGCAGATCCGTTGATTGCAAATGAACATGAAGCAGGTTTAATTCTGCACCAACTGGGGCAGGAAATCAGCGGGGATGATCCGCATGAGTTGGCGCAAGCATTGTTGGGTGCAGGTTTTGCTTCTGTGATTCTGACGTTGGGAGCGGCTGGTGCGCTCGTAGCTTCGGCTGATGCGAGTGAGTTAATTCCTTCCCCGAAGGTTGATACTGTTGATACAACAGGGGCAGGTGATGCTTTCGCAGGGGCGTTGGTGGCACGGTTGTATGCTGGTGATTCGCTTGTTGATGCAGCGCGTCATGCAGTGCGGGTAGCTGCTTATTCTGTGACTGGTCGGGGTGCGCAGGATTCTTATCCGTCACAAAGTGATCAGTTGCCTAGTTAAGCAGTTACAGTAAGGGGCATGCGTATTGTTCTTGCTTCTGGTTCTGCTTCCCGAAAATCTATTCTAAAGTCCGCTGGGGTGATTCCGGTGATTCACCCTGCGACTGCTGTGGATGAGGAGGCACTCATTGCGGGTCTTGCTGATGCTGATTCCGCTACTGTTGTGGCGGAGTTGGCGGCGGCAAAGGTTTCTGAGGTTGCTCCGTTGCATCCGGATGATGTGGTGATTGGTGCGGATTCCATGCTGCTTATCGACGGCACTTTGCAGGGGAAACCGCACACGGAGGAGAGGACTATTGCCAGGTGGCAGCAGCAGCGGGGGAAAGCTGCGAAGCTGATTACGGGGCATCATATTGTTTCGCCTCGGGGGTCTTATGCTGAGGTAGCGTCGACGATTGTGGAGTTTGCGCCTGATATTCCTGATGCGGATATTCGTGCTTATGCTGCAACTGGCGAGCCGTTAGCGTGTGCTGGTGCGTTTACGTTGGAGGCGTTGGGTGGGTGGTTTATCGATCGGATTGTTGGGGATCCATCTAATGTGATTGGGTTGTCGCTGCCGGTGGTGCGTCGAGCCCTGTACCATTTTGGGTATGACGTGCACCACTTTTGGTCTGATACTTTTAACCAGCGGTGATCGTCGATAAGCTACTAGAACCTGTAAGGAATGATCTCATGACTGAATTGCGTGACATGCTCGCACCACCGCCCATTCATTTACCGGAAGATGCGGTGCCTACCCCTATTGATGAAGTAGTGGTGTTGGCGCATCCGGCGTCTCCGTTGGCGTGGGCGACTTTGGCGGAGCAGAAGTTGGCGACGGCGGGTACGGATCCGGTGGCTCAGGCTACTGCTTATGCTTATGCCCGTACAGGTTATCACCGCAGTTTAGATCGGTTACGAGGTAATGGTTGGAAGGGTTGGGGGCCGGTTCCTTATGCGCATCTGCCGAATCAGGGAGTACTACGAGCGATTGCAGCACTGGCGTTGGCTTCCCACCTAATTGGTGATCAGTCAGAATATGATCGGTGTCGGCAGATGTTATCTGATGCGGATCCGGCGTGTGTGGCGTTGCTTATTGATAGTCGGTTAGGGGATTAGCGAGTCGTTAAGCTGCTGTAGTTCGGCGGAGTTGCTGGGCGCTGGTGCCGTTGCAGCTGGTGCCCCTACGCTGGGGTTTGTGTTGTCGAGTCGTCGGGGGTAGTCCCCTACTGGTGGGATGGCGGAGGTGACGGGTGCTGGGGGTGGCACATCACCGGTTGGTGATGCTACTGTGCCGCTGGTTTTATAGCCGTTCTTTTTGGCTGTTGCGGGGCGTTCGGCTTCGCGCACGGGAGCGGATTCTACGACGTTTTTGATTTTGTCCCACAGTAGGGGCACGAGAGTCAGAGCGTAGTCGTCTGACATGTGGTTACCATCGCGGTAGACATAAATATTACCGATTACTGGTGGACAGAAGTTATCTGGGCAGAACCACTTTGAAGTGTCTACAGCCACTTGGTTTGGTGCGGTGAGGAATTGTGCGGCAGGGTCAGTAGGAGTGTAAATATCTTGCTTGGGCCGACCGCATTTTTGCAGGTCTTGGGTTTCTTCCCAGCATTCCGATACCATTTGGCCGGTGCCGTCGGGGTTAAGGAACCAGGGATTATCGCGTAGTCCAACGAAGGAGATGTTTTCTTTCACGAGGAAGTCCCACAAGGTGCGGTATGAGATGGGGGCTTCGTCGAGGAAGCTGCCACGTTCCAGGAGCGGTCGAGTGGAGTTGGTTATCACTAGGCTTGGTTTGTCAGTGCGTAGTCGTTCCAGCATTTTTTGGTTAAAGATGGCGCATTCGGGGCTAAAGCCGTCATCGCGGTCTTCTGCGAATGCGGGACAGCTTTGGCGCACGATGGGGATCACGCGGAAGTGGTGTGCTTTGCCGAGTTCGTCGAGTGCGATCATCCATTGTTCGGCATGGGAGCCGCCGACAACGTAGGCGAGTTTTTCTGCGTCTTTATCGCCGTAGACACATTTTTCTGGATATCGGTCGATGACGATTTCTTCTGGATTGTCGTGGAGGAAAGCCATGCAACCATCTTTCCAGGCGGGTGATACTAGGTCGGCTAAGAGGTAAGGGTCGGGACGGGGTTCTACTTCTGGGATACGAGCTGCCCCGATGGCGGCAGCACCTGGGTAAAGGGTGGGATCTAGGCGTAATTCTGATGCTTTTTGCACGTCTTCGCGCCATATATTGGGGACGTATGCAACCACGAAGACAAGGACAGCAATGAGGATGCCGCCAATGAGGCGGAAACGAGCAGCCCAGCTGGTTTTGAGTTGTTTGAGTGCGTCGATGGCTCGGTGTTCGCCGGCCATGGGGCGTTTGCCATGCTGTTGGAGCGGTTTTTCAATCAGTCGGTGCGATAGGTCAGCTAGCACAAGGGAGACTGCGATGACGATGATACCCATGATGAGGCTGGGTTGGTTTTTGTTGTAATACACCGTGACCAAGATCAACATGGGCCAGTGCCAGAGATACAAAGGGTAAGCGATGGTACCTAACCAACGCATGAACCTACTGGCCAGCCAGTTCACGCCTCGGCCACTGCCGAGGACCACGAGAGCTGCCCCGCCTAAGGGATAGAGTGTGGCAGGGCCGGGGAATTGTTGCACGCCGTCCATGACGAAGCCGGTGGTGAGCACCAGGATGATGCCCACCCAGCTGCATATTTTCTGGAGAGTGGTGTTGAGTTGCACGTGGGTGGCAAAGAGCGCCAGCAGAGCGCCCAGTGTGAGCTCCCACATGCGGGAAAAGGTAGAATAGTAGTTGAGGGATTGGTCTATAAAGTGCAGGTAGGTGGCATATCCGAAAGATGCCACGGTGGTAAGTAGGAGTGTGGGGCCGGCTAGCCTGCGAGGGCTTGCGGTTTTGCCAGCCGTGATTAAACTACGGGCGATGATGGCCACAATGGTGGCTAGTGTGATAGCGAAGATGTAGAACTGTCCTTGCACCGCCATGGACCAGAGGTGTTGCAGTGGAGAGACTTTATTGCTGGCAGCGCCGTATGCCGCACCTTGGGAAGCGAGCGCCCAGTTTTGGTAGTAGCCTAGGCAGGCTTCTAATTGTGTGGCTAGGTTGAGGTTGCGAAGTTCTGGAGTGGTGAGGGTAACTGCTAGGACAGTGGCGCCGAGGACTACGACGAGTACTGGCACGAGACGGCGGAAGGTGCGCCAGAAGGGCCACCAGGGGTTGAGGTTAGCGCCTTCCCGGGTGGCATAGCGCAATTGGGCGCCGAGGAAGAAGTAGCCGGATAATAAGAGGAAGACATCAACGCCGCCGGAGACTCTGCCTACGAATACGTGAAAGAGCACCACGAAGGCAATAGCAATACCGCGTAACCCATCGAGGTCATAGCGGTATTTACTGGCGTTGAGCTGCTCCATCCATCTCCCCAGACGTTGTGTGTTTGGCGTTGCGGTGCCGGTGGTGTGCGCCACTTGGGCATCGGTCACTGCTTATGAAAAATCCGCAGAAATCTTACCGTATATATGGTGATTCATTGGGTTAGGTTTAAGCAGTGTTGCTAGTGGCGATGCCGCGCGCAGATCACTATGTTACCCGCCTCTCCCCCATGGGTGCCCCCTTAGCCGTGCTTGTCGATGCCACCCGCATGCAAAAACCCCAGTCTTTGGGTGAAACTGGGGTTAGTTATGGGTGTGTTATGCGTGTTTTGCTTCTACCCGACCAATGGCTTCCTTAGCCACTAGCTCTTGGATGCCCATATCCAATTCGGAGGTGAATCCCACGCAGGAGCAGTTGATTTCGCCCAGAACGTAGGTGTCGGAGCCGTCTTCGGCGTCGGCAAGCATGAAGTCGGCGGTCCAGATCAGTGGGATGTTGTCGCCACCGAGCTTTTCTGCGATGACTGGCCGGGCGGCGGCGAACATGTCCACCAGTTCCTGCCAGGATTCGGGCTTGTCGTAGGTGTATTTTGCGCCGGAGAACAGTGTTGCGGAGAAGTTGTCGCCGCCGGCGGCTGGCTTCTTGTGCACCACGAACACTGGGTGGGGGCCGACGAGCAGGATGCGGATTTCGCCTTCGACGATGCGCGGCATGAAGCGCATGTCCACCAGCATGCCGTTGTCGCCAATGATGTATTGGTCGCAGAAGTCCATGAATTCGCCGAGTTCCCGGATTTCGGTGTGGTTGTCCACAGCTTCGGTGCAGCGCAGTTTGGTGTCGAGGGGCAGTGCGGTGCCGGGTTCAACGCTGGCGGCGAGGTCTTTGTCTTCCAGCTGTACCCGCCAGATGCCGGAACCGGTGGAGCCGCGGTTTTGCTTGAGCACGCGCTCCCCATAGGACAAGGAGGTGGGGAAGGTCTTGTGGAAGGTTTCGACGTCGTAGTAGGCGGCGGTGTCGGAAGGGACGAGTTCCGTGTCGTTGAGTTTGACCAGTGCGTCCTTGGCGCCGTAGGCCATCATTTCGGCGGGGGTGGACATGCCGACGAGGCCGGCTTCGCTGAGTTTGGTGAGGAGGTCGAAATAACCCTTCTCGCCGCCGGGGATGTTGCCAGGATTTACCCGGGAGATATAAGCATCAAAGTTCGAAGAAATGTACTCGAACAGGGTTTCGGACCATTCGGGGCGGTAGTACACGACTTCGGCATGCCAACCCGCATCTTTAATGGCGTTGACGATGGGCATGGTGTCTTTCCGGTGCCCGTCGATGAATTTGTCGGAGCCGCCTTCGACCTCGAAAACCACGATGCTTTTATGCACGGTAGTACCCTTTCGGTTGGTAATTATTGTTCACAAAATGGTGGGGTGAACAAGAACGTATAAGTGAGTTGTTGTTGCGTATACATGTTTGGGATAACAACTGGTTATACCCGTAATGCATGAGCAAGCACACTTAAAAACTATAGTGAATTAGCCCGTCCCACACCCAAAGAAGTAACCAAAGACACAGTGAGCCCAAACCTGTATTTCACAGGTACTTTACAACTAATAATTACCCCCGATATGCATCTTTATTATTACTTCTCGATATCACAATATCTATGCGCTACAGTGGCCCTACCCCCAGGTTGCATCACGCCAGCATAACTCCCCCTTTTCGTTCACTTGTTTCAATAATCAGGACCACGCCGAGCGGGCGGCGTCGACAAGCCCAATGCATAGCGTTGGTCACATTTATGGCACTAAGCGGTAACATTCCACTTTTCTCTACGATAGGGAACTAAATTACTTGGTTTAGAAAGTGTTAACTATTCTCAACAAAACCGAAAGGTGCTTCATTTCGCCATGCCTACTGCGTTTGACCCACACCCCGAATTCCAAGAATATGCCCACCCAGAACGGCTAGTCTCTGCCTCCTGGCTTTCCGCCCGATTAGGCACCCCCGGGCTGCGGGTCGTCGAATCCGATGCTGACCCCCTGAAATACGACATAGGCCACATCCCCGGCGCAGTGCGCATTGATTGGCGCCGCGAGCTCAACGACCCCCTATCCCGCGACTTCCTCGACGCGGAGAGTTTTGCAAAATTAATGAGCGCCAAAGGCATCAACCACGACGACACCGTCGTTATCTACGGCGACGAAGCCAACTCGTGGGCGGCCTTCACCCTGTGGGTCTTCGAACTATTCGGCCACGAAGACGTGCGGCTCCTCAACGGCGGCCGCGACGCTTGGATGGCTGAGGAACGCGACACCTCCTTCGTCGTGCCGGAATACCCAGCCACCCAATACCCCGTGGTGGAACGGGATGACAGCGTCATTCGCGCGTTCGTATCGGATGTGCAGGCCAGCATTCCTGCCGCCGGCGCGGACTCCGCCAGCGCGTCGGATGACAGCGTGGTCATCGTGGATGTCCGAAATGCCGAAGAATACATGGGCGATATTCCCGACAACTCCCCTGATTCAGGGGTGATCCGACATGGTCATATCCCCTCTGCAATCAATATTTGCTGGGACAATTCCATGCTTGTGAACGCCCGATTCCGCACCGAAGCAGAGCTAAAAACCGCGTTTGCTCCCGCCCTAAAAGCCGAAAAAGTATTTGTATACTGCGAGCAAGGCCACCAAGCGGCACACGCCTGGTTCGTATTAAAGTACCTGCTTGGACATAAAAATGTCGTGAGCTACGACGGCTCCTGGGCGGAATGGGGAAATATGATTCGCATGCCAATTCGAAAAGGCCCGGATCCGGATAACCTCGAAATGTCACTCACGTGGACCGGGGCTCAAGTACCCTAGGAATGGTTTTTGTACATTTTGCTTCCTACGGGGGATAAATGTGCAACAATGTTGTACGCCGAATACGTTAAAAAAATTGTGCTGGTTGTGGTGTTAACTATCAATCAGTAGTGGCCCCACCCCAAGCGGGTACCACCAGCGCCGTAGTATGACGCATCTGCTGACAACTCACATAATTTTGATCACCATTTTAAGAACCAGGAGAGCTTCCCGTGACTGTGGAATCAAGGAAAATCACTAAAGTTCTCGTCGCCAACCGCGGCGAGATCGCCATTCGTGTTATTCGTGCTGCTCGTGACGCTGGAATCCCCAGCGTTGCAGTCTACGCCGAACCAGACGCCAACGCGCCTTTTGTCAGCCTCGCTGACGAAGCATTCGCACTGGGTGGCCAAAACTCCGCAGAATCATACTTGGTGTTCGACAAAATCTTGGATGCCGCTAAAAAATCCGGCGCCAACGCCATCCACCCCGGCTACGGCTTCCTCTCCGAAAATGGTGACTTCGCAGAGGCCGTCATCAACGCCGGCCTGATCTGGATCGGCCCCTCCCCCCAATCCATCCGCGACCTAGGCGACAAAGTTACCGCACGTCACATCGCACAGCGCGCCGACGCCCCCATGGCCCCCGGCACCAAAGAACCGGTCAAGGACGCCGCCGAAGTCGTCGCCTTCGCTGAAGAATACGGCCTGCCCATCGCCATCAAAGCCGCATTCGGTGGCGGCGGCCGTGGCATGAAAGTCGCCTACACCAAGGAAGAAGTACCGGAGCTCTACGAATCCGCCACCCGTGAAGCACTGGCCGCCTTCGGCCGTGGCGAATGCTTCGTTGAACGCTACATGGACAAAGCCCGCCACGTGGAATGTCAGGTGCTGGCCGACATGCACGGCAACGTCATCGTAGCCGGCACCCGCGACTGCTCCCTGCAGCGTCGCTTCCAAAAACTGGTGGAAGAAGCACCCGCCCCCTTCCTCACCGATGACCAGCGCACCACCCTGCACGAATCCGCAAAGCGGATCTGCAAAGAGGCCGGCTACTACGGCGCCGGCACCGTGGAATACCTGGTGGACGCCACCGGCCTCATCAACTTCCTCGAAGTAAACACCCGGTTGCAGGTGGAACACCCCGTGACGGAAGCCACCACCGGCCTCGACCTGGTGCGCGAACAATTCCGCATCGCCGAAGGTAAAGAACTCCACATCAAGGAAGACCCCAAGCCACGCGGCCACGCATTTGAATTCCGCATCAACGGCGAAGACGCTGGCAGCAACTTCATGCCTGCCCCCGGCACCATCACCAAGTACGTGGAACCCACCGGCCCTGGTGTGCGCATGGACTCCGGCATCGTAGAAGGCTCCGTCATCGGCGGACAATTCGACTCCATGCTGGCCAAGCTAATCGTATTCGGCGAAACCCGCGAAGAAGCATTGCAGCGTTCACGCAGGGCATTGGCTGAATACATTGTGGAGGGTATGCCCACGGTCATCCCCTTCCACAAGCACATTGTGGAAAATCCCGCCTTCGTGGGCGATGATGAACACTTTGATGTGTACACCAAGTGGATTGAAGAGGAGTGGAACAACCCTATTCCGGCTTATGTTGATCCAGCAGAAGCCGAGGAAGCTGAAGAAGCTACCCCGAATCAGAAGGTCATTGTTGAAATTGATGGCCGACGGGTAGAAATTGCTCTGCCTGGTGATTTGGCGCTTTCCGGCGGTGGCACTGGTGCCGCTAAGAAGAAGGCCAAGAAGCGTCGTTCCGGTGGCGCCAAGGCTGGGGTTTCTGGCGATGCTGTAGCTGCCCCAATGCAAGGCACCGTGATTAAAGTGAATGTGGAAGAAGGCCAAGAAGTCGCTGAAGGCGATGTTGTGGTGGTGCTGGAAGCCATGAAAATGGAAAACCCAGTGAAAGCCCACAAGGCTGGTGTGGTAACTGATTTGGCAGTCGCTGCTGGTGAAGGCGTGACCAAGGGTGCGGTCATGATGGAACTGAAGTAACCCCATATTTCCCCTGTATTAGGCCCTGCCACCCGGCAGGGCTTTCGTCATACATAGGGTCATACGTGGGGTACCGGGGGTGCTCATTGTATGACCAAACGTGTACCCCCAAATAGCTAGGAGATGATTTAAAGTAGCATAGTTAACATGGCGAAATTCATCGGAATCATTTTTCTCATAATTGGATTTTTATTAGTAGCTTTTGCGATTTATGCATTTCGTAAAGCATTGCAAGCCCGTAAAGAAAATACACAACAAGGGGGTGCCCAGCGGAGTGATCCATTAGCATTTGCCGCTGGTGTTACTGGGCAGAATGATTTTAATCCGCAGGTACTAGGCCCAGGCGCAATTATTAACCACGGTGCCACGGATTATGTGGTGCGCGGCGGCGTTACCTTGAGCCAAGGCCCCTTTGTATGGCATGAATACATGCTAGATGGTGGTTCCGGTTCCGAATGGTTGAGCGTGGAAGTGGACGAAGGCCAATTGGAATTAGTGCTATGGCAGACTCGAAAAGATTTGCAAGTCACGCCGCATGGCGTGGTGCAGATTGATGGGATCACCTACACCGAGAGTGAACGCGGTGGGGCCCGGTACACCACAGAGGGCACCACTGGCCTACCTGCGGCAGGTGACATGAGCTATGTGGATTATGAAGGTCCGGGCGATAAGCGTCTAGGATTGGAAAGTTACAGCCCGAACATGCCATGGGAAGCTTCGCTGGGGCATGTGGTATACCCGGGTGAATTCACGGTTTTCCCAGCACCACCAGCTAGTTAAGGGGTATGCGCATGGTGCAGCTTTTTGATATTCCCATCATGGATGTCTCCGCTGATGCGCTGGGCTTGCACCTTGATGGGCCCGCGCCGCAGCAGGTGCTCATGGAAACTGAGCTTTTCGACGCCCCCACAGCCACGTCGTTGCGGTTGTGCATCATTGGGGCATCGCATGTGATTGAGCTACGCGCAGGGCATGAGGTAGTTTTCCGGGAAGAGGTGTCCTGTGCAACACAGTCGCACGGGGGAATATCGTTAGCAGAAGTCGTCGATACGCAAGCAGCGTATCCGCAATACCGCTTTCAAACAGAACAGTTGCGGTACGCAACGGTGGAGTTTGATGCAGCCGCCACGAGTTTGTGTGCTGAGTTTACGGATGCTTGGTTAGTTGGACGGTTTCCCGGCGAAGGAGAACACCATATAACGGCATTGTTTGGGCAGTATGCGGCTGGATCGTGGTCGTGGGATACCTATCATGTGTATCCCCATGAATCTACGATTGTGCATACCACGTCGGTTTTTAAATTGGGGACCAAGCGGAAGGATATAGGACATTATGAGTAAGAGAAGCCCACTGACGTGGAGTCTATTCGGAATTCTGGCCCTATTTTTTAGTTTTATCTTCTTGATCTTTGGCTTGGCGCTGGTTGTTCCTAATGAAGATGATTATTTTGAGAAGAATTACACCCGAGTGCATGAGTCAGGCTACGAGTCGGACCAAAAGGTGTACGCCTGCGAAGGTGAACCGAAGCAGGTAGCCGATAAAATTGCGCAGGATCTTTCGTCGATGTTGGAGGCCCGAGCGGAGGACACGAAGACAAATACTTGGTATCTGCGGTTGAACATCCGGTTGGCACAGGTGACCAAGCGGGACGGCAAGTGCCGCATTATCGTAGAAAATTTGCAGCGGTTACGCAGCGGCCATTATGTGTTTGTAGGTCCGGGATTCCGGCCACCGTCACCAGGTTCGTCGTCGGGTGGTAGCTCTGGCAGCGGCAGCGGCAGCACCGGCAGCGGCAACAGTTCCAGCGGTAATGGTAGCAGCTCTAGTGGGGGTGGCGGCAGCGTAAAGTAACTGACACTAGCTTTTGAAACAACATATAGGAATTTTTATTTAAAGGTAGTGGTGACTCATGCATCATATATTTCTGGCTACTGGTGTGCAGACACAAGTAGTAGTGACAGAAGATCATTCATTGGGCCATAGTGTCTTTGGGTCCTTGGCGTATTTCCTGCTGGCCATGGTGATTTTTGGCATCAGTTTTGTGGTGCAGGATCTTCTAACGCCCGGTAATTACCGCAAACAGGTTTTTGTGGATAATTTGCCGAACGCCTGCGTGCTGGCTGGTTCGCAAGCCATTGCCATTGGCATTGTGCTCACCGCTGCCATTTCCACCTCGCCCAATGATCTCGTTGATGGGCTCATTGCAACCGCTGTGTATTCCCTGTTGGGGTTGATCTTGCAGACGGTGTTCTTGGTGCTGTTGGAGGTTCTGAATCCCGATAAATTCCGGTATGTGATTGAGGATCCGAAGCTTCGGCCGGCTGCGCTGCTCAGTGGTGTGCTGTTGATCGTTGTGGGTGTCATTAACGCCGCATGTCTGCTGTAGAAATTTCGCCGGTGAAGCGGTTTCTACTGCTGATATCGGTATCCATTTGCGCGGCGGCGGGACTGGTTTATGAATTAGCGCTGATTTCATTATCCACGGTGCTCAACGGGGGCGGCATCGTGGAGACTTCCCTGATTGTTGCCGGCTTCGTGGCGGCATTGGGATTGGGTGCTTTGGGTGCCAAGCCTTTGCTGAAGCACGCGGAACTGTCGTTCCTGCTGGTGGAATTGTTGTTGGGGTTGATCGGGGGCATGAGTGCCCTGCTGCTGTACATGACCTTCGTGATGGTCGGCCAATCGCTGGTTATTTTGACCTTCTCGACGCTGATCATTGGCATGTTCGTGGGGGCAGAATTGCCGCTTCTGATGACGCTGTTTCAACGAGGGCGGCTGGTGGATGCTACCACCTCAGGTTCCGTATTGGCCACGCTGAATGCGGCAGATTATTTGGGGGCGCTTATTGGTGGGTTGGCGTGGCCGTTCGTGCTTCTTCCCTTCCTGGGATTGATGCGGGGAACATTAGCTGCCGGGTTGTTAAACCTGGTAGCTGCGTTGGCCATTTCGATCATTGTGCTCCGGCATGATTTGCGCCGGTGGCAGTTTCGGTGGATCTCGGCTGGGTTGGTGGTGGCCATGACGGTGCTGATTGCGTTGTTCATTCGCAGCGATGGCATCGTGACCACGACCCGGCAGCGGTTGTACGATCATCCGATCATGTTCACGGCGCAGACGGATTACCAGGAAATTGTGGTGACGCAGCAGGGAAAAGACCGGCGGTTGTACCTGAATGGGGGGTTGCAGTATTCCACCCGGGATGAACACCGCTACACGGAATCGTTGGTGTATCCCACAGTGACGGATGATACGAAGTCGGTGCTGGTCATTGGGGGTGGCGACGGGTTGGCGGCCCGGGAGTTATTGAAACTGCCGGCGGTTGAGCGCATCACGCAGGTGGAGTTAGACCCGAAGATGATTGAGGTGGCCAACACGGTGTTGGCGCCGGATAATAAGCGTGCGTTGCAGGATCCCAAGGTGAATGTGGTGATTGATGATGCCTTCAGTTGGGTGCGTTCGGGTGGGGATGGGCAGCACTACGATGCCATCATTGTGGATTTGCCGGATCCGGATACTGAGATCATTGGGCGGTTATACACCGAAGAGTTTTATGCGTTGTTGTTGCAGCGGTTGGCGCCGCAGGGCATCATGACGGTGCAGTCCAGCAGCCCGTTTACTACGCCGGATGTGTTTTCGCGGATTAATTCGACGTTGGCGGCCTCTGGGTGCGGGAAGGTTGTGCCATATCATGTGTATGTGCCGACGTTTGGCGACTGGGGGTTTAATACGTGTTTTCGGGATGCCGCAACTGAATTTCGGTTGCCTGCCACCCTCCCACAGGATGTAAAGTTCATCACACCCGAGGTTTTGCGGGCTGCGGCGGTATTTGGGTTGGATAATCGACCACATAAGCTAGAGCCGAGTACGTTGGATCATCAATACATTGTGGATGACATACGCAGGGGTTATCGCCAAGCCGGACAGTAGAATTTGGGGGGATTCATTATCGCTACTATGTCCGATTTTTCCGGTTGTGCCCGAACAAAAATAATTACCCCCATATGGCGGGTAATTTAAGCTTTCCTAATTGCATGAAGCGACAAACAGGGTGAGGATTATTTATATCAACATCCCTAATAACCTGTAGGTAAGGCTTATCGACTTCGATAACTTACCCTTTCACCACTGGAGGTCTGATCTCATGCCACACGGGCGCGAACCAGCCCCACATGCAGATCTGGTTCTCACATCCGTGGGAATCGGCCAACGCTGCGTACTGGCTGATATCAATACAGACATACTCAACGATGCCACCCGCCGGCGCCTAGCCGAATTAGGCTTCCGGCCCGGCATCACCATCACCGTCACGCAAAAAATCAACAGTGGCGGCCGCATCATCAAAATCGGGGGCACTCGCTATGCCATTGATGGGCCCACTGCCCGCCAACTTCAGGTCACCGCAGTTCCATCCCACGCATAGCCCCCTGCCTGCGCCGTCGACAAGCGCCAGCAAGCGTCGACAAGCGCGAAAAAGCAGCAATGCAATCCGAGGATCATCATGACAACCACACCACCAAAAGCAAATACCTGCCATTGCGAATCGCACGGCCACGCAATGGCGCCCAAAGGCGCACCCATCATCGCACTCGTCGGTGCGCCCAACGCCGGCAAATCCACGCTCTTCAACAGCCTCACCGGCGCCAAAGCCCGCATGGGCAACTGGCCCGGCACCACCGTTGAAGTCAGCCGCGGCGCCTGGAAACTCCCCGACCTCACCTACGACGTCATCGACTTCCCCGGCGCCTACTCCCTCGACCCCATGAGCCCCGACGAGGAGCTCACCCGCGAACTGGTGCTAGAGGCCGACGAAGCCGACCGCCCGGATTTGGTCATCATCGCGGTGGATGCCTCCAGTTTGTCCCGCAGTTTGTACATGGTTGCGCAGCTGGCGGAGCAGTCGAATCGGCTGGTCATCGTCATGACCAAGGCCGATGTGGCGGCCACCAACGGTGAGCATGTGGATGTGGCGAAGTTGGCGAAGCATCTTGGTGTGCCGATCGTGGCGGTGGATCCGCGGCATCGGTCCAACGTGGAGAAAATCGCCGCGGTGGTGGCGGAGGAAATGACGAAGCCGAAGCGGGTGCTGCGGAAAGTGCCGCAGGATGCCAGTGAGTTTGATTTGGCAGATCGTCGTTTTGAATGGCTGGAGCATGCGGTTCATGCATGCGTGACGGTTAAGGGCAACGTTAAGACCACGATCAATGAGAAAATAGACCGGTTTGCGTTGAATCCTATTGTTGGTCCGCTCATGTTTTTGGGCGCCATGTGGTTGGTGTTTCAGATCACCACGACGGTGGCTAGTCCGCTGCAGGATGGTTTGACGAATTTCTTCAGCGGGCCGGTGACGGATTGGACGAATAGCTTCCTGGAGTTGATTCATTTCAATCATCCGATTGTGAATGGGCTGCTGGTGGGCGGTTTGATCAATGGTGTGGGCATGGTGTTGTCGTTTGCACCATTGATGGCGTTGATGTTCCTGTGCCTGGCGGTGCTGGAGGATTCGGGTTACATGGCGCGGGCTGCAGTGGTGACTGACCGGGTGATGAAGGCCATTGGGTTGTCGGGTAAGGCGTTCATTCCGCTGATCGTGGGGTTTGGTTGCAACGTGCCGGCGATTTCGGCAACGCGGGTGTTGGGGCAACCGCGGCAGCGGTTGTTGACGGCGTTGCTGATTCCGTTTACGTCGTGTTCGGCCCGGTTGACGGTGTATGTGATGTTGGCGAATACGTTCTTCCCGGAGCATGCGGGCACTGTGGTGTTTGCAATGTATGTGATTTCCATTGCGTTGGTGATTTTGGTGGGGTTGGCCATGCGTAATACGTTGTGGCGGCGCATGGGTACGGAACCGTTGGTGATTGATTTGCCCACGTATCAGTTGCCGGGGTTGCGGTTGGCGTTGTCGGTGATGTGGATTCGGTTGAAGGGGTTCTTGCAGACTGCCGGCAGCATCATTGTGATAACGGTAGTTGTGGTGTTTGTGCTGCAATCGACGCCGATGACCAGTGAGTATGGTTTTGGTGATAAGGATTTGCCGGCGCAGGATAGTGTGTACGGCAAGGTGTCGGATGGGTTGTCGCCGGTGTTTGCCCCGGCTGGGTTTGGTTCGTGGTCGATCACGGGCACGCTGATCACGGGGTTTGTGGCGAAGGAGGCTGTTATTGCCACGTGGGCGCAGACGTATAGCCTGGATGATCCGAGTGAGCAGGATCCGCAGGATCAGGGGAAGTCGCAGTTGGCGCAGGCGATTCGGAAGGATTTTGATACGGTTTCGGGTGGTCATGGGGTTGCCGCGGTGTGGGCGTTCATGATTTTCCTGTTGGCGTATACGCCGTGTATTGCGACGTTGGCGGCGCAGCGCCGGGAGATTGGTGTGAAGTGGATGATGATTGGGGTGGGCATCCAGTTGGTGACCGCGTGGGTGTTGGCGGTTGTTGTGTTTAATGTGTTGAGGGTGTGGTTCTGATGCGGCCGTTGTCGGCAGTGGAACAGTCGGTGCGGGCGGGGGCGACGACGACTGCGGAGATTGCGCGGCGCACGGGGTTGTCGGCGTCGACGGTGGATGCGGCGTTGCAGCAGTTGCAGCGGTTGGGCATGTTGCGCAGCAGTAAGGATACTATTGCGTGCGATGAGTGCGCGTTGTCGTGCGGGCATAATCATGCTCCGGGCAGCAGTGGTTGTGGTTCGGGATTGACGACGTTGACGCTGCTGCCCCGCCGCCCGGAGTAGTGTGTTTTAGCTTGTCGACGCTTGGGGCTGCGGCTGTGTTGCGGTTGTGCGGATGGGGATGGGTTTGAACCAGGCGGGTACGAGTTCTGCGAGGTTGCCCATCACTTGGACGGGGCCGCTGATGTCTTCGTCGTCGCTGATGTGGGCGGTGCCGCCCACATAGGCACCATCGCTGACCTGGGCATTTCCACCGACGTAGGCGAGATCTGCGACGTGGGCTTTGCCGCTTACTTGGGCGCTGCCACCGACACGGGCGTCACCGTAGACTTGGGCTTTTCCGGTGATGCGGGCGTTGTTGAATACGTGGGCGTTCTCTTTGACGAATGCCTGGGCGATGACGGTGGCGTTGCCGTAGACTTGGGCGTTACCAGTTATGGAGGCGTTGCTGCTGACGTGGGCGTTGTCGAAGATTTTCGCGTTTTGCCGGATTTTGGCGTTGCTGACTTGGGCGTTGTCAAAGATGGTGACATTGCCGCCAATGGTGGCGTACCCGTAGACTTTGGCGTTGTCGAAAAGGTGCGCGTACCCGTAAACACGGGCGATGCCGAAAACGCGGACGTTTCCGTGAATACGTGCTGATTCGGCGATAGTGGCTTGTCCCGCTACCCAACTGTTGCCGTAGATTGTGGCTTCGTTTTGAACCTGGGCGTCCCCGGTGATTTGTGCGGAACCGTACACGTGGGCGGAACCATGAACTTGCGCATTTTTATTGATGCAGGCATTGTCGAAAACCTGGGCGTTGTCAAAAACGTGAGTGCTGCCGTCGATGTGCGCATTACCGGAGATGCGGGCGGTGCCACTAACGCGGGCATTAGCGATGATGCTGGCATTGTCGCAGATATGGGCGGCATTGGTGATGCGGCTGTCACCACCAACCTGTGCGGTGCCGCTGATGATTGCGGTGCCGTTGACGCGGGCAGTTTCGCCCACTATGGCGGCGTCTTGTACGGTTGCCTTGCCGAAAATCCAAGCGTGACCACGTACCTTGGCGTCACCGCTGACACGTGCTTTGTTGAAGATCCATGCATGGCTAAGAATGCAGGCGGTGCCGAAAACGTGGGCGTTCTCGCGGACAACAGCGTTATTGAAGATTTTTGCGTGACCGTAGACGCAGGCATCATCGTAGATCCAGGCGTTGTCTCTGAGCTGGGCGTTGGGGCCGAGGAAGCCGCCGAGGTCACCGCAGGTGACCCCTCGTGCGGGGATGTCGGTGATGGCGCGGATGCGGTGGAGAGTTTCTCCGGTGTGGGTGTGGCGGGTTTCTGTGGTTAATTCGTAGGTTTTAGCGCACATATTCTGCCTTTCGCTGGTGGTTGTCCCCTTTGTGGTTTCAGGTTAACCCCACTGCTTTGCTGTTAGCAGCTGAGATGGGGAGATATCCCCGCTGGGTGTTAGGGGTGGGCGATGCTCATGTTTCCGGTGATGAGGGCATCCCCAATAATTTTGGTGTTGCCGAATACTAGTGCGTTGTCGGTGATATGGGCGGTGCCGGCTACTTTTGCGTTATCGAATACTTTTGCGTCGCCGCTGATGTGGGCGGCTCCGGAGATTTTGGCGTTGTCGCCCACGTGGGCTGCTCCGGATACGCGAGCGTTATCTGAGATGCGGGCGTTGCCGTGGATCCAGGCGGCATCACTAATGTGGGTTTGGTCGGTTACTTCGGCGTTGCCGGACACCTGCGCGGCACCGCTGACGTGGGCGCCACCGGATACTGAGGCATCGCCGCTGATACAGGCGGTATCGCTGATGCGGCTTGCGCCATATACCTGGGCGTTGTTGGATAGTTGTGCGCTATCGGTGATGTAGCTGTTGCCGCCGGCGCAGGCGTTGCCGCGTAGTTGCGCGTGCCCGGATACGTGGGCGAATGCCACGGCTTGGGCATCGTCGAAAAGCCATGCGTTATCGGTGAGGGTGGCGGTACTGCTGATGAATCCCCCGATGTCACCGATTTCTACGTCTTGTTCGGGAATGTCGACGGTGGCACGGATGCGGTAGATGACTTCGCCGTCGGTGGTGGTGCGGGTTTCTTCGGTGAGTGTGTATTTCTTCATGAACTTCCTCGGTTAGTTGGTTGCGGCTTGTAGGTTGCTGCCCATGTGGGTGGTGTCGTAGAAACTGGCTTCACCGGCTAGTTTCGTGTTGCCGTCAATGCGGGCTTTACCAAAGATTGTGGTGGCGCTGGTGACACAAGCGTTACCGCTCACTTCGGCACTGTCATACACCTGGGCGGCGTCTACTATTTGAGCGTTATCAAGGATGCGAGCCTTGCCGTATATGCGGGCATGATCGCGGATGATGACGTTATCAGAGAGCATCACTTCCTCGCCGACATGCGCGTGACCTGCTACTTGGGCATTGCATTTGATGATTACTCGCCCACTCACATGGGCTTTATCAGTGATGGTGGCAAAGCCGCCCACGCGGGCAGAGCCGGTGACACACGCGGTGCCAGTGATGTGGGCGAAATCAAAGATGATTGCTTTTTGTCCTACATGGGCGGAATCGCTAACAATAGCAGCATTCATGATGCGGGCTCGGCCGCTGATGGTGGCAGATCCTGTAACACGGGCGAAGCCTTGAATGGTGGCCGCGCCGCTGATACGAGCATGGCCTGATGCTTTGGCATTGCCGCTCATGCTGGCGGAGTCACAGATCTGGGCGGAGCCGGAAAGCTTTGCGGCACCAACTAATCGAGCGGTGCCGTAGGCTTGGGCGTTGCCGAATACCCAGGCGTCATATCTTAAGGTGACGTTGGCGCCGATGAATCCCCCGAGGTCGCCGCGGCGCACCCCGTGGGTGGGAATGTCTTCAATGGCCCGGATTTGGTAGACGGTTTCTCCGGTTTCGGTGGTGCGGGTGGTGGTTGTGAGTTCGTATTTTGGTGCAATCACTTTTGGCCCTTTCCGTGTGGTGCTTTCAACCTATAAGCACGCAGTGGAAAGGGCCATTGAGATGGGGAAAGATCCCCAGCTATATGAGGAAGGAAAAGAGCAGGGTGGCAAGGGTCAAGACGAGGAATGGCAGGCAGGCGCCCCACAGGGCTTGCCCATAGAAGCGGGCTTTGAGGTGGGCGGCGGTGGCGCACAGGAAGTACACCACCACGCCGACGGTGGTGGTGATGCCCACGCCGGGTACCCACAGGCCGACGATGAGACCAATGCCGGCGAGCAGCTTGACCACGACCAACCCCCACCGCCATTCCAGGGGGAAGCCCACTCCTTCTAAGCAGCGGCGGACTGTTGTGATGGGCTGGATGGAAATACCGGCATCCAGGATGAGGGCAACACCCAACAGGATGCAGAGCCATTGGGCATGGGGAATTAATTCGAAAAACATGATGTCCTTAATGTGACGTTTACGGGTGGATGATGGCGGCGATGATGCGGCGTATTTCCTCGGTTAGGGCTTCCACATCTGTGCTGTCAAGCGGCCAGGTGAACATGCGGCCCACGTAGGCGAAGTACATGCTTTCGGCCACCTGGCGAGCGACGGCTGGATCGGAATAGTGTTCGATGAGTTCCGTGGTGATCTCTGCGATGAGCATGCTTTGGAGTTCGGTGAACAATGCTGAGGGGTAGACCCCGGTGACGAGGTTGGCGCCGTAGATGCGGGCCAGTTCAAGGTTGGCCGCGAACAGGGTAATAAACGGTAGGAATCGGGCTAGGATGCGTTCGGTTATGGTGCCTTCCCCCACGGGTGGGGGGCTGTAGGTTTTGTGGATGTCGGCGACTGTCTGGTCGAAGCTGGCCACCAACAGGGCGTTTTTGTCGCCCACGGACATGACGGTGCCTACGCTCACGCCTGCGGCGGCAGCGATGTCGCGGATTGTGGTGTGTGCGAAACCGCGTTCTTGGAATAGTTGTTGTGCGGTTTTGAGCACTTCAGCGCGGGTTTTTTGCCGTTGTTGGCTGCGTGCGGTGGACATGACACCCTCCAAAATGAATACGTTCACTGAACATGTTCAGAATAATGGTTTATCACAAATGCTGTCAACAATGGCGCACGGACCAGCGTCGATAAGCAAGCAACCGCCCGCAGGGAAGAAAAAATCAAAAATCCAAACATCTCAGAAAAGCTTCACTCTAAGCTAGATAACCATGGATGTAATGGAATTAAACGGCGGCCGCTTCTACCTACGACCCCTCCACGACGACGACCGCATAGATGACCGACCCGCACTCGAACAATTGCGCGTCAACGCCGACGACTTCATCAGCATGGCCCGCATCTCCCTCGACCGCTACTGCTGGGCCATCTGCGAACAAACCAGCGTCGAAATGGTTGCCCTTGGGGTGTACGACCACGCCACCGGCGACATCGTCACCCACCCCATTGGCAAACCCGACCGAATTCTCCCCAACGATCCGGTGCTACCCCCCAAAACCGTCCAAGACGCCGCCGACGAAGGCCTCGAAGTGATCTCTAGGTGGGTGGATTCCTACTTCCCCAACACCGAAGAAACCACCAATTAACCAGCCAGGTTACGGTTTTTTCGTATGGAAAATCTTATGCTCCACATCCGCAACCGTATGCGGGTGGGCTAGCCCCGGCCGCGCATCAAACCGCCGCGCCAAATTCAGCGCAATATCAGCACACCACTGGGCAGCCTCCGCAATGGTTGGATCATGCAAATCCGGGGCAATAATCCACGGCAACGACTCCCCCGCAAACCGCAACCGCATCCGCCGGTGCGGCTTCGGGTGCTGCCGCAAAAACAACGCCGCAGCGGCAGCGCAATCCATCAACGCGCGGGAGCTCTCCATCTCTAACCAATAAGAAATGTGCGACCTAAAAAACTCCAGCCCCCGCCAATAATGGAACCGATGCCCCCGCATGCTCAACAACGCATAATACGTAAAATGCTGGGCATAAAACTCCGCCCCCACCTGCGAATACATATCCCGCAGCAGGGTCTTCCGGTGCGCCCGGCGCGCTTCTTTCACCCGGCCGGCGTAGATCCAGGGTTCGAGCAGGGCTAAGTACAGGTTCTCTGGTTGTGCGCTACAGAAGTCGTCGGTGCGGGCTAGGGCTTGTTCCCCGGTCAGGATGGCGTCGGTGGTGTTGCCGCGGGCTTGGAGTGCTTTGATTTGGTGGATTGGGGAGCAGCTGGGGCATTCAGAGAAGCTGCCTTCTTCGCGTGGTTCTGCGAGCCAGAGGGTGAAGGCTTCTTCGGCAGCGGGTTTGTCGCCGAGTTCTTGGAAGACGTAGTAGGCCCGCAGGTAGTATTCCTTCATGGTGTCGGCGTTGCTGGACCAGAAGTCGCGGAGTTCTTCTAGTTCGCTCCGGAGTTCGGCGGCGGGGGTGTCGGGGTGGTCGACGAGTGCCGTCATGTAGTACTTGTATTGTTTGCCGAGGTTGTGGCCCCATTCTAGTTGTAGTTGGGGTTCTAGTTCGGCGCAGATGTCGCGGGCTTCTTGGAAGGCGATGGGGAGTCGGTGGATTTCGCCGCCGTAGATGTACGCCTCCCCTAGTTCGAACAGGGTTGCTAATAGTAGTTCGTCGTCGTCGGTGTGGCGGGCTTTACCGACGAGTTCTTCCCAGGCGAGGATTTTTTCTTTGCCGTAGTCGGCTTTGTGCGCCTGGGACATCAACATGATGAAGCTTTCTTCGAACGAAGGTTCAGGGTGGTGGGGTGATGACTCAGGACTTTCCATGATGACTTAACCGACCTTTCTTTCTCAAGGTCCCATGTTTCACCACATTCGCCATGCAACATCAATCGCGGCATCAACAACATCAATGCTGTTATATTACTGTTATATTGAATGAGAATATGGTGAGGATTACTCAACAAAACCAACGGGAAATCTACAATATTTACTACATTTGTACCACTTCCGTATCAGTTTCGGGGCATCGCAAACCCACGCCCCACCCCAAACGTGCAGGCTGAGCACCATGCCTGGGCTACCCCAAATCGTCGTGCTCTACGAGCCGCCGGGCGGCTTCCGTGATGGAACCAGACAGGGACGGGTATACGGAGAACGTTTCCGCCAATTGCTTCACCGTGAGGTTATTCGTCACCGCCACCGCAATGGGCAATATCAATTCTGAGGCAGTTGGGGCGACGACCACCCCGCCGATGATGATGCCGGAATGCCTGCGGCAGAAAATCTTGATGAAGCCATGTCGCAGCGCCCGCATTTTCGCCCGCGGGTTGGTTTCCAACGGCAGCATGACTGTGCGGGCTGTCACTTCCCCGGATTCAATTTCGGTTTGCATGACCCCCACCGCCGCAATTTCGGGCCGGGTGAATACCGCGGTGGCCACGGTCTTCAACCGCAGCGGCGACACCCCTTCCCCCAGCGCGTGGTACATGGCGATGCGGCCCTGCATAGCCGCCACCGAGGCCAGCGGGAACAGGTCCGTGCAGTCCCCGGCAGCGTACACGCCCGGCACGTTGGTGCGGGACACCCGGTCCACCTTGATGTGGCCCGAATCAGTGGTTTCCACCCCGATCTGCTCCAATCCCAGATTCTGGGTGTTGGGGATGGAACCAACCGTCATTAAAGCGTGGGAACCAGCAATTTCTCGCCCGTCAGTGGTGCGCACCAGCACTCCCCCGTCGGCGCTGCGCACGACGGAATCCACCCGCGCGTGCTTCTCCAGTGCCACGCCGCGTTCCACCAACACGGTTTCCAGCACGTCTGCAGCGTCTGCGTCGTCGTGGGGCAGGATGCGGTCCCGCGACGCCACCATCGTCACCTTGATGCCCAATTCGGCGAAGGCGGACACAAATTCTGCGCCTGTGACGCCGGAACCCACCACGATCAAATGCTCTGGCAATTCAGTGATGTTATAAATCTGCCGCCAGGTGAGGATGCGCTCGCCGTCGGGTTGCGCGCCGGGCAGGATGCGGGGTGAAGCTCCTGTGGCGACTAGTACTAAATCGCATTCGATGGTTTCGGTGGTGCCGTCGGGGCGTTCCACTCGAATGTAGTGCAGGGTTTGTTTCCGGTTGTAGTCGTCAAAAACGCCGTGGCCGTTGATGATGGTCACTCCGGCGCGGCGTACGGATTCGTAAATATCGCCGGATTGTTTGTCGGCTAGTTGTTGGACGCGGCCGTTGAGGGCGTCGATAAGCACGTTTGTTTCGCCGATGTCTTGGTTGAGGCCCATGTCTTCGGCGCGCCGCAGGTCGGTTTTAATATTGGCGCCGGCTATGAAAGATTTGGAGGGGACGCAGTCGTGGATGACGGCGGAGCCGCCCAAGCCGAGGTCTTCGATGAGGGTGACGTCGGCGCCGTAGCGGGCGCCTTCGAGTGCGGCTTCGTAGCCGGCGGGGCCGCCGCCGACGATGACGATGCGTTTCTTCGTTTGGCTGGTCAAGAATCCTCCCAGGGTGAGTCGGGGTACATGGGGGTATGTATGAGTCTGCCACTGAGAATAGCCGAATCCGGCATGTGCGCCTAACCATGGCTTTGCTTATCGACGCTCGTCGGCGCCCGTCAAGGCTCACGGTCGGTTGTCGGTGCGGCCGTGCTGGTTACGTGGTGGTGGTGAAAATCTTTTCGCCTTGGCCGTTGAACCGATCCGCCACCCCACCGAACAACCGCACCCCCACCGGAATGCAGTTTTCGTCGGCCAGCATGTTGCCCTTGTGCAAATCGCCTTTCTCACTCACGCCATCCCAGCACCCCAACCGCGCCATGGAACCGGACACGTGTTCTAAGTACCAGGAGAAGTCCTCGCCGCCGGAGGATTGTGGGGCTTGCACCACCGCTTGGGGGTCAATGGCCCGGGCTGCATCCGCCAGAATGGCGGTGGCTATATCATCGTTGATGACCGGCGGCACCCCTTTGACGTAGGTGATGTGGTATTCCGCGCCGGTGGGGGCAACGATGGCCCCAATGAGCTCTTCCAGCAGGGGCTGAATCGTCCGCCACACATGAATATCACCCGTGCGAATGGTGCCGCGGATGGTGCCTTCCTCCGGGATGGCATTGGGCGCAAACCCCGCGTTGATCGCACCAAACACCATGACGGTGGCGGTGCGGGGGTCGACGCGGCGGGTCAGCAGGCCAGGCAGATCCGTAACAATTTTGGACAGGGCATACACCACGTCGTTGGTGAGGTGCGGGCGGGACGAATGCCCACCAGAGCCGGTGACTTTCACCTCAATGACATCCCCCGCAGAGGTGATCGGGCCGACCCGGACCCCCACCATGCCGGTGCGGATTTTGGGTTCTGCGTGGATGGCAAAAATGTTGCTGATGCCGCCCAGCACCCCAAGTTTGATGAGTTCCGGAGCGCCGGAATCCATGACTTCCTCAGCGGGTTGGAAAATGACGCGGATGCCAATGTTCAGGATGCCCTGCCGGTCGGCCTCAGCCAGGGCGCACGCCAAGCCGAGCGCCACGGTGATGTGCACGTCATGGCCGCACGCATGCATAACACCGGCGGTTTGGGAGCTGAAATCGCACCCCGTGTGCTCCTGAATGGGCAGCGCATCAATATCTGCCCGGAAGGCGATCTTCTCGGGAGTGTCGGGCCCAATGTCCACCATGAGCCCCGTGTTGGGGAACAATTGGGGCGTGAGGCCGTGGTCTTGCAGAATGCTGCTGATGGTGGCGGTGGTTTGGTATTCCTGGTCGGACAGTTCGGGGTGTTGGTGGAAGTGGCGGCGCCACCTGTAGAGGTCGTCGGTGTGGTGTGCAAGCCAATCATTCACAATGGTTGAGATTGATAGCGATTCGGGTTCTTGGTTATCGCTTGGCTGTTGTTGTTCCACTGCTTTCTCCATGACTTGCACGACGTCCATTATTGGGGTTAAGGGGTTGATGGCCCTTGACGTTACTCGCTGCCGGAAACACCAAGCGGGGACGTCGATAAGAAGCACCAACCACCAATGCTGTTCTAAGTGTATGCCTACCCACCGCCCAATCTCATAACCGGATGACTAAGCTTAAGAGTATTTCACAAATAATTGCTTTTTACTGAAGGGATGACCAGGCGTCATGAGCGAGCAATTAACTTTTGGCACCGCCGGAATGCGCGCCCCCGTGGGGCCAGCTGCCCACCAAATGAATGTTTTTCAAGTCACACGCATCACCGCGGGGGTGGCCAAATGGCTCGGGCAGAATCGGATTATTTCCCCCGAGCGCAAACAATTCCCCGAAGCCTATTCCGTGGCAGAGCCATTCGCCGCAACCAGCCCCTACGGCATCGGCGTGGATTTCCACGACGACGACCCGGCGCCACGGGTGGTGGTGGGCTACGACTCCCGCTACGGTTCGCACATCTTTGCGACCACAACGGCGGAAGTGTTTGCCGGCGCCGGCTTTGAGGTGTTTCTGATGCCGATGCCCACGCCCACCCCGGTGATTCCATGGCTGGTGCGCGGCTGGGAGCTGGATGGCGGGGTACAGATCACAGCATCGCATAATCCGGCTGGTGATAATGGCTACAAGGTGTACATGAATAATGGCCGCCAGTTGAGCAGCAGCGCCGCACGGGAAATTGAGGCACTGATCGCGGCAGTGCCGCCCGCCTCGGAGATTCCGCGGGTGACGGTGCGGCCCTGCCCGGACCAGCTGCGCCGCTTCATTGACGAGACCACCAGCATCGTGATGCCCAGCCAGTCGGACTTGCTGCGGGTGAATAATGAACGCGCCAATATCAAAGTGGCATTAACGGCGATGCATGGGGTGGGTGGCCGCGCCATGGTGCAAGCATTACAGTCGGCGGGGTTCGCCCAGATCTTCCCGGTAGCATGCCAGCAATACCCGGACCCCACCTTCCCCACGGTGGAGTTCCCCAACCCGGAGGAACCAGAGGCAGTGGCGCAGTTGCTGCGGCTGGGGAAGAAAGTCGCCGCCGATATTGTGATTGCCCTGGATCCGGATGCGGACCGGTGCGCGGTGGGAATCCGGCTGAAAGACGGCACGCTGCGCATGCTGCGGGGCGACGAAACCGGCCCACTGTTGGCAACCCGACTGGTCGCCCCCTGGGACGGGGAAGGCGAACAACCAATCGTTGCCACCACCATGGTTTCCTCGCAATTATTGGCGGCCATCGCGGCAGATCGCGGCTGGGATCTGCGGTTAACCCCAACGGGGTTCAAGAACCTCACCGCAGCCGGCGGCGATCGGGCCGTGGCGTTCGCCTACGAAGAGGCAATGGGCATCGCGCCGGTGCCCTGGCTTGTCGACGACAAAGACGGCATCACCACAGCCCTGGTGGCCTGCACATGGGCGGCGGAATTGAAGGCGCAAGGCCGCACGCTTGCCGACGAGCTAGAAAGCCTGTACAAAAAGTACGGCATCTACGTGGGGCAACAAATTGCCATTCGAACAAGTGATCCTGCGGCATTAATCAGTTCGTGCATACACAACCCACCAACAACCCTATCGGGCGTCACCTTGAACTTCGAACCGGTGTTTCATAGCGAACGCCCAGGCACCAAACCAACAGGATTGCTCCTGCGCGGCGAAAGCCCCGTGGGGAAAATCCGGGTGCGGGCACGCGCCTCCGGGACAGAACCCAAAGCGAAACTTTATCTGGAAATCGCCGAAGCCACCAACCGCACACAGGCAGAGGAACTACTGCAGCGGATTACGCAAGAAATCACCACGTACATTCGGCAACTATGACACCCGGATGACCCCAAGGCCCACCAGGGGCCCGAAACTCCCGAACCAGGGGCGTCGAAAAGCAGCACCCTGGCACGCACTCATAGGTTAATGTTTCGGGGCCCATAGAGCCGATCGCCGGCGTCGCCGAGGCCGGGCACAATGTAAGCATCATCATTCAGCGCGGGATCAATGGTGGCCGTGACCAGCCGCACCGGCAACCCCGACTGAGCAAGCGCATCCACACCAGGCTGCGCCGCCACCATGCACACCGCGGTGATATCGGTGGCGCCCCGCTCCGCAAGAATACGAATCGCGTGCAACAACGAACTACCCGTGGCCAACATGGGATCAATGACCAGCACGCTGCGGTTACTCAAATCCGCCGGCAGCGACTCCAGGTACGGCACCGGGGCGTGCGTGGTCTCGTTGCGGCCGAGGCCGATGAACCCCACCTGGGCATCAGGAATCATTTTGAGCGCCGGGTCGAGCATACCCAGCCCGGCGCGCACCACGGGCACGAGGATGGGCGGGTTTTGCAGGCGCACGCCTGTGGTTTCTGCGACTGGTGTGGTTAGTGGGAATTCTTTGACCTTGAGGTCGCGGGTGGCTTCGTAGATGAGCATGGTGCCCAAGTCCGCTAACGCGGCACGAAAGTCGGAATTGTCGGTCGTCTCGTCGCGCATGATGCTCAACCGAGCAGCAGCTAACGGGTGGTTTACGAGCAAGATATCCATATTGCTTATGGTAGTAATATTTCTGCGACTAATTGGCCAAAATCGCCTGGAAATCAGTCCAACCATATATGAGCGATAATCTGAATATTGATCCCCATGAAGTCCGTAATTTGGCCGCGCAGTTGGATGCGACGGCTGACACCCCCATTGATCCGCAGTTCCTGCCCGGCGAGTCCATGCTTGGGGTGGGAAGCTTCATTCGTGCGTTCAATGCGGCGGTGGATAATGTGTCGCTGCGGGCGCGGTTGCAGTGCATTTATGTTGATGATGCAGTGACCAAAACTTTGGCTTATGTGCGGCTTGTGGAGGAGCAGGATGCGGCATTAGTGCGAGCATTGGACCACACCGATGATTAATCTTGCGGGGACCATCAAGACGTTGGCGGGTTTGCGGCCGCCGGCACCGGTGACGTCAGCGCCGACGGTGCCGGATTTCTCCCAACTCCCGCAGTTAGCACAAGTTTTCGACAACGATCCGAAGTTATTCATGAGTGAGCATGAAACCCTCATTCGTGATTCGGCGGAACTCATGCGGATCCTCGAAGCGGCACTCCCGGAGCTGGAGGCCACCCGGAACGTCATTGACCAGCTCATTCGGTCCTTCATCGTGGAAGTAACCGCGACCGTGTCAGCCGGGTCGACCGTCACCGGCGCCGGGTGGATTGCGCTGGTGCGGCAACTGATTTTGCTGCCAAATAAATACGTGGAGCTGGCGGTCGCCGAGCTGCAGAGCCTGGAACAACGGTTAGCGCCGCTGGTGGCGCGGTTGGATCAGATTGCGGGCACCGAATCCCAGTTGGGGGCACCGCAGCTTGTCGACGCCGCCAGCGCCGACCCGCCCACGCACCCCAGTGCCCTGCCGGCTGAACGCTCGGAGGTGCCGGCTAAACGCTCGGAAGTACCGGCGGGGCAGGTGGAGCGGGGCCAGCGGGCCGTCGCCGCCGCCCGAAGTGCTCTGGGAACACCCTACGTATGGGGTGGGACCAGCACCTCAGGTTTCGACTGTTCCGGACTGACGCAATGGGCGTGGCGCCAAGCCGGCGTGGAACTGCCACGCCTGGCGGAAAACCAAAATGTTGGGCGGCAAGTATCACGGGATGAACTCATTGCGGGCGACCTGTTGGTATGGAATGGGCACGTGGCGATGTACGCCGGTGATGGGCAAATCATTGAGGCAGGTGACCCGGTGCAAGTGGGGGCGTTACGGACGGAGAATTTGGGCATGGATTTTAAGGGATACTTTCGGCCGGATTAGATGCGGTTGATGAATGCGCGTTGGGAAATAAACCGGCTATGATATATCCCCATGGCTAATAAAGGTATTGTTCCCGTCAAGCTGTCGCTGACCGATGGCGATTTTTATACCCTTTGGGCTCCTTCTTGGCGCGAACACGGCGCCGAGTGGCAAGCGTTCCTCGGTTCTGGCGATGACCTCTTTGTTTTTAACTCCCCCGCGGAATTGTTGGTTTTTCTGGAGTCAGAGGAAAAACACGATCTGCAATCTCACCCCAAATGGGGCGCATTTGCGGCGCGGGATGCTCAGCGCGCCGTCCCTGGCAAGAAAGAAGAATTCGACTTGGTGGGGCTACCTGCGTTCTTGGCGGACCGCCCGTCGCATGAAAACGTCAGCGCGGTGTCCCGGTGCTTCACCATTGCCCGCAGTTTGGGTGATGTTGCATCATTGACCCCGGTGCAGGTGTTCTTCTCCTCCCACTCCATTTTGAGCAATGCTGATCGTGGTTCTGAGCATTTCGCTGGGCCGTCAGGTTTGTCGGAGTGGAGCGCCATCGGTCGGGTGATCTTGGCCAACTGGGATGCGGTGTTGGATGAGCTCGATGATTCCGTGAAAGTCGTGAAGGTCGATTCCGACAAGATTGCCCAGGCGGAAGAAAAGATTGCGGAAACGCAAGA
This sequence comes from Corynebacterium sp., assembly GCA_030527885.1. Lineage (GTDB taxonomy): Bacteria > Actinomycetota > Actinomycetes > Mycobacteriales > Mycobacteriaceae > Corynebacterium. The sequence goes on from JAUMZY010000001.1 coordinate 132,328, forward strand.
AGCTGCTGAGAAGCGGCGGCAGGAAGAGGAAAAGAAGCGTAAGGAGGAAGAAGCGAAGATTGATCCTTACGACGCCACCGTGTGGGGTGCGGCTGGTATTGATCCCATCAAGATTTCCATTGATGGCCGCACCGTGTACACGTTGCGCACCTATGTGCAGGCCAAGCCAGTGTTCCTCGGGAAGTACGGGGAGATTTTGACCTTCACTTCCTCCAAGGCCCTGGTGCGGTGGCTGGTGGAGCACGATGACCATGATTTGGCCAAGGTGTCCACGTGGGAGGATGTCATGACTGTCGCTAATGCTGGTGAGCTGATTGTGAAGGTGCATGAAGATAACGTGTATTCCTTCAATGGCATCAAGCGTGACATAGAGAAGGGGCCGGTGCAGGTTGATTCTGACCAGATGATGCGGGCTTATGAGTTGCTTGCCGACGCCGCCGACTGGGCTGCGGATGACTCGCTGAACTCGTTCTTCTTAGCGAATCCCCGGATGCAGGATTACATTTCCTACCTCACGGGTTATGCCAGCAATGCTGGTTACACCCCTACCCCACCGTTTACTGAGCATGCCGAGGCTTGGCAGGAGCTAGAGGACATGCTGACGAAGCGGTTCTCGAAGTTCTAACCCCCACGGCCCTGGGTTCGTCGAAAAGCGAGCGGGTGTTTATCTCACATTTCACGCGGCTGGTGCGTCTACCATGTGATGAAGATGAAGCAACCGTTCGATGATGCCGTAAAACAGCATGGGGCGACCGTGCTCCGGGTGTGCCGTGCCGTGTTGGGGCCCGGCGCGGATGCTGACGACGCTTGGTCGGAGACGTTTCTCGCCGCGTTGCGAGCGTGGCCGGATTTGCCGGCGGGGACGAACGTGGAGGCGTGGCTGGTGCGGGTTACCCGCAATAAGGCGATTGATGTAACTAGGGTGCGGGCCCGGCAGGCGATACCTAGCGCTGAGCTGCCGGATCGGGTTTCGCCGTTGGGGGTTCCTGGTCAAGATGATGGGGTGTGGGCTGCGGTGGCGGCGCTGCCGGAACGGCAACGCCTTGCCATTGCGTACCACTATTTAGGTGGGTTGCCGCATGCGGAAACGGCGGACATCATCGGCGGTAGCGCGGCTGCGGTGCGGCGGGCGGCGGCGGATCGCATGAAGAGTCTGAGACAGCTGTATCACTCAGACCAGCAGACGAAAGGGGCACCCCAATGACTGGCACTTCTGAGCAGGAAGCCCTGTTCCCGATTGGGCCTGGGGCGTTGGCTGAACTGCGAACACACCTGGCAGGCCTGGCGGAAGAACACCACTTGGTGGATGTTGCTTACCGCACGATTGACACCCCCATTGGGCCGTTGTTGTTGGCTGCCACGGAGGCGGGTTTGGTACGCGTGGCGTTCGAGCGGGAGGACTTCGATGCGGTGCTGGAATCGCTGGCGGCGAAGATCAGCCCGCGGATACTTGCGGCACCCAGGCGGTTGGACGTGGTTGCGGCGGAGTTGGATGAATATTTCGCAGGCCAACGGCAGGCGTTTGATGTGCCGTTGGACTATGCGATGTCCTCGGGGTTCCGGCAGATGGTGCAGCGCTATTTGCCGAACATTGGCTACGGGCACACGCAGTCGTATAAGCAGGTTGCTGAGCTAGTGGGCAGCCCCAAGGCGGTGCGTGCGGTTGGCACGGCGTGCGCCACGAATCCGCTGCCGGTTGTGGTGCCGTGCCACCGGGTGCTGCGCGCTGATGGGGGCTTGGGTGGTTACATCGGCGGGTTGGAAGCGAAGACCACGCTGCTGGCGTTGGAGAAAGCGGCATAGCGGGGTGCTTTTCGACGCCCCCAGCGCCCCGGTTCGCTGGTTATTCCGATTGTTGCTGCTCTGCTTTATATTGGCGGGCTTTAGCTTTGGCTTCTGCTATGGCTTCCTCGTCGGTCATGAGCCCCAGAGTAATTTTGACCATCCGGTCAATGTCTTCCTCGGTGGCGTACATTCCTTCCATGGCCCAGGCGGCTACGCCGTTGCGCAGCCGCCGTTTTTGCCTAGGGGTGAGGCGTTCATCATCTAAGTTGAGCAGCACGTTGTGGTCTCCAGTTGTCCCTTATCGGCGATTTACTGCCGCGCGCGATAATGGTTTTTCTATAAAATTTATTACCAATACGCTACTATTTTGCCCACTTTTAGTATTGCTGTCAATAGAGCCGCAGGCATCTACCGTTGATCGTTGCCGGGTACACTTGGCGCACATCATGACGAGCGCATAGCGAAACTTGGAGGAACACCCATTGGAACCTTTGTTCGGAGATGATTTGCTTGGTGGAGCGGCGCCCAAGCTGCCCGAAGGTGCGTTCCATGTACCGGGTTGGCTCACGCTTGAGCAGCAGCGTTGGATCGTGACCCGCTTCCACGAGTGGGTTAATGGCCCGGTTCCCATCCGGGCAGCAAAGATTCGTGGGCATGAAATGAGTGTGTGAACAGTATGCCTGGGTTGGCATTGGCGGCCCTACGAGTACACTCGCGCGGCTGTCGACGTGAATGGCAATCGGGTGCTTGATGTCCCTGATTGGATGGTGCGGCTGGGCCGAAAGGCGCTTGTCGACGCCACCTGCGACCCGCACGCAGGGGATGATTATGTGCCGGATGCGGCGTTGGTGAATTACTACGATGATGCGGCGCGGATGGGAATGCACCAAGATAAGGATGAACGTTCAAATGAACCAGTAGTGTCACTGTCGATTGGTGATACCTGCCGGTTTCGGTTCGGCAACACTGAGACCCGCACTAAGCCTTATCAGGATATTGATCTGGCTTCGGGTGATCTGTTTGTGTTCGGCGGTCCTTCCCGGTTTGCTTATCATGGTGTTCCGAAAGTGTATTCGGGTACTGCGCCGGCGGGGTGCGGCCTGGAGTCTGGGCGAATCAACATCACCATGCGGGTCACGGGGCTTGAGGGCTAGCGAGCGGACCTGGATTCGATGCTCCATGCACCCCACTCCATTAACACGACCAGAAATCCAGTGAAAAAGACCGCAGGCATGGCCGCAAAATCTTCGGACTCTGGATATGTATCTGGAACAGTGTGCCTAGGAAGAATTGTATAAGTTTTTGCATGAATATCACCAGGTTACAGCATGACTACAAACTACTTTCTGCCAAAAAATAAACAGATAGACACACAGGCCCCACCCTTACGAGGAGCTATTTCCTGCGCCGATTAACCACACTTCTTAATTTGACTTATTTTGATAGTAAACATATAATAAAATCCATGAATAGAAAAATTACTCAAGAGATCCTACAACATCTAGAAACAAAAAAGGCACAAAATCCTGACGACTGTGATTACACAGTTAAAAGACTCACACAAGAGCTCAATGAGCAGAAGCAACTTGGAGTTACAGAACAAGAAGTTGAAGCCGTAATCAAAGACCTAGATGAGCATGGGTATATTTCAGGGACAGAATCATTTGGGACTGAACCGCCAACCAGATTTTCGGCTACATAAAATGTGTGCCTGCTCGACATATTGGAGCTAGGTGCCGATTTAACCATATATACTTCTCTGCTTAACTAAGAAAATAGTTCCCATGCAGCATGCACATATGATCTGTCTTCAATTTGTTTTAACGAGCCACAGTAACCAGCCGAAAAGCAGAATCACCTCTATGATAAAAATCATATCTCACGTTTTACCTATGTAACTCGTTTGCCAAATGACGAAGATGAAACATAACAGTCCTGGTTCGACAACACCACACCTTGCCAGGTCATTGATCTAACTCCGCGTGACCTGTTTGTTTTCGGTGACGCTTCCCGGTTCACTTATCACGGTGCTCCACAAGTATATCTGGGTACTGCACCGGCGATCTGCAACCTAGAACCTGGGTGGATCAACATCACCATGTATGTCACGGGACTTAATAGCTGATGGGTGGATCTGGATTTGTCAAAAGCAAGTTAAATGAGGATAGTGGCGCGTTGTCATCGAAGAATATATCCGCACCTAGACACTTCACCGGACATTCTCGCCACCACCCCAGTTAACGAATTGCACACAGATATTGGACCGACAGGAAGTTGTACACGCACGAGGATGCGGCGGCACAGATTTGACCGTGCGCACTCTAGATATGATGGTACTGCCCCTGGATTCGTCGACAAGCAAGCAACGGGTTATGATGGGGTTTGTCCACTTTTAAGACACAGATATAAAGGCGAATGATGCGCTATGAGGATTCTTGCGGCCTAAGAATCCACCCCTCAACCGCAGTGAGGTAGCTGCGGTTATTTCGCCAACCCCTTGTATAGATTGGGTATTTCTGTGTCTTCTCCCCTTTGCTTACACGCGCAAAATTTAGAACGTATTTTCGGTAAAAAGAAGTTCGTGGCGGTCCGGGATGTCTCCCTCACTGTGGAGCCTGGACAAATCCACGCCCTGCTGGGCCCCAACGGGGCTGGCAAAACCACAACGGTGCGCATGTGCGCCGGATTGTTAACCCCCACCGCCGGCACCGTGCACGTCGCAGGCATCAATGTTGCCACCCACCCGGCGCGGGCCCGCACCCAAATGGGCCTCGTGTTGGGCGGTGAGCTGGGGTTTTATCCCCGCGCCACCGCCAAGGATAATTTGCTGTTCTTCGCCGATGTGCAGGGCCTGAGCAGCAGGGAGCGCAAACCTGCTGTTGCCGCGGCGTTGGCGCGGGTACAGCTGGCGGATGCGGCGGATAAGAAGGTATCGGAGTTTTCCCGCGGCATGGTGCAGCGGCTGCATTTGGCGCGGGCCACACTCGCGCAACCGGCGTTGTTGCTGCTGGATGAGCCAACGATAGGCATGGATCCGGACATTGCGTTGCAGGTGCGGGATCTCATTCGGGAGTTCGCGGCCGATGGGACGGGGGTGTTGCTGACGTCGCATTCCATGTCTGAAGTGGAGGAGCTGGCGGATGTCATTTCGGTGATCGGGGCGGGCCGCATTGCGGTGTGTGGGCAGGTGTCGGACATCGCGGCGTATGCGGGTGTGCAGGCCACGACGTCGTTCACGGTGCCGGCGCAGGCGGGGGACCTGGTAGCTGGGCTGGGTGCGGCGCTGACGGGCCAGGCAGTGGTGAGTCGCCGCCCCGCCGGGGCGCGGTGGTCCGTGGCGGTGTATTGGCGGGACACGCCAGACGTGCCGGCGCTGCTCACGCACCTGCCCGGTGTGGAACCGCCGGATCTTATCACCCGCCCCGCATCACTCGAAGAAGTGTACTTGGCGCTGGCAGATCGGTTGGCCCGATGAGTCCACAGATGCGAATGATGTGGTTTCACCTGCGGCAATTCATGTCCGTGCCGTATTTTTTGCAGATCATGGTGGTCACCACGGTGGTGAGTGCCATGACGCAGTTCGTGGCGTACCAGGCGTGGGGTTCGGTGGATCCTGCCCGGGGTTGGGTGCGGGCTGGTGTTATTGGCCTGTGGACCACCGCCACGTTTTCGGCGGGCATCGTGGGATTTGAGCGGTACAAAGGCACCTTGGTGTATTTGGTGTTGGCGCCGATTGGGTCGCTGCGCTGCGTGGCGGCCGTGGTGTCAGCGGCGGCTTCGTTTGGGCTGTTGGCGTTTCCGCTGGCGTGGGCCACGTGGGCGGCACTGGCCGGGTCGATGCACTTCGCGCCCGTTGATGTGCCGCGCCTCCTGGGTGGTGTGGTGCTTCTGTGGTTGGGCGCGGTGGCGATCAGTTTCGTCGTGGCGGCGGTATTCATTCTGACGCCGAACGCCATCGCCTACGAGGAGCTGCTGCTCGTGCCGGTGTTTTTCACCTCTGGGGTGCTGTTCACCAGCGCGGCGCCACCCGGTTGGTTGGCAGCCATAGGCCGGTTGCTGCCGCTGTCCACCCCCATTGATGTTCTCTTCGGCCGGGCCGTGCCAGCCATGGATCTCACCGTGTGGCTGGTTGTGCTGCTGGCGTGGCTCGGGCTCGCCCGCATGCTGGGGCGCCACGCACTGGTGCACGCAACCAAAGCGGGGACGGTGGAAGTCATATGATGCAGCGCATACTATCCGGGGTGCGGGTAACCTGGGCTTCCGCAACCGCCTTTGCGACGCTCGGAACCGCCATCACCACCCTGTTGCTGATTCCACTCCTCAACGTTGCCTTCACCCTGCTGCTGGGCGCCGACCTGGCAGCCCCCAACCTGGTGCGCACCGGCTACGCGGCCGCCCTGGTAGCCCTGGCAACCTCCGTGGCTGGGGGCATCGTGAGCGTGGTCGCCACGGACCGGCACCTGGGCATCTTCTTCGAAATACACTCCCGGCGCCGCCTGGATGTGGCCTACTGGCTGGCAATATCCGTGGTGCCCGCGCTACTAGCGGCTACGACCGGGGCGATGGTGATCGGATCCGTCGCCGTCTTCGCCGGCGGGGCCCTGCTCGGGCGGGTGCTCATGTTGGCGTTGTGCGCGGTGGTGATCGGCATACTGCTGGGCGTCGCTGCCGCCGGCATCGGGGTGGGGCTCCCCGACCCTTACCTGGGCGCCACCCTCCTTGGCTCCACATTGCCGCTGTTCACTGGGGTGATTGTGCCCATTGAAGCATGCCCTAAATGGTTGCAAACTCTCAGCCACGTAACACCGATGCGCGGCATCATCACCGCCCTCGACCACTGCCCAACAGTAAGCCTCATAGTGCACGACATTGTGGTAGCCGCAGCATGGGCATCGGTGGGGCTGGGCCTAGTGCGGTGGGCTGTTGCCCGCAACCGCGCCGGGAAGCAACAACATAGCCTATAGAGGGTAGCCCTGGCGATACTAGGCAACGCAGGCATCTGGCTGCCAGCCCCCACCCCACACAGGATGGAAGGCATGACCAACATCAGTGCACGCCAAACAACCGGCGCATTACTTGCGCTCAGCGTAGGCGGATTCGGAATCGGACTCACCGAATTCATCATCGCGGGGCTCCTCACCGAGATCGCAAGTAACCTTCATGTCACCATCAGCTAAGTTGGGCACCTCGTGGGTGGGTATGCCCTCGCGGTTACACCCGGCGCGCTCCTCATCACCCCGATGCTCATGCGGCAACCTCCCAAGTATGTGTTGGGGTTACTGTTGGGGTTTTTCATTGTGGGTAATGTTCTATCCGCTGGGGCGCCGAATTACGGCGTCATGCTCCTGGGCCGCATCATTACAGCGTTAGCGCATGGGGGTTATTTCGGCATTGGTGCAGTACTGGCTGCGGCGCTGGTGCCGGCGTCGAAAAGCGCCTCAGCCGTAGCGACAATGTTTGCGGGACTCACCATTGCGAACGTATTGGGTGTACCCCTCGGTGCATTCATTGGGCAGCACTATGGGTGGCGGGTGGTGTTTGTACTCATCAGTGTTGTGGGGGTAATGGCGCTGGTAGGGCTGCTGGTGTTCGTACCGGTCACTGAGCCAGAGCCGCAACAACTACCCATCACACACCAGTTTCGAACCTTAGTTCGGCCACAGGTGGTGCTGTCCATCGCCACAACCGCACTGGTCTTCGGCGGCATGTTCGGAGTATTCACCTACATCGAACCCCTACTACGGGACGTCACCGACTACCCACCCCAAGCCATCCCCTGGCTCCTCATCCTCTTCGGCATCGGCCTCTTCGCCGGAAACATCATCGGCGGCCGACTAGCAGACCGCAACCCCGACAACGCCGTACTCACATTAAGCCTCCTACTACCCATCGTCATTCTGGCACTCAGCGCAGCAGCCGCCCACCAAATCCCCATGGCAATACTCATCTTTCTGCTAGGACTCGTGGGATTCGCCACCGTACCAGACCTACAAGCACGAGTACTACGCTCTGCGCAAGGTGCAGCAACCCTAGCATCCGCAGCAAACATCGCCGCCTTCAACCTCGGCAACGCCCTCGGCGTCAGCATCGCCGGCGCCACCATCGCAGCCGGCTGGGGGCTCCGCAGCCCCAGCTTTACCGGCACCGCCCTAACCCTGCTCGGGCTCACCCTCGTCTGCCTGAGCCGCACCAAGCTTTTCGACGCCCCCACCCGCAACCACAACAGCTAACGCCGCCTCCGCCGCACCACCCGGCTCCACAGTATGCACCAAAATGCGCTGCCCATTCCCCTCCGGCAAATGCAACACCTCATACCCCAACTCAAACTCCCCCACCCCAGGATGTCGAAACTGCTTCACCCCACCCGTACACAACCGCACATCATACCCAGCCCACAACTGCGCAAACTCCACACTATGCACACTCAAATACCCCACCAACTCCGCAAGCTGCCGATCCTCCGCAAACTGCGCCGCCACATACCGAAGCGATGCCACCGCCGTCGCCGCCTCCGCAGCCCAATCAACATACAAACCCCGAACCCGCTCATCCAAAAACAACAACTTCAACTGATTAGGACGACCCGCCCCCACCCGATTCGGCGCATCATAATCCACATGCCCCGCCAACAACGCATGACCAGCACGATTCCACGCCAAAATATCATTAAACCGCCCCAACAACACCGCCGGCGCCCCACCCAAAGAATTCAACACCCGAACCGCACCCGACCGAGCAAACTCCGGCTGTGAATCCACCAACCGGCCCGGTACCGCCGAATGATGCACCAACGCATACAAATGCGCCCGCTCATCAGCATCAAGCTGCAACGCCCGCGCCAACGCCCCAATGATCGCATCGGAAGCATTCTGCGACTGCCCCTGCTCCAGGCGGGTCAAATAAGCAACCGATACCCCAGCGAGCTGCGCTAGTTCTTCCCGACGCAAACCAGGCACCCGCCGGCGGCCATAAGAACGAACCCCCGCCGCCTCCAGGGTGATGCGGTCGCGCCGGGAGCGGAGGAATTCACCGAGTTCGGTGCTGGGGCTGTTGGTGGCGGGGTGTGGTGTCAGTGGTGTCATGATCACCATTGTGGTGATGTTGTTGCCCTCGCGCCTGCCCCTATTAGGGTTAGTCTGGTGTTGCTCTAAGTTTTATGTCACATTATTCCCATGTAGCTAGTTTTCGTCTGGTTCGTCTAATCCGAGGTCAGAAAGGCTAATACCCATTTCTTCTAGGAGGGCAGGGTCTACGCCGGCGACGTCGGCGGGGGTGATGGTGGCGGTGGGCGGTTTTGGGGTTTCTGCCGGTTCGGGGGTGGGTTCGGCATCAATAAGTGCAGCAAATGCGGGTTCGATAATTTGCTCGATCAGGGCGGTGCGCACTTGCATGGGCAGGAATGAGGCAGCAAGGGCGCCCAGTAGTAGGCGGTAGTACTGGTCGATTTCTAGTTCGGTGGCTTCGATGACTTCCCACGTCAGGTCGTCGAGGGCGACGTTGAAGTTCATGGATTCCAGGAGAACCAGGGGGTGATCTGCCATTATCTCAATTTTTTCTTGCTTAAGATCTTCGGCTGGTTGGCAGAGTAGGGGTAGTTGTCGGTCCAGGATGAAGCTGGCCGCGCCGGTGGGTACGATTTCTGCGTCATCGGTGAGTTGGAAGTCGTCGACCACGTCAAGGGCATTGGTGATACGCGCCGCAGCATAGACCACTTGTTCTAGTACGGGGCCGTAGTAGACGTAGGGAACCAGGGCATTCCGCAGCATTGCAGCCATTTCTGGGGTGTGGGCGATGGCCCCCACGATCAGCCCCGTGGGGTTGTCGATGATGGCTGCGAAGTCGGCTTCGGTGGTGCAGTCGATGAGGAATCCGACCACGATATCGGACTCGGCGGCCAGCTCCGCAAGCTGCTGCACATCTTCTGTTGTTGTTATGTGTTCGACATAAATCAGGTGCCGTTCCTTTGCCTGAGCTAAAATTGTGCTTAAGTCTCCCCGACTTTGCAGGCATATTTTGGGTAAGGTGGCTACCAGTTCCGGTGTTAACGTTTTGTTCGCAGGTAGAAAATCAGGGGTTGTCACCATGCGCCCTAGTGTAGTGATAAAGAAAGCTGGCTAGTGATGAAACAGGGAAAAATTTCGGCGGCTATCGTGCTGTCCGCTTTGTGCTGCGCGACCATCCCTATCAGCAGTTATGCCCAAGATGCCCCGGTTTTTGAAGTGGAAATCACCCCGGCGCCTAGAAGCACCTCCCCGGATACTAATAGGTGCCCCAATGCGGAGCGGCCGCCCAAGGCTGTGACCACGTCGGAGCGCGTTGCGCCTGGCATGACCTCTCCCACCCCGTTGCCGCAGGTCACCAATGAGTTTGGTACGTGTGGCATCACGAAGGCGGCGGGGTTTGTGGTTCCGGATCTGACTGCCAGTTCGTGGCTGGTGTGGGATTTGGATTCCGGCGAGGTGTTGGGCACCAAGGATCCGCATGGCAGATACCGGCCGGCAAGCATCATTAAGGTGCTGCTGGCCATGGAGGTTATTAATAACCTCGACTTGAATAAAGTGGTGACGGTGAGTGCGGAATCAGCGAATCAGGAGGGTTCCGCCGTGGGCATTGGGCCAGGTGGGAAGTATAGTATCCGGGATTTGCTTTACGGATTATTGTTGCAATCCGGCAATGATGCAGCGCATGCGTTGGCGCAGGAGTTGGGCGGCAACGAGCAGGCGCTGAAAAGAGTGAACGCCCTCGCACACAAGCTGGGCGCCGCCGACACATATGCAGCTAGTTATTCCGGTTTGGATGCCCCAGGAATGTCCACGTCAGCACACGATATGGCCCTATTTTATACCTATGCGTGGCAGAATCCCACGTTCGCCCAGATTGTGCGGACAGATCAATATAATTTCCCTGGTTACAAGGATAATCCGGGGTGGCCCATCGGCAACGATAACGGGTTGTTGATGAACGATCCCGACGGTTTGGGCGGCAAGACCGGTTTTACTTCCGACGCTAATCACACCTTTGTGGGGGCTAAAAAGGTGGGTAATCGACGGTTGGCCGCTGTGATCTTGGATACCACCGTGGATAAGGGTCGCCCCTGGCAGCAAGCACAAAAGCTTATCGACGACAACCGCAACGTCACCGCCAGCATTGGAAAATTATCCGCCGGCACCACCGCAACCGTGGCCACCCCAGGCATGACCATGGCCCCATCATCAACAGCATCAACCCAACCAGCACCAGAAAACCCAAAGGCAGTGGGCAGTACCGAAGGCACCTACGCGCAAGCCACCCGGGTGCTCAAGCAGGAGTCAAACAGAACAGTTGTGCTGGTGGGTGGCTTCTGCCTACTACTGGCCAGCATCATTGGTGTGGTGCTATGGCGGCGGGATCGGGCCCGGAAGTAACCTGGCAGCCCCAGCAATGATGATACTGAGCGTCGAAAAGCGAGCTACTTGCGCCGCAGGAAAAACGACACCAGCCCTGCCACACTTGCGCCTAAAGCCAAACCAGTGGTGAAGGATTGTGGCGTGTTATTGCCGTAGTTTGTTTCTTCCCGCACGTGAATAACCGCAGGTGCGGGCGTATCCAGCTTGGCAATGGCCAAGGATTCCTTAGTGGTTGCGGCCCACGCATTGCAGTACAGCACGATGCGCCACATGAAATAAAACAGCACCATAACACCAATGATCGGGCCGAATGTCGCCCCCGCCGGGTTGGTGAGCGCATTGGTGAAGAATAAGGTTCCCAATTGTTTAAATGCTTCGAACGCAACCGCGCCAATCATGCCGCCGTAAATGGCGGAACGGCGGGGCACCTCCCCGTGCGGAATGATTTTGATCAGGGTGTACATGACCAAAAAGTTAGCCACCAGCCCCAGCACCAACGCCACAATGACGATCACTGCTTCAATGCCGGGTATTTGGTCCAATTTCATCCAACCCAACAAGGCCCTGGACAACCCGGAGTTGCCAATGGCAGTTATGCTCACCGCAATGATTAGCAGGAAGAGCAAGAGCAGCAACTCCAGCAAATCCACGAGTTTAGTTTTGAAGAAGTTGCCGGCGTCGATGGAATAGTTCCAGATTTTGGATATGGCGTAACGCAGGTTATTCATCCAGTTGATGCCAGTCCATAGGGCGGTCAAGCCACCCAAACCGTAGAGGGAACCACGTTGGTTCACTGCGGTGATAAGAATATTGTGGAGGGTTTCACCGAGTTCACCACCGATTTCAGTAGTTAATTGTGCATTAATTTTATTGAGTATTTCGGGGTGACTGGCTAGCACCGTGGCGGCGATAGCAAACACGATCATGAGCAATGGAAACATACTCAAAACGGAGAAATAGGTAATGCCGGCGGAAAATTGATTACCCCCAATTTGGGTATAGCGTTCGTTCATGAGCATGAGGTGGTCAAACCATGCCCACCGCTGCCGGTATTTATCTATAAAACCGGGATCGTCCTGGGTAGAACGTTCAATGCCATATTCATCCGCATATTTTTCATTCTGCTGGGTGGTTGTGGTCATCTAAGTCCCCTTCATTCTTATCGGGCCAGGGGTGGCACAAACACTATAATGGCCGCCCCAATAAAGTGTAAAGCCCTCCCCTTAGCAGGTGCGTAACACGCCGCAGAGAGAGCCGTAATAATTGTGAATGATGGATAATTATAGTGGTGCTAAGAATCCAACCTGTTCATACACATCCGCCAGAGTTCGGCTGGCAATCCCCCGAGCACGCTCGGCACCGCGCGCCAGCACTTTCTCCAATTCCGCCTGGTCAGACATGTACATGTCGTAACGCTCTCGCACTGGTGTCACGAATGCTTCTAGCGTAGCAGCGGTGTCTACCTTCAGGGCACCATAGCCTTGGCCGGTGTAGCCCGCCACCAAATTATTAATGCTGGTGCCAGTCAGCTCCGACTGGATAACCAATAAATTGGATACCCCCGGTTTGGTCGCCGGGTCGAAACGGATTTCCCCATCATTATCCGTCACGGCACTCTTGATGCGCTTGGTGGATACCTTTGGATCATCCAGTAAGTTGATCAAACCCTTGGGGTTATCTGTGGACTTGCTCATCTTGCTGGTTGGGTCTTGCAGGTCGTAGATCTTCGCCGAGCTGGCAGAGATCAGGGCTTCCGGCACCGGGAAGGTCTTCTTATAGCGCGAGTTGAACCGCTCCGCCAGCGTGCGGGTGAGCTCCAAATGCTGCTGCTGGTCTGCACCAACAGGCACCAATTGCGGCCGGTACAGCAGGATATCGGCGGCCATGAGCATGGGATAAATGAACAGCCCGGCGGATGTGCGGTCGGCGCCGCGCTTGGCGGATTTATCCTTGAACTGGGTCATGCGGCTGGCTTCGCCGAAACCCGTGAGGCAGGACAGCACCCACGCCAATTGGGCGTGCTCTGGCACGTGCGACTGCACAAACAATGTGGCTTTGTGGGGGTCGACGCCTAGGGCTAGGAGCTGCGCGGCACCGGCAATGGTGCGGTTGCGCAATTCCTTGGGGTCTTGGTCCACGGTGATGGCATGCAGATCCGGGATGAAGTAGAAGGTTTCGTATTCATCTTGGAGGTTGATCCACTGCTTCAGCGCACCCAGATAGTTGCCAAGGTGGTAGGAATCCGCCGTGGGTTGGATTCCGGAAAGGACTCGCTGTTTTCTGGGGGCTGCTTCGGTCATAAATGAGCAGTTTACTGCATCATTATGGTTACTGCATCTTCGGTTTTTCCATGAACAGGAAGACCAACGAACTCACAACAGAAGCTCCGCCAATGCCGAGGCACAGGGCACCAAGGATGGCATTAACATCGTGGGCGCCGAGGAAGAAATACGAGGCCAGTAGTATTACAATTCCAATGACTAGCAGTACCGCACCCTTGATGCGCATAGCAGAAACTCCTTTGAGCAACGATTTTTTATCGCTCTTATCCTAGCAACAATTACTGGTAATCCACCATTAGCGGTGCGTGATCACTCCAGCGCAGCGACCGGTCCGCGGCTTTGAACACGGTGGTGCTGGCCGCCCGGTCCAGCATGGCTTGGGTGGCGGCTTGGTAGTCGATGCGCCACCCGGCGTCGTTGGCGAAGGCTTGGCCGCGATACGTCCACCAGGTGTACGGGGCGTCGTCGGGGTGCAGGCGGCGGGCCACGTCAAACCATTGCGGGTTTTTCGCCGCTTTTCGACGCTTCCGTGACCGGTATTCCACGGACCCCAACCAGTCCCCCGCATCCGTGATTTGGGTTTCCGCATCAGGGAATGTACCAAACGTTTGATCCATAAACGCCCGCTCGTCGGCGAGGAAGCCGGAGGATTTACGGTTGGATTGGAAGTTCTTGAGATCCTGCTCCCGGTGGCAAATATTCCAGTCGCCACCAATGACCATGTGCGTGTTCGTGGTGGCAGCCTCCGTGAGGAAGTCTTCGAACACGTCGAGGAACCGGTATTTTTCGTCCTGCTTGTCGCTGCGGGCCTCCCCGGAAGGCAAGTACAGGGAGGCCACCACGACGGGCTGTCCCCCGTCATCGTAAGTGCCTTGGATGTAGCGGCCGGCGTCTTCGAAGTTCGGCACCCCGATGCTGACGTCACGTAATTCTTGCTTGGATAAAATACCCACCCCGGCCCGGCCCTTGGCTGCGGCGGGGGCCGCATAGTAGTGCCAACCGGCATCAATGACGGGCGCGAGGACGCTGCGGGCTTCGGCTTCGGTGGCGCGCACCTCTTGCAGCAGCACCACATCGGAGCCGTTGTCCATGAGCCAGGGGTTGAAACCTAGGTTTTCTTCGGAGCGTTGTTTGCAGGCGGCACGGATTCCATTGACGTTGACGGTTGTAATCAGCATGGCTATCACCCTAACGCATGTCAGGGGGCGCATGCGGTCTCCCACGCGCCACCCCCATTAGGGTGGCTATGTGGTGGTGGGATTACCTGCTCAAACCGGACAACCGTACTGTAATCACCCCTTGGGCGTCGATAAGCTAATACCTGCCAGGGGGCAGAAATTCTGCCAAAATCTGACGAACCCTGGGGGCAAAAGGTATCCTGATCAGTTGTACTTTATATTCCGCTTAAGGAGACCCATGGCTAAAATTATCTGGACTCGTACCGATGAAGCTCCGCTTCTCGCATCACTTTCCTTCCGCCCCATCGTCGCAGCTTTCGCCGCCGCCGCTGATATTGACGTTGAGGAACGTGATATTTCGCTGGCCGGCCGCATCCTGGCGCAATTCCCGGACCACCTGACTGCGGAACAACAGGTTGAGGACGCGCTCGCCGCACTGGGTGCGCTGGCGCAAACCCCGGAAGCGAACATCATTAAGTTGCCCAACATTTCGGCTTCGGTGCCGCAGCTCAAGGCAGCCATCGCCGAGCTGCAAGGCTATGGGTACAACCTGCCGGACTATCCGGACAACCCCGTGACTGACGAAGAGAAGGACGTTCGGGCCCGCTACGATGCAGTGAAGGGCTCCGCCGTGAACCCGGTGCTGCGTGAAGGCAACTCCGACCGCCGCGCCCCCACTGCGGTGAAGAATTTTGCCAAGAAGCACCCGCACCGCATGGGTGTGTGGTCCGCTGATTCGCAGACCAATGTGGCCACCATGGCGGACCACGATTTCCGCCACAACGAAAAATCCGTGATCATTCCTGCCGATGATGTGCTGACGATCAAGCATGTGGCTGCCGATGGCACCGAAACCGTGCTGCGCGCCGACCTGAAGGTGCTGGCCGGCGAAGTGGTGGATGGCACGTTCATGTCCGCGAAGGCTTTGGATGAGTTCCTGGCCGCCCAAATCACCCGCGCCAAGGAAGAGGGCGTGCTGTTCTCTACGCACCTGAAGGCCACCATGATGAAGGTGTCCGACCCGATTATCTTCGGCCACGTGGTGCGCGCCTACTTCGCAGATGTGTTCGACAAGTACGGTGACGTGCTGGCCACCCACGGCCTGAACGGCGAAAACGGCTTGGCCGCCATCTACAGCGGCCTGGACGCCGTGGACAACGGCGCCGAAATCAAAGCTGCGTTCGATCAAGCCCTGGCTGACGGCCCGGCGCTGGCCATGGTGAATTCCGATAAGGGCATCACGAACCTGCACGTCCCGTCGGATGTGATCGTGGATGCTTCGATGCCAGCCATGATCCGTACTTCCGGCCACATGTGGAACGCCGCTGGTGAAGAGCAGGATACGCTGGCCGTCATCCCGGATTCCTCCTACGCTGGCGTGTACCAGGCTGTGATTGAGGATTGCAAGGAACATGGTGCTTTCGACCCGGCCACCATGGGTACCGTTCCGAACGTTGGTTTGATGGCACAGAAGGCCGAGGAATACGGCTCCCACGATAAGACCTTCAAGGTGCCTGCTGATGGTGTGGTGCAGGTGGTGAACTCCGCCGGCGATGTGTTGATCGAACACACTGTTGAAGCTGGGGATATTTGGCGGGCTTGCCAAACCAAGGATGCTCCCATTCAGGATTGGGTGAAGTTGGCTGTGACTCGGTCCCGACTGTCCGGCATGCCGGCGATCTTCTGGCTGGATCCTGAGCGCGCCCACGACCGCAACCTGATTAGCCTGGTGGAGAAGTACCTGGCCGACCACGACACCGAGGGCTTGGACATTTCCATCAAGTCCCCTGTGGAGGCCACGAAGGTGTCCATCGAGCGGATTCGCCGTGGTGAGGACACCATTTCCGTCACCGGTAACGTGCTGCGTGACTACAACACTGACCTGTTCCCCATCCTGGAGTTGGGCACTTCGGCGAAGATGCTGTCCATCGTGCCGTTGATGGCTGGCGGTGGTTTGTTCGAAACTGGTGCTGGTGGGTCGGCCCCGAAGCACGTGCAGCAGGTGCAGGAAGAAAACCACCTGCGGTGGGATTCCCTGGGCGAGTTCTTGGCGTTGGCGGAATCCCTGCGGCACATTTCCAACACGGGTGGCACCCCGAAGGCTGCGGTGTTGGCTGATGCTTTGGATGCTGCCACGGAGAAGCTGCTGGATGAGAATAAGTCCCCGTCCCGCAAGGTTGGCGAGATTGATAACCGTGGGTCGCACTTCTTCTTGTCCACGGCGTGGGCTGCGGCGTTGGCGGAGCAGACCGCGGATGCGGAGCTGGCTGCGGTGTTTGCCCCGGTTGCGGCTGCCCTCGCGGAGAAGGCCGATGAGATCAATGCGGAATTGCTCGCGGTGCAGGGTGCACCCGCTGATTTGGGTGGCTACTACCAGCCGTGCGAGAAGGCCACACAGGTGATGCGACCGTCCGCGGCGTTCAATGCGATCATTGATGGGTTGCAGAAGTAGGTTCGTAGCCTACATAGTTGAGTAGTGACGGCGTGGTTTCGTCGACAAGCCGCCGCTATTCAACCTCTTTAATTTCGCGTAATTTATCCCGCACTTCCATGAGGATAATGCCGAGCTGGTTCCGGCCGCTGCCGTCCCCGCCGTCGGCCCAATAGGAATCGCTTCCCGTGTGCTCCACGAGGCGGGCATCACCGGTGGCCAGCAGTTTCTCCGCAATGTCGGGGTCTTGGCTAAACTTCGCTCACACGGCGTCAAACATGATGCCGTCTTTGACGGATTCCCAATCTTTGCGCAGCGGTTTCTTCCGGTCCCGACCCTCATTCGCCGCCTTCTTGGGCAACGGCATCCGACGGATGCGGGCTTGAATCTGCGGGTTGTTAAACTTCATGGCTTGGAAATAATGCTCCGACGTGGGCCACCTAATGCCGTCAACCTCAAACGGGTACGGGGCAAAGTTGGACATGAAGCCGTAAAACTCCCGGGCGCTATAAAAATAAATGGTGTTACTCATAAGGGATAATCCTGATCTTTAAACTTAAGGGTAATCCCTGATGTTAGCACTGCTCATGGCTTTATACGGTGGGAGCATGAGAATCCTAACCCTCGCTGCGTGTGCGGCTTTATGCTTATCGACGATCCCCGTCACCGCCACGGCTGCACCCGCTGCAATCACCTGGGAAGCCTGCCCAGCGGAAACCACCAACAAGGATGCCCGTTGCGGCCACATTGAAGTACCCATGGATTACAGCAAACCTGATGGGAAGAAAATTACCGTGGGATTCGTGACAGTCCCAGCTAAACAAAAATCCCGCGGTTCGTTATTCCTCAACCCGGGTGGGCCGGGTGAGTCTGTGTATGGCCTGCTCGATTCGGAAGAATACTGGCCTGCGGAAATCCTGGCTGAGTGGGATATGATCGCGGTGCAGCCTCGGGGTTTGTCTGGTTCCACTGCCTTGGAGTGCACTGCCCCACCCACCACAGATACGGCGAATCTGGTGAATTACGGTGTCAAGCTGTACAAGGCTTGCGATGAAAAGCAACCGGGCTACGCGGCCCAAGTGAATACCAACAACACAGCTGAGGACTGGGAGCAGGTACGCCAAGCGTTGAAGCAGAACCGGATTTCGATTCTGGGCATGTCGTACGGCACGGCGTTGGGCTCCGTGTACGCCACGAAATACCCTGGCCACACGGATAAAGTGGTGCTGGATTCTGGCTATAACTACCTGACCACAAGCATGACGGAATGGGAAAAGGGCCGGGCTATAGCACTTAACGATCTGTTCACATGGATCGCCAAGCACGATGATGTGTACCACATGGGCACCACGGCGCGGGCGGTGTACAACAAGTGGACTGATACGATCATTGCGGAAAGCGGCACCAACACCACGATCAAACCACCAGAGGCTGGGTCGGGCGAAGACCTTCTAGTGGAATTGCGGAATCTCATCAACCAACTGACCAAACCCGGCGCGAATCAAAGCAACTCCCCCACCCTGCTATACACCTTCCACATGGTGGGGCTGCCGGCCCAGTGGCCGGAGATAGCCCGCACCATCACCCAACCGGGTGCCGCTGCTGAAGTAATGACAGAGCTAAAGGGTTTGATAGAAGAGCAGCTTAACGGTGCAATGCCCCGCATAGTGATGTGTAATGACCGGCAGGAGTCCATTCATCCAGAGAAAATCCCTGGTGCCATTTGGGGCGAAATCACTGGCCATCCGGCAGCCATCGCACGCTTGGAGTCCACCGGTGTGCTGTGTGATGGGATTACTGCCACCAACCCCATCACAGGTATTTCTGGTGCACAATTAAAAACGAAGCCGCTGCAAATCCAAGCCACGGGGGATCCCAACACACCTTATTGGGATTTCCAGGACATGGCTCGGGATATGCAGTCGCATGTGTTGACGGTGGAAGGACCTGGTCACGTGCAAATCGGTAATAATATTGCGGCACTGGATAGTGCCGTCGTGAAGTATCTGCGCACGGGCGAGGTGACGGAAACCCGCGTTAAGGGTATCGACCCGCAACCCTGATTTTTCAAACTTAGGGGCGATCACCGATGTTTATGCAGGTGATCGCCCTTTAACGTTGAAAACATGAGAACATTATCTACCATCATTGCCAGCGCGCCATTATGTTTATCGACGCTCCCCGCCACCGCCGCGGACAAGCCTGCTATCACGTGGGATACCGCCTGCCCGCCGAAGTCACGGAGGCATCCGCCCGATGCGGTCACATTGAAGTACCTCGTGACCACAGCAAACCCGACGGCGAGAAGATCAGCGTGGGCGTGCTGAAAGTCCCAGCAAAACAAAAATCCCGGGGTTCGCTGTTCATCAACCCGGGTGGGCCGGGTGGTTCCGTTTACGATCTGTTCCACAATGGTTCCCTCACAGAGATCAAGTGGCCACAGGAAATCCGCAACGAATGGGACATCATTGCAGTACAGCCCCGGGGACTGGCGGAATCCACCCCGCTGGAATGCGAATTATTGCCCACTTCTGATCCGGCAACGCTGGCCAACTACGGCACCAAGCTGAAACAGGCCTGCGATGAAAAACAACCGAGTTACATGGAGCAGGTGAACACCAATAACACCGCTGACAACTGGGAATAGGTGCGCAAGGCGTTAGGCCAAGAGAAGATTTCCATCCTGGGCATGTCGTACGGCACGGCATTGGGTTCGGTGTACGCCACGAAATACCCTGACCATACGGATAAGGTTGTGCTGGATGCGGGCTATAACCTGGACACTACTTTGGCGGAGCAGGAGAAAGGCCGAGTCCTGGCGCTGCGGGACATGTTCACGTGGATCGCCAAGCACGATGACGTGTACCACATGGGCACCACGGCGCGGGCCGTGTACAACAAGTGGTCCAGCATGGTCGTGGCGGAAAGCGGCACCAATCCCACGATAAAACCACCAGAGGCCGGGCCTGGTGATGATGTGAAAGTAGAACTGGAAAACCTCTTCAACCAGCTGACCAAACCCGGCGCTAATCAAAGCAACTCCCCCACTTTGCAATTGACTACGCTTGTGGTACAGTTCCCGCTGCGCTGGCCGGAGGCGGCCCGCACCATCACGAAGCCGGGGGCTGCCGCTGAGGCGATGGATAAGCTAAGCGGAGTGGGATCCCTGAATGCCATGAGCCTGGTGGTGACCTGCAACGACCGACAGGAATCTATCCACCCGGAGAAAATCCCTGGTGCCATCTGGGGGCAAATAACCGGCAACACGGAAACTTCCGGGCGCCTCGCAGACACCGGCTTGGCCTGCAACGGCATCACTGCCACCAACCCCATCACGGGTATCTCTGGTGCACAATTGAAAACGAAGCCGCTGCAAATCCAGGCAACGGGGGATCCGAATACGCCGTACTGGGATTTTCAGAAGACTGCCACGGCCATGCAATCCCACGTGGTGACGGTGGAAGGCCCAGGTCACGTGCAAATTCGTAATAATATTCCGGCGTTGAACGCCGCGGTTGCTGAGTATCTGCGCACCGGCAAGGTGACGGAAACCAGCATCAAAGGGGTGGGGCCGGTGGCGGGGTGACGTGGGGCGTCGAAAAGCGAGCTATTTGAAGAGATTCTTGATCACCCAGCGCACCAGGCGGGCGCATACGAAAATGCACAAGGCTATAAGCGCAACGGTGATGCCTATGATGATCCAATGATTGGCGGTTAGGGTTACGAACTCCCCAGATGCTACAAAATTCGTCATGCCACACTAGTGTAATGCTCTTCTATGATGGCAAGCATGACCACAATAACGCTTTTTGGCCACTCCGGTGTGCGCATTGACACCATCGCTATTGACCCCGGCGCCTGGACCGATCCCACTATCATGGAAGGGGCTGAATATGTGCTGCTCACGCATTCGCATCCTGATCATTGCAACCCTAACCTGATTAAAAATGTACCAGTGTATGGGCCCCGGGATGCACTAGAAAATTTGACGGATTGCGACACGCACGAAGTGTACCCCGGCGACGAGTTCGACCTGGGCGGCCACCATGTGCGGGTCACCGGCGGGTACCATGCGGTGGTGCACCCCAGCCTCAACCGGCTCACCAACACTGGGTATGTGATTGACGAGCGGATTCTGCACCCCGGCGACGAATTCCCCGACGCTATAGCGCATAACCTCACCGCCATTGAGGTGCTGTTTTTGCCGGTGTCCGCGCCGTGGATGAAAATCTCCGAAGCCATCGACTTTGCGCATAATATTGTGCCGCACTTGGCGTTGCCCATCCACGATGCCATTCTCTCCCCCGAAGGGCGCGGGCTTGTCGACGGCGTCCTCACCGCCACCAAAGCACCTGGCTACCTCCGCCCCGACCTCCTCACACCCATCGAATTACCCACCCAACCTACTGAATAAAAATACACGCAGCCTGGATTGGGTTTTTGCCGGAATTTTTGGTGCAAATCTTTAGCTTCATGCCGGGAAGGAAGTAACTTCGAGTGCAGTTCCTAACCGACACACAGAAAGAATATTATGTCCACCAAATACGACAATTCCGAACCCCAAAAGTGGAGCCTGGAAACCCAATCCATTCACGCCGGCCAACCAATCGACACCGACAACAGTGCCCGCAACCTCCCCCTGTACCTCACCACCTCCTACGTCTTCAACTCCGCCGAACACGCCAAACAGAGGTTCGCACTCGAAGACTTAGGGCCCATCTACTCCCGACTCACCAACCCCACCAACGAAGTACTAGAAAACCGCCTGGCTGCTCTAGAAGGCGGCGTGTACGCCGTATCCTTCGCCTCTGGGCAAGCCGCTGAAACCGCCGCCATCCTCAACCTCGCACAAGCAGGCGATCACATTGTTGCCAGCCCCCGCCTGTACGGTGGCACATTAACCCTGCTCAAGGTCACCCTGGAACGCCTAGGCATCACCACCACCCTCGTCGAAAACCCTGACGACCCAGAATCCTGGCAAGCCGCCGTCCAACCCAACACCAAAGCCTTCTACGGCGAAACCTTCGCCAACCCACAGGCCGACGTACTCGACATCCCGGCCGTGGCAGAGGTCGCGCACCGCAACAACGTGCCCCTGATCGTGGACAACACCATCGCCACTGCCGCACTCGTGCGGCCCCTGGGGTTGGGTGCTGACATCGTGGTCGCCTCCCTGACCAAGTTCTACACCGGCAATGGTTCCGTCATCGGCGGCATCCTCGTTGATGGCGGCAAATTCGACTGGACCGTTACCAACAATGCAGGCGACCCCGTATTCCCTGGCTTCGTCAACCCCGATCCCGCCTACCACGGCCTGAAATACGCCGACCTAGGCGCCCCCGCCTTCGGTGTCAAAGCCCGCGCCGGACTCTTGCGTGACACCGGCGCAGCACTGTCGCCGTTCAATGCGTGGTTGAGTGTCCAAGGGTTAGACACCCTGTTCCTACGCCTAGAAAAGCACAACGCCAACGCCCTGAAAGTGGCGGAATTCCTCGCCGCCCACCCCAAGGTGCGCTGGGTGAACTACGCCGGGCTGCCGGAATCCCCCTGGTACAGCGTGAAAGAAAAACTCGGGTTGAAGTACACCGGGTCGGTGCTGTCCTTCGACATTGACGGTGGCAAAGATGAAGCTTGGGCATTTATCGACGCCCTAAAGTTGCACTCCGACCTGGCCAACGTGGGTGACACCCGCTCCCTGGTGGTGCACCCCGCCACCACCACGCATTCCCAGAGTGACGAAGAGGAACTCAACCGCGCAGGCATCAGCCCTGCTACTGTGCGGTTGTCTGTGGGCATTGAAAACGTGGAGGACATCATCGCCGACCTCAAGGCAGGCTTCGACGCCATTTAATGCGTTTTAGTTCTTCCGCCGGCCCGCCCCTGTTTCGTGCTTCATGCAGGGGCGGGTTTTCGTATAAGCGCTAAGATTCCCACCAAAGCCCCAACCCAGTTCAGCACAACTAATAAGCTCCCATTCCCAACAATGAGGCCTACTTCAACGGCCACCACACCGGAATAGGAGCTTAGATGATGTACAGCCATGGGGCTTCAGCCGCAACAGTGCTGAACTAGGGTTCGGTACGACACGCCGTGTGGGTGGAATACCAGGACGAGGAAACCCGGTTCAGCAGACCTGATAAGCTCCCATTCCCAACAAACCGGGCTTGTTTGGATGAGGTTTATACCGGAATAGGAGCTTAGAGGATATGCAGCACAAACTCGGAAAGGCGGGAGCGAGGCGCGTCGAAAAGCTGCAACCGTGCTGAACTGGGGTTCTGGGTAACACGCCGGCGCAGAGAGCCGCTACGGTGAAGAAACCAAGTTCAGCACACTCGATAAGCTCCCATTCCGAACAAATGAGGTCTAAATCAGCGATACTCGCACCAGAATGGAAGCTTAGAGGATGTGCAGCGCTAAGCCGGACTAGGCAAGACCAACCCAAACAACCTGTTTTAATGAGGCTCCACCACGCACCACCAAAGTTTCACACCTGATAAGCTCCCATTCCCAAAAAATGAGGCCCAAATCAAGGCCACTCGCGCAGGAATGGGAGCTTAGAAGATCTACAGCAGGCTAACCCGGAAATGCGGGAGCGGGGCGCGTCGAAAAGCAGCAACCCTGCTGAACTGGGGTTCTGGGTGACACGCCGACATAGAGAGCCGCCACAGTAAAGAAACCCAGTTCAGCAAACCCGATAAGCTCCCATTCCCACCACACCAGAATGGGAGCTTAGAGTATGTGCAGCACTGAACTGGGCTGAGGCTAGTTTTGGGGTGGGCTGAGGCGTCGTAAAGCAGCGGTGACGAGCTGCCAGAACCCGGAGTGATCTAGCTTCACTGCTACCTGCGTGTGACAGTCGGCGGGCGCGGGGGCACGGAAGTCGGCGACGGTCATGCCGGTGGTGAGCGCACCGGTAAGCTCAACGGAAACCGGGACTTTTTGAACGGACACCACGGCGGGATCAATGAGGTAGGCGATGGTGCAGGGATCGTGAACGGGCGGGTCGTCGAAACCTTGAGCGTTCTTGTAGGCTTCGCGGAAGTAGCCGAAAAGGCCGACCACGAAATCGCCAAGGTCGGTGCCGAGGGCGGCAATCTCGGCTTCGACGGGCGCGGTGGCTAGGGCCTGGTGGGTGAGGTCGAGGCCGACCATGGTCACGGGCCACGATTCATTGAACACAATGTAAGCTGCCTCGGGGTCCACTTTGATGTTAAACTCAGCCACAGCGGACCAGTTGCCCACATGATAACCGCCGCCCATCAGCACAACCTCTTTCACCCGCTCCACGATGCGAGGTTCTTTGCGGGCGGCCATGGCGATGTTAGTCAGGGGTCCGGTAGGCACCAAAATGACGGTGCCGGGTGCCTCAGCCATGATGGTATCAATGATGAAGTCCACTGCGTGGCCGGGTGCGAGTTCGAATGCAGGTTCGGGCAGCTGGTAGTTGTGAATCTCCATGCCGGTGTTGCCATGAATGTCAGCGGCCACCTCGACATCACGCACCAGCGGCCGTGTACAGCCCGCGTACACTGGCACATCGGTCACGCCGGCGACCGTGCACACAATTCGGGCGTTTCGGGAGACCTTATCCAGTGTCTGATTCCCACCCACAGTGGTGATTCCCAGCAGGTCAATGCGCGGATCACCCAGCGCCAGCAGAATGGCTACGGCATCGTCGTGGCCGGGGTCGCAATCCAGAATGATTTTTGTGGGGGTCATGGTCTAGCTCCTTGCTTCATGAGCGGCGACGGTGTCGTCGATGGTTTCGGGCTTGGGAATCAGCAGTGACGTGGCAAAGGCCAAGGCCAGGATGATAGCTCCTGCCGTGATGCCGGCGGCGTAACCACCATGCGAGTCTTGGAATGCCGTCGCCACCGCGAAAAGAATAGCGAAGCTGATGCCGGCGCCGAGATTGAAGGCGCCCGCGTTCATGCCTGGCAGGTACCCCTGATTGTCGGCCGGGCTGAGCACGATGCCGAGGCCATTGAGCATGATGTTAGCGATCCCAGCATAGGTTATACCGATGAATATACAGATGAACAGCAGGCTACCCCGGCTGGCTGCACCCGTGATGAAGATGGCAATCAGCAGCCCAATGAACGTACCAATCAGGCCAATTTGCAGCACCAGTTTATAGCCGAGCTTGGCCGCCAGGCTCCCCGCAATCGGCCCAAAAATCAACCCAGCCAGTGCATATGGGGTTAGCGTGAACCACGAAGCAACTTCCGTGTTAATGCCAGCGCCGTTGGCGGCATCCTGCGCCAGGTTAGGGATCAAGCCGTTCATCACAGCGAACACACCCGTCATTGTGAGCAGCGTGGTAATGAGGAGCGCCCAGGTTCGACGCTGCTTAAGATAAGTTACTGTTACCAATGGGTGCGCTACTCGCTTTTCGACGTTCCAAAACACCGCAACTCCCACAGCGCCCACCACAATCAAGATGACCACTAGAATCCAGTTGGCTTCAGCCAGCTTGCCCGCCTCATTGAACGCAATGAGCAACGCACCAATGGCGATGGCTAGGGGCAGCACACCAGCCCAGTCCATTGGGAAATTCTGTTCCGCAGTGGACTCCTTGGTGAACAATTGCACACACACCACACCAATCGCACAAATGATCGCCATTACCCAGAAAATTGACCGGAAACCAAAACTAGCAGCCAACCAGCCACCAGCCAGCGCATCCACCCCAGCAATACCACCATTAACCGAGGTCAAAATGCCCAACAGCAGCGCATACTGCTTTTCGTTCGGAACCTGCTGACGCAACATAATCAACGTCAACGGCACCGTGGGGCCCGCCACCCCCTGAATCACACGGCCAATGAACAGCACCGTCACATTCGGCGCCAGTGCAGAAATAACACACCCAATAGCCATGATGGCCAGCATCCCTACCAGGACTTTTCTCCGACCAATGAGATCACCCCACCGCGGCAGGAACAACGAGAACAACGCCGCCGCAGTAAAAAACGCAGTTTGGGTTAACGCAATTTCTGCCCCAGTTGTGGCGAGCTCGCTCTCCATGGTTTTCAACGCTGGCGACAGCATCGAAGCATTAAGTTGGAACGCAAACACCGCCACCAAAAGCGCTAGCATTAGAGCTACTACTTCTGATGGCGGTGTTTTCCTTATATCCACATGTGTGGTCACTATCTTCCCCTTTCACTAGGTTGAACTTGGAATATGATCACAAGCGAAATAAAGTATCTAATTTAATAATGGCAGATACTTAAGCAGAAAAATAGTGAATTTATATATTTTTTGGAATGTTTCAGGCTCCTGCTTTTCGACGCCCCTTATGCATATCCCCCATTCGTAAAACTCCACGGAACATCGCCTTCATGTGGGTAGTAACCTTCATCATGATTTGTGCGAGCCTAGTACGTTGCTCGCTTTCCTGTGCGTCACCAGATAGCCATACACAGTCAGACACCCATGCATCACCAAATACTTTCGCATTACCAAGCACCTGCGCATCACCAAACAGCTGTGCGGAATCAAACACCAGTGCACCATCATGCATCGGCACACCATTAAACTATCTCTCTATTACAAGAGACCAATGCATTACCAAATACCTGAGCACTACCAAACACCCAGGCTTCATTAGACACAAGTACCTTGCCAAACACTTGCGCATTACCAGACACCCAGGCATCACCAAACACCTGCGCATCACCAGAAATCCACGCATCATCGGACAGTATGGCATTATCCCCTATAAAACCACCTAGATCCCCCTCGTTCACCCCATGAACAGGTATATCCGCAGTAGCCCGAATCCGATAAACTTTTTCCTCTGTTTTGGTTTCACGATATTCATCTGTTAATTCATACTTTTTATCGCTCATACCCACCCCTGTCGTTGGAATACCACACATGAATAAAGCCACTCACATTGACGCTAGCTCTGACCATTATTTCCTTCCAACAGAACGCCCGCTTTACAGTCGTGAAAATAAAGTATCAGCTCCAATAATGCCAGATGCTTAAGCGAATACAAGCTACTTGTGCCACTCGGTTTAACAGTAAACATTCTCCCAGTTCAGCACACTTGATAGACTCCCATTCTCAACAGACAGGGCACGTTTTGATGAGGTCATGCCGAAATGGGAGCTTAGAGTATGTGCAGCACTGGCCCCAGGCTGAGGCGTCGTAAAGCGGCGATGACGAGTTGCCAGAACCCGGAGTGGTCTAGCTTCACTGCTATCTGCGTGTGGCAGTCGGCGACGGTCATGCCGGTGGTGAGCGTACTGGTGCACGATCAACGGAAACCGGGAGATTTTAGGACCCTGCTTTTCAGCACTCTTTGTCCAGTTGGCTAATCTAAAGCATCATCATGAACTTGGGTATTTCCAGAAATCACCATATCACCGAATAACCGAACATCCCCAAAGATTTTTGCATCATCACGCACTACGACGTTATCTGATATTTCAGGATTCTCAAATACCCATGCTCTGTCAAAAACCTGAGTACGGCCGGACACTTGAGCCGAACCAGAAACCTGCGCCGAATCCGATACTTGCGCATGATCAAACACATGAGCATTTCCAAATACTCGGGCCGAGTCAAACACTCGGGCCTGGCCATAAACCTGCGCATAACCAGAAATCCTGGCTGCATCAGATACCCAGGCCAAACCAAAGACTTGGGTTTGACCAGATATACGCGCCGAATCTGATATCTGCGCCTGACCAAACACTCGTGCAGCACCTGAAACGCGAGCTTGACCAGATATCCATGCTGAACCAGAAATCTGTGCCTGTCCAGAGACCCATGCTGAGTCAGATACCCACCCCGAATCAGATACCCGTGCTGAACCAGATACTTGTGCCTGACCAGACACCTGAGCATCATCAAACACCCATGTGTCGTCAGATAGTATGGCGTTATTCCCCATAAAGCCACCTAAATCGCCCTTTTTTACGCCTTGAGAAGGTATATCCTCAGTTGCTCTAATCCGATAAACCATCTCTCCCGTTTCAGTCACGCGAAATTCTTCTGTTAATTCATATTTTTTAGTACTCATCTCCACCCCTGATATTGGAACCTTCCGCATAAATAAAGGCGCCCACATTGATGCTAGTTCTAACCATTATTCCCTTTCACCAGAAAAGTACTGTTTTATAACCATGAAAATAAAGTATCTGCTCCAATGATGTCAGATTTTTGAGCAGAAAGGTAGATAACCCTAAGTTCTCAGTACTGCATAAAATGCCAAATCTTTGAGTGGGTATAAGCCACCTAAGGACATTCGGTTTAATGAAAAATCCGCAGGTTTGCTGAACTGGGTTTACTGATTCAGAGAACCTCCAGGATTACAGCCTGAAACAAGAACCCCAGTTTAGGAAGTCTGCTTAAAAGAGGACGACAATTCAAGGTACTTTCACACGCACCGCCAAAGCTTCACACCTTCTAAGCTCCCATTCCCAACAAACAGAGCCAATTTTGGCGAGGCTTATTCCAGAATGGGAGCTTAGAACCTCTACAGCACACAAACCCCAAGGACGCACCAAGTCCTAGAAGCGCGGAGCGGGGCGCGTCGAAAAGCAGCAACCTTGCTGAACTGGGATTCCGGACGACACGCCGACGCAGAAGACCACCACCGTAAAGAAACCAAGTTCAGCACACCCGATAAGCTCCCCTTTCCCAAAAACGAGGCTCGTTTCAACAGCCTCCACACCGGAATGCGAGCTTAGAGGATCTACAGCGCATAAACGCCGGGGAGGTGCGGAGCGGGGCGCGTCGAAAAGCGAGCCGAACGCAAAAACACCGCCACCAACAACAGAAGCGGCGGTGGTGTTTCTCTCTAGCAGTCAGTTAGTTTTTTTCTCGCCGTAGACGTCTAGGTCAACCTGCGGGGTAGGCTGCAATTCTGCGGTGGCGGGGTTGGTGACTGATGGTGGGTGTTTGAAGTCCACGTCATGGTCTTCGCCACTGTCCACGTAGGGGATTTTTCCGTCAAGTACATCGTGAACGCGCTGCTTATCAATGGTCTTGGTCCAGGTGCCGACCAGGAGGGTGGCAACTGCGTTGCCGGAGAAGTTGGTCAGGGCGCGGGCTTCGGACATGAAGCGGTCGATGCCGACGATGACGCCGACGCCGTCGAGAAGTTCCGGCCGGTGAGATTGCAAACCTGCTGCCAGGGTGGCGATGCCGGCACCGGACACACCGGCGGCGCCCTTGGAGGCGATAATCATGAAGGCGAGGAGGCCGACTTGTTCACCGAGGGATAGCGGCTTGTTCATGGCGTCAGAGATGAAGATGGCTGCCATGGTGAGGTAAATGGCGGTGCCGTCCAGGTTGAAGGAATAACCGGTGGGAACGACGATGCCCACGGTGGATTTTTCCACACCGACGTGTTCCATTTTGCGCATGAGGTTGGGTAGCGCAGATTCCGAGGAGGAGGTGGCGACGATGAGGAGGTATTCACGGCCGAGGTATTTGGCCAGTTTGAAAATGTTGAAGCCAGTGCAAAGCCACAGCACGAGGCCCAGCACACCGAAGACGAAAATCACGCAAGTGACGTAGAAGACGCCCATCAGGAAGGCCAGCTGCTTCACGGCTTCGAAACCGGTGGCGCCGACCACGCCGGCGATGGCGCCGAATGCACCGATGGGGGCGAGCCACAGGATCATGGTCAGGATTTTGAACACCAGGCGTTGCAGGTGCGCGATGCCTGCCAGGATGGGTTCGCCTTTGCGGCCGAGTGATTGCACGGCGAAGCCAACCAGCAGCGCGATAAACAGGGTTTGTAGCACGGAGCCGGAGGTCAGCGCAGAGAACATGGTTTCGGGGATGATGGATTGGATGAAGCCAATGGTGCCGCCGCCGTGATCGGCTTTGGCTGCGTATTCCGCTCCCACATCCTTGGTTGCTTCGAAGTTCAGACCATCACCGGGTTGCGCAAAGTTGCCCACGACCAGGCCGATGGCCAGCGCAAAGGTCGACATGGTGATGAAGTAGGTCAGCGCGATACCGCCGGCTTTACCGACGCTGGAGGCAGCCCGAACCGAACCGATGCCCAGCACGATGGTGCAGAAGATCACCGGGGAAATCATCATCTTGATGAGGTTGACGAACATGGTGCCCAGCACCTTAAATTCTTGTGCCAGGTCAGGCGCAACCAGGCCGAAGATAATGCCTGCTACGACCGCAATAATCACGCCAATATAGAGCCAGTGGGTGTTATCCCTTCTGGGCTTCTTTGGTTCAGCAATACGTGGACCGCTGCGTGCGGCTGCTGTGGTATCAGACATATCAGACTCGATTCTCCGAATAATGTGTGCAGGGGCATTCATTTACGCAGGAGCTTTACGACGCGGCCGTGTACCCACCCACCTAAATGAATATGATGTTCCCAATAAGGACCATTAAAGTATATAGGTGATGTAAGCTACAGCAAGAAATTCACAGGGTACAGATCACCTTTGGCGGCTTGGTGTCTTAAAAGTCGCTTGGGTGTTGCAGAACTGCAGGCGCTGTGAACTGGTTTTTTAATATCTTATGGCAATGAGAGTGGTCATTTCATTCGCTACCAATGTCAGATTTTGTAATAATTCCTTTACCTAAATCACCCACAACCAGGGGTGCCAAAGTCGGTGAATGCCAAGTTTTATGCAAAAATATGCCCGCTTCAACCATTGCGTAATGCAATAAGAATCAATAAAACCTACCCCAATAAATCACAGCAGACTTAATACAATTGCCAATAAAAAGCAAAGCATGTATTTATTGTTATGTTTCCAGCTTAAGTCTAAGAATCTG
This sequence comes from Corynebacterium sp., assembly GCA_030527885.1. Lineage (GTDB taxonomy): Bacteria > Actinomycetota > Actinomycetes > Mycobacteriales > Mycobacteriaceae > Corynebacterium. Next base: position 163,163 of record JAUMZY010000001.1, read on the forward strand.
TACGATTTTCACTGGAAACATAGAGGAAAGATTGTAGCTTATTTTAAGCAAGATATAACATAATGCTATTAGGATTAGACAGTAATGTTCTAGGGGGCTACTGTAAGCCCGCACCTACAACCAAATCACAACCCTAAAGAAGGAGCAGCGGCAATGCTTGCCACTGGATTGTTAGTTTATCTCTGCGGATTTTGCGCAGGAGCTTTCCTCATTTTTCATGGCGCGCGCATGATGGGCAGTCCAGAAAAACTGCGTTCCGCCCTGGATAATTTTGGCACCCTCTCCCCCACCAAAAGCACGCAGGCAGCAGCATTTTTCCCGCCCGCACTCATTGCCGCCGGGGTGCTTCTAGCCAGCAATACCGCAATATTGTTCTCTGGGATCCTCTCCATCGGCATCATGCTGGCATTCACCCGCATCATCATCAAAACCCCACCGGAGAACCTAGACCTGGGCTTCCCCGTGAATAAAGAGGAATTTGGCGACGCAGAGAAGTTCAAGAATTCCATGGTGGCCATGAACTTCCTGGTCTCCATCATGGCGTTCATCACCTACTTCGGGGAACTGCAGATGAAACTGTGGGAATACATTCCCCTGGGCATCGCTGTGGTCTTCGTTGCCGCCGTGCATGGCTACCGGTTGATGCAGTTGAAGAAGGCTCCGCAGTCCGCCCAGCCCGCACCGGCCAAGGCCGAGGAGCCCGCTGAATCAGCTAAGCCCCTGGCCGCTGCTTAACGGCACAGCGGCCCAACAGCCGACCAGAGCCACGCATTAGAACGGCAGTTTGATCCCCCACTGCGGCAAGAACTGCCACACCGCAGCAATCGCGCCACCAATGAGCGCAACTACACCCAACACCGCACCGAGGAGCACCTTGGTGCGGTTTTCGTCATCCAAGGAGGTCACCTGGCCGTACTGTTTGGCGTCGTCAGTGCCGTTGAGATTCAAGTGAAGTTCGGCCGCATCCATGGATTCGCCCACGTTGTAGCGGAGGAGGGCGTCGACAAGCCCCTGCTCAGCGGTGGTGCCCAGGTTGTTGTAGTCGACTTGCTTCGCGCTGGTGTCAATGGGTTCATCAAGTTTGAAGGTGACCAGGGTGACGTCATCGCCTTGTGCCTCCACCTGACCCTTGGTCACGAAATCGCCTGTGAGCTGCGCGTCCTGCCCGGTCACCAGCACTTTGAGGTCGCTGAAGGACAGATCCAGCTGGTAGCCCGAATCCGAGGGATGCCCCTGCAAATGCACGCCACCGGCCAGGGGAATCGTGGTATTGCCCTGCGCGTCCACAGTGGTGGCTTGAACTGGGAATTCGAACTCTTTGTATATACCGTTCGATACGGTTTGGGCCGGCTCCACGGCTAATGCCTGCCCACGGCTGATGGGGCCTTCCACATAGGAAATCAGGGATTTACGGATGCCCCACACAAACGTGCCGCTGGTGATCTCCGCGGCACCGGCTTCCTGCGATTGCGACTGCGGCTGCGATTGCGCTTGTGCAACCGGCACCGCCAGCAACCCAGCCGCCACCGTAGCAGCCAGCGCTAATCTTGATCCACGTACCATCTCTTGTACTCCTTATTTCTTTGCCAATTGTTGCGCGATGTCAGTGCCGGTTTTCCCCAGGATGGCCAAGGTGCCAGCCACAACCGCGATGGCCAAAATGGTGGTCCATACCTCTTTCACGCCGCCCAGTGCGTCCTTGTAGTCGTCTGCGGTGCGGGTGCCGCCGGAGCTAAGGTCGCTGAAGGAGGAACCCTGCGTGGCGGTCGCTGGTTCTTCTTGGGCGTGTGCCGCTGGCACGGTGGTCAGGCTCAACGTGAGGGCAGCTATGGTGCTGATTGCTAGTTTTTTCATCATGACTCCTTTAGATTGATATGGAGGTTGCGGCTTGGTTGCGGAGCAGCCCCAGCAGTTCTTCGGAATTTTCCGTGTGCTGGCGGCGGGCAGGTTGCACGCTCACAACGCCATCGACATCGGTGACCTGAATCGGCCACCCATAAATTTCCGAAAGATTGTTCGAGGTATAAACCGTGGATACCGGCCCCATGGCCGCCACTTTGCCATGCGCCAAGCACACAATATGGTCGCAATAGGCTGCCGCCGCATTCAGGTCATGCACCACCACGATCACCGCCACATTCGCGGTCTCTGCAATGCGGCGCACCAATCCCAGCACCTGCTCCTGGTGCTTAATGTCCAGCGCAGCAGTGGGTTCGTCCAGCATAATCACCGGCGTCTGTTGCGCCAGCACCCGCGATAACGCCACCCGGGCGCGCTCACCACCGGACAGCGTACTGATGTCACGGCCCGCCAAATGCGTCGTGTCCGTTGCCTGCAATGCAGCTTCAATGATCGCATCATCAAATTCTTCGCTCGGCGTTCCGTTCCACGACCGGCGCCCCATCGCCACCACGTCCCGCACCAAGAAGTCAAAAGATACTGTCACGTCTTGCAGCATGACGGCCCGGGCGCGTGCCAGCGCTTTTTTGCTTGCCGACGCCGGGTCGAGGCCCGCAATTTCCACACTGCCGCTCTTCCGCTCCAGGTCCCCACTGAGCACCGCCAACATGGTGGATTTACCAGCGCCATTCGGGCCGATCAGGCCCGTGACCTCCCCGGCGCACGCCGTGAAGGACACATTATCGAGCAGGGTGCGATCGTTGATCGCCACGGTCACATCTGTTACTGAAATCAATGTACTCCCTTTCGCATCATGCGGCGCAGCAGTATGAAGAAGGTGGGGCCACCGACCAGGGCGGTGAAGATACCGATGGGTAGATCCGCGAAGGGGATCAGGGTGCGGGCGGCCACGTCGGCAAGCGCGATGAGCACAGCGCCGGCGAGTGCGGACGCCGGCAGCAGGATTTTGTTCTCCGGACCGGTGATGGTGCGCAACAGGTGTGGCACGATGAGGCCGACGAAGCCGATGAGGCCAGCGAAGGCCACAGCGCCGGCGGTCAGCACGGTGGATGCTGCGATGGCGAAGATGCGCAGGCGGGCGACATCAATGCCGGTGTGGCCGGCGGCGCGTTCGCCGAGGGCGAGGACGTCGAGTTGTTTGCCCAGGCTGAAGGCGATGATGGAGCCGACCACCACGATGGGGAGTACCACCCACACGTGTTTCCATTGGGAGCCGTTGAGGGAACCCATTTGCCAGAAGATGATTTGCTCCCGGTTGGTGGTGGGTGCGAGGTACACCATGAAGGAGATGATGGCGCCGCACACTGCGTTGATGGCGATGCCGGTGAGGATGAGGTTCACCACGGAGACTTTGCCCTGGCTGCGGGCCAGTTGGTAGATGATGATGGTGACCACCACCGCGGAGATGAACCCGCCGGCGGGCACGGTGAAGGTGCCGAGGATGCCAATGTTGAACACGATGACGAGGGCGGCGCCGACGCCGGCGCCGGAGGTGACGCCGATGATGGAGGGTTCTGCCAGGGGGTTGGCGAAGACGGCTTGCATGAGGGTGCCGGCGACGCCGAGGGCCATGCCAACGAGGAGACCAAGCAGGATGCGGGGGATGCGGATTTCCCACACCACGTTGGCGGCGAGGCCAAGCTCCTTGGCGCCGTCTCTACCAGCGGCGATGATCTCGGGAAGTGTGCCGGGGTGGACATAGAACTGCCCGAGGATCACTGAGGCTAGGACTGCGCCGATGAGCAGCAGGGTGAGGATGAAGAAGGTGAGGATTCGGCGCCGGTGGCGGCGGGCGAAAACGTCATCAGCTGTTGGCTTTGTCTGGAGCATAGATCGCCTGCGCTAGTCGGAGGAGGGTTTGGCCGGTGAGGGGGCCGAAGGCCAGGGATTGGCCGTCGGGAAGGGTGACGATGCGTTGCTTTTGGCCGGCTGTGGTTTGAGCGATGCCAGGGCGTTGCATGAGGCCTTCGATGCCGCCGGTGGATTCCAGGCCAGCTTCCATCATGATGATGACTTCGGGGTTGATGCGGGCCAGGGATTCGGCGTTGGCGGGGGTGGTGTAGTCCAGGTTGTTTTCGCTGGCTAGATCGATGCCACCGACGCCTTCGATGAGGTCTTTGGAGCCGGTGCCGTTGCCGAGGATGAAGAAGACGCCGCCGGTGCCGCGAGCGTAGACGAAGGCCATGCGCATGGGTTCGGCTGGTACGAGTCCTTTGATGGCTTCTTTGTCTTTGACGATTTCGTCTTCGGTGCGTTTGGCCAGTTTGTCGCCTTCTTCGCTGAGGCCGACGACGTCAGCGACATTTTTGATGTCTTCGCTCACACCTTCGATGGTGCGTTTGGGTTCCATGACGACGACGGTGACGCCAGCCTCGCGGATTTGGTCGATGGCTTCCCGTGGGCCGATGGAGTGGTCGACGATGACGAAGGTGGGGTCCAATTGCAGGACGGCTTCGACGTTGATGTTGTGCCCGCCTTGCGTGACGACGGGTAAGTCTTTCAGGGATTCCTCCGTAGAAGAGACAGTGCGGCCGACGATGTTTTTGCCAAGACCCAGGCCGGTGAGGGTTTTGGAGTAGGTGCCATAAAGATCGAGGGGCAGGATGCGGGAGACATCGGTGACTTCCACCTCGTATCCGTCGGCGTCTTGGAGGCTAACGGGGAGGTTGGGTTTGGCGTTGTCGGTAACGGGTTGGACTTCGTCGAAGGTGTTGACTGCGGTGACCCCGGTGAAGGTCCTGGGGTCTTTGAGGTCTTTGGCGTTGGAGGCTACTGCTTCCCGGAGTTTGGCGTCGGAGTCTTGGTAGGCGCCTTGGACGCCGCAGCCCACGAGGGATAGTGCGCAGACAACGGCTATGGTTGCCATTCGTATTGGGTTGCGAAACATTGTGTTCTTTCTGAAGTTTTTGCCAACGTGTGGGTTGGTGTTAGGAAGCCGGGTTGTTCATGACCAGTCGGCCCATGCTGCCGCCGCCAACGACGAAGGCTGCTACTGCCAACAGGAGGTACATCATGGGGGTCATTTCCATGCTGCCGCTGGTGCCGCCGGCGCCAGCTGACTTCACTTTGAATTTGTTGGAGCCGTTTTGGTAGCCGGAGGTGGAGGAATCCCCGCTGGTGCCATCGCCGCTGGTGGAGCCCAGGCTGTCTCCGGTGCCGGAGGTGCCGCCACCGTTCTTCAGGGCTTCTGCTGCGGCTGCGCCGCCGCTGGTGCCGCCTGCGGAGGTGGCTGCGGAGCTGCCCTGGCCTTGGGCACAGTTGGCCGCCGCCCCGAGGCTTGCCTCAAAACTGATGGGGTCAAGTTGGGTACCGGGTTGGTAGAAATCGGCAAATGCTTTGGCGCCGGCTTCGGAGAGGGAAACCGTGGCGGCACCGGAGGCCCGGGAATCGCTAACGTTGAGCGTCGTAAAGCTTAGGGAGCCCAAGGCGACGCGGCCGAAGTTGCTGCGCTTACCGGAAGTATCGGACGATTGCACGTCAGCGATGAGGCTACCGGAATTGCCCTTGAACTGGATTTCGATATTGGAAATCACGAGGTGCAGCACACCATTGTGGCCGGTGAAAAGCATGGTGCCGCCGTAACCCACGGTACCGGACTTGGCTTTGGGGTCGATTGCACCGTTTTTGCCGGTGAAATGGAATTGGCCGTTGCTGTGCGTGACGCCGGTGAGCGTCCACTTGCCTTTGGCGATGGAGCCGGTGATGTAAGACTGGAAGGATTTCTTCACGCCCCAGTCGGCTTTGGCGCTTTGCACGCCGCGGGCGCCTTCGGCGGTACACACGTCGGTGCCGCCGGCCGTGCCGCCACTGCTACCACCTGCAGCGCCGGTGCTTCCGGATGCACAGGCGGTGCCTGCTGTTGCGGCTAACCCGCTCGCACCAGTGCCACCCGTCGTACCTGTAGTACCTGTGCCGCCGCTCGTGCCGGTGTCGCCGCTGGAACCGGAATCGCCAGTGCCGCTGGTTGTAGTGCCCGACGTGGTTGTACCACTGGTGGTGGTACCTGACGTGGTGGTGCCACTGGTCGTAGTGCCGGAAGTGCCGCTGGCGGTTTTGCCATCATTAGCGAAAGCCGTAACCTGCTTCTTGAATTCCTGGGCGTTACCCATGAAGGTGGTGAGGCCATTCATGGTGTCATTGGTCTCGGAAACAATGTCCATGACCTCTTTATTTGCACCACTGAAATTACCAGTGATCTTGTTCAGAGTCTTGGTGCCACCGCTGTTTCCACCACTGTTGGTGCCGCTACCGCCGGCGCAATCACCATTAACAGTGATGCTGCCGGAGGTTGGGTCCATGGCTTCCCCAACCTTGTAGGCTAAAAAGAGTTTAGCGCCCTCACTGGTGAGTGCCGTGTTACCAGCCATGTTGACGGTGCCACTACTGGTGTTAGCTGCTGCGGACAGATTAATATCAACAAGCGCAACCCCACGGCCTTCAATCTTGGCACCACGGTGCGACGTATCCACCATGTCGGATTCATAGGAATCATAGCTGCCAATCAACTGAGCCTTATTACCTTTGACTTCAAGTCGAAGATCATAAATGGTCATGTCCAACAGATCATCGCCACCATAATTATGACCCCGGAAATTGAGCTTTCCTTGGAGAGGAATATTAACGTCCGTGGCGGAAGCTACCGAAGATTTTTCGGCGTTGAAAACGAAAGCACCATCTGCGCCGGTTTCGGAACCTTGGAAACCCACATTTTCGAGATTCCAACTACCTTTGGCAACTGGGCCTTTAATATAGTTTCGGTAAGTTTGTTTTACACCCCAATTGAAAGTGCCGCAGGTTCCCTGGGCTACAGCTTGCGGCGCAAATGCCAGCGGGAGTGCTGCCACCGCTGGAATAAACAGTGCGCTCGTGACACTACGCCGCCAATTTCGAGCTGGATACCGGCCGCTTCTTAATTTTCCATGAGTTATACTCACTGTCTTTAACCCACTAAGCATAGACAATATAAACTCCAATTTTGATGCTGTCTTAATCCCAATTAAGTTACTGGGGAAGAATACTGCTGAAATAATCAACAGTGAACTATCTAAGGTAAAGCTTCACATACTTGCCTCAATTTGTATAGGGTACACTTAGTTGATTTGTAAATTTTTATTTTAGAAAGCGGCGGTGAACTGCATGAATAACAATAATCCGCAAGTATTTTTCAACCTTTATCCAGATGTAGACCCAGCAAAAGGAATACCCCTTACCGGGGGTGAGCGTTTTGCCATTACATTGTCCGCAGCCGTTTTGTCATTTGGGTTCGTTATCGGAGATTTAACCGTCGGCGGCGCAGGGTTATTAATGTTGCTTTTCGCCAGCATTTATCCGAATCAAAAGACCGCTCGGCGCATCCGCACTGAGGCCAAAGAGCGCTTCCCCCAAGAGGACTGGGCGGAATATAAGATACTGCGGAAAATCAACCTTAGCCTGTATATACCGATTTTTTGGATAGCTATCATCGGCATCAACCTCGCTACTTTTTGGTATCTTTATGAGAATTTAGGCACTCCAGCCGCAGCAGGAGTAGCAATACTGACAGCAGTTTTAGTGTGGCTAATGCCAGGCATGAATCCACTATGGGCACACACCGGAAAGGCGGCGCAGAGTGTACCGCCAACCCAACAAAATTACCCCCAACCACAACAATTTGGCGCTACCCAACCATATGATGCACATAATCCCAATCCATTTGGTCCAGTACAAGCACCAATGCAGGGACCAGCGCCGGCACCGGGGTCCGCACAGGGCAATGCCCAAACTCCACAGCAAAATTACCCACCACAATAAGTCCCGCACAATAAATAAGAATCTTAACTAAATATTATTGGTAATTTTATTCATGGCGGTGTCTAAGGTTCGACTAGACAAAGCTGTCCAGGTAGCATGAGCTCAATTGAAATGCGAAAGGACCAACCTCATGCTTGACACCACGGGTGCGCTTCAAAAAGTGACAATTGGCGACTTTACTACCGAGGCTGGCGTGACCATCCCAAATGTCACCATTGCTTACCAAGCTTGGGGCACATTTCGGGGCAATAACCTCATCCTGGTTGAACACGCTCTCACCGGTGATTCCAACGTGGCCGATTGGTGGGGGGAACTCCTCGGCCCAGGCAAAGCCCTAGATACAGATAAATACTGCATCCTCTGCACTAACACCCTAGGTGGCTGCATGGGCTCTACCGGGCCGGCCAGTTTAGACCCCGATGGTGTCCCCTGGGGATCACGTTTCCCCGCAATATCCATCCGCGATTTGGCGGAAGTAGAAAAGCAATTCCTAGACGTAATCGGGATCAAACAAATCCTGGCGGTACTGGGTGGCTCCATGGGTGGTGCCCGCACCCTTGAATGGACTCTGATGTATCCACAGTTCATCACGGCTGCACTTGTACTGGCCGTGTCTGCTCGTGCAAGCGCCTGGCAAATCGGAATTCAAACCGCCCAAATTTCCGCCATAGAACAAGATCCAAACTGGCACGACGGGGATTACTACCAAACAAACGCCAGCCCCCAAAATGGATTAGCCGCCGCCCGCCGCATCGCGCACCTAACCTACCGGGGTGAACTAGAAATTGATGAGCGCTTCGGCACCGCCGTGCAACCCGGCGAAGATCCTCTAGGCCCATACCGCAACCCCACACAACGATTCGCAGTACAAAGCTACCTGGACTACCAAGGCGTAAAATTGACACAACGCTTTGATGCTGGTTCCTATGTAGCACTCACCGAAGCCATGAACCGGCATGACATTGGGCGCGATCGCGGTGGCCTGAATAAAGCCCTAGCGGCATCCCGTGTACCCACCATGATTGCCGGCGTAGACACGGACATCCTTTACCCCTACCACCAACAGGAACACCTATCCCGGAATCTAGGGAATCTACTAGCCATGGCGAAGATCTCCTCCCCCATCGGCCATGACGCCTTTCTGGTGGAATGCCGCCAAGTCACCCGCATCATCCGCCAGTTCCTGGCGATGGCAGATAGCGGTGGCGAAAACGTCAACATGTACTTCATTTAGGGCACTCGGGCGGCGTCGAAAAGCAAACTAGCTGCCCAGAGAATCCACCGTTCCGGACAAGAACAAAATCAACGCGCCAACCGTGGTAGTAAAAGCAACATCAAACCTGCGGGACCGCACCGCCAACACCGAAAGAACTTTCGAATCACAGGTGAAGCGCACAACCGCGAGCCACACCAACGCAGCACCCAGCGTAAACGTGGCGCGGCGCCAATGCTCCATGATGGCAAAACCACCAGAAACCACCACAGCCAGCAGAAACAAACCCAACATACTGTACTGCGCCACCAACGGAATCTTAGAAGGCTTCAGATCAACGTCGTGCGGGTTCTCCAGCACCCCCACCGGCCGCCGGGGTTTATCCGAGGCCATGCTCTTGCTCTGCGCGTTCCACAACGTTGCGCACCAGGAAAGCCCTGGTCAGGGGGCCAACACCTCCGGGGTTGGGTGACACATAGCCGGCCACATCCCACACATCGGGGTGCACATCGCCAAGCAGCTTGCCATCCACGCGCGACACCCCGACGTCCAGCACGGCGGCGCCAGGCTTGACCATGTCGGCGGTGAGCATATTCCCCTTACCAGCGGCAGCAACAATGATATCGGCGGCGATGGTTTCGGCCTTGAGGTCCTGGGTGCCGGTGTGGCAGAGGGTCACGGTGGCGTTCTCCGACTTGCGGGTGAGCATGAGGCCGATGGGCCGGCCCACCGTCACGCCGCGGCCGATCACCACAACCTTCTTACCAGCGGTTTCCACACCGTAGCGCTTGAGCAGATGAATGGCGCCGTTGGGCGTGCACGGCAAAGGAGCCGGTTCGTTAAGAACGAGTTTTCCCAGGTTAACGGGGTGCAGGCCATCGGCGTCCTTCGCGGGGTCGATGCGCTCCAGCACGGCGTTTTCGTTCAGGTGTTTGGGCAGCGGAAGCTGCACGATGTAGCCGGTGCAGGCGGGGTCGGCGTTGAGTTCATCAATGACAGCATGCAGTTCCTCTTGGCTGACATCAGCCGACAAATCCTTCCGAATCGAGGTCACGCCCACCTGCTCACAGTCGCGGTGCTTCATTTTGACGTAAGCGTGACTCGCCGGATCATCCCCCACCAGCACAGTTGCCAGGCCCGGGGTGATTCCCTGAGCTTTGAGCGCCTGCACCCGGGTTACCAGATCCGCAAAAATCTCATCACGATACAGATTGCCATCAAGTTTGGTTGCTGTCATGGTTGTCCATTATATTCACTGCCCCACCTATCGACGCACAACCAGCTTACCGCGCTAGTGTGTGTGGCGTTTTCGGGAATAGGAGCTTATCGAGTTTGCTGACCACCCTGTGGCGGCGTGTCACCCGGAACCCCATTTCAGCACCATTGCTGCTTTTCGACGGCCCACGCAGCACGTTTCCTAAACGTGGTTTCCTGCCCTGAGACCTTTCCTGCGCCTCCCCTCACACAGGAAACCTTGTTCAGCACCATCGAAGCCCAACACGGGGCAACCTGGCGGCGTCGCAAAGCAACAGCATGTTTCCTAAACCAGGATTCCTGCCGCAGCCCACACACCACGCCGGCGGGTTTCCCAAAACCCCAGTTCAGCACCGTTGCAGCCGCAGTATACTTTCTAAACTGGGATTCTGCACTGTGGCCCCCCATCCCGTCGGGCGTGTCACCCAGAACCCCAGTTCAGCAAGGTTGCTAGCTTTTCGACGCATCCAGCTCCGCGCCTCCCTGACGCCAATTCGGCCCTTGGGGTTGTGCTGTACATGTTCTAAGCTCCCATTCCGGTGTGAGCGGTGTTGATTTGGACCTCGTTTTTCGGGAATGCGAGCTTATCGGGTGTGCTGAACGTGGTTTCTTTGGTTTTGGGCGTTGGCGGGATACCTCTGAATCAGTAAATCCAGTTCAGCAAGGTTGCGGCTGGCGGCTCGGGGTGGTGGGCGTCGAAAAGCGAGCAGCTCTTTTTCACCTGGCAGGCGCACCGGCTAAGGTCTTTAGCATGGCTCCCTTCACCCATATCATTTTTGATCAACCGTGCATTCCGCCGAATACTGGGAATGCAATTCGTTTGTGTGCGAACACAGGTGCGAAGCTTCATTTGGCGGGGCCGCTGGGCTTTAATCTCAAGGACAAGAATTTGAAGCGGGCGGGGTTGGATTATCACGATTTTGCCAGCGTGGCGGTGCATAAGAATTTGCAGGCTTGCTTGGACGCTTTGCCCACCGGTAGGGTGTTTGCGTTTAGTTCGCATGGTACGGTGACGCACACAAATATCAGCTATGAGCTGGGAGATATTCTGCTGTTTGGCCCGGAGCCCACCGGTTTGGATGCGGCGGCGTTGCAGCATCCGCGGGTCACGGAGATCGTGCGCATCCCCATGCGGCCGGGCATTCGGTCGCTGAACCTGGCTAACGCCGCCTCGGTTGCCATGTATGAAGCGTGGCGGCAGCTGGGGTATCCCGGCGCGGAGCTCCCCAGTTAGCTTTTCGACGAGCACCTCTAGCACAAATTCGGTAGTAGCACGCTTGATTTGGCGTATATCACACCCCCGCCGCGATCCTCTTCCGCGGTTATCTGCATAATGGGAGGGGAGGCCTCCTGCGCTATCGAAAGGAAAATGCATGGCTCACGAAGCAAGTAGTAAAAAAGACCGCGATGAGGAGCACCTGCAAGGGCACTGGCTGTTGGCCAAGTTGGGTAAGAAGGTGTTGCGCCCTGGTGGGAAGAAACTGACCCATTGGATGATTGATAACGCTAATCCCACGAATAAACGGGTGGTGGAGTTTGCCCCGGGTTTGGGCATCACTGCGGCGGAACTTTTGGATCGTAATCCAAAGAGTTATGTCGGTGTGGATCAGGATCCTGATGCGGCAGCTACCACGGCGTTGTCTGCGAAGCAGTCACGGTTGGGTATTACCGCCGAGGTGATCCAGGGAACGGCTGCTGACACGGGTTTGCCTTCGAATTCTGCCGATCTGGTGGTGGGCGAGGCCATGCTCACCATGCAGGGCGATAAGGGTAAGAATGCGATTGTTTCCGAGGCGAATCGCCTGTTGGAGGTTGGTGGCCGCTATGCCATTCATGAGTTGTTGTTGACGCCTAATAATGTGGATCCTGCTGTTGCGGATAATCTGCGCAAGGCGTTGGCTACCACGATTAAGGTGAATGCGCGTCCGCTTACTGCCAATGAGTGGAGTGAGCTGTTGGAGAGCAATGGTTTTAAGGTGTTGTCGTTGAAGGTGGCGCCGATGGGGTTGTTGCATCCGAAGCAGATGATTGAGGATGAGGGCCCGCGGGTGGGCAAGATTTTGTTCAATCTGGCGCGTAATCCGAAGGCTCGTAAGCGTATTCTTGCGATGCGCAAGGTGTTTAATGATAATGCCAAGAATTTGGGTGCTATTTCTGTTATTGCGGAGAAGGTTTCTGATGTGAAGCCTGAGGCCGCAGCAGCCGTTGAGGCCAAGGCTGAAGAGCCAAAGGCCCCCACCCCCACAGAGACACCGAAGACTGAGACGCCGAAGGCATCAGCGACTCCGGAAACGCCGCCGGCTGATTCGGAGGATTAACCTGAAGGTTTAGGCGTCGAAAAGCTTATGTAAGCTTTTCGACGCTTTTGCTATGCAGGGTGTGTAGTAGGTGGTGGGCCTCGGGGAGGCTGAGGTCTCGGCCGGTCATGGTGACTGGGCCGTGGACGAGGTGGAGTTTGACTGTGGCTAGGTTGGTTAGTCGTTGGGTGGGGCCGGTTTCTAAGCTGAGTTCTTGGATGTGGCGGCGGAATACGATGGCGGCGCGGCGGCTGATTAGGCCTCGGTGTTCGATGGCGTGGGTGGGGGTGATTTCGAAGGCTTGGCGGCGGAAGTCGAAGGGTGATACCCAAAAGGCCCTGGTGGGGCTGCGGAATTGTGGTTGGTGGGGGTGGTCAGGGTCGAGGGAGTAGCCGGTGAGAAGTTCGCAGAGCATCATGGCGGTTTTTTTGTTTCCGACTGGGAGGATGGTCATGCCTTCGCTGCGTTCGCCGTAGCCGGCTACGGTGACTTGCACGCGCCACCAGCCGCAGAGGCGCCACATGGCGGTTTTGCGGATGATGACGGCGTGGGCGCGGGACATGTTGAGGGTTTTGCGTTGGAGGTTGGCTAACCCGTAGGAAACGTTGATGGTGTTGCCGATTCGGCGGGCTGTGAATTGGTAGGAGCCGTCGATGGTGCGCCAAATGTTGGGGATGGTGGTCACAAACACTGGGAGTGCTGCTGCTAGGGAAATGTCCAGGCCGGTGCTCAGCAGTAGTGATGCGAAGGATATTACTGCGGAGATGCTAAGCATGGAGGCTATGAGGGATCGGTAGATGGGGATTGGGGGGACGAGTAGTTCGCCTTCGTTGGATTCGCCGAGGAGTTGTTTTTTGAGGTCTTCGGCGGTGCGGCGTTTAAGGTAGCGGACTTCGATGCGAGAGTTGTGTCCACCGGCGGTTTCGATGCGGACTGCGGCGAGGCCGAAAAGGCGGGCGTGAAATGGTTGGATGACGTCGATGGCTTGGGTGCGGTCGAAGCGGGCGCTGCGGGTTTTGCGTTTGAATAGTCCCCAGCGGAAAACAATGTCGACGTCGGTGATGGTGTAGCTGGTTGCGCGCCACCAAAGGAGGGATGCGCAGAGGGCAACGACAGTGCCGCCGCCGATGATGGCGAGGGCTTGGATGGTTTCGGTGCGGTCGCTGGAGATGAGGCGGCGGCCGAGTTCGAGGATGTGGTCGCTGAAGCTGGTTGCGGCGAAGACGGCGAGGGCAATGATGAAGCTCCAGGCGCGCAGCACTGGGGTGAGGGGGTGGACGCGGTGGGTGGTTGGTGTGGTCACAGGTCGATCATCTTTTCCTTGGCGCGGTGGGCGATGCGGGCGCGGAGTTCGTCGGCAAGGGTGGCGTCGAGGCCTTTGATGCTGGCGTTGCTGGTGGTGGAGGCGGTGTTCAGCCGCAGCGTCTTGAGTCCGTACATGCGTTCGATGGGGCCTTGGCTGACGTCGAGGTATTGCACGCGCCCGTAGGGGATGATGGTGAAGTTTTGCCAGAGGCGGCCGCGGGTGAGGAGGAGGTCGTCTTCGGTTTCCAACCAGCCGAGGTAGTGGACTTGGCGGGGGATGAGCCAAATCTGCCAAAAGAGCAGCACTGTTGCGGCACCGGCTGCGCACCAACCCCAGGTGCCGCCGTCGAAGTAGTGCGCCCAGACGAGTGCGGCGATGATCAGAATGAGGCACCAGGGCAGGCGGGCCAGGTAGCGCACTCGGGTGAGGTGGGGTGAGACTGGGTTGAGGGTTTCGTCCATAACAGGTTCCACTTTAGCGATATGCGCATGCTTGTCGACGCTTCTCGACGCCGCCAGCAGCAGGTTTGCTCAGTTCAGGGGATTGGGGGCCGCAACGGTGGGCGTCGAAAAGCAAAAAAGACAGCTTGGTCTAATATGAATAAAATCAAATAACAGTGAGTAGCACATCACATATAGTTGCTTTGAACTGGTATAATACCTAGACTTATGCGAGGCTATTTAAGGCAAAAATGCCGCATTATACTCAGGTTTTCTACATCCTGAATAGACCAAGCTGTACATTTTTGCCGGACTGCGCTAGGGTCAATTTTCAAAGTAACCCACATGTAAGGATGAAAGTTATGGGCATTCGTTTTAACCGGCTGATTGCAGCAACCGCCGCAACTATAATAGCCGCTACTGGTCTAGTTGCGTGCTCCCCGCAGAGCTCCAGCGAAAACCCCAACGAAACCGTGGTGCGCATCGGCACCACCGATGCCGAAAAGAAGGCCTGGGAAGTCTTCGAACAAAAGGCCCAGGAAAACGGCATCAAGCTGGAGATAACCAGCTTTGGCGACTACAACGTCCCCAACGACGCCCTGGCACAGGACCAAATTGACGTCAACCTATTCCAGCACTTGAAGTTCCTCGCGGAATACAATGTTGCCCACAACGAGACCCTGACGCCGGTTGGCGCCACCGAAATTGTGCCGCTGGCCCTGTTCTGGAAAGACCACTCCGACCTCAACGGCATTGATGGCCAAGACGTCGCCATCCCCAACGACCCCTCCAACCAGGGGCGCGCCATCAACGTGCTGGTGCAGGCCCAACTGGTCACCCTGAAAGACGACACCAAGAACACCGTCACCCCCACCCCAGAGGACATCGACCGGGACAAGTCCAAGGTAGGGGTCACCCCGGTTGATGCCGCCCAAACCACGGTTGCCTACGGTGAGGGCAAGCCTGCCATCATCAACAACACTTACTTGGATCGCGCCAACATTGACCCCAAGTTGTCGGTGTTCGCCGACGACCCCAAGTCCGAGTTGGCTGAACCCTACATCAATGCGTTCGTGGTGAAGCAAGACCGCAAGGATGATCCAGTGTTCCAGAAGCTGACTGAACTGTGGCACACCAAGGAAGTTCAGGACGCAGTGGCCGAAGACTCCAAGGGCACATCCGTGCCGGTCAAACGCACTCCGGAAGAGCTGCAAAAGATCCTCGACCGGTTGCAGGAACAAAATAAAAGCTAAAGCATAACCCGCCGTCAAACCCCAGCTAACCAGCTGGGGTTTTTGGGGAGTTTCATCGAAAGCAATCAAAGAAAGAAGATTCATGTGACTGGTACCCGCGTTGAATTTGTCAACCTATCCAAAGTATTTTCCTCTGGAAAACACTCGCAAAAACAAAAAGTGGTGGCATTAGACAACATCAACCTCACCATAGAACCAGGCGAAATCATCGGAGTGATTGGCTACTCCGGCGCCGGCAAGTCCACCCTGGTGCGCATGATTAACGGCCTCGATTCGCCCTCATCCGGCGAAGTGCTGCTCGACGGGACCAATATCGTGGGCATGAAGGAACGCGAACTGCGCGATGTGCGCCGCAACATCGGCATGATCTTCCAACAATTCAACCTCATGAACTCCCGCACCGCCGCCGGCAACGTCGGCTACCCCCTGAGCCTGGCCGGCATGCCGCGGGAAGAACGCACCCAACGAGTGGCAGAACTTCTAGAATTCGTGGGGCTAGCCGACCGCGGCGACAACTACCCCGAACAACTCTCCGGCGGACAAAAGCAACGGGTCGGCATCGCCCGGGCGCTCGCCACCAACCCGGCACTTTTGCTTGCCGACGAAGCCACCTCCGCCCTCGACCCGGAAACCACCCACGAGGTACTGAGCTTGCTACGCAAGGTGAACGAAGAACTCGGCATCACCATCGTGGTCATCACCCACGAAATGGAAGTGGTGCGCGCCATCGCCGACAAGGTGGCCGTGATGGAATTCGGCAAAGTCGTCGAGTACGGCAGCACGTACGAAGTGTTCTCCAACCCGCAAACCACCGTGGCCCAGAAATTCGTGGCCACATCGCTGCGTAACACCCCAGATTCCATTGAATCGGCGGAACTCCTCTCCCACGAAGGCCGCCTGTTCACCATCAACCTCACGGAAGAATCTGGGTTCTTCGCCGCCGCCGCTGACGCCCGCGCCGCCGGCGCGGAAATCGGCATTGTGCACGGTGGGGTGACCACCCTACAACGGCATTCATTTGGCAAAGTCACGGTGCGCCTGACGGGCCCCGATTCCGCCATTGATGCGTTCTACCACCAACTGAACAACACCACCGACATTGAGGAGATCCGCCGATGAACACCTATATCCTGGCGGCCGGCACCAACTGGGATCGGCTCGCCGAACCATTCCGCGAAGCCATCGTTGACACCCTCATCATGGTGAGCATGACCCTGATCATCGGTGGCCTAGGCGGCCTGATCCTCGGCATGCTGCTCTACACCACCCGCGCCGGCGGCATCCAAAACAAAATCATCTTCGGGATACTCAACGTCTTGGTGAACTTCGTTCGCCCCATCCCCTTCATCATTCTGCTGGTCACCCTCGGGCCCTTCACGCGCGCCCTGGTGGGCAGCCAAATTGGTCGAGACGCCGCCATCGTCGGTATGTCCGTGGCAGCCACCTTCGGGGTGGCCCGCATCGTGGAACAAAACCTCGTGAGCATCGACCCCGGCGTGATCGAAGCAGCCCGCGCCATGGGCGCCAGCCCCTGGCAAATCATCACGGGCGTGATTGTGCGTGAAGCACTCGGGCCCCTGGTCCTGGGCTACACCTTCTGCTTCATTTCCATTGTGGACATGTCGGCGATGGCCGGCTACATTGGCGGCGGTGGTTTGGGTGACTTTGCCATCACCAAGGGTTATCGCGCGTTTAACCTGGAGGTCACGTACGTCACCACGTTCATGATTATCATCATCGTGCAGATCGCCCAACTGTTGGGCAACTGGCTCTCCCGCAAGATCATGCGCCGCTGACTTCAGGCTCGCCTGATGCTGCTTGGCACCCACACTTTTGTGGATTTCGGCTGGTCACCGCAACTGGGAATCACCCCATGGGCTTCCCGCTGCTCCAGGGTGACCAGCCATTTTCGGCCATCCTGGTGGGTGACAATGGTGTGCTCCGGGTGCGTTTCCACCGCGCACAATCCCGGGCGCGGTGTCTCCCCTGCGTCGAAAAGCTGTTCGAGCACAGCGAGCTCCGCCACTTGGCCCCGGCTATCAAAAACACCCCGCCCCCGATTCCCCGGCAGGAACAACTGGTCGGCCAGCGCATAGTTATACACATCCCGCGCGGCGTGAGTGTTCAACCGCCCATAGAAATACGCCCACGGAAACAGCATCATCGACGGCGCAAACCGGTGCCCCTTCGTGTGGCTACACTCCCAGATCGGGGCGCCGGGGAAAGCTTCCACTAGGTCCTGAGCAATGGGCCGCCCTTTGATTGCACAACACCGATCCCGTTTGGCGTGCGTGCACACCAGCAGCTGCGGCATGGGCTCCTCCCTAGCTTGCGGATTCCGATACGGCCCCGACAAATCCAACTCCAACAGCTCATCAATACTGCGAACCATCAGGTGCTCAGTCACGCCGTAATCACAAAACACCAGGTAGGCGTGGCGCTTGGGGTTTGCTTTCCGCCCGGCGCGCCTGGGTTTCCTAATGAGGTACAAGCCCGGAAGCGTTTCGAGCCTCTTGGTTTCTTCGGCATTGAAGGTACCACCGTCCAGGATGTCGTGGCTCCACGGGCCAGGGTGCTCATAGAGGATGAAGGTGGAGCCGGTGCGCGAACTACCAGACAGCGGCTCTGCTGCCACGTTGGAGCATAGGTGGCCGGCTGGCTGCACCGCATCAAAAGGATCGTAGCCCAAGGCACCAGCGGGTGCTACTGCGGGCGGATCGACGGGGCGCATGCTCCCTAGTGTAAGGTGCTACACCCGCAGAAAAAACTCCCCGCCCCACGCAGCAGATTTCCTAAACGTGGTTTCTTGATCCAGCCCACCCCACCACGCCGGCGTGTCACCCAGAACCCCAGTTCAGCACGGTTGCTGCTTTTCGACGCCCCACGCAGCACGTTTCCTAAACTCGCTTTCTCCATCCAGGTAGCCCCACCATCCCGGCGCGCCGCCTGAAAACCTGGTTCAGCACCGCTGAAGCCCAGCACAAAGGAGGCCCGGCAGCGTCGCAAAGCAACAGCACGTTTCCTAAACCGGGGTTCTTGCCGCAGCCCACACACCGCACCGGCGTGTCACCGGAAACCCCAGTTCAGCACTGTTGCTGCTTTTCGACGCCTCACGCAGCATGTTTCCTAAATGTGGTTTCCTGCTCTGAGGCCTCTCCCAGCGCTCCCCTCGCACAAGTAACCAAGTTCAGCACCACTGGAGCCCAACACGGGGTTGCCTGGCGACGTCGCAAAGCAACAGCACGTTTCCTAAACGTGGTTTCTCGATCCAGCAGACCCCGCCACGCCGGTGCACAAACCAGAACCCTAGTTCAGCACCATTGCTGCCACAGCATACTTCCTAAACTGGGACTCTGCGCCGCAACGGCCCGCCACGGCGGCGTGTCACGCAGAACCCTAGTTCAGCACACCTGCGACAGGATGGGGGCGTCTCGGTTTGGCAACGATTAGCATGGTGGGTCGTCGTGGCGCTCAATAATCCATGTTACAGAAGTTACTATTGTGACATGAGTGAAAAGAGCCTGACCCCTATCGCCATTGTAGCCGTCATCACCACAGCGGCACTAACCCTTGCCGCCTGCTCCAACGCCCCCACGAACAACACCACCGCATCAACCAACGGCACCGAAACCAGCGAGCAAACCTCAGCCGCAGAAAGCACCTCCGCTGAAACCTCAACCCAAGCTCCAACAACCAGCAGCACAGCTAGCAGCAGTGATTCAGCCGCTAACACCGCCATGAAAACCGCTGCCGCGCAAGCCCCTGACAAGCTTGTTCCCACTGGCATGATCGTGGGTAATCAGGATGATTATGATGAGGTTGTCATTCAGTTCTCTGGTTCCGGGACGCCCGGCTGGTTCAGCGATTATGTGGATAATCCGACCCAGCAAGGCAGCGGTAAACCCATAGAAGTGCCTGGCGAGAATGCCATTAGCGTCCTGGTTGAGGGCGTAGTTTTGCCCTTCGAAGCTGGCGTTGAGAATCCCACCATCAACCCGATACCCAGCATCGGACCTGCCATCAGTGAAGTGCACTATGACGGTACTTTTGAAGGGAAAGCCCAGTTCGTTATTGGCCTTAAGGGCGATAAGTTGCCTTACTCCATACGCACCGAGAGCAATCCCACTCGCCTCATCATCAACGTGCAGCACAAAGACTAACGCCGCGCCCCAAGCTCAACAAGCCCCACAAGCCCCAAGCGCACCCCGGCCGCCTAATGCTAGCGTGATTACCATGACTCCCCTTCTCGTACGGATTGGTTCTTCAGCATTATTTGGCCTGGCAGTGGCCATCTTATCCACCGATCTGCCTAAAAACATTCGGGCGCTGGCCATGGTGATATGCATTGGCGCTGGCACCATGTTGATTTTCCGCCATCCGTACCGCAAGGAGATCCAGAGGTTTTTCGCTGACCGTAATCTCAGCTACAAGCCCAGGATGGCGCAGCTGGTGCCATTGATCATGGTGTGGTTTGCGCTGCTACTGGCACCAGCTTTTGCGCCGGCACCTATGTGGGGCAGCATCTTGGGGGGCTTAGTGATTTTCGGATGGATGTGGGTGATGTTTCCCATCATTGATGGCACCCGGATAGTCGAACAGTTGAAGCAAAACCAGCCAGACCATCAGGGCACCTGAAGAGATTCAGAGCTTGCCGTAACCCGGATCCGCAATAGGCTCAGCTGATTGCACGATCACTTCCGGAATCCACTCGCGTTCTTCCGTCCCGCTGCCAGGCAGCAGGGTAACAACCACATGCACCCACGCCCCTTCCGGAATCTCCGCCAAGGTCTGCCGAGGATCCATCAGCTCCACTTCATACGTCCGCGCATCAGCGGCGCAGCAGATGATCACCACTCGGGACAGCAGCAACCGCGAGCCATCACGCCCCACCTGCCCTTTTAGCTGGGCTTTTTGGCCGCGCAGTTGGTCATCCGCCGGCGCCATCAGCCGCCCTACTACTTCGGGGATCCCCAGTTCAGGCGTCGAACCTGCTGCCAGCGGCGGCAGGCCCTGCGAGGCCGCCATCACCCGGTTGGCGGATTCCACCTGCCGGGGTTGTAGTGCGGCAGGGCTCAGCAGCACCAGCACCACCGTCAAAAACCCTAAAATCCATGGTGACCAGCGCCGTTCCGCGCATTCGCAATGCGTGTGTGCCAGCAAACCAACCACAACGAGGCCAATCCCTGACAGAAAAACCACCACCGGCGGCTGCGCCACCCATGCCTTATAGGCCCCGGTTATTGCGGCCCCGGCCAGCGCGCACCCAATCAGCCCGCACAACGCACCAACGTTTTTCATAGCCATCCCCACAATCCAGCGACCACCAGCGTGGCCGCGAATGCCATCGTGAATCCGCTCACCGCAATGAATCGGGTGGGCTTATCGCCCAGAATTCCTTCCATCATGGCTCCTAGTTTGAAGTCGAAGATGGGACCGATCACCATGAAGCCCAGCATGCCGGCTGGATGTACTCCCACCAGTGAGTTCGCCACGAATGCGTCGCCGAAGGAGCACAGTGATGCCACGATAGCCAGCGTCATCATAATCACCACTGCGAACACTACTTTGTCGCTGAGTGATGCAAGCAGTTGCAGCGGAATCAACAGGTTGATCGTGGCAGCCAGCGCCCCTCCCACGCACAGGAATGTCAGTGAGTCAAGCACGTCATGGCTCATCACGTCCCACCAGCTTTTGCTTGTCGACGCCCCCACGTCCGCTTCTTCCGCAGCACACAGCCCGGCGAACGCCCGATCACCCCACCACAACACACTGAATCCCACCCCCAGCACAGCCAGCAGTCCTGCTGCCAGCCGGGCTAGGCTCATTTCCCACCCACCAAAAGCAGTGATGGTGGCGTATATCACCAGAGGGTTGGCGGAGGGGGCAGCCAACATCATAGTGGTTGCTGCCGCTGGTGAAACTCCGGATAGGATCATGCGCTTGGCTAGTGGCACGGAGGAACATTCGCACGTCGGCAAGCACAAGCCGACTAGCGCCGCTACCAGCACCGCACGCATACCATGACCTGGTAGTATTCGGGCCCACCGCGCCGGCGTCATCCATTTCGCAACAGCTGCTGACACCATGGCCCCGACCAGGATGAAGGGCACTGCCTGCACCACCAACGCCAGGAAGGAGGTCAGGGCCACGTGCACCCGTGGAAACCTGCCAAGCAACTGCTGCGCTACGGGATGGAAAAAACTTGCAACCACTACTACCGCCACCACGGGCAATAGGAATCCCCCCACTCGTCGCATTGTGGGCTAGTCCAGGTCGCGGGAGTGGGCCCACCGCGTCAAAGCATGCCGATTAGATTGTTGGGTTTTACGCAGAATGTTGGAGGCGTGGGTCTCCACGGTTTTAATGGAAATAAAGAGCTGAGAAGCAATTTCCCTGTAGGTGTAACCACGCGCCAAGAGCCGCAACACTTCTAATTCCCTGCGGGTCAATGCATCCACTATGGGGTCGTCAACTGGTGGTTGTCCCTGCTCAACGGCTTTATCACGTTCGGGGGCATCAACCACACCCACCCCGGCGTGAGCGTCTGGTCGGGCGAATGCGTCAAGCACGAACCCAGCTAGTCTAGGGCTAAACACTGCGTCGCCTTCATGCACGCGAGCGATAGCGTCGACGAGTTCCGGCCCGGAGATGGATTTCGTCACATACCCGCGAGCACCTGCCCTAATAACGGCAATGACGTCTTCGGCGGCATCGGATACAGACAGCGCTAGGAATTTGGGATCCAAGTCAACTCCAGTTAGTCCATTGATGACGGCTACACCACCGCCGTCGGGCATGTGGACATCTAGTAGTACCACGTCGGGAGTAGTGTTTTTGATGTTGGTAATAGCGTCTGTGACGGTGCCAGCCTCGCCGACAATGTCCACCGCCCCTCCTATTTCGGCTTTGACACCAGCGCGGAATACGGAATGATCATCAACGAGGAATACCTTCATATCTTTCATTTTTACTGTGCTGGAAGACGAATCTCTACCTCAGTGCCATGTTGCTCAGAGTTTGCTGTTATGAGAGTGGAGTTGATTTGCACTTCCCCACCAGCGCGTTCTACGCGGCCAAAGATGGAATCTCGCACGCCATGGCGGTCATCAGGGATATCGTCTAATTCGAAGCCGGGGCCACGGTCACGGACGTAAATTGTCAGGCCTTCAAAGGTTTCGGCATAGACATCGATGTTGCTTTCGCCGGCATATTTTGCCGCGTTGACCATGGCTTCCCGGGCAGCCAGGATACAGGCTTGATGAGAATCATCAAGCAGTAGGTCCTCTCCCACCACAACGGGGGTGATGCGGACGCCGAAAGTGTCTTCGACTTCACCGGATGCGCGTTGTAGCGCGGCCAATACGGTGGCGTCTGTGACAGGTTCGAAGAGCCATTGGCGTAATTCGCGTTCTTGACCGCGGGCGAGCCGCACAACTTCGTCAGGGTTCTCGGCTCGTTTTTGGATAAGCGCCAGGGTTTGTAATACGGAATCGTGCAAGCGGGAAGCCATTTCGGCGCGTTCATCGGCAAGGAGTTTTTCTTCTCGTTGAGTACTGATTTTTTCCCAAAGTCGCAGGCCAAAGGGAACGACGAGGGCTGCGATACCAATAATGGTCAGCAGCACGCTGCCTACAGCGGCTCTGAAAGAGTCGTTTTCTTCACCCCAATAGAAGACTGCAAGCAATAACCCACCCAGCACCAGGAGCACTCCAGTGACGATAGCGATAGAGGCGCCTTTAGATTCAAAGCGGTCGTAAGCAAACCAGGTGACGGCGGAGCCCACTGCGATGATTCCTAAGGGGATGGTGGCCCATAGGCTAAGCGAAGAAACACCAACGGTACTGATCCAGGTACTGAATAATCCGAGTAGGACCAGGCCAAAGGTGTTTATTCGGTTAAGTTTGTTGTTGATTTGTTGGCCCTGGTCAATAGCTTTAGAGAGGATCCAGATGGCAATGTATAGTCCCGCACCAAGGCCGTTGAGGAGGGTGAGCACAACGAGAGTGATGCGCACCCAAGCGACGTTAACCCTAAGATGAGCGGCTAGGCCGTTGGCTACACCAGCTACCATTGCGCCGTCGCTGCGGCGGAAATATTTGGGGTATGCAGGGGCTAGTGTCATGTTTCTAGTTTCCATCAGGCTGGGGGTGTATAGCATCAGGGTAGACCCGGATTTTTGGGCATCAGGGCAGAAATCAGGGCTTCCCCTGATGTTTTCGTGAGTGTCACTGATAAGAATATAAAATATGGACACCACAAATCGCCCTGACTCTCAACCTACTCCCACCATGTCCAATTACTGGAAACAGATGTGGGATACGCGACCGCGGCGGTTTCCACGACGGCAGAATGGCTCCAATTGGGTTGCCGGTGTGTGCGAAGGCATTGCGGTGCGATATCAGATTGACCCCATGTTGGTGCGATTGGCGTTTGTGTTTACTGGACTTACTGGTTCTGGCATTGTGCTGTATTTGCTGTTGTGCGTGCTATTGCCACGATATTCGGTAGATCGGGCGCCTATTGAGACGCTATTTATTTCGCGTGGCAGTAGGTATGCGCGGGATCGGCGGCTTGGTTGGATACTGATCATCCTGTTGCTGGTGTTTAATGCGGCATTGTTGTCGTTGATTACGCCGCAAAATATTGCCACGTTTGGCATTGCGGTGTTGGCGTGGTGGGCATTGCATAAGCGCTTGCCGAACCCGCCGGCGGGTTTGATGGCTCCACAATCAGAGCAGGAGCAGTTTTCAGACCCGGTTAATTTGGCTGGTTATATGCCTGCCGCTGGTTTTGCTGCTCCGTTTAGCCACCCTAGCGTCCCGGAATGGGATCCGCTCACTACTCAACTTTATGGTGATAACACTATGACTTATTATGATCCCGCATTATGGACCGCATCAACAACCCCGGCTGTGTCGGTAAAGAAGCGCCGAATCTGGCCCCGAGTTTTGGTGGGGCTGGCGCTAATGGTGGCGCTTCCGCTACTGCTTGTCCAGAGCTTCATTAAGTTTTCCGACGGCAATACGAACAACATCACAGTGACGTCGGAACAGCAGCTCAGTGATGGCCAGATTGGACAGCTTGGCGGCACAGTGGTTGATTTCCGCCAACTACCAGAGGCAAAGAGCGATCATACGTACAAAATCCGCGAAAACCTGGGGGATATCAAGGTATTCCTCAATGACAAGGTACGCTACAGGATCGTAGCGGACGATAACCTTGGCACACTTAATATTCCCGAAGGCATTGTCAACCCTGATGTAAAAGGCGGGTTGATTACCATCCTAATCACGGATAATTGTGGTTCCGTCACAGTGCAACCCTAGCTTTTCGACGAGCTAATCTAACTGTCCGCGGATTTCCTCGCAAAGATTACCCAGTTCATAACGCTGATCTTCGTCTAGATTATCGGCTACGCGATGCCTCTCCGGCATGAGGGCAAAGTATTTCAAGGCCGTGGTGATTTGAACACTTTCATGCGACTCGGCAGTGATGCACAGGAGCCGGGAGTTAGGGCCACCAATGCGAGCTAGGTCAAAGGCACCAACGCGGCGGGATTCCAACAGTAGGACGCTCAAGTCGAGGATGACTTGGAAGGCGGAATTAAAATGGTAGGTGATACCGTCTACAGTGGTGGTGATGTCTGCGGTGGTGTAATCGCCGGCTAGTTCGTCAAGACGTAAATCAGCAAAAATTTTAATGAGATCAACTTCGGTGTTTTTCGTGTCAAGATAATTAACGAGGACTATGCTGTCTGGGGAATCACCGAAGTAATGACCCCAATACTGATCGATAATCACGGTTATTGATTATACTCCCTCACTTGAGGTCCCCCGGGGGTCCCCGGGAGGCAAAAAAATATTTTTTTCTTTTACCTCTCGGATAAAAAAGCTTCACTTTTTCTAACTTCTACTAGCGCATTTTCTGATTTGGTGCAAGTTGATCGGAGCAAAATTTTTGAAAATTTAGCTGTGTTTTATTGGTGTCTTGCTGCCTAATTTTCAAATGTTGCTAGAATGGTAGCAAAGTTAACAAGGGCTCCAACTGTAGTTTTGTATCTTTTGGAGTTTTGCAAAACTTTGAAAACGCCAGAGTTAAATTACATAAGAGTAATTTACCGCATACCCCCATCCGGGGGCCACAGGAGTGATAATACATGGGAAAAAGAAATTACACCTGCGAACAGTCGTGGCCCAAGCACCCCAAAAAGACCGTCAACGAGCTCTTTGAAGTCGCAAAACTGCATGGCTGGACACTTATAGAAGAAACCAACCACAATGCGTTTAGATTAACCTGCCCCGCTGGTTGCTGCTCCTTCCGAGTATTCTCCACTGGCCGGGCACAGGAAAACGTCTTGAAATCCAAGCGTAAAGATATAGTCCGCTGCCCCCACAGCAAAATAGCGGACACCACTGTTAGAGAGGTCACTCAATCGCTGGACAACCTGGAATGCCTCATCAACGCCACCAATATCCAAATAAAACTGGTGGAAACCGAGAAAGCATTTCATAATGCCCAATTAGACACCGAGCTCACCGAATTACTCCACAAGGTAGAAGATTTAGAAATTGCGCTCGGCAATATATTAAAGCGGCTGCCGCAGAACCAACTGCGAATACCGCTTTCCAATATATCCGCCATGTCCGATGCGGCCAATGATGAATCCCAAAACGCCCGGTCATTGCTAAAACTTCTTAGTCGAGACCGCCAAGATGTCAGACAATGCTGGGATCGGTTTCGGGAATTAAATGGCCAATTGAGATCTTTGCCATCATAAAAAGAAAAAGCAGTTTTTTTGGGTGTTTGGTGCTAAGGTCTAAACCGCATAGAATCAGTTGCCAGTTGTCAACCACACCACTGGTTAACTATCAAAGTAAGGCGGGTTATGACTACCATTATTCCTCTCCGGATTCACGGACTCACAATGTCCGACGATGATGCCGCATTCTCCCTATACGAGCAATG
>JAUMZY010000015.1 GCA_030527885.1 Corynebacterium sp.
TTTAAGGTGAAACATGACAAGCAATCTGCGTACAGTAGTTACAGTAGTTGGTCTCATTATTTTCGGTGTTGCGGCTCTTATCAGTGGGTGGTACGGACCACATAATTACGATTTTGATGAAGAGCACATTGGTCTGGCTGTGGACCAGTCAGAATACTTAAGTTATGGAGAAATGGCACGACTGTTTCCGCTCTTTTTTCTGGTGTTGGTATTAGCTGCCTTTAGTGGTGGTTGGCGTGAGATAGGATTTATCCCAAGCCTCCGTGGTAAAGGTGTGACATGGTTGCTCTTTATTCTTGCCTATCCCACGGTGATTACGGTGTCGATCTTTGTTGGGGCTGTGGTGAACGCCTTGAGTTTTACGATGCTGCACCTTGATTCCTACTTGGAAAATGTGGGATATAATCTCGTGTGGTTTCTTCCGGCTAGTCTGGCCGGAGAAGTAATATGGCGTGGTTATTTTACGAATCAACTAGTGAAATTACGGCTGAAGTCATGGCATATCTACCTTATTGTCACTGTTGTGTGGTGGTTATGGTGGGTTCCTACCTGGAATGGCACAATGATCAAAAACTATCATTTTGCTGAGTTTAAGATCTCGGGAATCACTGTCGTGGTGGCCACTCTCTTCATGTTTTTCTGTTGGTCCGTGTTCTATACCGAGTCCTTCCGACTTACCCGTTCCATCTGGCCGGGGGTGATTACGTACTTCTTTATGAGTATGTGCAGCATGCCGGAATTTGTACAGGATATTACATCAGCAAATATCGTGTTTGTAGTGTTAGTACCTGCGGCATTGTTGGGTGTTATTGGTTTTACACTAAGTCGGTATGAGGAGCCTGCCCACCAGTCAGAGGGTAGTTCCCAGGTTGTAGATGTCTGCGATAATGGTGGGATCAAAAAAGGGAGTGATGGCACCTAATTAAAGGTACGGGGTCCGTCCCGTACCTGGTCAACACTAAACCCCTGTTTCCCACAGATGGAGGCGGGGGTGCTGTTAGGTTCGAGTTACCACCGATACCCGAGCCACTAGACCCCAAGTCTCAGCTCTAACTAGAGCAACCCCCGACCTTAACCAGGCTCCGCACCACCTGTGGGTTACGGGCGCGTCGGGGTGGGGGTGTGCACAATAACGTGTCGCTGAGCGTTCACACCAACATGTTGCTTGATACGGTAGTGTCTAGGTGACATCGAGATATATAAATTATTTTTTATAAGTCTTTATAGATGACTTAGTGGGGGTATGGCTTATCAATTGAATTTTCGGATAAGCATGAGTTAATGATGAGGTAAGACGTACTGGCAGTGCAGTCTGTTTTCCTTAAAAGTGCTGGTTAGCGCATATCGATTAGGTGTTCTATTCGCACCTCCGTGCTAATGATGGGGCGTGCGGCGTGGTGATGTGCGTTGTAGAGTCGCGGATGTTGATGTTGTGCATTGTGGGAGTACGTCATGAAATCGAAACGTTCTTTGTGTTGTGGGGGAGGGGCACTGATTTCGGCGGCGTCCGCTGCTGGTGCTGGGGTGGATCTTGATGTGGTGACTTCGGGTTGATGATGATGCGCAATCGAAAGATCATCTGTCTCATGTCGTTTCTTCTCATCATTGTGTTCGGGGTGGTTAGTGCAATTATTTATCATTTTCGGGTGGAGAAACCCCGGCATGATTTGGTCCATCGTGCGATGACGGAATATCAAAAGGTGTTAGACGCTGAATGGAGTGATCCTACGTGCACGCTAGAGAATTGTCCGAAGTCTAGTAAATCGATTCCTGGTGTGCCGTCGACACGGGCGCAGTTGACTGAGGCGGAACGGTGGAATCTGGAGTTACGTGGTCCTAGGTCAGACTCACCGCCTACCGTTCATATGCGTAGCAACGTAGGCATTTATAATGTGAAGGGAAAAATCGACGGTAGTGTGACCGCTATTGTCTATGTGTCTACATGGTATTACGAGGAAGACACCTTGCTCAGTGGTGGCAGCGATCATCACCAAGTAGAGCTGATACCTACTGATGATGGTTATGTTGTGATGGCCGATGACACGCTGCCCTGGATGGCTGATTCCAAATATTTAAGGTGAACCATGATAAACACCAAACGTACAGTAGTTGGCCTGATTATTTTCGGTGTCGCCGTTCTCGTTAGTGGGTGGGTCGGACCACACATTTATGATCTTCGTGAAGAGCGAAGTCTGAGAGGCCTGACAGGATACTTGAGTTATGGAGAAATAGTACGACTGTTTCCACTTTTCTTTCTGGTGTTGGTGTTAGCTGCCTTTAGTGGTGGTTGGCGTGAGATGGGACTTGCCTTCAACTTTCGTGACAATCGTGTAACATACTTGCTCTTCATTCTTGCCTATACCACGGTCATGACGGTGTCGATCGTTATTGGTTTTGTGGTGAATGCCTTGAGCTTTTCAACGCTGCACCTTGAGTTCTACTTGAAAATTGTGGCACACAATCTCATTTTGTTTCTTCCGGCCGTCCCAGCCGCAGAAATAATATGGCGTGGTTATTTGACTAACCAGCTAATGAAATTGCGGTTGAAGTCATGGCATATCTATCTTATTACTACTGGTTTGTGGTGGTTATGGTGGTTTCCTGTTTGGAATAGCACAATGATTAAAAACTACTACTTTTCTGAGTTTAATGTCCCGGGAGTCACTGTCGTAGTAGTAACCCTCTTTATGTTTTTCTGTTGGTCCGTGTTCTATACCGAGGCTTTCCGGCTTACCCGTTCCATCTGGCCGGGAATGATTACTTACTTCTTCATGAGTGTGTGTAACATGCGGGAATTTGTGAAGGAGATTACATCAGCAGATATTGTATTTTTGGTCTTAGTACCCTCGGCATTGTTGGGCGTGATCGGTTTCATCATCGGCCGACATGAGCGGCTACCCCACGGCAATTTAGGGTTATTGATGGTGCACAATCGGAAGGTCATCTGTCTTGTGTCGTTTCTCTTTATCATTGTGTTCGGGGTGGTTAGTGCAGCGATCTATCATTTTGGGGTGGAGAGACCCTGGTTTGTTTCGATTCATCGTGCGATGACGGAGTATTAAAGGGTGTTAGATGCTGAATGGAGTGATCCTAGTTGCACGCTAGAGAATTGCCCGAAGTCGAGTAAATCGATTCCTGGTGTGCCGCCGACACGGGAGCCATTGACTGAGGCGGAACGGTGGAATCTGGAATCACGTGGTCCTAGGTCAGAGTCATCGCCTGCTATTCACGTGACTAGCGGTATAGGCATTTATGATGTGACGGAAAACAATGACGGTAGTGTGACCGCTTTTATTTATGTGTCTACATGGAAAAACGAGGTAGGTGGCTCGTTCAGTGGCGCCACCGATGTTCACCGGGTAGAGCTGATACCCACTGATGGTGCCTATGTTGTCATAGCCGATGAAATCCTGACCATGAGTGAGTACGCTGATTATCCTTATCCTGATTTAGCTATGCCTCCTAATGATTAAGGTGAAACATCATAAGCACTAAACGTGCAGTAAAAAGCCTCATTATTTTCGGTATCGCTGTTCTTGCCAGTGGGTGGATCGGGGATGTGGGTTAGCTGGGGGCGTCGAAAAGCACCTTAGAAAGCTGAAACCTTAAATAGGGGAAGACCGCAGCGCTGATCGCTGAGCCACCGTGGCAAACTCCATGGCTGGCAGGAAGAACTCGACTAACCAGTTGGCAGCACATTAGTTTGTGATACATTGGGAAATCGACATGGGGTGCGCCCTACAAAGCGCTGAGAACACACCCATTGAACCTGCTCTAGCTCGCACTAGCGAAGGAATTGTCGAGGAACTTCATGCATACTATTGCCCAAGCCGTTGCCACCATGCGCCAAGCGCACCCACTGGTGCAATGTCTCACCAACAACGTCGTCACTGAAATCACCGCCAACGTCCTGTTGGCTGCCGGGGCTGCACCCGCAATGTGTGACACCCCCGAGGAATCCGCCGACTTCGCCGCCATTGCCTCTGGTGTGCTCATCAACGCCGGCACCCCCTCCACGGAACAATATGCCGGTATGCTCGAGGCGATCCGCGGCGCCAATGCTGCTGGCACGCCCTGGGTTTTGGACCCGGTGGCTGTTGGCGTGCTGGCGCACCGCACAGCTTTTGTCAAAGACATTGTGCAGTACAACCCCACTGCTATCCGCGGTAACGCTTCTGAAATTACCGCTCTTGCCGGCATCGGCGCAGGTGGGCGTGGCGTTGACGCTACCGACGAAGTCGAAGCCGCCATCCCTGCCGCCCGCGAGCTGGCGGCTCGCACCGGCGGCATTGTTGCTATCTCTGGGGCGCAGGATGTGATCATCAGTGCCGATCGCACCACGTGGTTGACTTCCGGGCACCTCATGATGCAACTCGTCATTGGTACTGGCTGTTCCCTCGGGGCGCTCGCCGCCGCCTACCTTGGGTCCGGCATCCCGGCGCATGAAGCGGTCGTGGCTGCTCACGCGCACGCCGGTGCCGCCGGCATCGTCGCTGCTGAATGCGCCACTGCCCCTGGTTCTTATGCCGTGGCCTGGGTTGATGCGCTGTACGAACTCAGCCCGTCGCGCATTGAAGAACTCGTCACGGTGGTGGAGGATTAAGGCAATGCGCTGGGATTTATACCTGGTGACGGATCCGGACGGTAATCCTGAGCTCGTGCCTGACATCGTGGCCCAAGCTATTGCTGGCGGCGTCACTGTCGTCCAACTCCGCGATAAACATGCAACCAAAGACCAAATCCGCGAACGCGCCCAGGCGCTTGCCGCCGTCGTTGGTGACGTCCCCCTTTTTCTCAACGACCACCTAGATATTGCCGCTGAACTGGGCATTCATGCTCACATTGGTCAAGGTGACATGCCCTACGCTGAGGCCCGGCGCGTCTTGCCGGATCACCTGATGCTGGGGTTGAGTATCGAAACCATCGACCAGCTCGAACATGTTATCGAAACGTGTCGGGAGGTGGGGGTTAAACTCCCTGACGTGATCGGCATTGGCCCGGTGCAGGCCACCGCCACCAAGCCGGATCACGCCGCGCCTCTCGGGGTTGCTGGTGTGCACCGTATCGCCCGCCTGGCTGCCGCGCATGGTATACGCACCGTTGCGATCGGTGGCGTGGACAAGCACAACGCGCCCTCATTGCAGCAGGTTGACGGCATTTGTGTGGTTTCTGCCATCATGTCCGCCCCCGACCCTGCTGCCGCTGCTCGGGAATTGCGTGCTGCTTTTGCTTGTCGACGCCCCACCGTTCCCCGCGTGCTCAGCATTGCGGGCACTGATCCTACTGGTGGTGCTGGGGTGCAGGCGGATCTGAAGTCCATTGCTGCCGCGGGTGGCTATGGCATGAGTGCAGTTACTGCCCTGGTGGCGCAGAACACCCATGGGGTGCGCAGCATCCACACTCCGCCGGTTGAGTTCCTGCGGGAACAGCTTGACGCGGTGACTGATGACGTGGTGATTGATGCAGTGAAAATTGGCATGCTCGGCACCGTGGACACCATTTCCATTGTGCGCCAGTGGTTGGTGGGGCATCCGATGCCGCTGGTGGTTTTAGATCCGGTGATGGTGGCGACTAGCGGGCACCGCCTCATTGATCCGGAGGCGGAACAGGCCATCATTGAACTGGCGCAGCTGGTGGATGTGGTTACTCCGAACATTCCGGAACTGGCTGTTTTGGTTGAGGCCGACAAACCTGCAGAAACATTCGAACAGGTGCTAGCCCAAGCGGCATCATTTGCGCGCAATTCAAACACCATTGTGATTGCTAAGGGCGGGCACCTGCACGGCCCTGAAGCCGACAACGCCGCCGTGTACCCCGATGGCCGAGTGCATACGGTACGCACGCACCGGGTGGATACCACCAACACACACGGCACGGGGTGTTCCCTGTCGTCGGCGTTGGCCACCCGATTGGCTGCGGGGGACACCAGCGCGGACGCACTCGAATGGGTGAGCTACTGGATCAACGATGCCATTGCAGCCGGTGCCGCCCTGGAAGTGGGGGAGCCTGGTGGGCATGGGCCGGTGGATCATTTTCACCAGTTGCGGCGGTTGGCTGCCGGTGGAAATACTCAACCGTGGTCCTATACTGGGGAAACAGGCTATCAACCTCTGATTCCGGCGGTGGGTCCACACACCAAAGCTTTGT
The DNA here is from genome assembly GCA_030527885.1 of Corynebacterium sp. GTDB lineage: Bacteria > Actinomycetota > Actinomycetes > Mycobacteriales > Mycobacteriaceae > Corynebacterium. Next base: position 6,148 of record JAUMZY010000015.1, read on the forward strand.
GGGAATCCATGGGGCAAGTGTGGGGGCAGATCATGGATTTGCCGTTCATTCGCCGCTTGGGGGACGGCAGCCTACGCAAACAAGCGTTCGATTTCTATTTGAATCAGGATGCCCAGTACTTGGTGCAGTATTCGCGGGCGTTGGCAGTGTTGGCAGCGAAGGCTCCGGATCCGCAACACCAGGTGGAGTGGGCGGACAGCGCCCGGGAATGCTTGGTTGTGGAGGCGCAGCTGCACCGTGATTGGTTAGATGCGGTGGATCCCGTTGCTAGTCATGTGACGTTGGGGTACACGAATTTCCTCACGGCCACGGCCTATGGGGAGGATTATGTGATTGGGGCTGCCGCTGTTCTGCCGTGTTATTGGCTTTACACTGAGGTGGGGGCCCAGTTGGCGGCCGGTAATCACCCCGATCACCCCTACCACGAGTGGTTGGGTACTTATGGTGATGAGGAATTTGTTGGGGCCACGGTTGCTGCCCTGAAGCGGGTGGAACAAGCCATGGCACAGGCCACCCCGGAGCAGCAACGTAAGGCCACTGAAGCATTCCGAACGGCGTGTGCTTATGAGCGGGAGTTTTTCGACCAGGCGGATCGGGATATGGGTTAGCTGGGGGCGTCGAAAAGCATCTTAGAAAGCCGAAACCCGACTGCGGGGCGCAGCCGGGTTTCTTGCTCAGTTCTGATTAGAACTTAAACAGTTGTCGCAATTGTGGCCAGAAGGGGAAGGCCGCAGCGGCGATACCGCCAACGATGGCGACGACAGCCAAGATGATGGCCAGGGTCTTGCCACCCTGAGAGCTCTTGAGCTGATCGCTGAGCTTCTTGATGCTATCGGAACCAGTAGCCTTCGCCGAAGAGGACTTCGATGGTTCGCTCGCTTGCGTGCTGGAAGGCGCCGGAGCTGCGGAGCTGGAGGGCTCAGCAGGCTTCGGCGTAGCGGAAGAACTGCTTGGAGCAGGAGCTGCTGATGAGCTTGGCTTAGGAGCCGCAGAGCTGCTCGGTGCGGGTGTTGCCGATGAGCTCGGAGCCGGAGTGCTGGAGTTTGAAGGCTCAGCGGGCTTCGGCGCGTCAGAGCTGCTAGGAGTTGGCGCTGGGGTGCTGGAATCCAAAGGCTCAACAGGAGCTGGTGATTCAGAGCTGGAAGGGACAACAGGTGCAGGAGTTTCGGAGCTGGGGGACTCAGGCGGGGTAGTATCCGCAGGTTTTGGAGCTACGAGCTCCCCAAACTTCTCCTTCAGATAAGTCTCATTTTCCGCACCATTAGCCTTGGAATCCGCCGCAACTTTGGCAACATCACCGTTGATAGCGGCATTCAGGACCAGCTGCCCTGTGACCGTGGTATCAATAGCCCCGTATTCAAATTCCTGAATTCGTGACTGCGTGAGATTGTCTGGGATTTCCCAGTTAACCACAGATAATGCGTTGAATTCGTACGATTGTGCGCCAGCTGTATTCTCACTGAGGAGCAGCTTGACCGCGCTCAAACCATCAGCGAAGAACTTTGATCGGTTGACAGTACCACGCTCAGCACCATCAGCATCAGCATTTTCCTTAGCCACTTGAGTAGCAGGCTCAAGGACAGCGAGTGCCTTCTCGGTTTCTTGCTTATCAATGCCTACCTTGGACAAATCCAAAGCGCGGGCATCAGCATTGCCTTCAGCCTGCAACAAAGCAAGAGCAAACCGGGCTTTAGCAATCTTGGCTTGGTTCTCGGAACGCAGGTAAGAAGCCATCACATTATCAGGTGCTTGCTGACCATTCTGGGCGGAACGACGTTGCCAATCAGATGCAGCCTGGAAATAGATTTGCCGCAACTGAGCTACAGTTTGGTAGGTGTTGACATTGGGGCTATAGGTTCGGCCATCGGCAGCTGGTTCGCTGTCATACCAGGACAAAGTATCATCACTGGTTTGCGCATTCGCAATCATGGCGGCCTGCGGCAAAGCCACAACTACACCGGAGGTACCCATAGCGGTGGCCGTAGCAATAGCTACAGCGCGAAATGTTTTCTTCATGTGCTTCTATACTCCTAGAACTTGAAGATTTGTTTGATTTGCGGCCAGAACGAGAACGCAGCAGCTGCAACGCCACCGATAACCGCGACAACAGCCAAGATCGTTGCCAAGGTCTTACCGCCCTGTGAGCTGTTCAGCTGGTCACGGAGCTTCTTGATGCTGGCAGAAAGATCAGTGGTGTTAGAACCAGTGGGCTCAGTCGTCTTCGGCGCTTCAGAGCTGGTTACGACCGGCTTCGGCGCCGCAGAAGAGCTGGTGGTTTCAGCGGCCGTAGGCTCAGTCGTCTCAGAGGAAGAAGGTGCAGGATCTTCCTTTGGCACAATTGGGCCTAGCTTTTCTTCCAGGTAAACCCGGTTTGCTTCACCCTCAGCTTCAGCATCGGCCTTGATGTTGTCGTAGTTGTCTTCGTAAGCTGCCTTCAGCACCTTTTGATTCAGAACAACTTCACCCAGATCGCCATGATCAGCATTATTGAGCTGCTTGTCAATGTAGGACTGCGGCACCGACCAGTCGATGACCTGGAACGCATTGAACTCAAACACCGGCTGGCTCGCATTGATGTCATCCAACCAGTACTGCAGCGCATCACTGCCCTCGTTGAAGATCTTCTTCCGGCTTTCCTTCTCAGCCCGGTTTGGGGTGTTCTCATTGTAAGTGAACACAGCGGAAGCCCACTTCTGTGCTTCAGGCTTCAAGATAGCTTGTGCCTTTTCGGTTTCAGCCTTATCTACGCCCACCTTGGTGAGATCAAGCGTGCGGGCTTCAGCATTACCTTCAGCCTTCATCAGCGCCAACGCCAGGCGAGCTTTGCCCATCCAGCACTGCTGTTCGGAACGCCAGTGTGCTTGGTTGATGGCTTGTGTACCGGGATAGTTGTCGTACTTCCAGTCAGCGGCAGCCATGTGATACACGTGGCGCAACCGAGTCACCGTCAGGAAAGTATTCACTTCATTGTTGTACATGTCTGCATCAGCAGCCGGCTCATAGTAGTACTTATGAGGCATAGCGTCGTTGGTTTGTGCTTGGGCAACCAACGCGATTTGGGGCAGCACCACGGATATGCCGGTGGCACCTACAGCCGTTGCGGTGGCGAAGGCCAACGCGCGGAATGTCTTTTTCATGTTATGGGACTCTTAGAGGTTGAAAATTTTCTTGATCTGCGGCCAGAACGGGAACGCAGCAGCGACGATGCCACCAATAACTGCGACCACAGCGATGATGACAGCCAGGATTGTGCCCTGCGAAGACTTCGAGGATGGCGCAGACTTGGTGTTGGTTGGCGTCGGCTCGGTGCTCGAAGGCACAGCGCTGCTTGTCGACGGCTTCGGCGCGGCGGAAGTCTTAGAAGGTTCCGGCTTTGGCGCAGCAGAGGTCGTCACTGGCTCAGTGGTCTTCACCGGTTCGGTGGTCTTCGGAGCTTCCGAGGTCTTAGAAGGCTCGGGCTTCGGTGCCTCGGAACTCATGGATGGCGCTGGTGCTGGTGCTGGTTCTAGCTCTGGTGGCAGCAATGGGTCATTGGTGCCGAACACATCGTTGTACAGCTTTTGGGCTTCCTTGCGGTTTTCCTTGGCCTGCTCCAGGGCAGCTTCGGCATCCTTGATCTTCTGGGCATCACCGCTGGCTTTAGCGTCGGCAAGTGCTTTCTTTGCAGCCTTGTGGGCTTCTTTAGCCTTGTCCAAGTTGTCGGTAGCGGCTTTCTTGCGCAATTCTTCTAGCCGGGTTTCATCACCAGGATTGGTGGGAGTTTCGGACTTAGCACGAGGATTGTACAGGTGCACCAATTCGTAATATTCGTTACCATCGCCATCGGATTCGTTAAGGCTGGGCACGTAGTACTGGCCGTCGGACAGTGCCAAGAAGTTGCCCTGGAGGGTGTTATTGGTTTCCCGGCCATTGACGATGCTGTATTCCTTGCCATTAATATATTCCAAGGTATTGAAGTCAAACCAAGCCAACTTGGCATCCGTGCCGGAAAGCATCACTGGGTTGTTTTCCTTATCCCAGGCGACACCAGCCCAACCAGCTATTGGAGATGTGTAGATGGTCTTCATAGACGTTACATTACGGTCGGCGTACCGCAGGCTTTCGACAGTTACATACTCGTTCGAACTGTTCTTATCGAACCGTACAATCTGATCACCATGAACAGCAAAACCTTCCCGGTACTTACTGCTGTTTTCCAGGGAACCTGGCATAAGCTTCACTATCTCAGCAGCTTCCGTCTGAGCTGGGTCGATGGACAGAATACCATTCTTGACCTCCTCATCTTCCCCGGCAGGGGTGACATGATTACCAGCAGAGTAAGCAAAGGTGCCGTCAGGCATAGGAACCAGGTTGGTCAACGACCGTCCCGAACCGAAAAGGCTGGTGGAAGCATAGATTGAATTAGAGTGTTCGTCTATTTTCTTGCCGAAGAGCTCTGTGGTGCTGGGGATCTGCTGGCTTGAAACTTCATTACCATTGATCCGAATCAGGTATGGAATCTTCTCGCTTAGGACATTACCGTTAGTCTCCACAAGGGCAATGACTGCACCAGTGTCAGGATGTACACCCACACCAGTGATCTTGCCTTCAAGATTCTCGGGGAAAATGATTTCTTCCACCTCGCCGAAACCATCAGCGGTGACTTTCACCCGCATCAGCTTGGTAGAATATCCCTGCTCAGTGGTGCCGTAGTATATGTACCCATTCTTGACGTCGTATGCTTCGGTACCCTCATCGTTTAGGTTGGTTTCGAGCTTTGCAATCTCCTTCAGGCTCTTGTTGTCATCATTTTGCAACATAAACAGGCCCTTATGGCCCGCTGCAACGATGACTTTATCGTTCCCCACCTGGTACAGCGTGTGTCGTTGCTCGTAGGTTGCGGGGGAGCGCCATACCACCGGGGTGGTAGCAATATCGCGGCTGTCTGAAGCTGGGCGATTACCTTCACCCGTGTATTCGAAGTTCACATTGTCGAGCCCCTCGCCCACTGCGTAGAAGTCCGAGAACATCTTCAAGCCGTCTTCCGTTAGCTTGCTGGGGATATTCGACCAGTTAATCTTGCCGTCCTTCTTGGTGAAGTTACCGGCGTAGGTTTCCAAACTAGCAATCTTCACAGGTTTATCCGGTTCAAAGAACTTGCCGGATAAGTATTGGCGGGAACGCACGGTGGCTTCAAGATACGAGCCAGCTTCATCAATCACGATTTTAGGATCTTTGAAGCTTAGATCCAGTGCGCAGAATGATTCCAGCGGTTTGTCGTTGTTATTACAGTACTTCTTGTACAAAACGCTGCCCCGGAACTGGGCTTCAGTCCTGTTGGTGTCAGCATCGTAGGAATAAGTATCCAACTTGAACTTGAATGCATTGTTTTCTGAAGCAACGTCAGTCAATTGGGTTGGACCGTGGGTGTAGTTATTGAAACTAGAGCGAATGCCCCAATACAGGGCACCGTCAGTTTTGACCATGTCAGCAGCGTGCGCGACAACAGCAACAGGCAGCATCGAAAGAGCTGTAACTGAAGCGATCAAGGCACGGCGAGCTTTCAGTGAGAAACTCACGGGGGATCGTATCCTTCCTTAAAAATGTGGTGTTAAAACACACAAAATGTTGGGTTAGGCGCGAACACATAAAAATATTTGTGTTACTCCAACACTTTTTGAACATAGTGTTAATGCAGAGGTTTGGCTAGCCTTCATTAAACGGGGGTAGGCTAAGCCTTAAATCAAACATTGACCCCGTGGTTATGTGTTTGTTTAAATGACTAGCTAGGGGGTGTAACCATGAATAATGGCCTATCGGAAGTTATCTTTGGATTGGGGGTAAAATAAACTAAAGTTTTACCCCCGTTTCCCTTAGTTGTATCTGAACTGCAGCTTAATTGGTAACGCTTTTCGACGGGTGGGCGTGCCGGGGTGAACGTCGAAAAGCAAGGGTTAACTTGCCGCATTGTTGGAAAAAGTGTATAGTATCCGCTTGGACTTTTGCGCCAGTGCAAAATCCACATAAGTACACTACTTTGTTGTAGGCCCCTCGCCTTGTGCGACCGTGTAAATGTGGCAGCGAGCGCCTCATACTATTGAGTATGGGAAGCGAAAAGTGGCCGGAAAATATGCGGTAACGCTGTGCAGCTACCTTCAAGCTTAAGCACTATAGGTAAGAGGAACCGCAACGAGAAAGGCATAACAGGTCACATTACTATGACCATGACTGATCCAATTGCGGACATGTTGTCACGCGTGCGTAACGCAAATCACGCACACCATGACTCCGTGTCTATGCCTTCCTCCAAGCTTAAGGTGAACATCGCCGAAATCTTGAAGAGCGAAGGCTATATTGCTGATTACACCGTCGAGGATGCCAAAGTTGGCAAGACTCTGACGCTTGAATTGAAGTACAGCTCCACCCGTGAGCGCTCCATTTCTGGGCTGCGCCGCGTTTCCAAGCCGGGTCTGCGGGTGTACGCAAAGTCCAATAATCTGCCGAAGGTGCTCGGCGGCCTGGGTGTGGCAATCATTTCCACCTCGCAAGGCTTGCTGACCGACCGTCAGGCTCATGCAAAGGGTGTAGGCGGAGAAGTTCTCGCCTACGTCTGGTAAGGGAGGAGCGAAGAAATGTCACGTGTTGGTAAGGCACCAATCGCTATCCCTGCAAATGTTGAGGTCAAACTCGACGGCCAGTTCGTAGAGGTCAAGGGCCCTAAAGGCACCCTGAGCCACACCGTTGTTGAGCCCATCAAGGTTGCCATTGAAGACAACCAGATTGTTGTGACTCGTCCCGACGATAACCGTAAGAACCGTTCGCTGCACGGCCTATCCCGGTCACTGATTAACAACCTCGTTGTCGGTGTGACTGAGGGCTACACCATCAAGATGCAAATCTCTGGTGTTGGTTACCGTGTGGCTGCTAAGGGTAAGGATCTAGAATTCTCTCTTGGCTACTCCCACCCTGTGCTGATTGAGGCGCCGGAAGGGATCACTTTCGCCGTGGACGGCAATACCAAGCTGTCGGTTTCTGGTATCGATAAGCAAAAAGTCGGACAGATCGCCGCCATTATCCGCAAGCTGCGTAAGGATGATCCTTACAACGGCAAGGGGATTTTCTACGAAGGTGAGCAGATCCGTCGCAAGGTCGGAAAGACGGGTAAGTAAGCATGAGCAACGACAACAACAACACTGCAAAACGCGTGCCGGTAGGCAAGGATATTTCTGCCCGTCGCCGCGAAGCTCGCGCACGCCGTCATGCCCGCATTCGCAAACATTTGCGGGGCACCGCCGAAGTACCACGGTTGGCAGTACACCGTTCTTCCCGCCACATGCATGTTCAGGTGATCGACGATATCGCTGGTCACACTCTGGCAGCAGCTTCCTCCGTGGAAGCAGTTGTGGCAGCAGTGGAAGGTGACAAGAAGGCTAAAGCTACCAAGGTTGGCCAGCTCATTGCTGAGCGCGCCAAGGCAGCCGGCATTGAAAAGGTCGTTTTCGACCGCGGTGGCTACAAATACCATGGCCGGGTTGCCGCTCTGGCCGATGCAGCTCGGGAAGGTGGTCTGAAATTCTAATGATCACCGCAATTAACAACAACGGAAGGAACGCCTAATGTCCGGACGTGAACGGCGTGACGGCGGACGCTCCGCCGATGAAAACAAAAACGAGCGCCGCGGTGGCCGCCGCGACGATCGTCGTAATCAGCAGCAAGACGAACGCTCACAATATATTGAGCGTGTAGTGACTATTAACCGCGTATCCAAGGTGGTTAAGGGTGGTCGTCGCTTCAGCTTTACCGCTCTCGTCATCGTTGGTGACGGCAAGGGCATGGTGGGCGTTGGCTACGGCAAAGCTAAAGAAGTTCCCGCTGCAATCCAAAAGGGTGCCGAAGAAGCACGCAAGAACTTCTTCCGCGTACCCATGGTTGGTGGCACCATCACCCACCCCGTCCAAGGTGAAGCCGCAGCCGGCATCGTGATGCTGCGCCCAGCTGCCCCTGGTACCGGTGTGATCGCTGGTGGCGCTGCCCGCCCAGTGCTGGAATGCGCTGGTGTGCAAGACATTCTGTCCAAGTCCCTTGGCTCCGACAACGCCATCAACGTGGTGCATGCCACCGTTGCCGGCCTGAAGCAACTGGTTCGCCCTGAAGAGGTTGCTGCTCGTCGTGGTAAGAGCTTGGAAGAAGTTGCCCCAGCTCGGATGCTGCGTCAACGCGCAGGACAGGAGGCTTAACCATGGCCCTGAAGATTACCCAGAAAAAAGGATTGGTTGGTGCCAACCCAAAGCAGCGTAAAAACATGGAAGCTTTGGGCCTCAAGCGCATCAATCACTCCGTCGTCCGCAAAGACAATCCCGCTGTGCGCGGCATGATCCAGGTTGTGCGTCACCTCGTGGTTGTCGAAGAAGTGGCAGGGGAGTAACCAATGAGCGATGTAATTAAGCTCCACGATCTGCGCCCAGCAAAGGGCGCAAACAAGCCTAAGACCCGCGTTGGCCGTGGTGAGGCTTCCAAGGGTAAGACTGCTGGTCGCGGTACCAAAGGTACCAAGGCTCGGAAGCAAGTTTCGGCTGGCTTCGAAGGTGGTCAAATGCCCATCCACATGCGGCTGCCGAAGCTTAAGGGCTTCAAGAGCCGCAACAAGGTGATTTACCAAGTGGTCAACGTTGGCGACTTGGGTGAAGCATTCCCACAAGGCGGCGACATCACTGTTGCTGACATCGTGGCCAAGGGCCTGGTGCGCAAGAACCAGCCCGTGAAAGTGCTCGGCGAAGGCGAACTCAGCGTGAAACTCAACGTCACCGCTGAAAAGTTCTCCAAGTCCGCACAAGAAAAAATCGAGGCTGCTGGCGGTTCCATCACTGCTAGCTAAGGCTTGATTGCATAACCGCTCCCGCTCGCTTGTCGACGGGGGCGGTTTTGCTTTCGTTTTGAGTGTGATTGCTGCGTGGTACTTCGGCAACGTGGATAAGCTTAACCGCTGTTTGTTGAGTTCACATCATTCGTGACGAATTTATTATAGTGACATTTTTTGCTTACCAGTAGAGTGTAGGGCATGGGAGATGATTTTGAACCAGATCTTGGATTCTTTGCCAACGTAATGGCTTACGAGCTCTACCTCCTAAAAACTATGCAGGTTGATTCCATGGCAACCAGAATTGACTACGTCATGGCTCTATACACCCAAGGTTATGTGGATCTGGCGCTCACCAAAATGGCTGGGCTACTACCAGTGATGCGGAAAAAACTAGGCTACGAAGACCCCCTCATCTTCAAACCCTGGAACGCTTACGCCGCCTGGTTGCGCGAAGTCGGCCAAGTAGAAAAAGCCCAAGCCGAACTGGAAGAACTCATCAGCCACAGCGACGATGTCCTGCCGCTGACTGATCCGGATCGCTATATCTTCCACATCACCCTGGCGCTTTGCCTCAAGGACGTGGGCCAAACCGAAGCCGCCCTGCTGCACCTGGTTAATGTGCACGACCAACAGCGCCAGAATCTGGGTGAATACCATTCCTCCATGCAGCTCACCCGCAACGGCATTGCCCGCTGCCTAGCCGACCTCACCCGGCATGGGGATGACGCCAGTGTGCTGGGAGTGAACCACCCCGAAGTGCTGAACACGTACCAGGCGTTGGCGCGCGGCTACTACGCTTTGGGCAAACTCGATGTTGCCCTGAAGTACTACTGTGACGTGGCCGATGGCTTTGCCGCGCTCCATGGGGACAGTGCCCCTGAAACACTGCGCATTCTCGAAGCGAGCGGCGATGTTCTCGCAGACCAACACGAGTACAGCGACGCGCTGGCCACCTACGAAAACCTCGTGCGCATCCACCAGCAAAAACAAGGCGACAGCAGCGACGATGCGCTGCGGCTGCAGGAGAAAATCGCCAAACTCCTCTACGAAATCCGCGACATTCCCAACGCCATCACCACGTACCGCACCATCGTGGCCCACCACCGCGAACACCTGGGGGACGAACACCCCACGACCCTCAGCAGTTGGTTTGCCTACGCCCAGTGCCTCGACACTCTTGACGCCGTTGCAGAGCTGGACGAACTCATCCCAGTGTATTCCCGCGTGTACGGGCCAGCAGATGAAAAAACCCTTGCTGCTTACCGGCTGAAAGTGACATCCCTCAAGCACACGGTTCAATGCAACCGCATTCCCATCGTATACAAACAAATCCATGAGGTGTTGCGTCGACAAGCTGGCGCCGACGACCCCGAAACCCTCGCCGCGCACGAAGACTACGCCGATGCACTCGCCACCTGCGAACGCATCAGCGAAGCCGTCATGGAGTTCGAAGCCATCCTCAAAAGCCGAATACAGACGCTTGGCAAAGATCACGCCGACACCCTCGCCACCTGGAACAAATACGCCACCCTGCTCAACGACATGGGGGACACCAGCGACTCCGCCCAACAATTCTCCATGCTGCTGCACGAATACGAACGCCTGGATGCCAGCGACACCCCCGACGCCATCGAAGTGCGCAGCAAATACGCCCGCAACCTCGCAACCAGGGGGTACATCGAAACAGCACTCCGTCAGTACCGGCTCTGCACCCAAGCCGCCCACCTCACTTACGGTCCCCAGCACCCGCACACTCTCTTCTACCGCCGTAATGTTTTCCTCTGCCTGCTCTTCCTAGAGCGCATCGACGTCGACGACATCGCCGAAGTACAGGAGCTACTCGCCGACTACCGCCGCGTGGCTGGTGAGCAAAGCCGCGAAACCCTACTCACCTGGGCGCTCTACGCCCAAGCCCTGGACCAAGCTGGCTACATCACCCAAGCCCTCACCGAATTCGAAACCTGGCTCAACAGCAACAGCCGCTACGTCACTGACAGCGATGTGGTTTTTGTTGTGCGCAAAGATTACGCACTGGCGTTGTTCCACGCCGGCAAAATCGCCGAAGCGCACATAGAAATGCAATTGGTTATTGCTGACGCAATCAACGAACTGGGTGAAGAACATAGCCTGGTCAGCTACCTGAAAGCCGAAGCGAAACACATCAAGCAGCAAGATTGATAACAATAACACAACAAATTACACGCGAGTATAGGAGAGGCTAACTAGCTGTTCTGTACAGTATGATCTATGGCCAAAATCCATAACTCACAAACACTGAAGTATAAAAAGACCTTTGACGAACTCCGCACCCAGCTCGGGGAAGAACACCCCGACACCCGGGATATATGGCTCACCTACATAGACTCCCTTATACAAACCGGTGAGACTGAACACGCGCTCACCGAATTAGCCCTCCTCATCTCTGTCAGCGAGCGCATGCTCGGCGATAACCACGTCTTCGTGGCCGGATTGATAAGCAAATACGCCCATTACCTCATGCAGCTCGGGCACTATCAGGATGCCCACACCAAATTTCAGCAGGCGGAACACCTCACCCACCACCACTACGGGACCACCAGTGAAGAATGGTTATACCTGCGCGGAAAATCCGCCGAATGCATCACTCACCTCGGCAAATACACCGAAGCCGGAAATATATTCCACGAATTATTAACCACCCGCCGCCGGCTCTACGGCGACACTCACCCCAGCATCCTGGGAACCTGGATTAACTACATCGTCTGCCTGGAAAAACAGGGCCAATATGTCAAAGCCCTTGCTGAGGCCGAATTATTACTGCCGTTTTGCATCAGCATCCTGGGGGAGCAACACAATTCCACCCTTTATGTGCGCAGCAAATACGCCGCAGTCCTGCGGGGCGTGGGCAAATCCGAACGCGCCCTCGCCGAAATCCACCGCATTTTGATATCCCGCCGCGACGAGCTAGGCGCCGACCATATAGACACCCTCAACACCCGCGGGCACCACGCCTCCTGCCTCAGTGAACTAGGCCGCAACGATGAAGCCTACGCGGAGATGACCAGACTCCTCGCCGACTATCGGCGCATCTTCGGCAACGACCACCCGGAAACCCTCACCGTGTGGCACAACTACATAGCTAGCCTCGCCAACGCCGGCTACACTGCGGACGCCCTCACTGAGGCACGCACCCTGCTGGACACCCGGCGCCGCCTGCTCGGCCGGGAACATGAAGACACCCGTCAAACCTGGCGCAATTACGCCATCATGCTTGCCGAGCTTGGCTGCTACTACGAAGCCACCGCAGAGTTCGAAGCGCTTGCTGATATTGAGGAGCGATACCGCGGTGCCTTTCACCCCAACACCATCGACGCCCGCAGCAGGTATGCGCACTGCCTCCTTGAGAGCGAACAAGTATTCGATGCTTACACGGAATTTCGTCGCGCGCTCGAAGGTACCCGGCACATCTACGGCGAAAATGACGACCAAACCTTTTACATCCGTACTCGCTGCACCGACTGCCTCATGAGCCTCGGCGACCACGACACCGCCCTCCGCGACTGGGCGCACTTACTCCACGACTCCCGCCAAGTCCGTGGCGAGGATAACCCAGAAACCCTCAAACTCTGGAACGACTACGCCTGGGCGCTCTTCACCGGCGACAAAGTCACCGAGGCGCACTTGGAATACGAATTCCTCCTGCCCGAATGCGTCCGCATCCTTGGCGCCGACGACCCCCAAACCCGGGCGTATAAACAACTATCCCAACGAGTGGCGCAGTACCTCTGTTAACGGGGCTGCGGCGGCATGAAATGGGGATTTTCCCCGGTGTGTTTTCGCAGTTCATACCCCCGAATTTGCGGAACGAAACTTGCTACATGAGCGTTATCTGAGTGGGTTGCATGCTTGTCGACGCCCACAGTTCCCGGCGCAATATCGCGGATATCTCAAGTTTGCGCCGGGTTATCATTCTAGTTGTGGGCAATAATTTTAATCATTTCGATAGCCGTGAAACCATTGTGAGGTTATTTTGCGTAACCTTACACTTCGGCGGCTGAATATGGGGTGTTGGGGGTGAAGACTTTGCGCTTGCCGACGGCCATTGTGGGGTCGATTGGCGTATAATCTTAAGCATGGTGATTGTTCCGAGCTGTCAAATATCCAGATTGCAAAAACCAATAACCATGCAAAAAATAAAAAAATAAAACCAAAAGTGCAGCTATATCAAATAGCAAGAATGACCATTGTTTAGGCCTTCAACCCGTGTAAAACTAAGAACCGTACTCATGTTGTACGCAGATACATGAGAAAACTACGGAAGAAGAAGGTTGACCAATGAACCGAAACAAATTCGGCACTATGGTTGCAACAATCGTTTCGATTTCCCTCCTGGCAACATCAACACCCGTTACCAGCGCGGAAACGGCGGTGTTCCACCAAATACGCAACGCCGAAGTAATCTAGGGAGCAGACAGCACACGGGGTGAGGCTGACGACACCGATCAGCCTGAGATTGGGCTCACCGCGGCACTCCCATACGCCACCAACAACACATTCGACTTCAACGGAATGCGTTTCGGCATCACCGAAATAGTCACGACAGTACTCCTGCCCATCTTCGTGCTGATCGCTGGACTGCTGCTGAAACGGGCCACAAGCAATACCACCAAGCCCGCTGCCAACGAATCGCCGGCGCCGACGCCTACGCAGGCGCCTGCTCCGGCGCCCGCGCCCGCCGCGCCAGCTTTCACCTATTTCAACTGTAACGTTCGGGCCGAAATGGTGCGCGGTTGTGAGCTCGCACAAAACAACTGGATCGTTTACGGTGAGCACCTCACCTTCGGCCTAGGTGCTGACGGCAGCATTCAGTACCGCGTCGGCTCCCGCGTCGTGTGGAGCGTGAGCGGCACTGGCCAAGGCAGAGTGCTCCGCTTCACCGAAGACGGCCGTGTGGTCATCCTCGAAAACGGCACGGAAGTCTTCGCCCTCTTCCCAGAGCGCGGTCCCGTGGACAAGATTAACCTCGGATCCGAAGGCTATCTGTTTGCCTACAACAATGGTGCCCGAGTGTGGAACGATGCCTTCCGCATCGACATTTTGTTCCCCAACCAGTCGTTGCAGGCCAACCAGATGCTCATGTCACCCAATGGACAATTCACCACCGTGTACCAAAGTGACGGTAACCTGGTCACCTACCATGGCAACACACCCGTGTGGGAGACCGGCACCCTGGGCAAAACTGGTAGTGACATGCACGCCATCATGCAATCAGACGGTAACTTCGTCATCTACGTCAATGGTGCTCCCGTATGGGACACCGGCACCACCAACGCAGCTAGCGAAAACGCTGTTTTCTGGATTGGCCAAGACGGCGTCAACCACATGACCAAAGGTCACACCCGGTTCTGGAGCAGTGTCGAAGGTCGACTCATCAACCTGCCGCCGGCACCTGCACTGGCTCCTGCACCTAACCCTGGTGGCAGCAGCAGCTTGTCCGCCAAGGTTGATGCCTTCGCAGCTAAGTACAACGGTCGTTGGATTGGAACTGGTCAATGTACTGAACTGTTCCAGGCTTATAACAAAGAGATCGTTGGGGCCCATATGAAGTCATGGGTGGTAATGGTGGTGCCAGGAATCTTTGGGAACGTCCAACCAACGCCCGGCGGCAGTACTACCACTTCGTTGGCCCTAACGCTGCAGCTCAAAAAGGCGATGTAGCTGTATGGGGAAATAGCAAGTGGGGGCACGTTGCGATCGTTTTGGAAGATCGGGGTAATGCACTACTCCTGCTGAGCGAGAACAACCATGAGCCTTACAATGGTGGCAAAGCAGAATACTTCACCATGAGCAAAAATACTCTGCTTGGGTACCTCCGTCCTAAGATGTAGGGGGTAACCCTGTGGGCTGTGGGATTTTTATCCCACAGCCTGCTTTTATGCATGACGTCGGGCGTCGAAAAGCTAGCGTGCTATACCCCAAAAAATTAGGTACCGCAATGTGCTGGAAAATAATAGTTGTACAGTTTAAGGCATGGCGGAAAACCACAACCTCAACACCCTGGCCCCCAGCACCCAAATCAAAGCTCAACTAGCAAAACTGCAACAATCTGGGGGAGACACCCCAGAAATGTACCAAGTCTGGGAAAACTACATCAATGCGCTGATTGTCGAAGACCAACCTAAGGAGGCGGCGGCCCAATTTGCGGAGCTCCTAGCCAGCCACGACGCGGCCTACGACATTAAAAGTAGCGATGCGATACCAATTCGCAGAAGATACGCCCGCTTCCTCTGCCACATTGGCAACACTCGTGCCGCAACCACCCAATTTGCCACCCTGCAAGAAGCACTAACGCATCATCTTGGGCCTGAGGACCTCGAAACCCTTTATGCCCAAGAGCAAGTGGGGCAATGCCTCAACCAAATTGGTAACGTCTCTGCTGCCACGCAAGTCTTTGCCCGGGTGCGGACTTCCCGTCAGCGGGTCCAAGGGAAAGACCATCCCGATACCCTGACGAGCAGCGCGCATTACGCCGTATCACTGGGCAAAATCGGCAGGCACACCGAGGCTCTCATGGAATGCGAAGCACTGCTGCCTAGAATGACCACGGTATGGGGTGCTGATGATGAGCGCACCATCGTCATGCACGGCAAGCGCGCGCTCTCACTGCAAGCCCTGCAACGCTACGACGAAGCTATCGAAGAATACGAACAAACAATCGAATCTTATTATCGGGTCTTTGGCGCCGAAGCCCCCTCCACCTTCAAAATCCGCAACCAATACGCCATCTGCCTCAGCAACGCCGGCCACGATGCTGAAGCGGTTGCCCAAACAGCCGCTCTCCTAGACGACGCCCGCACTGTCTTTGGGCCTCACCACCCCAAGACCCTCCGCTACTGGAACAGCTACGCTGCCGGCCTCGCCAACCAGAAAAACCTTGACGAATCCCTCGCCGAATTCCAAGACCTCCTAGCCACCCGGCTGGAACTCTACGGCGAAACCCACCCAGAAACCCGACACACCATCCTGGGTTACACCAAAATCCTCGAAGAACTACAACGCTACGAAGAAGCCGCCCAGTTCTACCGCATCCTCGCCGAACACGAAGCCGAAGCCACCAGCGACCTAGCGCTCAACACGCTCAAATTCCGCGCTGATTACGCCCGCAACCTCCTCAAATTCGGTGACATGCTGGAAGCCAGCGTGGAATTCGACAAAATCCGCCGTGGCGCCCGGGAAACCCTCGGCGAAACCGACAAATTCCACTGCTACGCTTGGTCCCAATACGCGGCCACCCTCATCTGCATGGAGAAATACCAAGCCGCCCTCCCCGAATTCGAAGGGCTCCTGCGCGTATCCCGCGACATCAACGGTGACGACAGCTTAGAAACCATCGAAGTGCGATACGACTACATGCGTACCCTCTTCGCCCTCGGAAAAACTGCTGAAGCCGAAGTGGAATACGGTGAGCTCCTGCAAGACTGCACGCGAATCTACGGCCCCAACCATTCCACCACGATGCATGTGCAAGAATTTGGTGCACAATTTCAACCGTGGGATAGGTAGAAGCTGGGTTTCGGGGGCGTGGTCGTGGAAAAGCGGCACGGCTGGGGGAGAGGTGGTCATACCACCCGATAAACCCCAGCAGGCAAAATGTGTACAGTGAGAATATGGGACAGAATGCGGAAGAAATCACCCAGGAGCTCAGACAAAGATTCACCCACATTTGGCGGCTACAGGGCGCACAAGACCCCGAAACCCTCACAGCACTGACCTATTACGTGGCAGCACTCCTAGAAAATTACCGAGAACTCGAACCCACCGCGCTTGCCGCCGCCGCCAACCACATTGCCGAACTAGTTGCAGAATTACGCCTCAGCTATGGTGAATATCACCCAGCAACCTGCGTTGCCCGGGCAAAAATCGCCGAGATTCTCCAAACAATGGGGCAATTCGAAGAAGCCCGCACCCTCTTCCACAAATGCGCCACCGGGTTCGAACAAGAATACGGTAAGGAAAATACTTCGGCCATGAGCCTCCGCGGCCAAGCCGCCGATTGTTTAGCGCAACTCGGGCGGTTCGCCGAAGCATTGCCGGAATTTACCGAACTCCTTGACATGCAGCGTAGGGTTTTGGGCCCGCTGGATTCAGAGACATTACTGACGTGGACCAGCGTCATGATTTGCCTGGACGAAGTAGGCCGCACCGAACAAGCCTGCGCCGAATCGGAGCTGTTACTGGCTGCCCGCATCCAAGTTTCCGGGGAGAAAGACCCCGATACGCTGCTGGTTCGTTACAAGTACGCGGGGCAGCTGCAAGAGTTGGGGCGTCCCGGTGAAGCCCTGATTGAATACAAGGCGGTGCTGGCTGGTAGGAAAGAAACCTTCGGGCCGTATCACCCTTTTACCTTTATCGTGTGGGATGCCTTGGGCACGTGTTTGGTTGATGTGGGGGATCTGGAGGCTGCGACGAATGAGCTGGAGCAGGCGTTGCTGGCGGCTAAAAAACTCCTAGGCTCCGGGCATTATCAAACACTTGTGCTATGGAATGATTGGGTGAGTTGCTTGCTGCGGCAGGAGAATTATGAGCGGGGTATCCCGGAGCTCAAGGCCCTATTGGACACACATAAGGCCATGAATGGGCTGGATGATCCCCAAACGTTGGAAACCTGGTACGCCTATGCCTATTACCTCTTTGTCAATAAACAATTTTCGGCGGCGGGGGCGGAATTTCCCAATGTGTTGAAACGCTACGAGCGGCTCTACGGGGAGTACGACCAAGAAACCACCATGGTGCGCATGATTTATGCCCAAACTCTGCGTGAATTAGGGGAGCTGGATCAAAGCTGCGCTGAATATAAAAAGGTGATGACCGCCTACCAGCAACTGCCCGGTGCAGATCCCCTGGAGGTGTTGTATGCCCGCAATGAGTATGCGCGGTGCTTGCTGGAGGCGGACCGGGTGGCGGAGGTGCTGGCGGAATCGTCAGGGATTTTGGAGCAGACGCGCCAAGTGTGTGGGGAGGACGACGAGGAGACGTTTAAAGCGTGGAATAACTATGCGTATGCTCTCGTGCTGGCGGGGATGGTGTCTGAAGCACAGTTCGAATATGAGTGTTTGTTGACGGTGGCGGTGCGCACCTTGGGGCGGGAACATGCTGTTGTGTTGGATGCACAGGATACGTTGGCTGACGTGAGCACCCAGCTAGGGCAGTAGCAGATTACTTATTGCACTGGCCTGTTATTAGTTGGCTAGCGTTTGACCAGCGGGGATGTAGCGCACATAGGATTTTTTAACTTTAGGCAGCATAAAAAGCCTTCCGCATTGTACAGTAAGGGCTATGAGCACCGAAAACCTAAAGCAGCAACTCGAATATTTCCAACAAACCTTAGGGATGGAACACCCCCAGACATTAGCCGCATGGGATGACTATATTGAAAGCCTCATTGCTACTTATTGCTTAGATGAAGCAATTATGGAGTTAGAGCAACTTGTCGCTATATATGAGCAGACCAGGGGGCAATTCCACTTAGAAACCAGCGCCATGCGTAGCAAGTATGCATTCTTCTTGCAGCAGTCCCAAGATATGGAACAAGCGTATGAAGAATACGGCAAAGTGGTAGAAGGTTTTCGGCAGGCTAACGGGGATATGCACCCCGACACTATTTTTGTGCGGCAGCGGTTTGTTGACTGCAGTTTAGAGTTGGGGTTTTTTGATGAAAGCTTGCCGCTGCTGCAAGGGTTGTTGCATGATTGCCGGCAGGTGTTGGGGCCGACCGATATTGATACGCTGCATGTGTGGGCTAGTTATGTGAGTTGCTTGTCCGAGCTGGAATACGATGAACAGGCATTATGCGAAGGTGAGGCCTTGTTGCCGGCTTGTTTGCAGGTGTTGGGGCCGCAGCACCCAGAGACCATTGATGTGCGCAGCAAGTACGCTTCGCTGTTGAAGAATTGTGGGTGCATGCCGGAGGCAACAGAGCAGTTCGCAGAGGTGCTGGCCGGGCGGAGAAGCATTTATGGGCCAGATCACCCGCGCACGCTCAATGCGTGGGAGGATTATGCGGCATGTTTGGCCGAGGAGGGGCAGTTTGCCCAGGCGTTGCCGGAGCTCAGAGCGTTGCTTGATGCTTATCGACGAGTGAGCGGGGCGGAATCGCCTGAAACCATCGACGCATGGAACACATACGCCATGTACTTGTTTGAGGCCAAAGAGTGGTGGGAGGCGCTGGCCCAATATGAGTCTTTGACGCAGTTCCATGAGAATCACCAGGGTGAGTATGGGCGGGATACCAACATTGCCCGGGGGCGGTATGTGTTGTGCTTGCGGGCGGTGGAGCGGTTTTTTGATGCGTTCGCGGAGTCGGCGAAAGTGGTGGAGGGGTGCCGGAAGGTGTACGGCGATAAGCACTTTGTCACCCTGCACGCGCGGACGGAATATGCGCATTGTTTGTCGAATCTGAATCGCTATGAGGAAGCATTGGCGGCGTGGACTGCACTTTTGGAGGATAATCGGGAAATCAACGGGACGGAATCCGAGAAGACGTTGGTGGTGTGGAATAATTATGCGTGGACGCTGTTCCATTCCGGCCGGGTGTCGGAAGCCGAGGTCGAATATGAATTTCTTATCGAAGAGACAGTGCGAATCTTAGGGCCGGATCATCCATTTACGAGAAATTTTCAAGAAGTTGCGCAACGAGTGGCAACGCATCTGGACAATAAGTAGGAGATTCGTGGTGGTGAGCGCGCCCATGGTTTCAGGGGTAAAATATTTATAATGTGTGAGAAGTATTAATTGGTCGCCGGGTTCCCAGGAATCGGCGGCCAATCTTTTTAAGCTTTAATTAAGTTTGTGGGGGCCGGGGGCGGTGTGGGGGCGTTAAGTCGCAGGTGAACGTTGTGATTTTGTAATGAGGCGAAAGTCATAGGGGTAATTCTGCACCAGCACTGCTGAGATTATTCTCTTATGTGTAGTATATGTGTTATTAAGGCCTAGGCGGTCCGATGATCGCAGTCAGATAACTCAATCTCTTAAATTTTTTGTGCGGAAACGCGGGAAAGCATTGCAAGAGGCGGAATAAAATGAGCAGTAGACCGATGCACATGATGATCGCAGTGATCAGCGGTTTACTCATGGGAAGCGCCAGCATCCCCCTCCCACCACGCGCCACCGCCGAAGAACCCACAGCCCTATTCCAAGAATACGATCTAGCAACCAACTGCTACCACCAACCCACCATCACCACGACCGCCACTGACGCCATAGCGGTGGGGTACGCCCTCAACACCACCGCGTGCCCAGAATTGCACCACCAATCAGCCCCGTTCTATCAGGTGCTTTCCACCAACAACGGCATCAGCTTCGCCGAACCAATATCCCGCACCACTGGGGCAACCATCGCCACCCGGCTGCATTACGGGCAGCACGCGGGCCGACTCGTGCGCGGCATCCCAGTCAGCGGGCCGCGGGGGAGTGCCTACACCGCCATCCTATTTTCCGACGACCACGGCAGCAGCTGGATTACGAGTAATTGGCGGGACGCCCAATTAACAGACCTCAGCATCATTGAGCTTTCCGACGGCACCCTCATGGCCGACGGCGCCAGCCCCAACGGCACACGCCAAACCGCATATTCGTACGACAGCGGCTTGAACTGGAGCACCCCAGTCACCGACACCACCACCCCCATTCCACACCGGGAGGGGGCAATGATTAGAGCGTATCCGCAAGCGCCACCGCAATCAGTACAGGCCAAAATCTTGGTGGCTACTGATACTGAAACTATTCGGGTCTCATGTGACGAAGGTCGAACCTGGCCCGTCGAAAAGCAATTAATGCGCAAATACATTCGCCACCCGCAGCTGGCGGCATTATCAAATGATCTCATTGGGCTGGCTTACGAAATTGACAATAACATCAGCTTTGCTCGCTTCAATCTGGCCTGGCTGGGGCGCACCTGCTTGACCGCAACCGCACCAATCACCGCCATCGCCGCCGGCAACACAGAAACCATTCCCATCACCGTCAGCAACTCGCTGGGGCGAAACCTAGTCGCAGAAAAACTAACCATCACCACGCCTAATGCCGACTGGAACGTAGGGAAACAACCACAGCTAACACTGCTGGCCGGCGGCGCACAAACCATCAGAATCCCCGTGAAAGTGCCAGCGCAAACCGCGCCGGGCAACTATAAACTGTGGTTCTCTGTGCCGGATGGCGAAAGCACCGCCACGGGATACATCACGATTAACGTCACAGCACCTGTAAGGCCCCTGACGGGGGTAGAAAAATAGTACCAATTGGTACACCTGTGCGTAAAACTGGGGAAAAATAAAAGAGTTTTGCGACACCGAATAGCGAAATTATGGTAATTCCAATTGATTTATCCGGAATGATAGGGGGTGAATTGCCCCTGAATGGGGAACGTGATCAAACCGACAATTATCACGGTCAGCGCAATAATTAATAGTGTTGCAATAAATAATACGAATTTTCCGGCGATTAAGGCTAGCCAGATCATTAAATTATTGCCTAGACTGACCATGAAGGCAGATCCAACCAAATTGACGGAATCTTGCGAGTTGTCGGCGAGTTCTTCCGCTAAGTGTTGAGATTGCTGAGTACAATAAACCCGCGCGCAATGCCGTGTGAATGAAAATGTGAACGGACAGCATCATGCGTGACGTTGACCCCGATCACAACTAAATAGCGGGATAGAAGTATAGAAACCTGCAATTTCTACACCACTATCCCACTGCTAAGCAGCACCCCTCACTTGTGTGAGTTTCAACAGTGCAGGCGACAAGCGAGGCGGAATCCAACATTGTTGGCTTCTTCTTGGATTCCGAACAAGCTTTTCGCTATATGCTGTTAAACAAGTATAAGGGTTGGGTGCTGTTTTTGTATCACTCTTGCGCGAGTAGCTCACCCCTAGGGTGGATCTTTCTTAAGCTGATTATTACAATTGCCCAAATGTAGGCTACAAACGCAATCACAATAGCTAATATTCCGGTTGCCTAAAATTGGGGGTAGCGGAGGGGTAGCAGCGTTCAAAGTTCCGCAGTCGGCGGGTCGAAAACTGTCAGCTTTGCGACGGTCCCCGCCGCCACATATCACTCTTGTTCGCTACCATTTTGGGCTGCCATATTAAGCCGCTGTTACCGTTGGGTCGCGGCGTTGGGTGCCGGCTTGGTGTCGCCAAGAACTTCAGCTAACCAAGACCAAGTTAAGCATGTTGTGCATCTAGCCTCCCAGTGTACCAAGAATGGAAAAACCGCTGCACCATGCAGGTCACAGGTCAGGTAAACCTAAGGCGAGTCGTTGCTTTGGTTATGGTTAAGGTTTTTCTTTTAATATTTTTTGGGGGAGTACCTCCATACCTGACTGTGATTTAATTTAACTCTAGTGGTAGAGTAGCAAGGTCAGTCAGTCCATATCGCCCCACGGAAACGTGGGGGATCAACAAAACGCAAAATTTTCCTGCCAGCCTTGTGGCTGCGTGAGGAGCCAGGAGGCTAAGTGTCCGCCATTCTTCAGGCCTTTAAGGATGCGGATCTGCGCAAGAAGATTCTTATCTCTCTTGCCCTGATCATTTTGTACCGCATTGGTGCCCAGATACCTTCGCCAGGTGTTGATTACGCGTCCATTTCAGAACGTCTTCATCAACTATCATCCGATACCCAAGGTGTCTATGCATTAATCAACCTGTTCTCTGGTGGCGCGTTACTGCAACTATCAGTCTTCGCTATTGGTGTGATGCCGTATATTACTGCCTCCATCATTGTGCAGCTGCTGACCGTAGTGATTCCCCGTTTTGAAGAACTCAAAAAAGAGGGGCAATCTGGCCAAGCAAAAATGGACCAATACACCCGCTACCTAACCTTGGCGCTGGCGCTACTGCAATCCTCTGGCATTGTCGCACTTGCCGACCGCGAGCAACTTCTAGGACAAGGAACCCGAGTGCTCAAAGAAGGCCATTCCCTGTTCGATTTAATCATTTTGGTGCTCGTCATGTCCGCCGGCGCGGTCCTCGTGATGTGGCTCGGCGAAATCATTACCGAACGTGGTGTGGGTAATGGCATGTCCCTGCTCATCTTCGCAGGCATCGCCACCCGTATCCCCGCCGACGGCGTGAGAATCCTCACAGGCAGCGGCGGCCTCGTCTTCACCTTGGTACTGATCGCAGTGATTGTCCTGGTCATCGGTGTGGTATTCGTTGAACAAGGCCAACGCCGCATCCCCGTGCAGTACGCCAAGCGCATGGTGGGCCGCCGCCAATACGGTGGCTCCTCCACTTACCTGCCGCTGAAGGTGAACCAGGGTGGTGTGATCCCCGTGATCTTTGCCTCCTCCCTCATCTACATGCCGGTGCTGATCACCCAAATCGTGAACTCTGGCTCCACAACTGTCCCGGATAACTGGTGGCAACGCAACGTCGTTCAATACCTACAAACCCCATCTTCATGGCAGTACATTGTGCTGTACTTCGTGTTGATCATCTTCTTCTCGTACTTCTATGTATCTGTGCAGTACGACCCTGCCGAACAAGCCGAAAACATGAAGAAATACGGCGGCTTCATCCCCGGCATTCGCCCTGGCCGCCCTACCGCAGAGTACCTCGGGTTTGTTATGAACCGTCTGCTTTTCGTGGGTGCACTCTACCTAGGCATCATTGCTATCTTGCCTAACATCATGTTGGACTTCGGGGTGTCAGCGCGGACTGGTTCCTCCACCCCATTCGGCGGCACCGCGATTCTGATTATGGTTTCGGTTGCTTTGACCACAGTCAAGCAAATCGAATCCCAACTCCTACAAAGTAACTACGAAGGACTCTTGAAGTAACATGCGACTCGTTCTGCTTGGCCCTCCTGGTGCCGGCAAAGGCACCCAAGCTGCCATCCTGTCTGAAAAACTCGACATTCCCCACATCTCTACAGGTGACCTCTTCCGCGCCAACATTGGCGAAGGCACCCCCCTCGGCGTAGAAGCAAAAAGCTACATCGACGCCGGCAAACTCGTGCCCACCGAAGTCACCGCCCGCATGGTCAAAGCCCGCCTGGAAGAAGCAGACGCCAGCAACGGCTTCCTGCTCGACGGCTTCCCCCGCACCGTGGAACAAGCCGAAATCCTCGATGGCTTCCTCACCGAGTTCGGCACCCAACTCGATGGTGTCGTGAACTTCCAAGTTTCCGAAGACGTCGTGGTGGAGCGCATGCTGGCCCGCGGTCGTGCTGACGACAACGAAGACACCATTCGCACCCGCCTCCAGGTGTACCGGGACGAAACCGCCCCCTTGATCGACCACTATGGTGATCACATCATCACCATCCAGGCCGAAGGCACCGTGGAAGAGATTAATGCGCGTACGTTAGCTGCGTTGGGCAAATAATCCAACCCAAACCACCAGCATCCATGCCAGATGGGCATGTGGTGCTGGTTTTTTTCTTCCCGGGAGGGGAGTTGGTTGGTAGTCTAAATGATTGACTAACAAACATACTGAAAGGGGATGAGCTTTATGGCGAATAAACACTATGACTGGCGGTTTCGCAAACGGTCCGCACGCCTTGTGCTTGATACCGGCCGGCCAATCAGCGCCGTCGCCAAAGAAGTAGGCGTTAACCCAATGACCTTAAGCAGATGGGTCAAAATCCAATACGAACTCGACAGCCGCGACAGCCAAGCCGCAGCCCGCGCCCAAAAAATCAAAGACCGCAGGTTAGCAAAGCAACAACGCAACGAAACCCTGGATAAAAACTTCCTCGCGGTCATGAAAAGCCAACTGCCAGAAAACGCCACCAAAAGCGACAAATTCGACCTCATGGAGAAAGAACGCGCCAACTTCGACCTCAGTCGAATGGCCCGCCTCCTGGGCGTCACCAAAGGCGGCTTTTACAAACATATAGAAGAACCCCGCCGCCAAAACCGGATTCGCCAAAAGCGACTCAACGACAAACTGGACCTCTTCGTCCACCAAAGCTGGCTCGACTCCAACCAAACCTTCGGCGCCACCAGAATCACCGCACAATTGCTGCAACAATATCACTGGGAGGTTAAGGTCAATGAGGTGCGTAGGTCCATGCACCGGCTTGGCATCCGGGGCAAAACCAACTCCTCGCATATACCCAAATAACCGCAGTTAGCCTGCCCACCTCACCCACCCACGAAAGAAGACCATGGTTTTTCGGAAATCCCGTAAAGTAATTGCCGCCAAAACTCCAGAGCAATTAGATGCAATGCAAGCCGCAGGGGAAATTGTTGGCAAAGCATTGCAAGCCGTCAAAGCCGCAGCCGCACCCGGCGTCACCACCCTCGAACTCGACGCCGTCGCTGAAGACACCATCCGCAGCGCCGGCGCCATCCCCACATTCAAGGGGTACGAGGGCTTCCCGGCTTCCATCTGCGTATCCGTCAACACCGAAATTGTGCACGGGATTCCCAACCAAAAAACCATACTGCAATCAGGCGATCTCGTATCCGTCGACTGCGGCGCCACCCTCAACGGCTGGGTTGGCGACTCCGCCTGGACCTTCGGCGTCGGCCCACTCAGCGCCGAAGCCCAGGCACTCAACGAAGCCACCGAATGGGTACTCGCCGAAGGCATGAAAGCCATGGTCCCCGGCAACCAACTGAGCGACGTCTCCCACGCCCTCGAACAAGCCACCCGCGCCGCCGAACAACAATGGGGCATCACCCTCAGCATCGTGGACGGCTACGGCGGGCACGGCATCGGCCGCGAAATGCACGAACAACCCTGGCTCGCCAACGAAGGCAAACCCGGCCGCGGACCATACATTCAAGACGGCTCTGTCCTCGCCATCGAACCCATGCTCACACTCGGCACGGTGCACTCGCTGGTGCTTGACGACGAATGGACGGTGGTCACCGAAGACGGTTCCCTCGCCGCTCACTGGGAACACACCGTAGCCGCCACGGACAAGGGGCCGCGCATCCTTACTGTACGGTATTGACCATGATATTCCGCCGCCGAACTCACCGCTGCAGGCCAAAACCCCTGCGGAAATAGCCGCCATCTAGGCCGCCGGTGAGATCGCAGCTGCCGCACGCGATGCAGCGTGCGCAGCCGTGGCGCCGGGGGTATCTACCTTAGAACTTGCCGCAGTGGCTGAAGATATTATTCGTGCTGCCGGGGCGTTTCCCACGTTGTTAGGTCAGGAAATTTTGACGAAAATAAAGCTTTTCCCGGCCCGGTGGCTATCTCTATCAACGATGTGTCCATGTATGGAATCCCCAGTGCGGACACCGTGGTGGCGGCTGGGGATGTGGTGTCCATCCATTGCGCTGTGACGCATCAGGGGTGGACAGCCGCTACGGCGGCGACGGTAGGAGCGGGGGCGATGGTGGCTGCTGCTGAGCAGGTTGTTGCGGACATGATTTCAGTGATGATTCCTGGTAATTCTCTGGGTGATATTAATCGGGCTAGGCAGCAAGCGCTTGGTCAAGCTGAGTAACAATGGGGTATCCGCTTAGGCAATGTTGATGGTTTTGGCAATCACGAAATTGGGCGGGGCCTGTGGGAATCGTCGCCAGGGTGGAGCAAACCAGATGCGTTTGTGTTGCAAGAAGGCACGGTGATGAGCGTGATGTCGCTGCTGACGGTGGGGGGATGGGGCGCCCGTTGCTTGGGAAAACAGCTGCACAATGGGGGTTTTATCTGGGAAGCCGGCGGCGCATTGGGAGTATACTGTTGCAGTTACCGCAACGGAGCCGCGTATCCTTACACCACGCTATAAAATAACGAAGTAATAACATTTATATTGCGGTTCTATTATTCCCGGCATTTCATGGCGTGTGTCACATTACCCCTTTGTCAAATTGTGATCATTGGTTGTGAACTGGGGAAACGTCGAAAAGCGAAAATTTTTTACCCTAACTTGGGGCGGGGGTAGTCTCTATTTTTGCTGAAAATACCGCTATAGTATTCAACATGTCTTTTAAGTCACGTAATGCTCAGCCTTTTACGATAAAGCGTCGTATCAAAGGTTTCGCGGCTGCCATTGCCGCTTTCTCGGTATTGGCATTAGGAAGCCCAGCTGTTGCCTCCGCACAAGCACCGGGCGTACCAAATCCCGCCGACATTACTAACCAGCTTCGCAATGATACCTGGAAGGCACGCAATGATTTGCACAAGGAAGCAGAGAAGCTCGATCCTGATTCCGCGCAAAAAGCCAAAGATCTAGTCGACGGAGTGGCCAACGCGGTTGCTCCGGGCGTCGTTGATGAGAAGAACAAGGAAGCTCAGGAAGCGCAAGCTCGGGAAGAAGCTGCTCGGCAGGCTCAGGCACGGGATAATTTCGATTACGGTTCCTGCCCGCCCACCGCAGCTGCCTGCGTGGATCTAACCAAGCAGCGCACCTGGTTGCAGAAGGACGGCAAGGTCTTCGGCGCAGCCCGGGACATGTCCTCCGGTGCCGTCGGCTGGGAAACCCCCAAGGGCACCCACCGGGTGGTGCGCAAGGTGAAGAACGAAGTTTCGCGCCCGTTCAATAACGCACCAATGCCGTACTCTGTGTACTTCACCAACAATGGCATTGCGTTCCATGAGGGCAACCCCAACCTGTGGTCTCATGGGTGCATCCACTTGCGCCACGATGATGCGGTTCAATACTTTAATGAACTCAAAGTCGGCGATGTGGTGTACGTCTACTAATCAGTAGGCAACCACTAAAAACCAAGCTTCCCTTCGGGGAGGTTTTTTACGTGACGGGGGCGCGTCGAAAAGCGAAAGAATGCATAATTGGGAAAGTGCCGCTACCATGAGGGCAGCGCCTGGAAGGGGAGTCGATGGATCGACACGAGGCGTAATTAGGCATTTTCGCAGGTTGTGTGTATTATTGTTGGATGGTGTAGAACACCTGTGTTTTCACCATGGTAGAAGTAAACTTCAAATCCAGCAGATACGCTGGGGAAATGCAGAGGATATGGCTAAAAAGGAAGGCGCCATTGAGGTTGAGGGTCGGATTGTCGAACCCTTGCCAAACGCGATGTTCCGTGTCGAACTTGATAATGGACACAAAGTTCTTGCGCACATCAGTGGCAAGATGCGCCAGCACTATATCCGTATCTTGCCTGAGGATCGGGTCGTGGTGGAGTTGTCTCCCTACGATCTAACCCGCGGCCGCATCGTTTACCGCTACAAATAATTTTCATCAGCCTTCATGCTTTACCAGCACTTTCGTGCTGGCCACGCCTTTGGTGACGGTGGCCAAAGCCTCGTGAATCTTAACCCACGCTCCGGCATCCGCCCGGAAAAGTGTTAATTGGCGGGGATGAGCATGGAGAAAACCATCGTAACAACCGGAAAGGTACCGCCTAATGGCACGTCTTGCTGGTGTGGACCTCCCTCGCAATAAGCGCATGGAAGTCGCACTGACTTATATTTATGGCATCGGCCCAGCCCGATCCAAACAATTGCTCGCGGAGACCGGCATCTCCCCGGACCTGCGCACCGACAACCTCACTGATGAGCAAATCGCTTCATTGCGTGACGTTATTGAAGCAACCTGGAAGGTAGAAGGTGACCTTCGCCGCCAGGTTCAGGCTGATATTCGTCGCAAGATTGAAATCGGTTGCTACCAGGGTCTGCGCCACCGGCGCGGCCTACCCGTTCGGGGCCAGCGCACCAAGACCAACGCTCGTACGCGTAAGGGTCCGAAGAAGACCATCGCCGGAAAGAAGAAGTAATTCATGCCTCCAAAAGCACGCTCTAACGCACGCCGCACTGGCCGTCGCGTTGTAAAAAAGAACGTGGCCGCTGGTCACGCTTACATCAAGTCCACTTTCAATAACACCATTGTGTCGATTACCGACCCCAATGGTGCCGTGATTTCTTGGGCATCCTCCGGCCACGTTGGCTTCAAGGGTTCCCGTAAGTCCACGCCGTTTGCTGCGCAATTGGCTGCCGAAAATGCTGCCCGCAAGGCAATGGATCATGGTATGAAGTCCGTGGAAGTATTTGTCAAAGGTCCCGGCTCTGGCCGTGAGACTGCTATCCGTTCGCTCCAGGCTGCGGGCCTTGAGGTCACCAAGATTTCTGACGTGACCCCACAGCCCTTCAATGGCTGCCGTCCGCCCAAGCGTCGTCGCGTTTAAGGAAAGGAAAAGGTAACTTACAATGGCACGTTATACTGGCCCAGCAACCCGTAAGTCCCGCCGCCTCCGCGTCGACCTCGTCGGCGGAAGCAAGGCATTTGAAAAGCGCCCCTACCCACCAGGGCAGGCCGGCCGCAACCGCATTAAAGAATCTGAATACTTGCTCCAGCTGCAAGAAAAGCAGAAGGCAAAGTACACCTACGGCGTGCTGGAAAAGCAATTCCGCCGCTACTACGCTGAGGCTAACCGCCAGCCAGGCAAGACCGGTGAAAACCTGGTTGTGCTGCTGGAATCCCGCCTCGACAACGTGGTGTACCGCGCAGGTCTGGCACACACCCGCCGCCAGGCTCGCCAATTGGTCTCACACGGCCACTTCTTGGTCAACGGCAAGAAGGTCAACGTTCCTTCCTTCCGGGTTTCCCAGTACGACATCATTGATGTTCGGGAAAAGTCCACCAAGATGCTGTGGTTCGAAGAGGCATTGGAAAACCTGACCGATGCAGTTGTTCCTGCTTGGTTGCAGGTTGTTCCTTCCACTCTGCGCATCCTCGTGCACCAGTTGCCCGAGCGCGCTCAGATCGACGTTCCGCTGCAAGAACAGCTTATCGTCGAGCTTTACTCGAAGTAATTTCGGTCCAGTCGGACTGGAAGAGTTTTGGGATTATCATTGCCACGGTGGTGGCGGTGGGCGTCCGAAAACTTATTCGGGACTATTGATATTTATCCTTTCCGCCCTTATCGACGTCAAATAGTGGTCGTCACTTTTAGGAGAATTCAATGCTCATTTCACATCGTCCCCGGCTTACGGAATACCCAGTTGATGTTTCCCGCTCCCGGTTCGTGATCGAACCGCTAGAGCCTGGTTTTGGTTACACCCTGGGTAATTCGCTGCGCCGTACGCTGTTGTCTTCCATTCCAGGAGCAGCGGTGACCAGTGTCAAGATTGATGGGGTGCTGCATGAGTTCACCACCATCACTGGTGTGAAGGAAGATGTTTCTGACATCCTCCTTAATATCAAGGGCTTGGCCATTTCCTCTGACTCGGATGAGCCAGTGGTCATGTACCTGCGGGCCGAAGGCCCCACGGTGGTGACCGCGGGCAGCATAGAGCCACCAGCGGGCGTGGAAATCCATAACCCGGATCTCCACATCGCCACCTTGAATGAGCAAGGTCGCCTGGAGATAGAAATGGTGGTGGAACGCGGCCGCGGCTACGTGCCGGTGTCGACCAACACCACGAACTCCAGCACCACGGAAATTGGTCGGATTCAAGTCGACCAAATCTATTCCCCCGTGCTCAAGGTCAGCTACAACGTTGAGGCCACCCGTGTGGAACAACGCACCGACTTTGACAAGCTCACCATTGATGTGGAAACCAAGAATTCCATTTCGCCGCGGAATGCGTTCGCTTCTGCGGGTAAAACCTTGGTGGAATTGTTTGGTTTGGCCCGGGAGCTCAACGTCAGTGCCGAAGGCATTGAGGTGGGCCCATCGCCGCAGGAAACTGAGCACATTGCTGCTTATGGCATGCCCATTGAGGATTTGCGGTTCTCGGTTCGTTCCTACAACTGCCTGAAGCGGCAGGAGATTCACACTGTTGGTGAATTGGCTGAATGCACGGAATCCGATTTGTTGGATATCCGTAACTTTGGTCAAAAGTCCATCAATGAGGTGAAGATCAAGCTTGCTGGTTTGGGTTTGACATTGAAGGATGCACCGGAGGATTTCGATCCGACGCAGCTTGAGGGCTATGACGCGGAAACCGGCGATTATATCGATACTGATCCTGAGGACGAGTAAACCGTCATCTTGTGGGCAGAGGTTTCTGCCCTATGCGCTCATTTAAACCTGTACACGAGGAGTACATCAATGCCTACCCCAAAGAAGGGCCCGCGTCTGGGCGGTTCCGCGACAAATCAGAAGCATATTCTGTCAAACCTCGCGGGTCAGCTGTTTACCCACGGGGCCATTAAAACCACGGACGCTAAGGCGAAACTACTGCGTCCTTATGTTGAAAAGCTCATTACCAAGGCGAAGAGCGGCACCGTTGCTGATCGTCGTACTGTGTTGAAGAAGGTTCCCCAGAAGGACATCGTGAGCCACCTCTTCAACGAGTTGGCACCTAAGTTCGAAAACCGTGAGGGTGGCTACACCCGCATCGTGAAGTTGGAGAACCGCAAGGGTGACAACGCCCCCATGAGCCAGATTTCCCTGGTGTTGGAGGAAACCGTTTCTGCTGAGGCTAGCCGGGCTGCCCGCGCTGCTGCCTCCAAGCAGGTTGCGGAAGAATCCAAAGTGGAAGAATCCAAGGCTGAGGAAGCTAAGGCTGACGAGGCTGAAGAAGCTGGCGAATCCGAGAAATAATCTCTGATTGCAAAACCGCACTGCCGAAGTATTGGCGGTGCGGTTTTTGCATGCTTGTTGACGCTCCCAACAGGAGGTCCTACCTATTGAATTTAACCTCACCACTAATCGGCGTGGGGCGGGCCGGGGTGACGCCCTGATAGCCGGGCACCGGCTTGGCGATCTTCGCCATCAAATGCACAATGGATGCCGCAATGAACTCCACGAAGCCGATTTCCCGGGTGGAGCACTGTACGGGTTGCGTGGGGGCATATTGCGCAAGCGCGGTGCTGGCGGCGCATTGGTTGGCGTCTTGGGGGCTGGTGCGGCCCACGGTGAAGACATCTTCGGCCCACTTGAGTAGGCCGGAATCAGCCGGCTTGGGCACCTGATAGGGGGTGTATGAGCCCACGCTTTGGGCGGTGGCGCTCGGGGGAGCGACAAGGGCACCACACAGGGCAAGGGCAGCAACAAGATAGGTGGCACGCTTCATCATGACGGCTCCTTTTGCTGGAAGAATGTGGTTCCGATAGTACAACGGTTTGGCCCGCCAATAGCTTTCACATCAAAAGTGCTAGCCCCTAAGCGGGGGTAAGTAGCAAAAATGAGTCTAAAAATTATTGTGGTTTGTTATGGGAACGCAGAAAGGTTGTGCCCCTGCGTGTGGCGTGAGCTGACAAGGCATTGTTACGGGCGTCTCAAGGCTATTTATTCCGAAAAAATCATGTGCTAGGGTTAGCTAGCCTTTGCCAGTGCAGGTTAGGGTAACCATTGCTGCGCATGTGAACATATACCGCCAACCCGAGGATGAAACAAGATTCATGGCCGAATTGCAGTACCCGCAGGAAACGCTTTACGATCGACTGCTCACGCACCACATTGATTGGGACTACATCAACCCCAACGGCATTGCCGACGACCACGACTTTTGGCAAGTACCAGCAGACTGGGAAATCATGCCCCTGGGCTCAGAATCCGAAGGCACCGTGTGGATGGACCCAGAAGACCAAGCCGGATTCACCCAACTCGCCACAGTCACCACCTGGCGGCTCAAAGACGTGGACTATCACCCACAACTCATCATCAACCTGATTGATGAAGAACCCGCCGGCACCATCCAATACAGCCGCACCCAAGACGTAGAAACCAGCGGGCCGAAAGCCTGCTCCGTCACCACCACCACGGCCTTCGGCTTCCAGCAGCCACTTTTCGGGGTGGATATCTGTTACAGCAAATCCAAGATTGATCTCTTTGAAGACGAACCCACCGGCGACGTATTCCTCGTGCAACGCACCAGCGTGTGGGTGGATGATCAGGTAGAAATATCCTTCGGGCCGTGGAGCGCTCCCGACGGTATATATTCTCGCTACTAATATTTTGCTACGGTTGATGCAGCACACGTCGTCGAAAAGCAATAGGTGAAATGTGACCGCATCAGTACGCATCCGGCTGGATTTGGCCTACAACGGCACCGACTTCCACGGCTGGGCACGCCAAGGAAACTCCGAACTACGAACCGTGCAGCAAGTCCTGGAAGACACATTGACCCTGGTGCTGCGCCACCCCGTGGAACTCACCGTGGCCGGCCGCACCGATGCCGGCGTCCACGCCACCGGACAGGTCGCGCACTTCGACGTACCCCCAGCGGCCCTCGACACCCGTAGCATCGCCGGCGACCCCCACAGACTCGTGTGGCGCCTGGCACGGCTCCTGCCGCCCGATGTGCGGGTGCACGCCGCAACATTGGCCCCAGAAGGCTTCGACGCCCGCTTCTCCGCGTTACGACGCCACTACGTGTACCGCTTGACGACGCACCCCAGAGGCGCTCTCCCCACCCGGGCTATCGACACCGCCCACTGGCCCAAACCAGTAGACCTAGCCGCCATGCAAACCTGTGCCACCGAACTCATCGGCCTGCACGACTTCGCCGCCTTCTGCAAACACCGCGAAGGTGCCACCACCATCCGGGACCTACAGGAATTTTCCTGGGTGGACGTATCCACCCCGGCGGAACCCCAAACCTTCGAAGCACACGTCACCGCAGATGCATTTTGCTGGTCCATGGTGCGTTCCCTCGTGGGCTGCTGCCTGGCCGTAGGGGAGGGGAAGCGCCCAGCCGGCTTCGCCAAGTCCCTCCTAGCCAAAACCTCCCGGTCCTCACAAGTGCCAGTGGCGCCAGCGGCCGGCCTTGCACTGGTGGGGGTGGATTACCCGGCGGCAGACCAATTGGCGGTCCGCGCCGAAATTACCCGCGCTAAGCGGGAGTAATAACCATGTGATTCGTCATGAAGGGCGCGTTACACCCCAAACAAGGTGTTAGCAGAACGCAACAAGGGCTAAACTGCTAACTCGGTAGAATGTTGTGGTTATCGGTGAGAGGAAGGCAAACGGGTGGAGCTACCAGAGTTGGCTCAGCAAGCGCTCATTGCTGTTGCTGCCATCGTTTTACCTGGAACGCTGGTGAACTGGATCTCCGGGCTGCGCCTCCCCTGGGCCGCCGCCGCCGGAATCCCCACCACAATGGGCATCGTGGGATTCTCCGGGTGGGTCTTAAGCCAGCTTGATATCCCTTTCAACCTCAGCACCGTCACCCGCGCCTACTGGGTGTTTGTGGCAGCAGCCTTGCTGTGGCGGATGCCGTTTCTCACCGTCTGGGCATTAGGATGGTGGAAAGCCCGCACCGCACAAACCGCACCGCAGCCGCCCCCGGATGAGGAAGAACTCGACGACGCGGGGAAACTCGAAGCAGCAGAAGCTGCCGGCGCCGAAGCTGCGGACGTCGAAGCGCCCGAAGAGGCGGAAGACGACAAAGCCGAAGAGGAAACCGCCGAACCGCAAGCCGCGGCGTCGACAAGCGAACCCAAACGCTGGTGGCAACAACCCATCTTCCGCAACGGCGGCCTCACCGACCCCCGCTGGATTTTGCCGCTCGCCGGCGTCATCACCGGCGCCTGGGTGTATATCGCACGCATAATCGAACTGTACGAAGGCCTCAAACGCGATTTCTCCTCCATCGTGCAAGGCTGGGACGTGCACTGGCACGCCAGCGAAGTCCGCTTCATCCTCGAAGAAGGCATCGCCGACTCCACCCGCATGGGCGAAGCCCACAACCTCGACGGGCACGCCCCACTGTTCTACCCCTCCGGCTGGCACGCCGTGACCGCCCTGCTGGCGCAATACCAAGACCTCACCGCCATCGAAGCCATCAACTGGATGAACATCATCCTGCCGTCGGTGGCCATCCCACTGTCCGTGGCGCTGATCGCCTGGCGGCTCGTCGGCAACCGTGGCCTCACCGCTCAAATCGCCGCCGGCTTCGCCGCAGCCATCGTCATCGCCACCCCCGTGCTGTACTGGATCCCCACCTACGTGGGCATGTGGCCCTACCTCGGATCCATCTCCATGACCGGCATCGTTGCCGCCCTCATCATGTCCATCCCGGCGCTCCCCATCCGCATCTTCGCCGGCATCATCGGGTTCATGGGCGTGGTCATCATGCACCCCGCCCCCGTCACCGTGGTGGTGTTCATGGTGGGCTTCTGGTGGCTCTTCTACCAAGTGTGGCGCCCGGTGAAAAAACCCACCCATTCGAACAAATGGATTGGTGGGACACTGGTGCGACTGCGGGACTTGGGGCTGCTCTTCGCCACCGGCGGGATAGCCATGGTGCTGCTATGGCCGCAGTTGAAATCCGGCTTCGGCCAATCCGAAGACGTGCAATCCGTAACCGCGTTCGAAGACATTTCCCGCGGCGAATCCTTCGAAAAAACCATCCTCATGCGCACCCGCCACGTCGGCGAATTCGGCCTCACCGACTGGACCTATCTCCTATGGTTCGCCGGCATTGGTGCCGTGGTGCTGCTGGTATGGCGGCGCAATATCTGGGCACCCCTGTTCGTGGTGTTCTCGGGGCTGCTCACCATGAACGCCCTCACCGTCTTCCCCGACCCGTGGGGTGGCCTGCTGAGCATGATCGGCGGCCTGCACTACGGCACCGCGCACCGGCTGGTGATTCCCGTCGCCATGTTCCTGTTCGCCTACTGTGGCGTGGGCGTGGCCGTGGTTATCCGCATCGTGTTCGCCGGGTTTGTGAAACACAAAACATGGCGTGTTGCTTCCGTATGCTTGTCGACGATCGCCGCCATCTGGATCACCTACCTCATCGTGCCATGGGCCGTCAGCTCCGTGGAGGACGGCTCCAAGTGGGCCATCCAATCCATTTATGACGAGCGCATGGTCACCAAAGACGACCTCAAGGCATTCGACTGGTTGGCGAAACAACCCCACGCCTATGATGCTCACATTTTCGGGGAGCACGCCGACGGTTACGGCTGGATGTATGCCTACAACGGGTTGCCAGCAGTGTCGCGGCATTACGAATGGCCCACGTTGCCGGCCAACGCCCCCACCCACGTGCTGCACAACAGTTCCTATCTGATTGGGGCGGGCAACCACGGGGACCCCGATCAGCGCAACAAAGCAGACGAGGCCATTGACAAGCTTGATGTGAATTTCATCGTGCTATCCCCACCGAACTTCTGGTGGTTCCAGCACACCAACCTGGAAATGGGCGTCAAAATTGACCAAGCCCCCGGCTTGACCATGGTGTATAAGAAGAACTCCCTGCGCATCTTCGCGGTGAATTCGAAGTTCACGGATGCGGAATTAAACCAGATGCGCAACTCCAAGGGGTCTCCGGATCCGCTGCCACCGGGGCCACGGTGCACGAAGAACACCACAGATGCCGAGTCGGAGGACACAGAGGTGGAATACAACGAGGAAACCGGCGAACCCATCCTGGTGGATAAGCGCAAGGTTTGCTACCACCGTTCCTCCAAGCCACCCAAGGGCAAAGGGCCGGACATCACGGATGAGGATGCCAAGGAGCGGCTGCTTGATGATGGCGTGGCGCGGCATGAGAAAGCGACGCTGCGGTTCTAGGATGCTTGCTGTTCCAGCGTTTCCTGCGTTTCCTGTCAGGGATGCCGGCCACCTGGTAGCCTAAACTTCTAGGACCACCAATGGATGGGACATTGGTGGCAACCAGCAACGGTGGCTGTTGCGTGGCTTGCCCGCCACGAAAGGCAGGCAGTCTTTTATCATGGGCATCACACCCACCACCAAAGCCCAA
Source organism: Corynebacterium sp. (assembly GCA_030527885.1). Classification (GTDB taxonomy): domain Bacteria; phylum Actinomycetota; class Actinomycetes; order Mycobacteriales; family Mycobacteriaceae; genus Corynebacterium. The sequence goes on from JAUMZY010000015.1 coordinate 42,546, forward strand.
GTATCCGGGCACCGATTCCTCACCCGCCGCATCGAACACGGACTCGTCCTCGGCGACATCCGCATGATTCACGACCCCCTGGCCAGCCGCAAACGCGCCCAAACCTTCGGGCTGACAGCCACCGGCATCGTGTGCCTCGGAGCCATTGTTCTCGCCCTACTCAAACCCGCCATTGATCCCGGTGACGCCAGCATCATCAGGTCGGAAAGCGGCCAACTGTATGTACGCATCGACGACCAACTGCACCCGGTGGCGAACCTCGCCAGCGCTCGCCTCATCGTGGGGGAAGCCGCCGACGTGCAGGACAGCAGCGACCGGATCCTGAAGGACCTGCCCAAAGCTGTGCCGGTGGGGATTCTGGATGCGCCGGGGTTGGTGGCGCCGCCGGATAGTGAGCGGCAGGAGTTGGTGATTCATGCGTGTCACACGGTGGGGGTGGCGGCGAGCCGGTTGGATTCGGCGCCCAGTGAGGTGACGGTTTTGCTGCAGGAGTCTGCAGCTAGGTCTGGGTTTTCTGCGTTGGGGGCCGATCGGGCGGTGTTGGCTGCGGTGGATCAGGCGGAGTGGCTGGTGGGGGCGGATGGGCGGCGGTTGTTGCCGCCGGCGGATACCCCGGTGGGGCGTAATATTCGGCATCGGTTGGGGATTACGCCCAGTATGGTGCGGTGGATGCCGCCGCCGCAGTTGTTTTCGGCGATTGTGGAGCGGGCGCCGATTGCGGTGCCGCCGGGTGTGAGTGAGGTGCTGCGGATTCCGGGGGCGCGGGAGCCACAGTTGTGGGCCCGGATTTTTGATGGGGTGGTGCGGTTGACGCCGGTGCAGGCGGATATTCTGATTGACGCGGGGGTGTATTTGCGTGACGGTACGGCCACGGAATTGGGGCAGGATCCGGATTCGAAAGCATTGGCGGCTTTGCCGCTTCCAGATCGGGTTCCCACGTGGGTGGATCCGACGGCGCAACCGTTGTGCGTGGGGGACGATGGTGGGGTAGCGGTGGCGGGTTCACCGGGTGGTTCGGGGCCTGCTGATTCTGGGTGGGGTGAGACGATTGCGCTGGCTGGGGCCGCGGTGGCGACGCGGTTTAGCGGCCCAGGGTGGGCGGTTGGGGTGGATACCGGCAGTGGGGTGCATGTGGTGTCGGCGCATGGGTTGCGGCATCAGGTGGCGGATCGGGCCACGGTGGAAACTTTGGGTATTTCGCATCTTTATTCTATTAGTTGGGATATTTTGCGGCTGTTGCCTTCGGGCACTACTTTGAGTAAGGAGCAGGCGCTGCGGCCACTGTATTAGCCGGGTAGTGACGTATATCTTATTGGGTTTGACCTGTGATTTTGTCGAGGTGTAATTATCCTGATACCAAAATGCGATATAACCAAGTAGATTGAATAGAAGCCAGTGTGTTGCATAATCGGAAGTGAGGTGATTGCTTTAATGCCATCCATGCGTGAGGCAGTCGCAACTAAATTAGAGGCAATCACCTGCTATCACGAAAGTATGAAGCAACGCCGCTTCGGCTTTCTGGTGCGTCCAGCTGTGCTGGTGTTGGGCTGGCTGGTTGCACTGGTTGGTATTGTTGCCATTCCGTTGCCGGGCCCTGGCTGGTTGATCGTCTTCATCGGCGTGTCCATTTTAAGTTTGGAATTGCATTGGGCAACCAGATTATTGGCGTGGGGCATCCGCGAATACGAACGTATATCCGAATGGTATGCCACGCGTTCGAAGGTATTGCGGTATTCCCTGGCCACCACCAGTTTGGTGGCGGTGTGGGTGGTCGTCGGCGCCACAGCTTATGTGATGTGGCGCATGGGTGGGCTTCCCGCCCTGGACCCGGTGATGCGCGCTGTCATGTAGCTGCAGCTTTACGACGACCCCGCACCCCGATCAGACAGATCACCACCAGGACCAGCACCCCTAGCACCCACATTGCCCGCGGCACCGCGGCGGTGTGGGTTTTTGCTTGCGTGGGTACAGGTGGCGTGTGCACCGGCGGTGGGGATTCTGCCACATACCGAACCGTCCGGTTGATATCCACAGTGCCATTGCTGGGATCAACGCTGGCGAAAAGCATCTCCCGGATCTGCGCGGCCGTGGCGGTGGGATGCCGCTGCCGCAACAACGCCACCGTGCCCGTCACCACGGGGGCGGCGAAGCTCGTTCCAATGAACGGCGTCACAGTCTGATTCTGCATGGTGCCATTGATGATCCCCGGGCCGTTGGGGCTGAGTGCGGCATGAACCAGGCCCGGCGCGCTGACTGTGGGCTTGGGGGAGATGAGGGAATAATCCGTGGGGTGGTAAGAATCTTCCGTGGCGGTCACGCCGATCACAGTGCCGTGGTGGGCGGGGTATACGATGGATCCTTGTTGGCAGTGGGTGCTTAGGTTGCCGGCAGCGGCAACGATGATAACCCCTTGGGTTTCTGCCCGCTGTAGTGCGGCATCGAACGCTTGTGTGTCCGGTGGGAGGGTTCCGGGCGGCAGGCAGGACACCACGGAAACGTTAATCACCTGCACGTTTTTATCCAGGGCGGTGTTGATGGCGGTGGTGAGGGTGGCGAGGGTGCCGCCTGGCGTGTTGGTTTTTCTGCTTTTGGTGCTGGTTTGCCGAATGGACACCAAGGCCACATCGGGGGCCACCCCGACGATGCCGTCGCCGGTGTCGCGGGCTGCGATGATGCCCGCCACGATGGTGCCGTGTGCATCACAGTCCATGGTGCCGCTGGTGTCGTCGACAAGGTCGCCGCCGTCTTTTACTGGTGGTAGGCGGGGGTGTGGGGCCACACCAGTATCAATGATGCCCACGGTTACGCCTAGGCCTGTGGCGAATTGGTGGGCCGCCCGATACTGGTCGGCATTGGCTGCTTGGTGGTGAATCTGCTCGGGTAGAGCGGTAGCTGTTTCGGCGCATGCGGGTTTTGGTGCTGCTGGTTGGGCTGCGCAGGGGGTGGTGTGGCTGAGGAGGATGCAGAGGAGGAAGGCGTGCAGGGGGCGTCGAAAAGTCATAATGCCAGCCCCCGCAGTAGGGTAAACAGTCCAACGATGTGCAGGGCGAGGGGTAGGCAGGCCGCGATGCTGAGCACTTCCGCCCGTTCGATCCACACGACGGTGGTGGGCTCTAGGTTGGTGAGGTGCGGCGCCCAACCGGGGGCGGTGGCGGCGGCGCTGACCACCAGGAATGCCAGAATGATGACGGCCACATGGGTGCCGGGGGCGGTGGCGACGAGTGCCGTGCCGCCCGCGGCCGCCAGCGCTGGTAGCCATAACGCCCAGGTGCTCAACCAGCCGTGATGCCGTTGCGCGTGCAGCATGAAACTGAGGCACAAGCAGACGGCCAGCGCGAAACTGAAATGCCGCTGCGGCGCCCACGCGCACACCACCAGGATGGCCGGGACCAGGGCGCACCCCAACCCCAGCACGATGCCTTCCAGCACGGCGTGTGCCACTTGGGCTTGGCGCGGCACATCATCCATGTTGGTGTCTGATACGGATAAGTCCTGCCCGGAGGTCGGCAGCACGGGAATTTGCACACGCGCAATTTTTATCGATAACAATGGCGAAAACGCCACCGCGCATGCGCCCACCGCCACCACCAACGCCAGCGCATTAACCAACCAGGACCACGTGGGATCCGTCGGCGCGGTTGCCGGTGGATAGTAGAAACACGCCCCGATGGACATGATAATGACGCAGCTGGCAGCGGTGATTAGTGCACTCATCATGCGGATGCTTGGGGCGATGAACTGGCACACGATGGCACTAACGATCATGACCAAGCCGGCGCATACGCACGCCAACGCCCACAGCCGCGCAAACTCCCTATCGCTCATATGTGCGGTAATCGGGGTGGTGTGTGGATCCACCACCACCAACAACACCAGTACCCCCAACCCCACCACAACCATCGGAACCAGCAACACGGCGCGCGTCCACACCAACACCCCCACCG
>JAUMZY010000016.1 GCA_030527885.1 Corynebacterium sp.
CCGTGAACGTGTCGGATTCTTCATATACCTGCACATCATTATTTACGGCGCCATTGCTGCGGTGGGGCCGGCCTGCACATTGCCGCCTACTACGTCGAGGGGGAAACAGAACTCTCGGAGGCGGCTGGTCTGATGTCCATTGCCATCCCGGTGGGCGTGTACATAGTGGCGCTGTTTGGTGTTCTCAGTGTGGTGACTGGCCAATTTATTCCAGCCATCTGGGTGTGGCCGTTTATCACGCTGGTGGTGTTGGCATTGGCAGTGTGGGCAGGCTCAGCGAGCCTCCCCATTGGGTGGGCAATGGTGATTATTGGTTTTGCCCCGATCTTGTGCATCTTCGGTTCCGATACCGTGGCACGTCGATTAGCTTCCAAAGGCTAACTTATTCTCGGAGGGAGGTGACGTAGCGGTCGCCCCGAAGGTAGGCCAAATACTTACGAATCCCCTTCATGTTCACCGGATTCCGGTTGAACATCAGCTCTTCTCCGGGAAATCTGCGCAACCCTGGCACTCGGGTTTCTGGGTCGAATTCGATCCGCCCGTTTTTCGGAGGTTTGCTGGGATCGTCATCATTTTGCCCATTGTGCACCGCACATAGCGGCGCGTAGTTGGACAGCAGCGTTTCCCCTCCGAGAGCAGCGGCTTGCACGTGGTGCGCCTGGCAGCTTTTCGACGGCCGGTCGCACCCCGGGTGGGCGCACGTCGGATGCTCCAACGAACCAACAAACCGCTGATGTTCATTGAAGAACCGCTGCACTCCGTACGTGCCGATGTGCTCGTAATCGCCACCTGTGCTCAGAGCGTAAGCCACGGCGTAGCCGTAGGGTTTGAGCTCCGTGTTGATGATGTCTTTGACGTCGACAAGCGAACCGGTGGTGGTCATGACCTTGCCGTCAGCATGGTACCGCAACGTAGGGTCCAAGGCGATCACATAGCAATCCCGGTAGGGGAGAAACGGATCCTCCGTGTTTTTCGTATCTCCCAGAATCTTCCGCGCTAACGCCCGAAACATTGCCTCCGAGAATTTCATCCCGGAGGTGCGCAACTGTTTGGCGGTGGCTACCAATTCAGTTTCCATGGCGGCAACCAGCTCGGAGGGGCCAGCACCCTGGAAGTACAGAAGGTTATTAGTATCGGCGGTCTTGTTAAAAGCTAACCGCGGCTTGTGGGGGAGCGTGTGGCCGTCGTTAAGTTCCCCGATGGTGCGTTTTACGTGCTGCTCAAGCTCGTGCGGCAACACAGTACGGGCCTGCTCGAAAAAATCCGTGGCAATTTTAATGCGATCCGCATCCGCATCCTGGAGTTTATTCAAGCCAGAAGCAATGACCTCCATCTCATCGAAGCTCAGCTGCCACGTCACTGCTTTATGCAACAGCCGCCCTCCGAGAACCTTGGCCACCCACAGCATGCGCCGCGCGTGCTTGAGCGTCATGCAACCCCACCGAGCAACATCCTCCGCCTTCGGATTCTCGGAGGCAATGTGGAGCATAAGCGTTGCATCTTCAGCCGCGCGCCGCTCCAGGATTTGCTTGATGGGGTTCATATTTCCCACCTAAACCGAAGCTTTTGTACTACGCAACCACTCCCTCCGGGAACCTGTGGATTGTTCAGTACCAGCACAGAAAACCGGCGAGTTATCCACAGATTGGATTTTTTCTTCTGCTAACCCCTTGACAGTTCACCTAAGCGCCCACTATATTCCCGCAATTCAATTCCAGATGATAATATTTCCGCTTGTGATTGTGACCAATGACTTTGAAGTTCGGGTGGGCGCCCGGGTTCTGCTCACCGCACCCAAGCAACTCCTCCGGGTGCAACCCGGCGACCGCATTGGCCTCGTCGGCCGCAATGGTGCTGGCAAAACCACCACCATGCGCATCCTCGCTGGCGAAACCGAACCTTACGGCGGCACCGTCACCCGCTCCGGCGACATTGGTTACCTCCCGCAGGATTCCCGGGAGGGGAATCTGGACCAGACTGCCCGTGATCGGGTGCTTTCCGCCCGCGGCCTGGATTCTATCCTGCGCAACATGGACCGGCAGCAGGAAATCATGGAAACCACCGAGGATCCGCGCCGCCGTGATCAGGCCATTAAGAAGTATGCTCGCCTTGAAGAGCGCTATCACACTCTCGGCGGGTATGAAGCAAATTCCGAGGCTGCCCAGATTTGTGATACCTTGGGCTTGCTTGCCCGCATCCTGGACCAACCACTGAAAACCCTTTCCGGGGGCCAGCGGCGCCGGGTGGAGTTGGCGCAGATCTTGTTTGCGGCTTCCGCCGGCAGCGGTAAGTCCACCACCACGCTGCTGTTGGATGAACCCACGAACCACCTTGATGCTGATTCCATCACATGGCTTCGGGAATTTTTGGCCAAGCATGAGGGTGGGCTCATCATGATTAGCCACGATGTGGATTTGTTGGCTGCGGTGTGCAATAAGATTTGGTTCTTGGATGCGGTGCGCGCCGAGGTCGATGTGTACAACATGGGCTACAAGAAGTATTTGGATGCCCGTGCCACGGATGAGGCGCGGCGGCGCCGGGAGCGGGCGAATGCGGAGAAGAAGGCTGCGGCGCTGAAGGACCAGGCGGCCCGGTTGGGGGCGAAGGCGACGAAGGCTGCGGCGGCGAAGCAGATGTTGGCGCGGGCTGATCGCATGATGGGGGCGTTGGATGAGGTGCGTCGTGGCGATAGGGTGGCGAATATTTCGTTTCCGCAGCCTGCGCCGTGTGGTAAGACACCGTTGCAGGCGACTGGTTTGACCAAGATGTATGGGTCGTTGGAGGTGTTTGCCGGTGTGGATTTGGCCATTGATCGGCATTCCCGGGTGGTGGTGTTGGGGTTTAACGGTGCGGGTAAAACGACGTTGTTGCGATTGTTGGCGGGGGAGGAGCGCACCGATGGGGAAGGGGGGATTGTTACTGGCCATGGCCTGAAGATTGGGTATTTTGCCCAGGAGCATAACACCATTGATCCGGAGAAAACGGTGTGGCAGAACACCATTGAGGCGTGCCCCGATGCCAGAGAGCAGGATTTGCGTGGGTTGCTTGGTGCTTTCTTATTTTCCGGTGATCAGTTGCAGCAGCCCGCCGGCACGCTTTCCGGTGGTGAGAAAACCCGGTTGGCGCTGGCGGCATTGGTGTCGTCGCGTGCGAATGTGTTGCTTCTCGACGAGCCCACCAACAACCTCGACCCCATTTCCCGGGAGCAGGTGCTGGCAGCGTTGAAAACCTACACGGGGGCGGTCGTGTTGGTGACGCACGATCCGGGGGCGGTGCAGGCGTTGGAGCCAGAGCGGGTGATTATTCTCCCGGATGGGGATGAGGATTTGTGGAATGATGAGTATATGGAGATTGTGGAGTTGGCATGATCAAGAAAATCGTGGCGGCGGACGTCGTCGGCAAGCTAATTGCGTGGCATTTTTTGTATCACCACCCGGTGCCGGATAAGGGTAAGTGGTTTGCTATTACCTTCATTCCGGTGGTGGGGTCGGTGTGGTTTCTTAGTTGCGGAAACCGTGTACCGGGGCGGGAATAAAACCGCCGCGGTGAATAAATTCCGAGTTGTCCACAGTGGACACCGGAATGACAGGCGCATAGCCTAGCAGGCCGCCGAAGTTCACTTCATCGCCGGGGCCAAGCCCGGGCACGGGGATGACGCGCACGGCCGTGGTCTTGTGGTTCATGACGCCGATGGCGGCTTCGTCGGCAATCATGCCCGCAATGAGTTCCGCGGAGGTGTCTCCGGGAATTGCCACCATGTCGAGCCCCACCGAGCAGATTGCGGTCATTGCTTCTAGCTTATCGACGCTCATAACTCCCGCCCGTACGGCATCAATCATGCCTTTATCCTCCGACACCGGAATGAAAGAGCCAGACAAACCGCCCACCCGGGAACATGCCATCATGCCGCCTTTCTTCACGGCATCATTCAGAAGAGCCAGGGCTGCCGTGGTGCCATGCGTGCCCACCTGACCCAACCCCATGTGCTCCATAATATGCGCCACCGAGTCACCTAGTTCCGCGGTGGGGGCGAGGGACAAATCCACAATGCCAAACGGCACCCCCAACCGCTCAGAGGCCATGGAGCCCACCAACTGGCCGGCCCGCGTGATCTTAAACGCCGCTTTCTTGATGGCTTCCGCCACCTCATCCAGGCTGGCCCCCGCCAGGGAACCTAACGCCCGGTCCACCACGCCCGGCCCGGAAACCCCCACCGACACCACGCAGTCGGGTTCCTCCACCCCATGGAACGCGCCGGCCATGAAGGGATTGTCACCCACCGCATTGGCGAACACCACCAATTTGGCGCACGCAATGGCGCCCCGATCCTTGGTGAGCTCCGCCGCTTCCTTGACCACCAATCCCATGGTGCGCACCGCATCCATGTTGATGCCCGCCCGGGAGGAACCAATATTTACCGAGGAACACACTACATCCGTTTCCGCCAAAGCTTCCGGGATGGAAGCAATTAACCGTTGGTCGCTGTTGGTCATGCCCTTTTCCACCAGGGCGGAATACCCGCCGATGAAATTCACCCCAACGGCCTTCGCCGCTTTATCCAGGGTGCGGGCCAGCTCAATATGGTGATCTGGCGCCAGCAGTGCAATCGGGGTGACCGAAATTCGCTTATTCACAATTGGAATGCCGAGTTCCCGCTCAATCTTTTCGCATTCGGGCACCAATTGGGCTGCGTGGGAGGTGATTTTGTCGTACACCGCCGTAGGGTTACCGCCGCAATCCAGAAGGGAAATGCCCATGGTGACGGTGCGAATATCCAGGCGGTATTTCTCGATCATCTCAATGGTGTCGAGAATATTGGTTGAGGAATGATGAAAATTCACGCCAACCCCTTAAATAATATTCATGGCGTCAAAGATGGCCTGGGATTGGATGCGGATGATGAGTTTTTCCTGCTCACCAACCTGCGTCATCTTTTCCTGGATGGTGGCGATGTCCACTTTGGTTTCGTCAAAAGCCACATGCAAAATCATGGTGAAGTAATCATCCATGAGGGTTTGGGACACATTATGAATATTAACGTCGAGGTCAGCACAGGCGGTGGATACTGCGGCAATGATGCCGATGTGATCCACCCCGGTGACTGTCATGATGGCAAACATGGGCTACATGCTACGCCATTATTCGAATGGCCGAAAATTATGCAAGAAATTCTGGGAGGGTGGCATCAATGCCCGCATAGGCCTTATTCACCGCCGCATCGAACCCCACATCTGACTTATTGGTGCCTTCGGCCCGCACCACCAATAATTTCGCAAACCCAAACAAATCCAGGAACATGGCCCGCAGGAACGCCACCCCGTATTCCAGGTCGCTGAACTTATCATGCTGCGTGTACACAGCCCCACTGGACTGCAGCAACAAGACTTTGCGGCCCGCCGGCAACACGGGCCGCAGATCATCCACCCCACCCTCGAAAGTTTCGCCAGGGATAATAATATTATCGAGGTAATCCTTCAGCTTCGCCGGGAACAGGAAATTATGCATGGGGTAGGAGATGATCACCCGGTCTGCCCGCTTGAACTGCTCCAACAATGCTCCCATCGGCACCAGCACGGCCTCTTCAGAAGGGGTCAACGGCTGCCCGATGGACATGTTACGAAACGCCGACAGCATGTCACCACTGAGCGGCGGCACGTCTGCCTCATACAAATTCACCAGCTCATACGAGCCAGCCGGTAGTTTCTCCAGGACCCGGTTCAGCATGGCGTTTGCCGCCGAACCTGGAAACGTGGGGGCTGGGTGGGCGTTAATCACGAGAATGTACATAAAAATAACTCCTTTACAACATTAGGTCCCAACCCAGTGTAACAATTACCGCGCATATACCTCCGCAAAATTGCGCAGAATTAAATTGTCCGTTTCCAAATTAGCCGCCGCCGCACCGGCCACAATTTCATCATATTCATGCGGCTCGTAATACCCATTATTCGCATAAATCTTCAACCGCTGAATAAACGTTTCTAATTCCAATTCCGGGTGGAACTGTGTCGCATACACATTCGAACCCACCTTGAACATCTGCACCGGACAATCCGCCCCACTGATCAAATGCGTGGCATGACCAGGCAAAGTCTCAATAGCCTCCACATGCCCCACCAACGTATCAAACTCCTTCGGCATGCCAGCCAACACCGGATCAGCAGCACCAGCATCCGTCACCGTCGCATTAATACATGCTGGTTTTTCCCCATACACCCGGTTGACCGTCGCCCCAATTAGCGAACCAATAACCCCAATGCCATAACACGCACCAAAAAACGGAAAATCCCGTTCAATCGCCTGCAATACAATCGGATTGAGGTAATTCTCCACCGCAATTTGGATATCGGATTTATTTACATCCGTATTATTAAACGGACCCCCACCCAAAATAATCCCCGAATACTCCGAAAAATCCACCGCCGGCCGCGGCTCAAGATTCATCCGCACCTGCACCAAATCCGCAGGACCCAACCCCATGAGCGTACGAAACGACTGGTACTCCGCCGCAGCGGCATCATCTTCTGGACGGTGACTAAGAAGCAAAAACGGTAACATCAGAAACCTTCTTATCGGTGCAATACATAACAAAATTCTTCAATAACTGATGCGCAAACCGCACATCATGCAACCCTAAACCAGCAACGATCTCCGCAAATTCCGATCTAGGAAAATAACCATAATCCATAAAAAACCGCATCCGTGCTTCCAACGCTGCCGCATCCATCTCACAATGAAACTGCGACGCCCACACCCGATCCCCCAACCGAATCAACTGCACTGGACATGTTGGGCCTGTTGCCAACACCGACACATCCGCCCCCACCGCAGCAATCGCCTCCGTATGGCCCGTAAAACTCACAAACTCCGCCGGCAACCCAGCACATACCGGATCACCCAACCCCACCTCTGTTAACTGCACCACCGAAGCACCACTTGTCTCCGCATGCTCATTATCCACAACCCCACCCGTGTGGTCGGCCAACCAACTAGCCCCAAAGCAAATGAAAAACACCGGCACGGAAGCGTCGATAAGCAAGCGCAACTGCCCATGTATATGCTCCTGATACTCCCCATAAGGAACATCCAGCACATTCAACGAGCTACCGCCAACAATCACACCCGCAAACTGCGATATATCACCCAGCTCATCAGCCACACTGCCCAACACCCGATGCACCGGCCACACACCAGTCGCACGCACAAAATCCTGATACTCCGCCGCCGCCACGGGACTACCCGCCGGCCGCAACGACACAAACAAAAACTCAGACATTAACCACCTCAATGACGTACGCTGGATTCCACCAAATGCAACACAGCTTCCAAATCCTCCGTCGGCGCCCCAGACGCCAACCGAGTAATAAAACCGTCTAGCATCGTTTCAAGGTACGTGTGAATAACCCCAATCTCAACATCGCTACGCAACCCACCCCGCTGCGCATTCGCCGCCAACCGCGCCCGCACCGCATCATCCAACACCTTCTGATGCTCCTGCCAGCGCATACGAAACGTCGGATCTGTTCGCAACATCTTCGTAATCTCCAACCGAGTCGCCAACCAGTCATAACGCTCCGGATGCCGCAACATATCCCGCATCACCGCAACCAACCCATTATCCGCAACCACCTCAGCCATCCGGGCAGCATCCTCCCGCGCCAAGGCCAAAAACAAATTCTCCTTGTCGCCAAAATGATGAAAAATCGCACCCCGAGACTTCCCAATGGTTTCCTCTAACCGGCGGACCGTCGCACCCTCATAACCATGCTCCGCAAAACACCGCCGCGCCCCATCAAGAATCTCCTGACGCCGCTGCGACAACTCCGTTGAACTCACAACCGGCATAAGAACTCCTCACAACCAAAACCGGGGGTTGCCCTCCACATAAGAGCGCAACCCCCAATAACCTTAGCTACTTAGCTGTTAGCCATGTTCCGCAGCACGTACTGCAAAATACCACCATTACGGTAATAATCCGCCTCACCAGGGGTATCAATACGCACCACTGCATCAAACTCAACCACCTCACCAGACTCCTTGGTGGCAGTCACATGCACAGTCTTCGGCGTAACCCCCTCATTCAGCTGCTCAATACCAGTGATATCGAACGTCTCAGTACCATCCAAGCCCAACGACTCATGCGACTCACCAGCCGGGAACTGCAACGGAATCACACCCATACCAATCAAATTTGACCGGTGAATACGCTCGAAGGACTCCGTGATAACCGCCCGAATACCCAACAAATTAGTACCCTTAGCAGCCCAGTCACGCGACGAACCCGTACCGTACTCCTTACCACCCAACACAACCAACGGAATGCCCGCAGCCTTGTAGTTCTGGCACGCATCGAAGATAAACGCCTGCGGCGCCCCCTCCTGCGTAAAGTCCAGCGTGTAGCCACCAGCAATATCCACCAACTGGTTCTGCAACCGAATGTTAGCGAACGTGCCGCGCATCATCACCTCGTGGTTACCGCGCCGGGAACCCAGGGAGTTGTAGTCTTTGCGCTGCACACCGTTTTCGTCCAGGTACTGGGCGGCCGGGGTGCCGGGTTTGATGGAGGAAGCGGGGGAGATGTGGTCCGTAGTGACGGAGTCACCCAGCTTGGCCAGCACCCGGGCACCGTGAATGTCGGTGACGGGCTGGGGCTCCATGGTCATGCCATCGAAGTACGGGGCCTTGCGGATGTAGGTGGAATCCTCATTCCAGGCGAAGGTCTTGCCGGTGGGGATGTCCAGCTCCTGCCACTGCTTGTCGCCCTTGAACACGTCGGCGTAGTCGGCTTCGTACAGTTCGCGGGAGATGGCGGAGGCGATGGTTTCTTCGATTTCCTCCGTGGAGGGCCAAATGTCGGTGAGGAACACATCGTTGCCGTCTTGGTCCTGGCCCAGCGGCTGGGTGTCGAAGTCGAAGTCCATGGTGCCGGCGATGGCGTAGGCAATCACCATGATCGGGGAGGCCAGGTAGTTCATCTTCACGTCGGGGGAGATGCGGCCTTCGAAGTTACGGTTGCCGGACAGCACCGCGGTGGCGGTCAGGTCGTGCTCGTTGATGGCGGTGGACACCTCTTCTGGGAGGGGGCCGGAGTTACCAATGCAGGAGGCACAGCCGAAACCGGATAGGTAGAAGCCCAAAGCCTCCAGGTCTTTCCACAGGTCAGCGCGCTGGTAGTAGCCATCCACCACCTGGGAGCCGGGGGCACAAATGGTCTTCACCCACGGCTTGGCCTTCAGGCCCTTGGCGGCAGCTTTGCGGGCGATCAGGCCAGCACCCACCATCACCGACGGGTTGGAGGTGTTCGTACATGACGTGATGGAGGCGATGGCCACCATGCCGTGGTCCACGGTGTATTCGCCGCCCTGCGGGGATGCGATGATGACGGGGCGGGACACGCGGCCTTCCGCACCATCAGCAGCGGATTCGCCATTGCCGGGGCGGGAGGAGTTGTAGTTCAGCTCGTACTCGCCAGCCAACCGAACAGCCGGCACCGTTTCGGTGTCGTTGCAGTAGTTTGGTAGATCCTTGCGGAAGGCTTCCTTGGCCTCGGATTGCAGAATCCGGTCCTGCGGGCGCTTCGGGCCAGCCAGGGATGGCACCACGGTGGACAGGTCCAGTTCGAGGTACTCGGAGTACTGGGCTTCGGGGGCATCTTGTTCCAGCCACAGGCCTTGGGCCTTGGCGTAGGCCTCCACCAGGTCGATTTGCTCCTGCGGGCGGCCGGTCAGGTGCAGGTAGCGGGTGGTTTCCTCATCAATGGGGAAGATGGCGCAGGTGGAACCGAATTCCGGCGACATGTTGCCGATGGTGGCGCGGTTGGCCAGCGGAATGGCCTTCACGCCGTTGCCGTAGAATTCCACGAACTTCTGCACCACGCCGTGGTCACGCAGCATTTGGGTGATGGTGAGCACCACGTCGGTGGCGGTCACGCCGGCGGGGATTTCGCCGGTGAGTTTGAAGCCCACAACTTTGGGGATCAACATGGAGACGGGCTGGCCCAGCATGGCTGCTTCAGCTTCGATGCCACCCACGCCCCAGCCGAGGATGCCCAGGCCGTTTTCCATGGTGGTGTGGGAGTCGGTGCCGATGCAGGTGTCGGGGTAGGCGAGGCCTTCGTTATCGAACACGACGCGGGCTAGGTATTCAATATTCACCTGGTGCACGATGCCAGTTCCAGGTGGCACCACCCGGAAGTTCGAGAAGTTCTCGGCACCCCAGCGCAGGAACTGGTAGCGCTCTTCGTTGCGCTCGTATTCAATATCGACGTTTTGTTCCAGGGCGGTGGCGGTGCCGAAAGCCTCAATAATAACGGAGTGGTCGATGACCATTTCCGCCGGGTTGAGGGGGTTGACTTTGTCGGGGTCGCCGCCCAAAGTTTTGACGGCTTCGCGCATGGTGGCCAAATCCACCACACAGGGCACACCGGTGAAGTCCTGCATGAGCACCCGGGCTGGGGTGAATTGGATTTCAATGCTTGGTTCGGCAGTAGGGTCCCAGTTTGCAATGGCCTCAATGTGCTCTGTGGTGATATTGGCACCATCTTCGGTGCGTAGGAGGTTCTCTCCCAGCACTTTCAAAGAATAAGGCAGTTTCTCCATGCCGGGCACTGCGTTGAGGGCAAAATAGTCGTAGGACTTATCGCCGACCTGCAATGTGCTCTTGGCATTGAAGGAGTTCTTGCTTTCAGTCACGATTGAGCTCCAATTCTATGAGGTGATCAGTTGTGGTTGCCGCAAGGCTTCTGAGCAGCAACTTTTATAGGTGCGCACGTTGGGCTACGTCGCTTGACGCACATTCTAACAGTACGGGCGTTATGTTGGGTAATTTTCGCCCCAGCTTTTCGACGCCGCCCTACCCACATTAGGGGTTAATGCTGGCGGTGCGGCAACCAGAAATCACGTCCTGAAGGGGTATAACAATAATGTGCCACTGGGACTATAAGTAAAGGGGAGTGTCTTGATTCCTGAATCCGTAAACCTCCCGGATTTAAGCGACCAATTACGCGCAGACGGCGTCGCCCTAGAACAACCAAACCCAGCACTCCACACCGACCTGCTGGAGGCAAAAGAATACGCCGCCACAAAGAACATTGGCACACTGGGAATCGCAGTCCTAGAGGCACCACCGGCCCAACTGGCGGACATGCGCGACATCGCCCAGGAACTAGCAGCTAGTACTGATATAGATACAGTCATCGTGAAAGTGCCAGGCACAGCCGCCGTGGTCAGTAATACGTACTCCTGGGCGCAATTAGAGAAGGCGCAGCAGGCATTGGTGGTGCAGCCGGATTATGGCGCCGGGGTGCGGGGGTTTGTTGATGGCCTGCAAGGCGTGCCGGTGGGGTTGTTGTCAGTGTTGCTGGTTGTGGTGTTGGTGGCGGCTGTGGGGGCCAGTTTTGTTCGAGTCAAGGCCTGATACTAGATAATTCGTGAGGAAAAACTTGTAATTTTAAGTGACTTTTAAGTTAAAACGTCGAAAAGTGGCTATTTGTGATCATAATCACAGCCGCTTTTTTGCGTAGGCTAACCGCAAGGTCATTGGGGTTGATGTTACTGTTGTGATCATTGTGAAAGTTGTAACCAAATTGAAATAAAGTGCACTACGGTTCTTGAGTGGTTAATGTTGCAGATATCGACACGAGAGTCGATTTGTGAAACTTGACCACCCGTTCGTATATGTGGGGAAGCATATGACGGACCTAAACCACGTTCACCAGGAGTAATCTGTGACAAGACTTGGCCGTATACTAGCCGCAGGACTAAGCGCAGCTTGCCTCGGTATATCAGCACCTGTCGCAACCGCCGCACCAGCGGCGCAACCGAACATCAGCACCCTCATCACGGCACTGTCGAAATCCGACTCCGAGATAGCCGCCCTCGAACTCAAAATGGGCGGCCTACGGGAAGCAGTAAACAAGGCACTCGTGGACTTCCACACCGCCCAAGCCGACGCCAAAAAAGCACGCGAAGACGCCGACAAAGCCCGCAGCGCACTCAGCGATACGCAAGAAAAAATCACCCAGGCGCAAAAGCTTCTCGACGACATCTCCAACGCCATCTACCGGGGCAGCTCCGCAGCATCCCTAAGTAGCGTCGCCGGCAAACAAAACGCCGAAGACGCCCTGACCCGCCAAACCATGCTGCGCACCAACGCCGAGAAACAACGCAGCGTCGTCGAAGAACTCGACAAACTACGCACCCAACAGGCCAACGAAGAATCCACCCTCCGGGCCGCCCGGGACGACGCCGAAAAACGGGAAAAAGAAACCGAAAAGGCACAACAAGACGCCCAAAAGGCCATCGAAACCAACACCGCTGCCCTAAAAACCCAGCAAGAAGAACACGCCAAACTGGTCAGCAGCCGCGACGCCGCCCAAAAACAAATAGACGCAGCCCGCGGCACAGCAAAACCACAAGAAGCCGCCACCACCACGCAGGCGGCCGCAGCGGCACCAAACATCGCTGATTCCATCGCCAAACTCGTTGGTTCCTCCCAACCAGACCACGCATCCCTCAACCTCGCGGCCGACAACCCGCAAACCGAACCCAACGTCGTTTTTACCGAAGACGAGCAAGACCTAGAAGAGGAAGAGACGGAAGAAGGCCCCACCCAAGAAACCAACAAGGACAAAGACGGCGACCTCACCCTCGACCTGAATGCCCTCAGCAGCAACGGGCCCGGCTCCCTGACCAAACTCCTCCAAAAACTCAGCGAAAGCGGCGACGGCAGCGCCGAACAAGCCAACATCAACTTAAACGGCGACCGGGAATCTAAAATCGAAACCGTCATCGCCCGGGCCGAATCCCAACTGGGGGTAACCTACGCCTGGGGCGGCGGTGACGCCAACGGCCCCACCCTCGGCATCCACGACGGCGGCGTTGCCGACTCCTTCGGCGACTACAACAAAGTAGGGTTCGACTGCTCCGGCCTCACCCTCTACGCATTCGCCGGCGTCGGCATCGCACTACCGCACTACACCGGCTACCAATACCAACACGGCACCAAAGTCAGCCCCCAAGACATGCAACGCGGTGACCTCATCTTCTACGGCCCCAACGCCGAAGAACACGTCGCCATCTATCTCGGCGACGACCAAATGATCGAAGCCCCCCAATCCGGCTCCGAAGTCATGATATCGCCCGTACGATGGGGCGGCATGAGCCCATCCGTCGTCCGCCTCCTCTAAACCCAAAAGCCCTTAGCCCACACCGCTAAGAGCTTTATCATATTGGGTTAGATTTACACCTTTTGGCCTGTTATTCTACTACTCATGAACACCCCCACACCTGTTGATGCCCTCCTCATCTTAAGCTTTGGTGGTCCAGAAAAACCCGAAGACGTTCGCCCCTTCTTAGAAAACGTTACCCGGGGCCGGGGGATCCCCGCCGAACGGCTCGATGAAGTAGCCGTCCACTACCACCACTTCCACGGATACAGCCCACTCAACGACTGCAACCGCGAAATCATCGCCAACGTCAAAACCGAACTCGCACTCCGCGGAATCGACATCCCCGTCTACTTCGGCAACCGTAACTGGGAACCCTACGCCAACGACGTAGCCCTCCAACTCGCTGACGACGGACACCGCAGCGTCGCCGTCTTCGCTACCTCCGCCTGGGGCGGCTACTCCGGCTGCCGCCAATACGGCGAAGACATCCAAAAAATGCGGCAACACCTCCACAACCACCACAAAGCCCCCATAGACTTCTACCGGCTCCGCCAATTCTTCGACCACCCCGAATTCATCGAAGGCAACGCCCACGCCATCCGCGACGCCTACCGCAAATACGCAGCCCAAGGCATCTCACCCGAAGACATCCGCCTCGTCTTCACCGCCCACTCCATCCCCATCGTCGCTGACGAACACTCCGGCACCGACGCCGACGGCGCCCTCTACTCCCGCCAAGTCCACGAATCCGCCCGCCTCGTCGCCCACCAACTCGGCATCACCGACTACGACGTCGTCTGGCAATCCGCCTCCGGCGACGGCAAAATCCCCTGGCTCGAACCCGACATCGTCGACCACGCTCACCTCCTCCACAACCAAGGCGTCAAACACCTCCTCGTCAGCGCCATCGGCTTCATCTCCGACCACATGGAAGTCATCTGGGACCTCGACAACGAACTCCTAGAAGAAGCCCAAGAACTCAGCATGACCGTCATCCGCGCCACCACCGTCGGCCACACCACCGAATTCGCCGCCATGATCGTCGACCTCATCTACGAATCCCTCGGCGCCACCCAACCCCTCCACATCGGCCGCATCATCAGCAAAGGCTGCATCAAAAACGGCGAACCCTGCGAAACCAACTGCTGTCAACCAGCCAAACGCCCCCACTCCGCCACCGCATAATCCACCGCCGCCACCCGCGCCTGCCGCACCCGCCGACCCAACGGCAACAACTCCGGATCCAAACTATGATCCGACACCATCCCCACAATCCGCGTCACCTCATCCGCCCGCGCGATCAACCGGGCACTCCGCTCCGGAGTTACCGGCGGCACCAACGACCCACCCCCAAACCCCACCGGCGGCACCCCACCCCGAATCCGCACCATTGATTCAATCGCCCGTGTCGCATCCCGCACCGCCTCCGTCAACAACAAACCCGCATCACCAGGCGAAAGCCCCGCCGGCGCCGGCACCAACTCCGCAACCTCACGCCACTGCCACGCGCCGTCGACAAGCAACAACACCAACTCTTCCGACACCACAATGGAAGCGGGTTCCAAGATCAACCGCACCCGGCCCGCCAGCCTCCGAAACATCGCCAAATCATCAATGAGCAACGGGGCACACCCCAACTCCCGGCATGCCGCCGCCACCTCCTCCGGACCAGCCTGTCCATACAACCACGCCCCCAACCACAAACACACATCCTGCATCGGCGAGTAAAAACCATTCACCACCTAGACATTAGTAGATTATGTGCATGCGTAATTACGGCGACATCTTCACCAAAACCACCACAACCCCCACCTACCCAACCCAAACCGCCACCCCCGGCCTCGTCGTCGAAGTCCTAGCCGACGGCTTCGTCGGCGCAATCGTCGGCCATGAAAAAACCTACGACGGCGACTTCATCCGCCTCGAAGACCGCCGCGGCAAAACCCGCCTCTTCAAACTCCGCCCCGGCGCCTTCCTCATCGACGGTGTTTGCACCACCCTCACCAAACACATACCCACCCAAACCCCCAGGCGCTCCAACTCCGGCTCCACCCGCGTGACCAACCTCCAAGCCAAAGTCGCTGCTCCCTCCCGCATCTGGGTCGAAGGCATCCACGACGCAGCCATCGTCGAAAAAATCTGGGGCCACGACTTGCGCGTCGAAGGCGTCGTGGTGGAATACCTCGAAGGCCTCGACAATCTCTCGCAGCGCCTCCAGGAATTTCAGCCCGCGCCGGGCCGGCGGGTGGGGGTGTTGGCGGATCATTTGGTGGCGGGGTCGAAGGAGACGCGGTTGACGGGGTCGGTGGGGCCGAATGTGCTGGTGACGGGGCATCCGTATGTGGATATTTGGGCGGCGGTGAAGCCGGAGCGGTTGGGGTTGCGGGCGTGGCCGGAGGTGCCGCGGGGGGAGGATTGGAAAACGGGGGTGTGTGCCCGGTTGGGGTGGTCGGATCCGCGGGAGGGGTGGAATCGGGTGTATAACGCGGTGTCTACCTTTAAAGATATTGATTCGACGTTGATTGGGGCGGTGGAGCGCCTGGTGGATTTTGTCACAAATCCCGAATTGTCTAAAACAGATTTGTTATAAGCTGGGGAGGTGTGGGAGCACTAATTTGGTTAATCGCCGGTGTGATATGCATCGGCTTGGAATTGGCAGTGGGGGAGTTGACCCTGCTCATGTTGGGATTGGGGGCCCTAGTGACTGCCGGGGTGGCGGTTTTTCACGTGCCACTGGTGGTTGAGCCTGCAGTTTTCGCCATTACATCAATAGCGTTGTTGTTTTTCCTCAAACCGGTTTTGCGTAAGCAAATGACGGTGCAGCAAGTGCTGGACACCAGCGTGAAGGCGCTGGTGGGATCCAGCGCGGAAGTGCTAGAACCAGTGGGTGCTCATGGGGGTCAGGTGCGGTTGGATGGCAGTATTTGGTCTGCCCGCAGCCTGGATCCCGGCCACAATTTTGCCGTAGGCGAGCGCGTAAGCGTCGTCGCAATCGATGGGACAACTGCGGTTGTCTGGAAAGAAGCACAGTAGATTATGGGTTTTGAAACTCTGATTTTTGTCGTCGTGTTGGTGGCCGTCGTGGGCACCTTCATAGCCAAGACGGTGGTCCTCGTTCCCGAAGGCGAAGCAGCCGTCATTGAACGGTTGGGCCGCTACACCCGAACGGTGTCAGGTAGCCTCACCATGGTGATTCCGTTCATTGATCGGGTGCGGGACCGCATTGATACTCGGGAACGGGTGGTGAGCTTCCCGCCGCAAGCAGTGATTACGCAAGATAACCTGACCGTGGCGATTGATACGGTGGTGACGTTTCAAATCAACGATCCCGCCCGGGCCATCTACGGGGTGGATAACTACATCGTGGGTGTGGAGCAAATTTCGGTCGCCACGCTGCGTGACGTGGTCGGCGGTATGTCTCTAGAAGAGACGCTCACGTCCCGGGATGTGATCAACCGCCGGCTGCGGGGCGAACTCGACGCTGCCACCACCAAATGGGGGTTGCGGATTTCCCGCGTGGAGCTGAAGGCCATTGATCCACCACCGTCCATCCAGCAGTCCATGGAAATGCAGATGAAGGCGGACCGGGAAAAGCGCGCCATGATCCTCACGGCTGAGGGGCAGAGGGAATCCGACATCCGCACCGCCGAGGGCCAGAAGCAGGCACGCATCCTGGCGGCCGAGGGTGAAAAGCACGCTGCGATTCTCCGCGCCGAGGCGGAACGCCAGGCATCCATCCTGCGCGCCGAGGGTGAGCGCGCCGCCAAGTACCTGCAGGCCCAGGGTGAAGCCAAGGCCATTGAGAAGGTGAATTCCGCCATCCGGCATTCCGAAGTCACCCCAGAACTGTTGGCCTACCAGTATTTGGAGAAATTGCCGAAGATGGCCGAGGGCCAAGCCTCTACCATGTGGATGATCCCCAGCCAGTTTGGGGATTCCCTGGAGCAGTTCGTCAAAGCCTTCGCCCAGAAGGATGAGGACGGGGTCTTCCGCTACGAACTGAAAACCCCGAAACTGCCAGAAGACACCGAGGACACCGACACGGACGAATGGTTCAAGGCCAACAGCAACCCCGAAATTGAGGCGGCGGTTGCGGCGGCGAATGCTGTGGCGCAAATGCCTGTCGACGACGAAGCACCCCTGCCGCCGCCACCTCAGCAGTAGGTTTACCGCTCTGCTGCCCGCAGCAGCCGCAACGCAAGCAGCCACCCCGCAAGCTCCGCCTGCCACCCGGCGGCTTGCAGCCGCTGGCTCATGGCCTGCTTCGAAATGCCCAACTTCTGGGCCGCCTCAATCTGATTAAAACCCGACCGCATCAGACTCGTGGCCTGCCGGCCCTCCACCGTGCGTTTACCCAAGATGTGGCCAAGGAGACAGAACACGCCGGCGATGTCGTCCGCTATGTCTGGGTTGCTGGTCACCCCCACTTTGACTGTGCCGGCGCGGGCTCTAGGCCCCATCGTTTTGATTGCGAGGCTGCGGGTGTCGTCGAAAAGCGAAGCAACGCCAATCGCCACCGCCCAATCCCCATGCGACAGCAATGCCATGGTGACGTCACAACAAGCATCCGCAGTTTTCAACACAGTGATGATGTTTTCCACCCCAATGATGTCAAACGGGCTCACCCCAGGCAACGTCGCTAACGCTTCGGCGGATTCCCGGACAAGTTCCGCACGGTGCCGATCATTACCACGATACCGTGCATATACCGCAAACACTTCAACCTCCAGTTTTAATCCTTGACCGGTAACTTCTTATCAAGAATGAGCCCAGTTATCCCCACACATGCTAACGCAACAGTCACTGCCATGATGGCGGGATCAGCCTTCCCCGTTAAGGTATTACCAAGGAAAACTGTAGCAATAGTACCCGGTGCAGAGCCGATCAACGTAGCCACCGTAAACCCCACCAACGGCACGGACGTCAACGCCGCCGCATAATTCAAAATAGAAAACGGCACCCCAGCAATCATGCGCAACGACGTCACCGCCAACCAACCCCGCGCCCGCAACCGTGAATTAATTCCCCGAACCGCCGGATGCGTCAACCGCGGCGCCATCCAATCCCCTAAGAAATACCGCACCACACTGAGAGAAACCGCAGCAGAAACTGTGGTAGCACTCAACGCAACCACAATGCCCAACCACGGCCCAAACAACACCCCAGAACTCAACGTCAAAATCGTCCGCGGAATCGGAAACTGCGTAATCACCACATAAACCCCAAGAAACACCACCACAAACCACCCACCGGCCTGCGCTGCCCACGCACTCATCGTGGCCAAACTCGGCACCCGCACCGTCGCCACAATCACCACCACAGCAACAAGCAGCACCAACACCACACCTTGTTTCCACACCGGCCACCGGCGGATAGTCGCATACCCATCCGCCACCAACCCCGCCGTGAAGTCATACACAGTTCGCACACCGAAAGCCTAGTCAAAGAAAAACACTTAAACCACAAAACCCGAGAGTGCAATAGGTCTAAACTGGTAGGTGGCTGAAAGCGCCACCCCTACCGGGTTGTGCCATAGGCCACGGACCAAAATTTTATTCAACGTGTAACTTCCACGATTCTGCTCACATCAGAATCACGGAAACCTAACTTAAGGGGAGTGGGTCCCACTCGTGACTGACACACAAAACACTTTGATGGACAACTTCAACGACAAACAACAAGCCTGGTACAAGGCCGTAGCTGGCGTTTTCGCCCGCGTCCAGAAGAAAGATGTCGCCGACATCCCCCTGGACATCTGGCAAAAACTCATCAAAACCACCTACGAAGGCATCCCCATCAACCCGCTCTACAACCGGGTAGATGAACTCGACGAAGCCGCCCTACCCGGAATCTTCCCCTACCGCCGCGGTGCTGCCGGCGTAGGCAAAGAAAACCACGGCTGGGGCGTCACCGAATCCTTCGACGCAAACTCCACCAACGAACAAGTACTCAACGCCCTATACAACGGCACCACCAACCTCGTCATCCAAGGCAACGCGGACATCAAAAAACTCCTCGACGGCGTCTACCTGTCCCTGTGCCCCGTGCGACTCTTCGCCGGCACCCGCACAGCCGACCAAACCACCGCCCTCTACGAAGTCCTCGACGCCCAAGACGAAACCCCACACCTCATCGAACTCGGCGCAGCCCCGCTCACCTCAGCAATAGGCCGCGGCGCCACCGTCGACCTCGATACCGCCGTGGAATTCGCCAAAGGCGCAGTACAGCGCGACAACGTCCGCGCCATCCTCGTCGACGCCGTCTCCTTCTCCAACCAAGGAGCCACCGATGCCGAAGAAATTGGCCTGGCCCTAGCGGCCGGTGTTGAATACCTCCGCGTCCTCACCGACACTGGCTTTACCATCGAACAAGCGCTCGACCAACTATCCTTCCGGTTCGCCATCACCGACGAACAATTCGCCCAAATCGCCAAACTCCGGGCAGCCCGCCAACTCTGGGCCCGCGTCGCTGACATCGTCGGCGCCCCCGAACACGGCACCTGCCCTCAACACGCACTCACCGCACCAGTCATGTTCACCCAACGAGACCCCTGGGTCAACATGCTGCGCTCCACCGTCGCCGCCTTCGCAGCCGGCGTCGGCGGCGCCACCGACGTAGAAGTACTACCCTTCGACTGGGCCATCCCCGGTGGACTACCAAAGACCTCACGACCCTTTGCCCACCGCATCGCCCGCAACACCAACCTGCTGCTACTCGAAGAATCCCACCTCGGGCACGTCATCGACCCCGGCGGCGGCTCCTACTTCATCGAAGCCTTCACCACCCAACTCGCCGACAAAGCCTGGGAAGTCTTCACCACCATCGAAGCCGAAGGCGGACTGCGCAAAGCCACCGAAACCGGCAGCGTCGCTAACCAGCTGGCGGAATCCCACGAAGCCCGGCGCAAAGACATCGCCCGGCGCATCAAAAAGATCACCGCCATTAACGAATTCCCCAACCTGGCCGAAGCACCCCTACCCGCAGACCTGCGCGTAGAACCCAAATACGTGCGCCGCTGGGCCGCCGAATTCGAAGCACTCCGCAACCGCTCCGACGACCACATGGAAGTACGAGGCAAACGCCCCACCGCGGTACTCATCCCCCTCGGGCCACTCGCCAAGCACAACGTGCGCACCGGTTTTGCCACCAACCTCCTAGCTTCTGGTGGCATTGAAGTACTCAACCCCGGGCAAGTGGAACCCGGCAGCCCCGAATTCGCCGAAGCCGCCAAATCCGCACCCATCGCGGTCATCTGCGGCACCGACCAGGAATACGACGCCAGCGGCGCCAAAGCCTGCGAAGCGCTCCGCGCCGCTGGCGTAGAAACCATCCTGCTCGCCGGATCCCCCGGACACGATTTCGAACCAGACGGATACCTCAATATGAAAATCGACGCAGCGGCAACCCTAGCCGCACTGCTCACGAAGTTGGGAGCATAAGCCATGAGCACCATCCCTAATTTTGCCGAATACTCTGCACAATCTGACAACACCCCCACGGACGCAGAAGTCACCAACCTGCGCAACCAAGTATGGGAAACCCCCGAAGGAATCCACGTCCCCCGCGTCTTCGACCGGGCCGACCGCAACACCACCGTGGCGGCGGAACAACTCGACTCCTTCCCCGGCATGCCCCCGTTCATGCGTGGCCCCTATCCCACCATGTACACCAACCAACCCTGGACCATCCGCCAATACGCCGGATTCTCCACCGCCGCCGAATCCAACGCCTTCTACCGGCGTAACCTCGCCGCCGGCCAAAAAGGCCTCTCCGTGGCCTTCGACCTCGCCACCCACCGTGGTTACGATTCCGACAACGAGCGCGTCCTCGGCGACGTCGGCATGGCCGGTGTCGCCATCGACTCCATCCTGGATATGCGGCAACTCTTCGAAGGCATCGACCTCGGCAGCGTTTCCGTGTCCATGACCATGAACGGCGCCGTTTTGCCCGTGCTGGCCCTCTACATTGTGGCCGCCGAAGAACAAGGCGTGCCCCCGGAGAAACTCGCCGGCACCATCCAAAACGACATCCTCAAAGAGTTCATGGTGCGGAACACCTACATTTACCCACCAAAACCCTCCATGCGGATCATCTCCAACATCTTCGAATACACCTCCATGAAGATGCCGCGCTTCAACTCCATCTCCATCTCCGGCTACCACATCCAAGAAGCCGGCGCCACGGCTGACCTGGAGCTGGCCTACACCCTGGCCGACGGTGTGGAATACATCCGCGCCGGGAAGGATGTGGGCTTGGATGTGGATAAGTTCGCCCCGCGGTTGTCCTTCTTCTGGGGCATTTCCATGTACACGTTCATGGAGATTGCCAAGTTGCGGGCCGGCCGGTTGTTGTGGAGTGAGCTGGTGGCCAAGTTTGGTCCGAAGAATCCAAAGTCGCAGTCGTTGCGGACGCACTCGCAGACCTCTGGTTGGTCGTTGACGGCGCAGGATGTGTTCAATAATGTGCCGCGTACGTGCATTGAGGCTATGGCGGCGACGCAGGGCCACACCCAGTCGTTGCACACCAATGCGTTGGATGAGGCATTGGCGTTGCCGACTGACTTTTCTGCCCGCATTGCCCGGAATACCCAGTTGCTGCTGCAACAGGAGTCGGGTACGGTGCGGCCGGTGGATCCGTGGGCTGGCTCGTACTATATCGAGTGGTTGACGGAGCAGCTGGCGGAGCGGGCTCGGGCCCACATTGAAGAGGTGGAGGCTGCTGGCGGTATGGCGCAGGCCACTATTGAAGGCATTCCGAAGTTGCGCATCGAAGAATCAGCTGCTCGGACGCAGGCCCGGATTGACTCGGGCCGGCAGGCGCTGATTGGCGTGAACAAGTATGTTGTGGCTGAAGATGAGCAGATTGAAGTGCTGAAGGTGGATAACACTAAGGTACGGGCGGAGCAGTTGGCCAAGTTGGAGAAGTTGCGTGCTGAGCGTGATGAGGAAGCCTGCCAGGCGGCGTTGGATGCACTCACCGCAGCGGCGGCAAAGACCGACAAAGAACCCGGTAATCTGGACGAGAACCTGCTGAAGTTGTCGGTGGATTGTGCCCGGGCGAAGGCTACGGTGGGGGAGATCTCCTACGCGCTCGAAAAGGTGTTCGGCCGCCATGAGGCGGAGATCCGTACTTTGTCTGGTGTGTATAAGGAAGAAGTAGGGAAGGAAGGCACTGTGAGTAACGTCGAAAAGGCTATTGCTTTGGCTGATGCTTTCGAGGCGGAAGAAGGCCGCCGTCCCCGCATTTACATCGCCAAGATGGGCCAAGACGGCCACGACCGCGGCCAGAAAGTGGTGGCTTCGGCCTACGCTGACCTGGGCATGGACGTTGATGTGGGACCGCTGTTCCAAACGCCAGCTGAGGCTGCTCGGGCTGCGGTGGATTCCGACGTGCATGTGGTGGGTGTGTCGTCGCTGGCTGCTGGTCACCTCACGTTGGTGCCCGCTCTGAAGGAGGAACTGGCTAAGCTAGGCCGGGAAGACATCATGATTGTGGTCGGCGGTGTTATTCCGCCGGGTGACTTCCAAGAGCTCTACGATGATGGGGCGGTGGCTATTTACCCACCCGGCACTGTTATCGCAGATTCTGCCAATGACATGTTGATGAAACTGTCCAAACAATTGGGCTTGGACCTCGACAACCTGGTTACTGCTTAACGCGTAACGCATGACGCACCGGTCACTTGTTGCTGCACGTGGCCGGTGTTTATTTACCTGGAGGAAATCATGACCATTGATGACCAATATCTAGAACACCACCTCGGTTCCCTCATGACCACCGCCGGCACTGATTTGGGGGACCAAACTGCCGTGCCGCCGGAAATTGTCAAACGCGCTCGTCGCCGCATTGACGTCGCTGAGCTTTTCGACGGCGTCCGCGCCGGCAGCCGCACCCACATTTCCCGCGCCATCACCCTTCTCGAATCCAGTGCCCCCGCGCACCGCGTTCTCGCCCAAGAACTCCTGGTCAAACTGCTGCCCTTCAGCGGTAATGCGTTGCGCGTGGGCATCACGGGGGTGCCTGGGGTGGGGAAGTCCACGTTCATTGAGGCGTTGGGCACCCAGCTGATTGCGGAGGGGCACAAGCTGGCCGTGTTGGCAATTGACCCATCATCCACCAAAACCCGAGGTTCTATCCTGGGGGATAAAACCCGCATGGCGAAGTTGGCGCGGGAGGATAATGCGTTCATCCGGCCGTCCCCGTCGGCCGGCACGCTGGGTGGGGTGGCGAAGGCCACCCGGGAATCCATGGTGGTGTTTGAAGCCGCTGGTTTTGATGTGATTCTGGTGGAAACCGTTGGCGTGGGGCAGTCAGAAGTGGCGGTGTCCCAAATGGTGGATTGCTTCACATTCCTGGCGTTAGCGGGTGCCGGTGACCAACTGCAAGGCATTAAGAAAGGCATCCTAGAGATGGCGGACCTGGTGGCCATTAATAAGGCGGATGGTCCAAACCTGAAGAGTGCGAAACGGGCCGCGCGGGAATTATCGGCAGCCATGCGGATGGTACGGCCGGATAATGCATCATGGCATCCGCCAACCATGATCATGTCCGCGGTGGAGCATGAAGGCATTGATACGTTCTGGCAACACGTACAGGAACACCATCAGGCTATGCTGGAATCCGGCCAGTTTGAACACAATCGGCGAGAGCAGCAAGTGCAATGGACATGGTCCATGGTGCATGAAACCCTGTTGCAGCGCCTGAATACCAACCCGGATGTGATTGACGCCCGCAAACTGGTGGAATCGCAACTGCGGCACGCACAAATTACTCCGACTCTCGCGGCGGAGAAAATCTTGGCGGCATTTGATAATGCAAACTAAAACTTCCACTCTGGCAACAATCATTACGTTCGGGGCGGTGGCGTTGGGGGCAGTGGTGTGCGCCACGGATTCCAGTGCGTCCTGTCCCAATTGGCCTGGCTGTTACGTTGGGCAAATCACCCCGGCGGGGGATATTAACCCCATCATTGAATTCACCCACCGGGTGTTTTCGGCCTCCACGCTGCCGCTTCTGATCGTGGCGGGGGTTGTGTTGCGGAAGCACCCGAGCCGCAGAGTGCGCTGGCTGCCGTGGGTTGCGGCGCTGGGCGCCCTGGGGGCCGCCATTTTTGGGATGCTCATCATCAAGGTGGGGATCTCAGCCCCGGCGGCCATGATTGACCTGTGGTGTGCGCTCACAGCGTTGTGCGGCATCGTGATGGACACCGCGATGCTGCGGCCGGCGGGCGTAGAAAAGCAACCACCGTGGGTGGTGTATGAGCTGCTCGGCGGCCTGTTTCTGATGCACGGCCTGGGGGTGATTGCGGCTGGTAAGGGGTCGTACACCCGCTGCATGGGGTGGCCGTTGTGGTTCATGGCGGAAGCCGACAAGCTGCCGGCGGTGCAAGTGTTCCGGGTGGTGCTTGCTGTGATTTTGCTGGCAGGCTTGCTGTGGTTGGGGTACCGTACGAAACACCTCGGCCTGTTCGGTGTGCTGCTGGGCTGCGAATTGGCCATTGGCGTGGTCATTCATATGGCCGGGCTGAACGGAGTGTGGGGCTCGCTGTACGGGGTTACGGCGGTGGCGATCGTGACGGCGGTGGCGTGGGTTGCCGGCAAACTTTCAGGTTCTGCGGCGCAATAACCAGGTTATTTCTACGCAACTAGTATCTGTTCAAAAGTGATTCTCCAGGTTGGATGTGCACAATAAAACATGTCACCAACCAGTAAGGAGTAATCATGAAAACCTCAAAGCGTATGACTCTCGCCATCGCCACAGTATCTGCCGCCCTCGCGCTCAGCGCCTGCAGCAAAACTGCCGACGCCATCAGCTATCCCAGCATCAGCCAAGTTGCCGCTACCACTATCACGGCCGCCGGCAGCTACGATGTCACCAGTGGCGTCACCGTGAACGCCCCTGCCGACGCCACCGTGGTGCTCAAACTCAAGGGTGCAACCTTGACGGAACCCATTGTTGTGGAGCAAGCAGGGGAGGTGGTGATTCAAGTGGAAGAAAACTCCAGCATCACAACCACCAGCGTCAACGCCATTGATGCCAAGAGCAACCTCACCATCGAAGGACCCGGCACCCTCACCATCAACTCCGACACCGAAGACGCCATCAACGTGGACCAAAATCTCACCGTCAACGGTACCAACCTCAACATCACCGCCGGCGACAAAGGGCTTAAAGCCAACCATGACCTGACCATTTCCGGTGGCGCCATCAACGTCAACAACTCCAACGAAGCTCTGGAAGCCCTCAACATCACCATTAACGATGGTGTGATCACCACGAGATCTACCGACGACGGCATTAATGCCTCCATTGACGACGACCTGGCGGACCAAAACGTTACACCATCCGTGAATATCAAGGGTGGAACCGTGACCGTGCGAGCCGATGGTGATGGTATCGACTCCAACGGTAACCTAACCATCAGTGGCGGTACCACCACGGTCATTGGGCCCACCAGTATGGACAACGGCAGCTTTGACGCGGATGGTACCTTCAGCATTACCGGCGGCACCGTCGTAGGTATCGGCAACGGCGGTATGCCACAAACCCCAACCGTCGGCCAGGGCTGGATCTACCAGAACATTACGGTGAGCAACCAAGACCAAGTCAAGGTCACAGACAGTAGCAATGGCGAAGTGCTGAGTTTTACTGCGGATCAAGCCGCCACCGCACTGTTTGTCTCCACACCGACGATCACGGAGGGCCAAACCTACACCGTAACTAGCGGTAACAACAGTGCCACCGTGGTGGCGGGGGAGAACGCTAACACCGGTATGCCTGGTATGAACCCTGGTTTAAGCGGCGGTAGCTCCAGCATCCTGCCGGACTTCATCGGAAGCAGCAGCCGGCGGGCATAAGAGAAAAACCTAAAAAGGGCGGATCACATGGAAACTGTGATCCGTTTTTATACTGTTAAGTTCATAAAAACCTACGGCGGGGTATCCTCTGGCGTTGGCTTGCCCCTGTTGACCCACTGGATAACGGCTGTAGTTTATAAAGCCTGATACTTGGACTAATAGTAGGGCTGTTGCCGGGCAAGTTATACGATTTATCTCCAAAAACCTTATCGCGTACCTCGATAGAGGTGAATACACCACTGATGATGCTCTGCTTGACAATATCCAGGCTGAATACAGACGTAAGGGAACAGTTGAGGAAAAAGGCTTCTATTTCATCCCATCTGAGCTTTTCCACAACGTTCGACAACGTGCATCGCAGGACGCTGATCTGAACGAGACACTTGCCAGAGTGTTCAAAAATATTGAAGGCTTAGCCATCGGCACTGATGCCGAAGATGACCTCAAGGGACTCTTCGACGACCTCGATGTCAACAATCCAAAGCTAGGGTGTACAGTTGCAAAACGTAACGAGAAACTCCTCAATGCGATTGGTGATTTGCCACTAGGAGACTTTGAGGATAACTCGATTGACTTGTTTGGTGATGCCTACGAGTATCTCATGCAAATTTATGTCTCAAGTGCAGGTAAATCCGGTGACGAATACTACACACATCACAAGAGATATCCGAGCTTCTTGCACGCATCACCGTGGTGGGTGGAACCCAAGTAAACAAGGTGTATGAGACAAAGACCTCGGATTTGATAAGATCAGCCCTTGCTACTCAACCCTAGTTGAATAGTAGATTGTTGTTTATAGGTTAGTTGTCTCAGTCAAGTCTTGGCTTCCTGACGTCTCGAGAATACCTGTTAGAGCGACACAATGCACCATTGATCTTCAAGAGGGTGCGGATTGTGCCTAGCGTTGGCGAGTTCAGCGTGAGGGAGTTATCTTTTGTAGAGCCTCCGGCAGAAGCCTGTTGAGTTCTTCTCGGGAAAATTCTTTCAATCCATCCTCTTTCAAACGCTTTTGGGCTATGTCAAAACTTTTGTCATCTGTACGCTCCGCATTGCTGTAGATTTCGGCGGTCTCTGCGATCAGTGCATCACGACGCTCCCGAGCTTCAGTGAGTTCAAGCTCTGGGAAGTCAATGAGAAAGGAGAGGTATTTGCGCATGAGAAGCCATAGTTGATCACTTGCTTTACGATGCCGCGTAGCCTTAGCTTCAATCTCAAGACGAAAGCTATACGAGTTGAGGAATAATAAAAGGAAGGTGATGACTGCTGTACCGGTTGTGATCCAAATCCTCTGGGTGAAAAAGATGCTTATCAACCCAACGGTTGAAAGTGTGGATAGTGCAATCTGAGTCACCTTAATGTGGTGTTCGGTGCGGGTGAGCCGTGTGCATTGCTCTTCTTGGGTTGCGTGGGAGTAAACCACGCTGCCGTATTCGTTTTCTATTTGGGAGTAGAGCATATCACTCTCATGCTGCGGGGATTTTATCACCGTAAATGAACACGATCAATTCCATATCAGATGAAGCGATCGACTGCTCATTAATAAAAACCTGTAGCTCTTACCCGTAACTCGGGCTTGCCCCTTCCTATAAATCGGTAGGGGAAAATGATACTCCAAAGCGTCGGCTATAATTTGTGTTCCAGGAGTGTATATGGCAATTGTACAATCTCAATCCCATATTTAGTGAACGTTTATTAGATCACCTGAAATCAGGCACACGATTTCATGGTTAACTAATACGCTCCATGCCAAAATATGGATGTGGAAGTCCAGCGATTCGGAGTGGTCTTCAATCACCAACGAGTTTAAAGCATCTGAGTCGTGCTTTGATTATCTTTATCACGTCGTATCTCGCCAGTAAGCAGATTAACGTCAAACGTGCCGCATTCTATTGTTGATTGAGGTCTACAATTCACCCAGTCGCCGGTGGTTCTTTCAATACTAATACCGTTAAGAGCGATTCGCTCTGTATTCCAACGTACGCCAGAAGTGTCAAGTGCAAGCATATCCAACAACATCACAAATAGGAGGATTTCATGACTAACGATTGCTTTTACAGCAACAACGTCATTATGTGCATCGACTATTTCTGCAAATGACTGTGGCTGTCGTACGTCTCCAATGTAGGGAGTTCCTCGTTCAATGATGCATAGCGACCAAGGATCAGGAGTCGCGATTACTTCGGTGATGACAGAATATATTGGTTCGTTAGAGTAAACTCCAAGTGTGTAGCTAGAAGCCTCATCAACTGTAATTTGGTACGGTGTCATATGATTTGAGCTCGTTGGTCCAATCTCATAATCAACACCCGATGAGGGAAGGTCGATTGGCTCAATAGTATAGTTGGCAGGGAAAGCAGCATTAAGGGTCATTTTTATCCTTTCTAAAAATAATGATGCATTACTTTCTGCACTAAACCATCATTTGATATTCGAGTAAATATTTCAAAGTACCTTGACTTGTAGTCTTTCTCGTCTAGCAAGCCATATTTTACTGTGTTGCGAGTCATGCCTGATTTAGGCTCTCTATAATAGCCATATTCACACAGTCCTTTCTGAGTATTCCAGTATCACTTTGTCGAGTAATAGTGGAAAACCATGGTGGCAGTGTGACATCTGTTGTAGATCTTCTGATACTGCTTGTAAACAATTGATTTACTTCATTTTCGATCAAAACCTTTTGACGACGATAACGTAACGCCCATCACCGGTGAATTTAAGTGCTTGCCCAAGGTGAGATTGAATCTGCTCTCCAGTTTCTATTTAGTATGCTTTGTGCAACATTCAGGTATAGAGTCGCCGTGCCGACTGTTTTCTCCAGTTCGTCAGCTGTCGTTTTGACGGAGCGCAGAGCTTCCAATGCCTTGCTATTCTGTTGATGAAATTTGTAGTACTACAACTATGATGCATGCTCGGCTAACAATTATCTTCTCATACTATTAGCAGTTTCTTGCCAGAGGGTATTATTTTTGTATGTAATACTATCTTGCACCCAGTACCACCAAAAATACCCACCAATATATCGAGACGTATAGCGTGGCATAGAATAATATCGCCGAAACATAGCGGATTTGCTTACAGGTGTGGCATTGTCACTCGTATTACCACATTCACCAATACCAAGCTTAGCGTGGGGGAAGAGCGTTTCAAGACGAGTAAAGATCTGTTTCCAATGGGGTTGGTAGCCATCATTATCGTCTTCGTAATAGCTTACGAGGACATAATCTAAGTCCTGCTTCATATCATCAGGGATATATTTTTTAAGCCAATCCTCCATAGGAAGAGTACCTTCATTAGGTGGAAAATAGTAAGGTGTTAAGGCAGCAATGCCATGCTTATTCTTTATTAACCGATAAGCAGCAGCAATCTTTTCAGTAATTTGGTTTGGATCTTCTCGTATCCAGTCACTATTTATTTCGTTGCCGATTTCCCAAATAGAAGTGTACTGAGATAGATACTGGTACGATGTCTCAAACCGCTGACGATATTGATCAACACTATAACTTTGGAGATCGAAGGAATCAACAGGCTGTGCCATGATGTCAGCAACGCTATGAATCGCTTTGAATAATGCAATGTAGCTTTGCGGTGTTCTGTCCTTCGACATGACGATTCTAACCGTTGGTTTGACAGGCAACTGTTTGATACCGGTAACAACATCAGACACGGGCAACGCATCGTACCAGCCATCATCAATGGTGAGGCCGTAGAGCTTCTCGTTTGGTGGTTGGGGTTGAGTGTAATTCTTGTGATCACCCTGTGGCGTAGGCTTTATGCTCGGAGAAATTATGCGAAATGATATATACGCCAGTAGACAGACACATGCTATCAAACCGGCAATGGAAATATATTTTGGCATAATATAATAATCTCTTATCCAAGATACTCGATGAAAGAGGCTTGCTATAAAGCGCTGACTGGATTGAAGTTTACATCCTCTAGTCTGCGATGTTTTATAACCACTCTGGACGGCCAGTTAGGTACTGGGCCGATGGCCATCTTCCACGGTGGGACACGCTACGACTTCGAGCTAGTGCGGCAGCGCCAACTGGTCACTGACTATGCCGAGCCGAAGCCGATGTGGTATTCGAGCAGCTGGAAGAAAACGGCACCCACCTAATCTGCTTCCACGCCTAGCGCCTAGCAATGGCATTGATGGTGCACATGACACGATAGATAATGATGAGCAACACACTGTTGGCCAGGCTTAGGTAGTTAGGCAGTTCTCAATCGATAGAAAAACAGCTAAGCCGACTAGCGGTGATGCTGTACAAAACAAAAAGACAAAGGACCTAGGCAGCCATGACACTCCGACACATCGAGTCGATAGCGTATCTTGTCCAGTCCGTGAGGAGGATACTGGCAGCGGTGTCAGCCTGGAAGCTACCCTTCGTCGACACTTCGACCAGCACAGCCCCGAGCAGTAGCGCGGATCACCGTCCTACAAAAACCGCCCACCTTTACAAAAGGTGGGCTACTGTTCTCCGCTGAATCTGCCACAGAAGCTGTTTCTTAGGTTGTTGTATAACAATATTTGTGGTGCCCGAGGGGGGACTTGAACCCCCACGTCCGTTAGTAGGACACTAGCACCTCAAGCTAGCGCGTCTGCCATTCCGCCACCCGGGCTTTGGGTTTTGTTCAGCCGTATATTGGCTGGGCACTCGCTACACTTTAAGCCAAAACCCGCAGTTAGGCAAATCAGCAGCTAATTACCAGATAGCAAGTCTGCAAGAATGTTAATCTTTAGTGCTATGACTATTGCTAACCCAACAAAAACCACCAGTCTATCCCTACGACGAGGCGTATTCTGGAGCTGGTTTGCCCCTGCCGATCCACCGGATAACGACCGTAGTTTAAAGCCCGAAACCTGGACGAGCGGTAGGGCTGTTGCCCGGAATATGCTGTTTGCATACCCCGGTGTCTTGACAATAAGTGTCTTTTTCCAGGCGGGGAGTTCTGCTGTTGCTAGTTTCATTAGTATTCTTGTGGGTCGAATTATTGATTCCACTTTTAATACTGGGAACTTAGCCCAGATTACTCTGCCGCTAGTACTGTTAGCCCTCCTGGCTTACATGCAGTCATTGGGGGAGACCACCGCTAACGGATTCTCCTATGTTGGTACTGCCCGGGTAGTCCATAATGCTCGCCTCTATCTCACTGATAAGCTACTCCAAAGCCATAACATCAAACTGAGTCCCGGCACCATCTTAAGTACTGTCGATGCTGATACAAAAACTGCTGCTGACTTGCGTGAAATAACCACATTTCCGGTGATGATGTTCGGCTATATCTTTGGTGCAACCATTGGTATTGCTCCCATATCGCTAACAGTTGCATTGTGTCTGCCACTGGGTGCTCTCCTCACTGCTGGTGGGGCAGTGCTTACCTCTAAACCCATCACGCGGGTGTCTGCCAAGCGCCGGGAGGCGGAAGCTGGACTATCTGGACTGGCCACCGATGTGGCACAGGGCTCTCGGGTGGTCAAAGGCTTAGGGGCGGTAGATACCACCAAGCGCCGGTTCGACGATGTGAGCGAAACTGTCTTATTCGCGCTGGAAGCCGACGTTACGGTGAATATGCGCATGGATTTTATTCGGCAGTTGATTCCAGCTGTATTATCCGTCGCGATTATCATATATGCTGCATGGTTGGCCGGCATTGGTAACATTACCTCTGGTGAGTTCGTTACTATTTCCGTGTTGGCGCCACCTGCTCTCCGAGTGTTGGGGTTTGCCATGAGCATGGTGTCTGTTGTCTGGGCCCGCGCTGTGGCAGCAGGGGACCGTATTAGCGAACTGCTCCGGTTAGTGGCCGAAGCTAAACAGTCGACCATGAGTGCGGAAGAACGTCGACAAGCAGAAGCATTATTGGCGGAATTACAGCAAGAATCTGGTATGCATGTGTGGCAACTAACTGAGGAAAATTATCGTCATTACCACGCGATTGCCAGCCTTGATCAGGTGCTAGCCACCCCACACCTCGTTACTGTGTTTGAAGGAACCCTGGAAGAGAATATCAATCCCAACGGTGACATCAGTCTTGGGCAAGTACGGTTGGCGTTGGATGCTGCCTCATGCGGTGACATTATTGACCGACTCGGCGGTTTTGGGCCGAACGGTGAACTGCCCACCACCCCGTTGGGGGAAGCCGGCCTCAACCTTTCCGGTGGCCAACGGCAGCGCGTAGCTTTGGCTCGTGCGCTTGCGCGTGACCCCCACGTGCTGCTTTTCGACGAGCCTACCACCGGGTTGGACGCTGTGACCTTGGATAACGTTGTACAGGCCATCAAGGAGCTACGCGCCGATAAAACCACGTTGATTATGTCCGGACGTAAAACCTGGGCCCGTGCCGCAGGGGAGGAACATAACCGATGACTCTACGCCACGACGCACTGGCACCCGCCAGCTTCACTGAGACTTTCCGGTATTTCGGTACCCTCAACAATGCCCTGAGCCGCCGCTGGTGGACAGGTATCCTCATTCTCCACTGTATTTACGTCGTCTTTGCCATGGTGGAAGCCAACGTGCTGGGCTACAGCGTGGCTGCCCTCCGCGGTACGCCTATTCCCATCGTGGGTTCCGGCACCACCGCCCTCATGTATCTGGTGGGCATCGCAGCTATCGCCATCTTGGTGAACCACTGCTTACGCACCTTAGCTAACTACTTCATTGCCCTGAAACTCAAACGCATGAGCGTCGACCTCAAACGCACCTGTTTGAACTCGACGTTGCAAGCCCCTATCCCGGACGTCATGGCATTAGGCACCGGCAATGTCATTACCCGTATGACCCACGATATTGACCACCCAGTGAATGAACTCAGCGACATCGGATCCCGCGTCATCGTCATGATCCTCACCATCCCCTTCACCTTGGTGAGCATGGCACTGCTGGATTATCGATTCGGCATCATAGCGGTGCTCATCATCCTCATTTTCTATCCCATCGGTAAACGCTGGGTGGGTCAACTGCCAGTCGTATCTAACGCCGTCTCCACAGTGGAAGCTGAACGCAACGCCACCCTTCTAGATACTCTCCGGGGGCTGGGTACCTTACGGGCTTTCCATTACGGTGATTGGGCGTTAGAGCGCATGAAAACCAAAAGCTGGGATGCCCTTCAAACTACTGCTAGCCGCATTCCCTACCTCAACCGCCTGGTCTACCTTGCACAATTAATTTATGGTGTGTGGATTATAACTGCGCTTTTCCTCGGTGCGTGGCTCATCAACCACGGTGATCTTGGTGTTGGTGCAGCCTCCGCCGCCGTGATGCTGGTGGTGCGGGCCGAAATCCAAATCCTCAACATGCTCTTTTTTGCAGGTAACCTGCAGGAATCCTTCACGAACCTTGGTCGGGCTGTTGCTTTGGCAAAGCTTTATGTGCCTGGTAGTGACAAAACCGCTCCGGATCTCACTGAGCCTGCCACCGTGACCATACGAGACCTGGAATTTCACTACCCGAGCAGTACCGAACCAGTACTTCCTACATTGAACCTAGAGCTGCAGGCCGGTACTACCACCGCCCTTGTTGGTGCTTCTGGTGCTGGTAAATCCACTTTGGCTTCTCTTATGTCGGGATTGTTGCGGCCTACTAGCGGTAGCATCACCGTCGGGGGCATCAACATTGCTGAAGTCTCTGATGTATGGACTGCTCGCAATGTAACTCTGATCAGTCAGGAAGTGCACGTTTTCTCTGGCGTGTTGCGTGACGATCTGCATCTTGCGGCTCCTGCCGCCAGTGATGCTGAGCTTCTTCAGGCGCTTGCTGACGTGGGTTTGCCAGAGGGGGGGACTGCATTTAATCGGTCTTTCCCTGAGGGGTTGGATACACCTGTTGGCGCTGGGGCGGCGGCGCTTACGCCTCAAGTGCAACAGCAAATTGCCCTCGCGCGTGTCCTGTTGCGTAAACCTAATGTGCTCATTCTTGATGAGGCCACCTCTGAGGCGGGTTCGGATCAAGCCTACAACCTTGAAGCTGCCGCCCAATTAGTTACCGAAGGCCGCACCGCCCTCGTGGTGGCTCACCGTCTTGACCAAGCTGTGGTGGCTGATCGGATTATTGTGATGGAGGCTGGCCGCATTGTTGAGGATGGTACGCATGCTGAACTCGTTGCACTTGGTGGGAGATATGCGCAACTATATGCCCGATGGAGTGGCTACAATCACAGCACATAAGGTATGAATGAACATATGAGTTCGTATGCATCAGACCCTCGATTCCCTGGCCCCGACCCTTATGCGCCTCTGCGTGATCTGCCCAGTTTCCCGCTGCGCTCTTACGACTTTGCCGACGGTGACAAAATCCCCGAACAACACGTAGCTCCTAGTAACATCTCACCCCACCTCGCATGGTCTGACCTACCAGAAGGCACAAAATCCATCGCCATCACCGTCTTCGACCCCGATGCTCCCACTGCCAGCGGCTACTGGCACTGGGCTGCCTTCAATATTCCAACCACTGTGACGGAACTGCCCACTGGTGCTGGTGCCGCTGATCAGAAACTCCTCGGCCTAGATGACGTGATCACCTTGAAGGGAGATTCTAGCCTTCGCGGCTACTACGGGCCGCAACCACCCGCCGGCCATGGCCCGCATCGTTACCTGTTTGCCGTCCACGCCGTCGATGTAGAAAAACTCGACATCCCAGAAGAGGCAACCGCCACTGTGTTGGGCTTTAACCTGTACTATCACTCACTAGCGAGGGCCGTTTATTGGGGCTGGTACCAAAATGATTAGTGCTCCCATTCGGGTCGGCGGGGCCTTTTTGGCCATTGCGGTGGTTTTGCTCATCTTCACCATCGTGGAAATTATCACCCACGGCTGGTTAGCTCCCTTCGCGGTTACCCCACGATTTCTTTGCATCGTGGCAGCTGCGGCCCTTCTGGGTAGCTTTGCCACCATCAGTAAAACCCAAAAACCCAGCCGCACCCAAGTGATAGCACTCGCCGGCGCCGTGGGGCTCGTCATCATTGGTCGATTGCTCCCCGACACCATCTTCATGGTGTGGGGCCAATACTGGCTCCCGACTTATGCGGCGGTCGCATTTCTGTGTGCGCTCATCCTCCGGCGTGCTCAGGCGTCGAAAAGCTAAGAGCTAATCCAGTGTCCAGGGCAAACCAGAACCCACGGCCTCGGAAATATTCTGCAACCCATACGCCCGCAACTGTGCCGCAATACCGACGTGAATATCTCGAATCCAGTCAGGGCCGCCATAGATCAAACCTGTGTAGCCCTGCAACAGGGTAGCGCCGGCGGCAATTCGCTCCCACGCCTGTTGCGGCGTGGAAATACCACCCACCCCAATCAGCACGAGGGAATCACCGACCCGGGCGTACAGTCGCTCCAGCACCTCCAAGGCCCGATCTGCCACCGGTGGCCCGGAAATACCACCCGCACCCATGTTTTCCACCTGGGAAGCTGGCGTGACCAAGTCATCACGCGAAATTGTGGTATTTGTCGCCACGATGCCGTCCAAGCCCAGCTGCAACGCCACATCCGCCACCGCATCCACATCCTCATTGGACAGATCCGGGGCAATCTTCACCAACACCGGTGTGGATGTCGCGGCCTGCACCGCCTGCAAAATCGGCTTCAATGATTCCACCGCTTGCAAATCTCGCAATCCTGGGGTGTTCGGTGACGACACATTCACCACCACGTAATCCGCCAGCTCGCCCAGAAGGGAGGCGGATCGACGGTAATCATCAGCAGCCTTATCTGGTTCCACCACTTTTGTTTTGCCAATATTGATGCCGATCACGTTTTTTGTTTTGCGGTGCCGCAGGTGAAACGCCACATCTGTTGCCCCCTTGTTGTTGAAACCCATGCGGTTCAAAATCGCCTTATCCTGCGGCAGCCGAAACAGTCGGGGCGTAGGATTACCCGGCTGGCCGGCCGCTGTCACGGTCCCCAATTCGGCGTACCCGAACCCCACCGCTGACCATACATCTGGGGCGGAACCGTTCTTATCAAATCCCGCAGCCAACCCCAGTGGCCGCGGAAATACCACCCCAAACACCTCCTGGGACAGAATCGGATCATTCACCCCAATGGTTTTTTCCAGCACCTTTGCCACGGGCCGTGGTGCGGCCTGCAACACTTTCATGCCGGAAGCAATGATGCTATGGATGCGCTCGGGGGACAGGCGAAACATCGCCTTCAAAGCTAACTGGTACGCCTTAGTACGCACAGGATGAGGAGAAGTCATAATAATACTTTCGTGAGTGTTAGGGTTGCAGAATCTGAAGGCCCGCGCCAGAAGCAGAACTGGCAACAATCGTGCCATCCGGCAAGGCAAGTACTGATTGGGCGTTAGCAATAGAATTATAGGCCTCTAATTCCTCACCCTGACCCGAACCGATCTGATAACGCCGAATTTTATTATCATCCGTGGTAGTGACCCACACTTGCTGATGTTTATCATCCCACGCCACCGCCCACGGCGTGCTTGTCGTCGGTGTTGTTTGATGCAACCGAATCGCATCTAACGTCATGTACACCCCAAACTGCTTCCCAACGGCATCCGATGTGATAGCCATCCCTTGGGCCGCCGGGGCGACCATGCCGACACCCAAGCCGACCCGCAGAACCGCGCCGGAGGATTTCTTGCCCACATCAATGGTTTGGATGATGGTGGTGTGTCGGTTGATGCGGTACACCACGTCCGGGCCGTTATTGGTGGGAACGGCAATCATGGCATCTGTGGGGTCTTCCACGCGAATGGTTTTCGGTTTGCCCTCACCACCGTCGCCGTTGGTAAAGAGCAGGGCTTCTTCTCGCTCATTACTACCCGCAATGATCATCCCATCGGTGGTTTTCACAGCCGCCGTGATGGGCTGCTCTGTTGCCTGAATCAGGGAATTTGCCGGAGTACCGGCGGTGGAGATGGCATGCACCCCATCGGCACACCCGAGGATAAATTCACTATGGCTGGGGGCGGTGCTGATGTCACCGCAGCTGACGTCAACGTCCACGGTGCTAAAGTCCCCACTGCGCAGTTGCGCCAGCGTGCCCACAGCTATGTGTGTGCCGGTGCGGACGGCAAGAGTGTCACCCACGCGGTCCAGTTCGGCGATGTTGGTGAATGGTTCGGGGAGGGTGAAAACATCGCCAGCGGGGGTACCGCTGGTGGCCGGGGAAGCGGCGGGGGTGGCGTTGCCCATGGCTGCGGGAAGTTTTTCTTGCACAGAGCGGGGGGTGCAGGCGCTGAGTACTAGCCCGAGGATGATGAGGGCAACAGGGGTGAGTTGAGGTTTCACAAGCTCCCAGATTAGCAGGTAGATTGCCCAACTTTAGATTAATACTGGATACACCCTGCACACTTCCTACTGTGAACGGATGGTGATGTGCGGTGTACGGTGTTGTGATGTGATTACTACCAGTATCCTCGCCCAAGCGGCAACGGGCGCAAGCGAACAAATGCCATGGCTAGAAGTCATCGTCTTATCCATAATCCAAGGGTTGACGGAGTTCCTTCCAGTGAGCTCTTCTGGGCACTTGCGCATCGCATCAACACTTTTTTTCGGCAACGACCCCGGCGCGTCGTTCACTGCGGTGGTGCAGTTGGGGACAGAAGCAGCCGTGTTGGTGTATTTCGCGCGGGATATTTTCACCATCATCGTGGCGTGGTTTAGGGGGTTGCTTAACAAGGAGGCCCGCAATTTTGATTATCGCATGGGGTGGATGGTAATCGTGGGTACCATTCCGGTGTCGGTGCTGGGGTTTTTGACTAAGGATTTGATTCGGGAGAACCTGCGTAATTTGTGGATCACGGCGACGGTGTTGGTGCTGTTTTCGTTTGTGTTTATTGTGGCGGAGCGGTTTGGTAAGAAGGATCGCCAGTTTGAAGACTTGACTATGCGAGACGCCATCGTGATGGGGTGTGCGCAGTGTTTGGCGTTGATTCCAGGCGTGTCGCGTTCCGGCGGCACGATTTCGGCGGGCTTGTTCATTGGGTTGAGCCGAGAAGTGGCGGCGCGGTTTAGTTTCCTGCTGGCGATTCCGGCGGTATTAGCGGCGGGGTTGTTCTCGTTAGATGATGCGTTTACGCCGCAGGCGGGTATTGCGGCTTCTGGTACGCAGTTGCTGGTGGGTACTGGTATTGCGTTTGTGCTGGGTTATGTGTCCATTGCTTGGTTGTTGAAGTTCGTGGCGAATAATACGTTCAGTTGGTTTGCGGTGTACCGGATTCCATTGGGTATTTTCGTGATGTTGCTGCTTTATACCGGTGAGATTAATCCGTTGGCGGCGGCTTCGGTGTAGTTGTTAAGCTTGTCGCATGCATTCGTGGCCTTATCCGAATATTCCTACTATTTCTGGTCCTTCAATACCGCTCAAGCTGTACGATACTGCTGATCAAACCGTCAAACCGGTGCAGGTTACTGACGGGCAGGCGGGCATGTATGTGTGCGGTATTACCCCGTATGATTCGACGCATTTGGGGCATGCCGCTACGTACTTGACGTTTGATTTAATTCACCGCTTGCTTATCGACGCTGGCGTGCAGGTCACTTATGTGCAAAACATCACTGATGTGGATGATCCGTTGTTTGAACGTGCCGCCCGGGATGGGGTGGATTGGCGCGAGTTGGGCACTAGCCAGATTGATCTGTTTCGATCAGACATGGAAGTCTTGTCGGTGATTCCACCAAAGGATTATGTAGGGGCGATGGAGTCGGTGCCAGAGGTGATCACCATGGTGCAGCAGCTGCTGGATGCGGGAGCAGCATATGTGGTGGATGATTCGGATCACCCAGATGTGTACGCCAGCATCACCGCTACGCAGCAGTTTGGCTACGAGTCGAATTATTCCCGAGCACAGATGCTGGAGTTTTTCACCGAGCGGGGTGGGGACCCGGATCGTCCAGGCAAGCGGGATCCATTGGATGCATTGGTGTGGCGGGCCGCTAGAGCAGGCGAACCGTCGTGGGAGGCGCCGTTTGGGGCGGGCCGCCCCGGCTGGCATGTGGAATGCTCGGCCATTGCGACGAATCGCCTGGGCAAAACGTTTGCCATTCAGGGGGGTGGCTCGGATTTGATTTTCCCGCACCACGAGTTTTCGGCGGCCCACGCAGAGGCCGCCCTGGCGTCGCCCCGCATGGTGGAGCATTACGTGCACACCGGCATGATTGCGCTGGATGGGGTGAAGATGAGTAAATCTCTGGGCAATTTGGTGTTTGTGTCCAAGCTGACGGCGGCGGGGCACGACCCGTCGGCAATTCGCCTGGGCGTGTATCTGGGCCACTACCGGCAGGACCGGGATTGGTCGGACAAAGTGCTGTGGGCGGCGCAGCACCGCCTGGTGTACTGGGGTATGGCGAAAACCCTGGCCACCGACGAAGCAGAGGCGGCAGCGTTGGTGCAGGAGATTCGCACGTTGCTTGCCGACGACCTCAACACCCCAGCCGCCATCAAAGCGATCGACGAGTGGGCGGACCGCCAAAACCACGAGGCTGACGGGGCAGGGGAGCAGCCCACCCCATCCGGCACCCTGGTGGCGAATGCTGTGGACGCCCTTCTGGGAGTGAAGTTCTAAACCCCATGACCATCACCGAATTCATCACCCAGCTGCAAGAATTTGCCACCGGCGCCTACCTGCGCCCAGAAGAGCGGGAATACTGGGAAGCCCCGTTCGATGCGGCGGCGTTGCCGGAATTGGAAACCCTGCTGCGGGATTATGCGGCAGACGTGCCGGTGAGTGGCGTGGATATTTCCGACCACGTGTTGGGGTTCTACGCCCAACTGCGGGAGTTTAATGCCCGCCATGGGGATGCGGTGATTGAGCCAGAAGAAGAGGCGGAGATTGTGGCGTTGGTGCAGGACATGTGGGGTGCTCCCGTCCCGGATTTTGCGGACCTGGATGCGTCGATAAGCGAATAAAATGCATTAATACCGTGCTTAATTACATGTGCACCCAATAACCGTACTAAGCTGTCTACCCGATGAGCACCTATGTATCCCTGCCAGTAAAAACCTCCGACTTCCTTGACGCCCTCCACACCCGCACCCTCATCGGTGACGGCGCAATGGGCACCCAACTCCAAGGCTTTGATTTGGACGTTGATACAGACTTCCTCGGGCTAGAAGGATGCAACGAAATCCTCAACGACACCCGCCCCGACGTGGTCGCCCAAATCCACCACGCCTACTTCGAAGCCGGCGCCGACCTGGTGGAAACCAACACGTTTGGCTGCAACCTGCCCAACCTCGCGGATTACGGCATTGCGGACCGCTGCCAGGAGCTCGCATACAAAGGTGTAAAAATTGCGCGCGACGTAGCCGACGCCATGGGGCCCGGCCGGGACGGCATGCGCCGCTTCGTCCTGGGCTCCATGGGGCCCGGCACCAAACTGCCATCGCTGGGGCACGCCCCCTACGAAGACCTGAAGGAATACTACAAAGAAGCCGCCCTCGGCATGGCCCACGGCGGCGCCGATGGCATCCTCATCGAAACCGCCCAAGACCTGCTGCAGGTCAAAGCTGCCATCCACGGCTGCCAAGAAGCCTTCGCCGAATTAGGCTACCGCCTGCCCCTGGTGTGCCACGTCACCGTGGAAACCACCGGCACGATGCTGCTCGGCTCCGAAATCGGCGCGGCCTTAACCGCCCTGGAACCCCTCGGCATCGACATGATCGGGCTCAACTGCGCCACCGGCCCCGACGAA
Organism: Corynebacterium sp.; assembly: GCA_030527885.1. Classification (GTDB taxonomy): domain Bacteria; phylum Actinomycetota; class Actinomycetes; order Mycobacteriales; family Mycobacteriaceae; genus Corynebacterium. Next base: position 40,684 of record JAUMZY010000016.1, read on the forward strand.
ATGAGCGAACACCTGCGCTACCTGTCAAAAAACGCGCGCATCCCCGTCTCCGTCATGCCCAACGCCGGCCTGCCCATCCTCGGCAAAAACGGGGCAGAATACCCCCTCCAACCCGACGGCCTAGCCACCGCACTGAAAGGCTTCATCGAAGAATACGGCCTATCCATGGTCGGCGGCTGCTGCGGCACCACCCCCGCCCACATCTCCGCCGTCCGCGACGTCGTCGTGTCTGCCTACCAAGCCACCCGCGACGTGGCCGACAGCGACGCCGTATCCTCCCTGTACAGCAGCGTCAACCTCACCCAAGACGCCGGCGTCACCATGATCGGCGAACGCACCAACGCCAACGGCTCCAAAGCCTTCCGCGAAGCCATGCTCGCCGGCGACCTCGAAACCTGCGTGGACATCGCCAAACAACAAACCCGCGACGGCGCCCACATGCTCGACCTCTGCGTCGACTACGTCGGCCGCGACGGCCGCGACGACATGGCCAAACTCGCCGCCCTTCTGGCCACCAGCTCCACCCTCCCCATCATGATCGACTCCACCGAACCCGACGTCATCCGGGTCGGACTCGAACACCTAGGCGGCCGGTGCGCCGTGAACTCCGTCAACTTCGAAGACGGCGACGGCCCTGACTCCCGCTACCAAAAAATCATGACCCAGGTGAAAAAACACGGCGCCGCCGTCGTCGCACTCACCATTGACGAAGAAGGCCAAGCCCGCACCGCCGAGAAAAAACTAGAAATCGCCGAACGCCTCATCACCGACATCACCCAAAACTGGGGCCTCGACGAATCCGACATCATCGTCGATACCCTCACCTTCCCCATCTCCACGGGGCAGGAAGAAACCCGGCGCGACGGCATCGAAACCATCAACGCCATCCGCGAACTGAAAACCCGCCACCCCCGCGTGCACACCACCCTGGGGCTCTCCAACATTTCCTTCGGCCTGAACCCGGCCGCCCGCCAGGTGCTCAACTCCGTGTTCCTCAACGAATGCATCGAAGCCGGCCTGGATTCCGCCATTGCGCACTCGTCAAAGATTCTGCCGATGAACCGCATCGACGAACGGCAGCGGGAAGTCGCCCTGGACATGGTGTACGACCGGCGGCGCGACGACTACGACCCGCTGCAAGTCTTCATGGAACTGTTCGAAGGCGTATCCGCCGCCGCAGCGAAGGACGCGCGGGCAGAAGCCCTCGCCGCCATGCCCCTATTCGAACGCCTGTCCCAACGCATTATTGATGGGGAAAAGAACGGCATCGAAGCCGACCTCGACGCCGGCATGCAAGAAAAAACCCCCATCGACATCATCAACCAAGACCTACTCGGCGGCATGAAAGTCGTCGGCGAACTCTTCGGCTCCGGCCAAATGCAACTACCCTTCGTCCTCCAATCCGCCGAAACCATGAAACACGCCGTCGCCTACCTAGAAAACTTCATGGAAGCCAACGACGACTCCGGCGGCAAAGGCACCATGGTCATCGCCACCGTCAAAGGCGACGTGCACGACATCGGCAAAAACCTCGTCGACATCATCCTCTCCAACAACGGCTACAACGTGGTCAACATCGGCATCAAACAACCCATCGCCACCATCATCTCCGCCGCCCGGGAACACAACGCCGACGTGGTCGGCATGTCCGGCCTCCTGGTGAAATCCACTGTGGTGATGAAAGAAAACCTAGAAGAGATGAACACCCAAGGCGCTTCTGACATTCCCGTCATCCTCGGCGGCGCGGCACTCACCCGCAACTATGTGGAAGTCGACCTCGACGAGGTATACACCGGGTCGGTGTACTACGCCCGCGACGCCTTCGAAGGCCTGCGCCTCATGGACGAAATCATGGCCACCAAACGCGGCGAAGGCCCCGCCCCCGACAGCGAAGAAGCCCAAGAAGCAGCCCGGAAGAAAGCCGAACGCAAAGCGCGCCGGGAGCGGTCGCTGAAGATCGCGGCCGACCGGAAGGCAAAGGCGGCGCCGGTGGAAATACCGGAACGTTCCGATGTGCGGTGGGATGGCCCGGTGGCCACGCCCCCCTTTTGGGGCACGCGGATTATTAAGGGCTTGGCGGTGGCGGATTATTTGCCCACGCTGGACGAGCGGGCGCTGTTCATGGGGCAGTGGGGCCTGAAGTCCACGCGCGGCGACGGGCCGGATTACGATGAACTCGTTGAGACGGAAGGCCGGCCGCGGTTGCGGTTGTGGCTGGACCGCCTGAAGAGTGAGGGGATTTTGGATCACTCGGCGGTGGTGTACGGCTACTTCCCGGCGGTGAGCCAGGGGGATAAGGTGCTGGTTCTGGCGGAACCACGGCCGGACGCTGAGGTGATTCGGGAGTTGGAATTCCCCCGGCAGCAGCGCGGTAAGTTTTTGTGCATTGCGGATTTCATCCGGCCGTTGTCGTTGGCGCAGGAAACGGGGCAGGTGGATGTGCTGCCGCTGCAGTTGGTGACGATGGGGACGCCTATCGCGGATTTCGCCAATGAGTTGTTTGCGGCCAATGAGTACCGTGACTACCTGGAGGTGCATGGCATTGGGGTGCAGCTGACAGAAGCGCTGGCAGAGTATTGGCACGCCCGCATCCGGTCGGAATTGGTGCTGCCCGATGGGGCGCACGTGGGGGATTCGGATGCCCACGATACCCGCCGGTTCTTTGATTTGGATTATGCGGGGGCGCGGTATTCGTTTGGGTACGGGTCGTGCCCGAATTTGGCGGACCGGGCGGCCATGGTGGAGTTGCTGCAGGCTGAGCGCATTGGGGTGGTGTTGTCAGAAGAGTTCCAGTTGCATCCGGAGCAGTCGACGGATGCGTTTGTGCTGTACCACCCGGAGGCGAAATATTTTAATGTTTAGGCTTGTCGACGTTTGTACCTGATTCTGGTCTGAGGTGGCAGTAAGCTACAAGGACTATGAATATCAATGAACTTTTAAGTCCGGATGTTGCGGTTCCGCTGTTGATTGGATTGGCGGTGCTGTGGGTGATTCTGAAATCTGTGAAGCGGATCATCAATCGGGTGATTTCGTTGGCGGCCACCGCCTTGATTTTAGGCGCCACGCAACACGTGGGCGCGTTCGATGGTTTGAATAATCTCACTCACCTTTTGCACCAGTAACCACCAGACTTGCTTTAATAATGGTGGTACCTACCCATATCTCGTAGCGTAAGGATAACGATCATGGACCCAGCGTTGTTTTACCCATTAGAAACCTCCGGCACGGAATACCAAGGCGAAGCCACATTTCCGCTGAGCATCGTGGAGGCCGGCACGTTACACGCCCCTTCTGGGGCGGTGGTGGTGTGCGACCCGTTTGCGTACTTCGTGGGCTTGGGCCGCGGCTTGATGTACGACATTCCGGCGGGGGACTACCCGGTTAGGGTGACGGTGGCGCACCCGCCGGCGAAGGAAGCCGTCAATGCGTACCTCAGCATCGTGTTCGCCGACGCAGAAGTAACGTCGGTGGAGCAGATACTACCGCACTTGGATTTGGATGAAATTCCGCTGCCGGGGGTGAGTGGCTACAGTGGCGTGAGCGTGGATTCCGGTTCGGTGGCGGTGCTGGACGCGGCGGCGGCGAAGGCGTTTGCCGCGGACACAGATGTGGACACCTTCACGGATTACATTCATTCGGATGCCCCCGATGGGTGGTTTAATTTGCTGCGCGACCCGGCTCACCATCGCAAGGATATTGCTAATATCACGCTGCCGGATGCGAAAGATGCGGAAAATATGGTGTTGGCGCGTTCCGGGTGGGATTCAGGGCTGTACCCGGTGATTGCTTCCTACGACCGGCAGCGGAACTTGGTGGCGTTGCACATTGATTTCATGGTGGTTGGCGGTTATCCCTACAATTAGGGAAGAATAGTGCGGGTGAAAGATTTTGACTCGCTTTTCGACGAATTAACGCACCGTAACCCCAGCTCCGGCACGGACCAGGCCTTAAGTAAAGGCATCCATCACCTGGGCAAAAAGGTGATTGAGGAAGCCGGGGAAGTGTGGATTGCCGCAGAATACCAAACGGATGACGAGTTGGCTGAAGAAATCTCCCAACTGTTGTACTGGACCCAAACTGTCATGATCGCCCGGGGGCTAACCCCCGCTGATATTTATAAATACCTGTAACACACCATGCTGAAAATAGCAGTACCTAATAAAGGCTCCCTCTCTGAGGCGGCTGTCACGATTCTCACCGAGGCCGGCTACACTGGCCGCGGCACCACCAAGGCGCTGACCGTCTTGGACAAAACCAATAATGTGGAGTTTTTCTTCCTCCGGCCCAAAGACATTGCCATTTATGTGGCCAATGGGCACTTGGACTTAGGCATCACCGGCCGCGACCTGGCGGCTGATTCCCGCGCGGAGGTGCAGGAGGTGCTGAATTTGGGATTTGGTTCCTCCACGTTCCGTTACGCTGCCCCTTCTGACCGGAAGTGGGCGATTGCGGACATTGCGGGTAAACGGGTGGCCACGTCGTATCCCAATTTGGTGCGTGCGGATTTGGTGGCCCGGGGGATTGATGCCACGGTGATTCGGTTGGATGGGGCGGTGGAGATCTCCATCAAATTGGGGGTGGCTGATGTGATTGCGGATGTGGTGTCGACGGGTCGTACGCTCCTGCAACACGGATTAGCCCCATTCGGGGAACCTCTTGTCGATTCTGAAGCTGTTGTGGTTGCCCGAAAAGGGGTAGAAATTACCCCCGAAATGATGATTTTGTTACGGCGAATTGAAGGAATCCTCCACGCCCACAACTTCCTCATGCTCGACTACAACGTGGAAGAACATTTGCTAGAACAAGCGAAAACCATCACGCCCGGCATCTCCGGGCCCACGGTTTCCCCTCTTGCCCTGGCCAATTGGGTGGCGGTGCGCGCCATGGTGCCCCGCAAGGAGGCCAATGCCATCATGGACCAGCTCGCACAGTTGGGTGCTCAAGCCATCCTTGCTTCAGAAATACGGATCGCACGGCTATAAAAAATCTAGGTCACACTCAGCGAACAAATGGGCTAATGTAAAGAATGTACCTGTGTTCGCTGCCTTGAAAATAAGGAAGAAAATGGCCAAGATTGCCCCCAAAAAGGATGAAAAACCCGCCGAACCCATCAAAAAGCCAACAAGTCCCACCCGGAAAGAAGTTGACTTACTGGGGGAGATGGAAGTATCCAATAACAATTACTATGGCGTCCACACCATGCGCGCCATAAACAACTTCCAAATCTCCGGCAAAACCATCAATGACGTACCCGAATTCATCCGCGGCATGGTCCAAGTCAAAAAAGCAGCCGCCATAGCTAACCGTCGCCTCCACACCCTCCCCAGCAAAAAATGCGACGCCATTGTCTGGGCCTGCGACCAAATCCTGGAGCATGGTAGGTGCATGGATCAATTCCCCATCGACGTGTTCCAAGGCGGTGCCGGTACCAGCCTGAACATGAACACCAATGAAGTCATCGCCAACCTTGCGCTCGAACACTTAGGCGAACCCAAGGGTGCTTATAACGTCATCAACCCTAACGACGACGTTAATATGTCCCACTCCA
>JAUMZY010000017.1 GCA_030527885.1 Corynebacterium sp.
TCGCAAACTCTCGATACGGTATTCGGAATTACAACCCATAATGAAGGTCAACACTGCCTTGGTACAGGCACGCACCGACCTCGAAGACGCCAAAGAAATGGCCTACGAGGACTCGGATTTTGCTGCTGAGGTCACTCGGCTGGAAACTGAGGTGGTGGAGCTGGAGGAAAAACTCGCCGACTTACTCGCCCCCCGCGACCCCCACGATAGCGACGACATCGTGATGGAAATCAAGGCGGGCGCCGGCGGGGAAGAAGCCGCACTCTTTGCCGGCGAACTGGTACGCATGTACCAACGCTACGCTGACAAAAACGGCTTCAGCACGGAAGTCCTCGACTTATCCGAATCCGACCTCGGAGGCGTCAAGGACATGACCTTGTCCATTCGGTCGAAGCAGCCCTCCCGCGACGGCGCCTGGAGCGTCTTCAAATTCGAAGGCGGCGTCCACCGCGTCCAACGAGTGCCCGTCACCGAATCCCAAGGCCGCATCCAAACCTCCGCAGCCGGCGTACTGGTCTACCCCGAACCCGACGAAGTCACAGCCGTCGAAATCGACGACAAAGACCTCCGCGTCGACGTCTACCGCTCCTCCGGCAAAGGCGGCCAAGGCGTGAACACCACGGACTCCGCGGTCCGGATTACCCATCTCCCAACAGGTATTGTGGTTACCTGCCAAAAGGAACGATCCCAAATCCAAAACAAAGCCCGCGCCCTCCAAGTGCTAGCCGCCCGCCTCCAAGCTTTAGCCGAAGAACAAGCCGAAGCCGAAGCAGCCCAAGGCCGCGCCGCCCAAATCCGCACCCTCGACCGGTCCGAACGCATCCGCACCTATAACTGGCCAGAAAACCGCATCTCCGACCACCGCATCGGATTCAAGGCCAACAACCTTGACTCCGTCCTCAACGGCGACATGGAAGACCTATTCACCGCCCTCCGAGCAGCCGAACGCGCTGCCCGGCTGGAAGCAGAATAAGTGCGCGACCTACTGGCAAACGCAACGGCCACACTAGCCCACGCTGGTGTGGCCTCCCCACGCCACGACGCCCACGCGCTTGCCGCCCACCTCCTCAACGTCGAACCACTCCAACTCCCATTCCTCAACCTCACAGACCTACCCGACCAGCACGCTTTTCGACGCTCCTACGCCGAACTCATCGCGCGCCGGGCGGCCCGGGAACCCTTGCAGCATATTGTGGGCACCGCTGCGTTTGGGCCGTTGATGTTGCGGGTGGGGCCGGGGGTTTTCATTCCCCGGCCGGAAACCGAATGGTTGGCTGACTGGGTGGTCACTGCCCTGGCGGGAACACCGCAGCCAATCGTGGTGGATTTGTGCGCTGGTTCGGGGGCGATCGCTGGGTTCATCGCCCAGGCTCGTCCGGATGCCACCGTGTACGCGGTGGAGTTATCCCCGGCAGCCTTGGAGTACACCCATGCGAATGTGGATCCGCTGGGAGTAAAGGTTGTTGCTGGTGACGCCACCGATCTGGGGGTGTTGCCGCAGGTGCAGGGGCAGGTTCATGCTGTGGTCACTAATCCGCCTTATGTGCCGCAATCCGATGAGCTGCAACCCGAAGTGTATGCGGACCCCGACATGGCGGTTTTCGCTGGTGCGGATGGGTTGGATCTCATCCCTGGGCTGCTGCCGGTGGCGCAGCGGTTGCTGCGGCCTGGGGGGATTTTTGCCTGTGAACACGATGATTCGCATGCGGTGGGCGTCGAAAAGCTGCTGCATGTTGCGGGATTTCGGGAGGTCAGAGGGCATCGTGATTTGACGGGGCGGCCGCGGTTTAGCACGGCGTGGACCGAATTAACCACAACCTGATAACAAGCTGTTAGTCTTAAGTATCGTTACCCCACGTTGATAAGGAAAATGAGCTACTGTGAGCAGGATTTATAACTGCACCTCAACCGGCGAAACCCGCGCTTTGGGTATCAGAGCCGCCGTAAACGTCGTGAAATCTGGTCGCCTCGTGGTGCTACCAACCGATACTCTCTACGGGTTGGGCTGCGACGCCTTCGATAACGATGCCGTCGCCCGACTGCTGGCCACCAAAAACCGGGGGCCGGACATGCCCGTGCCGGTGCTGGTGGGCAGCTGGGACACCGCCCGCGGCCTCGTGCATTCCTACAACGACCAACTGCGCACGCTCATCGAAGCATTCTGGCCGGGTGGTCTGTCCATTGTGGTGCCGCAAGCACCATCATTGGCCTGGAATCTGGGGGATACTCGCGGTACTGTCATGCTGCGCATGCCGCTGGACTCCGTTGCTATCGAACTGTTGCGCGAAACCGGACCCATGGCGGTGTCCAGCGCGAACATTTCTGGGCAACCCCCAGCGACAACCGCCGAAATGGCGCAGGAACAATTAGGCGACGAGGTCAACGTGTACCTCGACGGCGGGGAATCCACCGTGGGAGTAGCCTCCTCCATTCTTGATGTTTCTGGTCATCAGCCGCGCTTATTGCGGGAAGGTGCGATCTCTACCGAACGCATCGCCGAAGTATTAGGCCTAGAGCCGGAGAGTCTGCGCTAAATGGGTGCGGGCGTCGCCGGTGTACCGCTACGGGAATTAGGCCTCGTGCTGCTCGTAGCACTATCGCTTGCATATCTCACCACGGGAATTGTCCGCTACTTCATGGTGCGGTCAAATTGGATGACCGAAATTCGGGAGCGCGACGTGCACACCATGCCCAAACCACGCATGGGCGGCGTCGCCATGTTCACCGGCTTCGTCGGTGCCGTCTTCCTGGCCGACCAATTACCCGCCTTGACCCGCGGTTTTCAACCTATCACCCCAGAAATGAATGCGGTGTTGTGGGGTGGCGTCATCATTGTCATCCTGGGCGCCATTGATGACCTGTGGGAATTGGACGCGCTGACCAAAATCATCGGCCAATTCTTAGCGGCCCTCATCATGAGCATGCTCGGCCTGAACTGGACCCTGCTGTACGTCCCCTTCGGCGACGGCACCACCGTTCTCCTGGACCAATTCTGGTCGGTGGTATTAACAGTGCTGTTCACCGTCACGCTGATCAATTCCATCAACTTCGTCGACGGGTTGGATGGCCTGGCGGCCGGGTTGGGAATGATCGCCGGCGGCTCCATCTTGCTGTTTTCCCTCACCATTTTGCATGACCAAGGCGGCATGGTTTCCGCCTACCCACCAGCAATTATTGCCGCCGCTTTGGTGGGCATGTGCGCTGGTTTCCTGCCGCATAATTTTGAGCCCTCCCGGATTTTCATGGGGGATTCTGGTGCCATGCTGATCGGGTACTTACTGGCCGCCGCCTCTACCTCAGCTAGTGGAAAAATCAACATGGGGCTGTACGGCGCGGTGGACATGGTGGCGTTGCTGTCGCCGATCATCGTGGTGTTGGCGGCGGTGTTCATTCCACTGTTGGACCTGGTCATGGCGGTGGTGCGGCGGCTGAGCAAAGGGCAATCGCCGTTCAGTGCCGATAAGAAGCACCTGCATCACCGCCTGCTTACGCTGGGGCATTCGCACCGAAATGTGGTGTTATTGCTGTACTCCTGGGTGTTCGTGGTGGCCGTGGGGGCGGTGGCGTTTTCCATGGTGCCGCCGCTGTGGGCCACTGGGGGAATGGTGGTGGCGCTGATCATCGCCACCATTGCTACCCGCGAGCCGGTGAAGCGGGCGCGGGCGCAGCGGTCCGAGCGGCCCAAACGGGTGATTAGCCATCGCCGAGGTAGCGGGCTGGGGTGATGCGGTGTGGTGGCTCGGTGCGGCGATGCGTTGGAGCGACTCGTTGCGGATTGGTTGCAGCGGGGGAGTGGCGGTTGTGCAGCAGTGTTTATGTTGGTGCGTGGATTGTTTCATAAACACTGCGCCATTAGGTAGGATTGCCCTTTGTGACTACCAAAAATGATGATGAGCAGCAGCAAGCGACTCGCAAACCGGCGTCGGAATACGACGATCCCCGTCGCCCACTTGTTCGAGCATTACGCTTGGGCTCATACGGGTTGCTGGGGGTAACCCTGATCTCCCTCATGGCATGGGGCGGCTTCAAAGGCCTACCCGGCATCTGGGGTGTACTGCTCGGCGCAGCCATCGGCGGGGGCTTCATGCTGGCCACAGTCATTAGCGTGCTCATGACCTCATCCACCAGCCCGACCGTCACCGGGGCCGTGGTGCTGGGTGGCTGGCTAGTCAAGCTTGTGGTCTTGCTTTTGGTGTTGATGCTCATTCGGGACATGACATTTTATTCCTCCGTGGCGCTATTTGTCACGATGCTTTTAAGTCTGATCGTGGTGTTGGTGACAGAGGCCTACGGCGTGATCACGTCACGTGTGACATATCTGAACTAAATTGCATTGCTTTTCGACGCTTCCCGCTGCCTGTGGTCTGTTTGCGGTCGGCCAGCGCATCCCGCGCTGGTAGCAGCTTGGATATGACTAAGTTGCAGAAGTGACAACTTTAAGTCGGTAAATTTTCTATTCGGATGCTCCGCTAACCCCTTAAAGGGGTAGTTTTGTATTGGAGTGGGGTTGGGGGTATGCCGCCTCACGCCCAAGATATATCACAATTTAGTAACGTAATTCCCTGGTGGGGTTACTCGGTTGTTATGTGGTGGGGTGTGCTGACCGCGCTGTTAAAAGCGGTAAAGCTGCATCGGGGGAGTGTGACAATATTTCCACTATTCCGCGAAAACGGGGGTAAATATTACCCCCGTTTACTTTTGTGGTACAGCTCATAATTTAAAGTTCGTGCCTGTTCACTGGGGGGTGAGAAACGCGGGGGTAATTCTGAACTGTCAATATGTGGGAAAACTTGGGTTTATGCTGCTATTCTAATCGGTGGGTTAATGAGGAATATCTGCTTCCTATCAAGGGATGTTCCATGCACAATCCCCTGTGGCCGCCATGCTGATGTGCGACGGAGTCCGTGGTGGTTACAGCGAGTTTATAGACATCCATCGCACCGCAAGAATCTATGCGGAATTCTTGCGGCCCGAACACGGGAGAGAACGCTGAGCGTTACAACATTATCCTTGGAGGGGGAATTCCATAGCCCCTCAATGGAGGAAGAGTTTTTCCCGGGTGAATCGGCCAACGAATTTATTTGGGTAGACCACCTCACTGGTGGGTGGTTCAACCTGGATCGAATAATGTTGGTCCGTTTGGTGATGGCTGCGATTCTGATCATTTTCTTCGTAGTGGCAATGCGCAAACCAAAGTTGGTTCCAACTGGTATGCAAAACGTCGCGGAGATCATGCTCGATTTTGTCCGAATTCATATTGCAGAAGAAATCCTTGGTAAGAAAGAAGGCCGCCGGTTCTTTGCCGTGCTGGTTCCCATTTTCTTCCTGGTGCTCTTCCTCAATGCCTCTTCGGTCATTCCATTCCTAAACATTTCCTCCAATGCGCGTGCTGGCATGCCATTTATCTTGGCAATGTTTGGGTATATCGCTTTCATCTATGCAGGTGCAAAACGTTACGGCTTCTTCAAATACATGAGGAGCTCCGTGGTTGTTCCTAATCTGCCATGGCCACTACATATTTTGGTCGTGCCGTTGGAATTCTTCTCCACATTCATTTTGCGCCCCGTTACGCTGACTGTTCGTTTGTTGTCCAATATGTTGGTTGGACACATCATCTTGGTATTGCTGTTTGGCGCCACCAACTTCTTCTTCTGGCAAATGAATGTTTGGACTGCGCTGTCGGCACTAACCCTGGTGACAGGCATTGCCTTCACACTCTTTGAGTGCTTGGTGATCTTCCTCCAGGCGTATATCTTTACCTTGCTGGTAGCCGTATATATCGAATTATCGCTACATGCGGACGAGCACTAACCTCACAACTCACACATTCACCGCCCACAACAAAGGTGGGCATTTAGAAAGGGAAATACATTCTCATGAATGAACTGATCCTTGCGCAAGCCGCTGAATCTGCTACTCATGGCAATATCGCAACCATCGGCTACGGCCTGGCAGCCATCGGCCCTGGTATCGGCGTCGGTATCATCGTTGGTAAAGCACTCGAAGGCATGGCGCGGCAGCCAGAAATGGCCGGTACCCTGCGTACCACCATGTTCCTGGGTATCGCCTTCGTGGAGGCACTTGCCTTGATCGGCATTGGTGCCGGTTACATGTTCACGTAATGCTAACCACCATACGAAAGTAAAATATTCATGACGAATATCATCATTTATCTGGCCGAGGGCAGCAGCCACGGGGCAATCAACCCCCTGCTGCCTAAGAACTATGATATTAGTTGGTCGATCGTCGTACTCATCGTTGTTGGACTGATGTTCTGGAAGCTGGTGCTACCAAAATTCCATGAAGTCTTGGAGCAGCGCGAAGAACTCATCAAGGGTGGCATTGAAAGCGCCGAAAAGGCCCAGGATGAAGCCAAAGCAGCACTAGAAAAGTACAACAAAAAGCTTGCTGATGCGCGTACTGAAGCCGCAGAAATCCGAGAAGCCGCCCAAGAAAAGGGCAAGCAGATCGAGGCTGAATACAAGGCAAAAGCAACTGAAGAGAGTGCGCGCATCGTCGAAAACGGCGAGAAGCAACTGTTGGTCCAGCGTGAGCTGGTGGTGGCAGAACTACGTCGTGAGATGGGGCAGCATGCCATTGATTTGGCTGAAGCCCTCGTGGGCGAACAGCTATCAGCAGATGTGAAACGTTCCGGCACAATTGATCGTTTCCTAGGCGAACTTGATTCTGCCTCTGGAACCCAATCATCAGCAGGAAAGTAGGCACACATGCACGCAGCAAGCCGCGAAGCACTGGCATACGTCTCGGAATACTTCGATGTCACATCGCAGAAACAAGACAACCCAGTTGCCGTAGCCGCCCAAACGGGTGCCGAGCTGTTCGATGTGGTGGAGGTGCTCGATGCAGATCGAACCCTGCGAATCACCGTGGCGGAAGCCTCCCTCCCAGCCGAACAACGCTCAGGAATTGTCTCTGCTGTATTTGCCGGAAAAGTGTCCCAGTACACCTTGGAGTTGCTCATCACGGTGACTCGCCAGGTGTGGTCCACCCCCCGGGAATTACGCACCGGTTTGGTCCTGCTGGGACGTCGAGCACTCTTGCGTGCCGCTGAGCATCAAGGTCAACTCATCCAAGTAGAAGAAGAACTCTTCCGCTTGTCGCGGTTATTACTGTCCGAAACGCAGTTGACTTTGCTTCTCGACGAGCGCAGTGCGGATCGCGTCGCAAAGCGAGATCTGCTAGCAAAAGTGCTGTATGGCAAGGTGACCGCAGTGACGGAAGCCCTAGCATTGCAAGCCATTGGCCGCCCAGAACACAATGCCATCGACGATATCAATGCGATATCCGAATTTGCCGCACAACTCCGCGGCAGCGATGTAGCGTTCGTGCTCACAGCTTATCCGTTGACGGATGCGCAACGCCAGGCACTGACCACAAAGCTAGAGGGCATTTACGCTCGCCCCATCAGTCTGCACACCGAGGTTGATCCCAGCCTCATTGGTGGTGCAATTATTCGAGTCGGCGATGAAGTAATTGACGGCAGCACCTCGGGTAAACTCGAACGGCTGCGCGCCCAACTCGTGTAACAACACGAATAATAGTAAACAAAGAAATTGTTGGAAGAAACTACCGAGAGCAGGAAGAACATGGCGGAGCTTACGATCTCCTCCGACGAGATCCGTAGCGCGATTGCGAACTACACCTCGAGCTACTCCGCGGAGGCCTCCCGTGAGGAGGTCGGCGTGGTCCTTTCCACTGCTGATGGCATTGCCCAGGTCTCTGGCCTCCCATCAGTAATGGCAAACGAACTACTTGAGTTCCCAGGTGGGGTTATTGGCGTCGCACAAAACCTCGACACTGACCGCGTTGGTGTCGTGATCTTGGGTAACTACGAAACCCTCAAAGAGGGCGACGAGGTCAAACGAACTGGAGAAGTTCTCTCCATTCCGGTCGGCGATAAATTCCTCGGCCGAGTTATTAACCCATTAGGTCAACCTATTGACGGCCTGGGTGCCATCGAAGCGGAAGAAGACCGGGTGCTAGAACTCCAAGCACCATCAGTATTGCAGCGGCAACCCGTGGGTGAACCAATGCAAACCGGCATCAAAGCCATTGATGCCATGACCCCCATTGGCCGGGGTCAGCGACAGCTGATCATTGGTGACCGTAAAACCGGTAAAACTGCAGTGTGTATTGACACCATTTTGAACCAAAAAGCCAACTGGGAAAGTGGCGATAAATCCAAGCAGGTCCGCTGCATCTACGTTGCCATTGGTCAAAAGGGTTCCACCGTTGCCGCAGTGCGCAAAACCCTTGAAGACCACGGCGCATTGGAATACACCACCATCGTGGCCGCACCAGCGTCTGATTCCGCTGGCTTCAAGTGGCTGGCACCGTTCGCCGGCGCCGCCCTGGGTCAGCACTGGATGTACCAGGGCTACCACGTGCTGGTGATCTACGATGATCTGACCAAGCAAGCCGAAGCTTACCGTGCAATTTCGCTGCTGCTGCGTCGTCCCCCAGGACGTGAAGCATACCCCGGCGACGTCTTCTACCTGCACTCCCGATTGCTGGAACGTGCCGCTAAGCTTTCCGACGATATGGGTGGCGGTTCCATGACCGCCTTGCCGATCATCGAAACCAAAGCTAATGACGTCTCCGCCTTCATCCCGACCAACGTGATTTCCATTACGGATGGTCAGGTCTTCCTGGAATCTGACCTATTTAATCAGGGCGTGCGCCCCGCCATTAACGTCGGTGTGTCCGTCTCTCGTGTGGGTGGTGCTGCACAGACCAAGGGTATGAAGAAGGTATCTGGTTCCCTGCGTCTGGACCTGGCTGCCTACCGTGACTTGGAAGCATTCGCCACTTTTGCCTCTGACCTGGATCCAGCCTCTAAGGCTCAACTGGATCGTGGTGCCCGGCTAGTGGAGCTGCTCAAGCAGGCTGAAAACTCCCCGCAAACCGTGGAACACCAAATCATTTCCATCTGGTTGGCTGGTGAAGGCCATTTCGATAACGTCCCTGTGGTTGATATCCGTCGCTTCGAATTTGAACTGCAAGATCACCTGCATTCGGTAGCACCGGAAGTATTCGAGCAGATCAAGGGCGGCCAAGCACTGTCGGAGGAATCGCAGAACACTTTGGTAGAAAAGACCGAAGAATTCAAGCGGGCCTTCCAAACCACCGATGGCACTCCAGTTGTCCACGATTTGGATGTGGAAGCGCTGTCGGAAGACGAGATCAAGAAGCAAACCCTGACGGTTAAGAAGTAAAAGCATGGCTTTTATGTTCAAGACCCATCAACAACACGGAAGGAGGCGGGTGATTCATGGCTAGTTTACGCGAGCTACGCAGCCGGATTCGTTCGGTTAATTCCACCAAGAAAATCACCAAGGCACAAGAGCTCATTGCGACTTCCCGCATTACCAAGGCCCAGGCCAAGGTGGAAGCAGCAGATCCTTATGCCACCGAAATCCATAATGTGATGGAACGTCTGGCCTCAGCAAGCTCTCTTGATCACCCCATGTTACGGGAACGGGAAAATGCTAAGCGGGCGGCGGTGCTGGTGATCTCCAGCGACCGAGGCATGTGTGGTGGCTATAACTACAACGTTTTTAAAAAAGCAGCGGAGTTAGAAAAAAACCTGGAAGACCACGGCTACGAAGTTGTGCGCTATGTTACTGGCAATAAAGGTGTGGGTTACTACAACTTCCGGGGTGGAGAATACGTTGGTTCCTGGACCGGCTTCTCTCAAGACCCATCATGGAAAGACACCCATGATGTGCGCCGCCATATCATCGACGGCTTCTTAGCCAGCAGCGATGGCACCGCAAGGTATCGGCCTGGCTTGGTTGGCCCGGAGGGGCAACCAGTGCAGGGCTTCGACTCGGTGCACGTCGTGTACACCGAATTCGAATCCATGCTGACCCAAACCGCCGTGGCGCACCAACTTCTGCCCATTGAACCGGTGATTGAAGTAGAAGAATTCCCCAAGGGGGAGGACTTCCTTGATAGCTCCAGCACGTCCCAAGCAGAAGCTGATTATGAATTCGAACCAGATGCTGACACATTGGTTGCATCCCTGCTGCCTAAGTATGTGTCCCGAAGCTTGTTCGCCATGTTCTTGGAAGCAGCAGCATCGGAATCAGCATCCCGTCGAAATGCAATGAAGTCTGCTACTGATAACGCCACGGAATTGGTCAAAGACCTCTCCCGGGTGGCCAACCAGGCACGTCAGGCCCAGATTACCCAGGAAATCACAGAGATTGTCGGTGGCGCGGGCGCGCTCGCCGAAAGCGGAGAAAGTGACTAGATTATGACCACAGCTCTTTCTGAGCAGAACACGCAGCATGCGTCTGTCGCAGGCCGCGTCGTGCGCGTCATCGGTCCGGTCGTCGACGTGGAATTCCCGCGTGGCGAGCTGCCGGCACTGTACAACGCGCTGACTGTCGAGATTGAACTCGAAGCAGTCGCCAAAACCATTACCCTTGAGGTTGCCCAGCACTTGGGTGACAACCTCGTTCGCACCATCTCCATGGCACCCACCGACGGCCTCGTGCGCGGTGCTACGGTGAACAACACTGGTAAGCCCATCTCCGTGCCAGTTGGCGACGTCGTTAAAGGCCACGTCTTTAATGCCCTCGGTGACTGCCTGGATGAACCTGGCCTCGGCCGCGATGGGGAGCAGTGGGGCATCCACCGCGATCCACCACCGTTCGACCAGCTGGAGGGTAAAACCGAAATTTTGGAAACCGGCATCAAGGTGATCGACCTGCTTACCCCTTACGTGAAGGGCGGTAAGATTGGCCTGTTCGGTGGTGCTGGTGTTGGCAAGACCGTGCTCATCCAGGAGATGATCACCCGTATTGCTCGCGAATTCTCCGGTACATCCGTGTTCGCTGGTGTGGGTGAACGTACCCGTGAAGGCACCGACCTCTTCCTGGAAATGGAAGAAATGGGAGTGCTGCAAGACACCGCACTGGTGTTCGGCCAAATGGACGAACCGCCAGGAGTCCGTATGCGCGTGGCCCTGTCTGGTCTGACCATGGCAGAATACTTCCGCGACGTGCAACACCAGGACGTGCTACTGTTCATCGACAACATCTTCCGTTTTACCCAGGCTGGTTCTGAGGTTTCCACCCTGCTGGGTCGTATGCCTTCCGCTGTGGGCTACCAGCCTACCCTGGCTGATGAAATGGGTGTGTTGCAGGAACGCATTACCTCCACCAAGGGCAAGTCGATTACCTCGCTGCAAGCCGTGTACGTGCCTGCTGACGACTACACCGACCCGGCCCCTGCCACAACCTTTGCCCACCTGGATGCCACCACCGAATTGGACCGTGGTATTGCCTCCAAGGGTATTTACCCCGCTGTGAACCCTTTGACCTCGACCTCCCGTATTCTAGAGCCGGGTATTGTGGGTGAACGGCACTACGAAGTGGCGCAGCGCGTGATCAATATTCTGCAGAAGAATAAGGAACTGCAAGACATCATCGCCATCCTCGGTATGGACGAATTGTCGGAAGAAGACAAGATCACCGTGCAGCGTGCTCGTCGCCTGGAACGGTTCCTGGGCCAGAATTTCTTCGTTGCCGAGAAGTTTACCGGTATCCCAGGTTCGTATGTGCCACTGGCTGAGACCATTGATGCCTTCGAACGCATCTGCAATGGTGAATTCGATCATTACCCAGAGCAGGCCTTCAACGGCTTGGGTGGTTTGGAAGATGTCGAGGCTGCATACAAGAAGCTGACTGAGAAGTAGGGGAGATACACAAATGGCTAGCCTTACTGTGGAATTGGTTTCGGTTGAACGCCTGATGTGGTCAGGTGAGGCCAGCATTGTGGTCGCCCAAACCACCGAAGGTGAAATTGGTGTGCTGCCAGGCCATGAACCTGTACTTGCCGAACTCGGCGCCAGTGGCACCGTGGTTATTCGCCCTATTGAGGGTGATGCCTTGGTTGCTGCTGTGCAGGGTGGCTTCCTGTCTGTTTCTAAAGAAAAAGTCACGATCCTAGCCGAATACGCAGTGTGGGCGCATGAGGTTGATATTTCCAAGGCGCAAGCACTGGTTGATGCTGAAGGCGGAACCCAAAAGGCGTGGGGTGAAGCAGAATTGCTTGCCGTGCGTCGGAGTGAACGAGTCTAAAACTACTCGCATCACATAAGACCCCTCTCGGGTCTGGGAGTTTTATCCCCAAACCCGGGAGGGGTTTTGCTGCACCATTGTCGTGATGGGGGCAATCTTTCGTCTGATATAAGAATGATAACGAGATGGTAAATTTTTTGAATTTTATTCTAGGGGGTAGAATGCTGAACTACCCCATTCCCTGTGTTTTAGATAAGAGCAATGGTGGGGGCTTGCAGCATTATTGAAACTTGTAAGAAGTTGTGAGGTAAGGCAATGTACTACATAATTGTGACTATTATAGTGGCGTTGTGTCTTGTCTTGGTGTTCTTAGGTGCGTATCGATTTTTTACCCTCCGCTCCAATGGAATTAACGTGACTCTGCGCCGACTACCCGCTGTAGGAAACCACGGGTGGCGCACCGGACTGCTCCGTTACGATTCCAATAACGAACTCAAGTTCTATCAGCTTCGATCGCTGAGTCCCTTCCCGGACGTCGTTTTTCACCGGTTTGACCTCACGCTTAATGGGCAGCGAGATTTCACCGAGGCCGAAGCCTCCTTCTTATTTGATGGTACGCCCATCATCAAGTTTCATCACAAGGGCAAAGATTATGAAGCCCAAATGTCTAAGCACGCCACCATGGCTTTTGTGTCCTGGGTGGAGTCGGCACCGGACTCCCGGTTGGATAAGATGAGTCCTAGTGAAATGCGCCATTACCTGCGCCATACCTGAAAAGTAATAAAAATTACGTTGCGAGCCTTGCCCTTCACCCTTAAGTTTCGACTAATCTAAGTCACCATGCGCCTAGTTATTGCCCGTTGTTCTGTCGATTATATCGGCCGCTTGGAAGCTCATTTACCATCAGCGGATCGACTTTTATTGGTTAAAGCCGATGGTTCGGTATCCATTCATGCAGATGACCGCGCATATAAACCCCTCAATTGGATGACCCCACCGTGTACCTTAACAGAAACTGTGGATGAAGATTCCGACAACGCCGCCCACTGGGTCGTGGAAAATAAAAAAGGTGAACAATTACGTATCACCCTTGAAGTGGTGCATTCCGATCTCTCGTACCGGCTTGGCGACGACCCCGGCCTAGTGAAAGATGGGGTGGAAGCCCACCTGCAAGAACTGCTGGCAGAGCACATAGAAACTCTTGGCGAGAACTATCGCCTTGTTCGGCGGGAGTACCCCACTGCCATCGGACCCGTTGATATCCTCTGCAAGGATGCCGAAGGCACCAGCGTGGCCGTAGAGGTGAAACGCCGCGGCGGCATCGACGGGGTGGAACAACTCACCCGTTACCTAGAATTGCTCAATCGGGACACCGTGTTAGCACCCGTCACAGGAATTTTTGCAGCACAAGAGATTAAACCCCAGGCACGCACCTTGGCAGAGGATCGGGGTATACGCTGCGTCGTGCTTGATTATGATGCGTTGCGCGGCATTGAATCCAATGAACTACGGCTTTTCTAAGAACAACCATGGGCCGCAAAAACCGTCGCAGTAATATCACCCCAACCCGGCAATTACCACCTGATGGGGCGGCTTTCTACGGCATGCGGGAAGTGGATGGGCCGAGCTGGAGCAATGGGGAACGCTATTTAGTGCGCCAAATGGGGGCACACGCTGCAGTGAAGTTTTATGTTTGCCCGGGGTGCAATCAGAATATTCCCCCAGGCATTGCGCACATCGTAGCGTGGCCTAGAGATTATGGCCACGGTGCAGAGGATCGCCGCCACTGGCACAAGGCGTGCTGGGAGCGTCGATAAGCAAGGCGGTCGAGCTATGCGACGGGCTGGGTCAGCTCCAGCAGCACCCCGCCGGCGTCTTTGGGATGCACGAAGTTGATCTGGGCGCCGCCGGTGCCTACTTTCGGGGCGGGGTAGAGTAGCCGCACACCTTGGTCGGTCAAGTGTTTGCTCAGCGCCTTAATATCAGAGGTGCGCAGGCACATTTGTTGCAGACCGGGGCCTTTTTTATCCAGGAATTTTGCAATGGTGGATTCCTCATTCAAGGGGGCAAGCAGCTGAATCATGCCGTCGGTTTCCTTGAGGTTCTTCGGCCCAATCATGGCTTCCACCACGCCTTGTTCCTCGTTGGCTTCCTGGTGGTGGTTGACCCATCCGAAGGCACTGCGGTAGAACTCTATCGCGGCATCCAGGTCGGGGACGGCGATGCCCACATGATCCAGGCAGATAACCAGCTCGTGAGGAATATCAATGCTAGAAATATCGTTACTCATACTTTTATGGTATTCCTACCGGCCGGCCTGTGTGGTGAAAACCGTGTTATAGGCTTCACATTCGCCTTCACTAACTGCCGTAGTTCTTCCCGCTATAGCTTCCCACAACATAGGATGGGCATCATGATTGTTGCATTCTCTGTTGCCCCCACCGAAGTCCCCAATGCCCAAGCCGAAATGAGCGAAGCCGTAGCCGCAGCCATCAAAGTGGTGCGGGATTCGGGATTGCCCAACGAAACCAACGCCATGTTTACCCTGATTGAAGGAGAGTGGGATGAGGTCATGGCAGTAGTCAAAGCCGCTACCGAGGCTGTGCTTGCGGTGTCACCACGGGTGGGGTTGGTGCTCAAAGCGGACATTCGGCCTGGTTACACCGATCAATTGCTGTCAAAAGTAGAAGCCGTGGAGCGGCATTTAGCAGATCCCGCAACGTAGCATAGGTGAGTGTCGTTGAGAATGCGTACGAGGCTATTTCGCGGTAAACTGCTCCTTTAGTGTTGGTCTTCAGAAAGAAGCGGAAGCGAGGTTGACAAGTAGCGTGACTACTCCTAACACTCCCAATCGGTTTGTTGCCGGCGCCATTGATCTTGGGGAGGTGAAAGCCCGGGCTGAAGCTCGCGCTCAGGCTCAATCCACAGCCGCCAGCGGTACCATTGCCCCGGTGGTGACCCTGAGCATGGCCAATGTGGAAGAGGAGCTGGTGAAACGCTCCGCGCAGGTGCCAGTGGTGGTTCTGATTGGCTCGGAACGTAGCCCTGAATCGCAGCAGTTGCGGGCTGATTTTACGGAGCTCGCCCAGGCGGCCAATCTCAGCTTCATTTTCGCTTATGCCGATGCGGACCAAACCCCCGATATTGCCCATATGTTCGGTGTGCAGGGGCTGCCCACCGTCGCCGCCATTGCGGCGGGGCAACCCATTGCGAACTTCAGCGGCGGCCAACCCAAAGAGGCTTTGCAGCAATGGGTGGCGGCTGTTGTGCAGGCAGTCGCTGGCCAGCTCACGGGCATCTCCAGCGCTGACGAACCTGCCACGGATCCCCGCTTCCAACCTGCCGAGGATGCCCTTAACGCGGGGGATTTCGCCGCTGCCATTGCCGTGTATGACAGCATTTTGACCCAAGAACCAAAGAACGCCGAGGCCCTGGCGGCGCGGGATAACGCTCGGTTATTGGCAAGGTTGCAGGAAGCCGAGGGGGATGATCCCATTGCGGCTGCAGCGGCGCAACCCACCGATGTGCCAGCTGCCTTCGCTGCCGCTGATGCTGAGATTGCTGCAGGGGCGGCGGAGGCGGCATTTGATCGACTCTTAAGACTCATGGACACTGTGCCGGCACAGAAGGCAGAGATTCAGGAGCGACTCTTAGAGCTCTTTGCGCTTTTCGACGCCACCAACCCCTGGGTGCTTGCAGCCCGGGGCAAGCTGGCCAACGCCTTGTTCTAACCACCAAGGCCTCATTGTTACGCTAGTGTCAGCTGTAGCTTCAAACTTCATAACCTGAATTGTTGGTTTTCCATGAATAAAACTTCTACCGCCCTCATTGCCGTATTAGTCCTGTCCGCTCTTGGGCTCAGTGCTTGTTCCACCACGGCAAAATCACAGGAGCAACATAGTTGTTATATTCGCGCCAATGCCGAAGAAACCGGCGAACCTCTCCTGCCAGGCACCAGCGAAAGTGGCAACAACCTGCGGGTTATGAAAATGCTGTACTCCGGACTGGTGTACATCGATAAGGACAATAAACTCCAAAACGACTTAGCCAAAGAAATCAAACAGGTTAAATCCACGCTGTACCAAGTCATCTTGAAACCCAACCTGGAGTTTTCTGACGGATCCCCCATTACGGCGGAAAGCTTCGTGGATGCATGGAACTATCAGGTATCTGAAGAAGATCCGAATTCTTCCATGTTCAGCCCTATTGCCGGCTTTATGGACGACAAAGAGAACAGCACCCCGCTCAGCGGCCTGAAGATTCTCAACCCCACCACATTCACCATTGAGTTGAGCACCCCGCTGTCAGATTTCCTCATGCGACTGTCACACCCGACGTTCAGCCCCCTGCCTAAGGCTGCGTTCACCGCACCGGAAGGCATTAAAGCTTACGCCAAGCACCCCATAAGCTCCGGGCCGTACGTTTTGGAATCGTGGGTGGCAAACCAATCCATGCGTTTAGCCAAGAACCCCAAGTACCAGGGGCCTAGAGCTGCGGCGAATGATGGAGTGGATTTCATCATGTACACCCGCGGCATCAAACCATATGAGGATCTTTTGTCCGGCAAGCTCGACGTCACGGACACGTTCTCCCCGACGGGCTACCAAAACTACAGGACGGACCTGCCCGGTCGTTATATTGCGCGCCCTAGTTCATCGCTCATTGAGCTCAGCATACATGCGGAAACTCCCCACTTTGAGGGGGAAGAAGGGGTGATGCGGCGCCAAGCATTGTCCATGGCAATTGACCGTAAATACCTCGGCGAAAAGGTTTTAGGTGGCGCCTACGTGCCCGCTACAGGTTTCGTGCCAGCAGAAATCCCCGGTGGGGAAGTGGCTGCCAAAGACCGGGAGACGCTTACTTACAATCCAAAGAAGGCAAAAGAACTATGGCAGCAGGCGGATAGCATTTACGGCGCCTTCAAAGGCCCGGTGCCCGTGCATTTCTCCTTCGACATTTCCGATAACCACAAATGGGGTCCCGCGGTTGCCGAACAATTGCGCAAAAATCTCGGATTGGATTCCGTGCCTGTCTCCGGGGCGGATTTTGTCCGTTTCCGCTACGACTTCCAGCACGTGCGCTTCGACGGTATGTATCGTACTGGCTGGCAGGCTGATTATCCGTCTTTGCGCAGCTACTTGGAAACCAACTACGCCACCAACGGTGCATCCAACGACACGAAGTACTCTAACAACAAAGTAGACGAACTATTCGAACAGGCTGATGCCGCGAAAACCCCAGCCGAGGCCACCAAGTATTATCAACAGGCCCAGACGCTGCTGCTGGAGCAGCTGCCGGCCATCCCGCTGCTCTCCCCGGTGGAAACCGTGGGCTGGAACGCCAATGTCTCTCACGTCGATATTGATTTCGACACGTACCCAAATTATTCGATGATCATGAAGAACGGCCCCGGCTGCCAACCTTAATCGCTTGTCGACGCACTCCGTGGCGAGTAAAATTGAGTCCCTTAAAAGCCCTTGGGAAGCCGCACTAATAGACGTCGACAAGTAAGCAAAAAGCCCTCCGCTGTGGCGGAGGGCTCAAGCATCGGGTTTAGTTATTTTCCCACCGGTAGAACTGCGCACTCATTGCCGGAATGTGCAACGTGATGGAATGATCATAACCATCCCAACCCGTATCCCACGCAGCAACCTCCTGCTCCAAGGGATTATCCGCACCCTGATACACACCAGCATCCGTATTAAGCACCTGCTTCCAGAAACCAGACTCTGGAACCCCCAGCTTATAATTCGGCTGCGACGTGCCACTCAAATTGAACACGCACAATAGTTTCTGACCTTCGGAACCATAACGCACAAACGACAAAATATTATGCTCTGCATCATCCGACTTGGTCCAACTGAACCCATCGGACGTATTATCCTGTGTATACAGTGCCGGCGTCTGGCAATATAGCCCATTCAAATCCTGCACCAGCTGAGAAATCCCCTCATGGAATTCACCTTCCCAACCCACAAGATCATCCCAGTCAATGGAACGGTTCTCACTCCACTCCAACACCTGGCCGAACTCCTGACCCTGGAATAGCAACTTCTTACCGGGGTGCGCATACATGTACGCAAAGAGTGTGCGCAGCCCAGCAGCCTTATTCCACGAATCACCCGGCATCCGATGCCACAGTGACCCCTTGCCATGCACCACCTCATCGTGGCTGAACGGCAAAATATAATGCTCAGAATAGGCATACACCATAGAGAACGTAATCTCATTATGGTGATACGAACGGTGCACTGGATCCTTGGAGAAATACTCCAACGTGTCATTCATCCAACCCATATTCCACTTCAGGTTAAAGCCCAACCCATTGAAATCTGTCGGTGCGGTCACACCTGGCCACGACGTAGACTCCTCTGCAATGGTCAACACACTCTGATGGTATTTATGCACCGTCGCATTCATCTCCTGCAAGAACCGCACCGCATCCAGGTTCTCCCGGCCGCCGAACTCATTGGGCAACCATTCGCCTTCTTCCCGCGAATAATCTAGGTACAACATGGATGCCACCGCATCCACCCGCAACCCATCCACATGGAATTCCTCTAACCAATACAAAGCATTGGCAACCAGGAAATTTCGCACCTCGTTCCGACCGAAATCAAACACATAGGTGCCCCAATCCTTTTGCTCACCCCGGCGCCAATCCGGATGCTCATACAACGCATGCCCATCGAATCGGCCCAACGCAAAATCATCCTTCGGGAAGTGGGCCGGCACCCAGTCAATGATCACGCCGATGCCTTCTGTGTGGAATGCCTCAATGAGTTGCCGCAATTCATCTGGGCTACCCCACCGGGCTGACGGCGCATAATAGCTCGTTACTTGGTAGCCCCACGAGCCGCCGAATGGGTGTTCAGCTACGGGTAGGAATTCCACATGCGTGTAACCCATGTCTTTCACATAAGCCACCAATTCGGTGGCCAATTCCTTGTATCCCAAATCGGCCCGCCATGACCCCAAATGCACTTCATAAACGCTCATGGGTTGAGTGGTGTGATCCATTTCGGCACGTTTCGCCATCCAGTCCTGATCACGCCACTCGTAGTTGGATTCTGTCACTATGGAGCCGGTGCGTGGTGGTTCCTCGGTGCGGCGCGCCATAGGGTCGGCTTTGTCCAGCCGCCAGCCTTCTTGCGTGTGGACGGCGAACTTGTACACTTCCCCAACGCCAATGTTAGGAACGAAGATTTCCCAAATGCCAGAGTCACCCAAGCTGCGCATGGGGAACTGGTTGGGGTTCCATCCGCAGAAATCACCGATGACTGCCACACCAGCGGCATTGGGGGCCCACACGGCAAAGCTTGTACCATGCACCGGGCCGAAGTTATCGGTTTCCACTTCCCTTATATGAGAGCCGAGAATATCCCACAGGCGTTCATGCCGACCTTCCCGAATGAGGTGGATGTCCAATTCACCCAAGGTGGGCCAGAAGCTGTAGGCGTCGAACGTTTCTGTGACGATGTCATTATTCCAGGTGATGCGTAACTTATGACCACTGCCAGTATTGTCACCGGTGAGAACTGTGCCGAAAATATCGTCACCCAGCGGTTCCAGTTCCACCGGATTCGCGCCAGGTGGTAATAGCTCTACTTTCTTGGCGTTGAGTTGGCGAGTACGGAAGATCGCGCCACCCTCCTCCAGGGGGTGCCACCCATAAATGGAATGCGGATCGTAGTGGCGGCATTGCGTCAACAGCGTCCGGTTGTGGTCGTTGATGTATAAGGGATGGGTTGGATCAGTAGGAGATGCCATGGGTTCTCTTTTCGATATTTAGATGTTGCGGATGGTTGTCGGGGGTGTCTGTGGGGCGAGCAAGGAATATATGCCTCCACTCTATGCGACCCATGCGTGCTAACACAGCATATGCGGTGTCGACGCAAGCCTAACAAGGAAGCGTCGACAGCCAAGCAAACTCGCTTTTAGGAGTGATAATCGTCGGCACCACGCTCCCGAATCTTAGCCAACGCCGCACCTTTGACCTTCGGCAATTGCAGAATGTGCGCCACATCGCCCCACGGGCTCAACCGCACAAACGTTCGCGCCGACCAGGGGAAGTCACGCCCAGTCACCAAATCATGCGCTACAAAAGTCGCATCCTGCGGCTGACCAATCTGCGCCATATCCAACTCCAACACGGCTTCTTCATCACCGTGTGGATTGATGTTGACAATCACCAGCACCGCATCACCCGTCACCGGATCCACCTTGCTGTACGCCACAATGTTGTCATTGGGCACGTTGTGGAAATGAATCTGCCGCAACTGCTGCAACGCTGGTCGTTCCCGCCGAATCTTATTCAACGTGGCAATGTAGGGCTCCAAAGAATCCCCATTGGCCAATGCTGTATCAAAGTCCCGGTGCCGCAGCTGGTACTTCTCCGAATCTAGGTATTCCTCCGAGCCTGGTGCCACGGCTTGGCCTTCGTACAGTTCGTAGCCGGAGTACACGCCCCACAGGGGTGAGAGGGTGGCGGCGAGTGCCGCACGGATGGCGAACGCAGCCCGTCCACCGTATTGCAGGGAGGCGTGCAAAATGTCGGGGGTGTTGACGAAGAGGTTTGGCCGACACACGTCACTCATGGCCGCAATTTCTTGGCCGAATTGGGTGAGGTCGTATTTGGAGGTCTTCCACGTGAAGTAGGTGTAGGACTGGGAGAAGCCTACTTTGGCCAGGCCGTAGAGGCGCGCTGGGCGGGTGAAGGCTTCGGCGAGGAAGATGATTTCTGGGTTGGTTTCATGCACTTTTGAGATGAGCCAGTGCCAGAAGTTTGCTGGTTTGGTGTGGGGGTTGTCGACGCGGAAGGTGGTCACGCCGACGCCGATCCAGTGCATGACCACATCGTAGATTTCGTTGTAGATGCCTTCGGGGTCGTTGTCGAAATTCAGGGGGTAGATGTCCTGGTATTTCTTGGGTGGGTTTTCGGCGTAGGCGATGGTGCCGTCTGGTAGAGAGGTGAAAAATTCTCGGTGTTCGACGGCCCAGGGGTGGTCCGGTGCGGCTTGGAGGGCTAGATCGATGGCTACTTCCAGGCTGAGGTTTTGGGCGTAGTGGAGGAGGGTTTTGAAGTCGTCCAGGGTGCCGAGGTCGGGGTGTACGGCTTTGTGGCCGCCTTCGGCGGAGCCGATGGCCCAGGGGGAA
Source organism: Corynebacterium sp. (assembly GCA_030527885.1). GTDB lineage: Bacteria > Actinomycetota > Actinomycetes > Mycobacteriales > Mycobacteriaceae > Corynebacterium. The sequence continues at coordinate 21,207 of JAUMZY010000017.1, forward strand.
CCAACATCATCGGGGTCGGGGATGAGGGTGTTGTTTTTGCCTTTGCGGTTGACTTCCCCGATGGGGTGGATGGGTGGGAAGTACACCGTGTCGAAGCCCATTTTTGCCACCCGGTTGAGGGCTTTGACGGTGGTTTCGAAGGTGCCGTGGATGGGGTTGCCGTCGGCGTCGACCCCGCCGGTGGAGCGGGGGAAGAGCTCATACCAGGAGTTGACGAGGGCGGCGCGGCGTTCCACGGTGACGGTGTGGGTGTCGCCGGTGGTGAGGAGTTCCCGCAGGGGGTGTTCCGCGAGGATGTCCAGGGCCGTTGCAGAAAGTGCCGGTGCGACGCGGGTGCGGAGTTTTTCTTTCTTGCTGCGCAATTCTTTGGCTACTGCTTGGAGTGCTTTGCGCTGGGATTTGTCGGTGACGCCCTTGGCGGCTTTGTCGAACAGTTGTGCGCCATGTTCTAGGTCGTTGGCGAGTTCTTCTTCGGATTGGCCGGCTTCGATTTTTTTGGTGATGGCGTGCCGCCAGGTGCGCATGGGGTCGCTCCAGGCATCAACATGGAATGTCCAGGTGCCGGCAACATCGGGCACGAAGAATGCGTGAACGAGGTCTTCGTTCAGCTCATCTTGGTGCATGGTGATGTGGAGTGGTGCGGCGGCAATTCGGGAATCTTTGGGCCCGGTGATGGTGAGGGTGGCGGAAATGGCATCGTGGCCTTCCCGCCAGACTTGTGCGCTGACCGGCACAAGTTCGCCAACTACTGCTTTCGATGGGTAAGCACCAGAAGAGATTTGCGGGCGGACATCTTCAATAGCGAGTCTTCCAGTCACAATACAGACGCTTCCTTTACTACCGATATGGGGAATATTTTTTACACACTATGTACTTGTGTTGCATTCAAAACTGTTAAATCCAGTATGCCTGTTGCTGCGACCCTACGGAATGTGTTTCCATTCACGTCCAGACTACTGTGGGGGAACCAACAGGGGGTATAAAGTTTCTCCACGCCCTTACTAGCGTAGTTAACTTGTGTCAGTTCCACAGCAGAAAGGACATTTAAGACATGATGGAAGCTATGAATAATCTGTCACCCGCCTCCGAGCCCGCAACCAACCCAGCATCCCCAACCCCGGATCCAGATGCGTTGGTTCAGTTCCATGATGTTTCCTTCCTGCGCAATCGGCGCGCCCTGCTGTCGCATGTCACATGGAAGGTGGAGATGGATGAACGCTGGGTCATCATTGGGCCCAATGGGGCGGGAAAGACCACGTTAATGCGGTTGGCGGCGGCGGAGGAATTTCCATCATCCGGGGTGATTTGGCTCCTCGGGGAGCAGATCGGCCGCACGGATATGCGGGATTTGCGCGCCATGATTGGCATGTCCTCAGCAGCGTTGGCCAGCCGCATTCCGGAGGATGAAAAAGTCAGCGACTTGGTGGTGTCGGCCGGCTACGCCATTTTGGGGCGGTGGCGGGAAGAATACAATGAGGATGATGCGCAGCGCACGATTGATGTGCTCACGCAGGTGGGGGCAGCACATTTGGCTGAACGCAGCTGGGGCACCCTCAGCGAGGGGGAGCGCAAGCGGGTGCTCATTGCGCGTTCGCTCATGGCCAACCCGGAACTGTTGCTTCTCGACGAGCCCAGCGCCGGCATGGACCTAGGCGGCAGGGAGGATCTGGTGAGTTACCTCGGCCAACTGGCCCTGGATCCCGACGCCCCCGCCATCGTCATGGTGACGCATCACGTGGAAGAAATCCCCTATGGCTTTACTCACGCCCTGCTGTTGGATCAAGGTGGGGTAGTGGCCCAAGGGTTGATCAATGAGGTTTTGACCAGCGAAAACTTGAGCAAAACTTTCCAGCAGCCCATTCGGGTGGATCAGCTGGACGGCCGGTTCTTTGCCCGCCGCATCCAGGGGGAATAAGTTTTCCCGCCGGCACTAATTGCGCTTAGGTATGCTGATGAAAGCACGATTGAGAGGTAATAACACACAAGTGGCACGATTTGTTGAGGGGCACCGTGGCGTCAAACTTGCCGTCACTGTTCTGCTCGTTCGGGATGGCGTCCACTGCCTGGAGGTGTACGTCCAGGAGCGGGTGTCCTCAATGCCGACTTTCCCCAAAGCCACCGTTTTCCCTGGTGGCGGTATTGACCCCCGGGATTTCGCCATAGCTCAACCGCAAACCGGTAAACCGGATGAACCACTCGTGTTTGAACCAAACGATCATGAATCCTTCGACTCCGACCCCACCTGGTACGGCCCGCGGCTTAGTGTGTGGGCGGACCGGTTGAAAACCGATAGGTTTCGTGCCCGGGCGCTGATCATGGGGGCTTGCCGGGAGCTTTTCGAGGAGTCCGGCACGTTGCTTGCCTCCCACGCGGACGGGCGGTCGGTGACGGATGCCACCCCGTACCATAATGAGCGGTTGGCGTTGGAGTCGCATCACTTGTCGTTTTCCCAGATGCTGCTGCAAAATAATTTGGTTGCCCGCACGGATTTACTGGCGCCTTGTTCCCGGTGGATCAGCCCCGAAACAGACAAACACCAGTTCGATTTGTATTCGTTTGTGGCGTTGCCGCCCTACGGGCAAGAACCCGACGGTCGCACCAGCGAAGCCGCCTCCACCGGCTGGTTTACCCCCTCCATCGTGCTCGACGGGTGGCGCGCTGGCCTCATCCGCCTGGTCATCCCCACCTGGGCACACATGCTGATGCTCAGCGAACACAAAACCGTGAAATCCCTGCTGTACTCCCTGAAAAACCCCAGCATGGAACCAGTAGTCGGCGACCCCAGCAGCGACCCCCGCTACCGCGAGTTCTACAACTTCACCCCACCGAAACGGTTCTAACGTGAGCTTCAGCATGCCTGAGGTGGCGTACCTGCGCGCCCACCACACCGACATCACCACCCACCTGGCAACCCTCGACCTCACACCCCGCACCACCATCACCGACGCCCAATACTTACGAACCCACTTCGGCGACTACGGGCGGGCCGTCATGGAACTAGGCCGCGCCCGCCATACCACCCGCACCAAACTCCCACCAGACTGGCTGATGTGCCACGAATCCGCCCAACAAGCCACCCCCATGCCCGTGGCTGACATACGGGCTGCCCGCATCCGCCGCCTGTTTGGCCCCACCGCAGTAGCCCACGACGTCACCTGCTCCATCGGCACCGAAGGACACGCCATCCACGCCGCAGGCCTGACCTACATCGGCAGCGACATTGACCCCGCCCGCGTCGCCATGGCCCGCCATAACCTAGGGCCCCAACCTGCCCTCTACGCCGCCGATGCACTCCGCCCAGCCACCACCCACCCCGCCGATGTCATCATCGCCGACCCCGCCCGTCGACAAGCAGGCCGCCGCATCACCAACCCCGAACACCTGCTACCCCCATTGTCTCAGCTCACCACCACCTACCCCCACACACCCATGGCCATCAAATGCGCCCCCGGCCTCGACTTCCACGACTGGGACGGCCTCGTCAGCCTCGTCAGCGTCGATGGCGGCGTCAAAGAAGCCTGCCTCTACAGCCCCACACTCGCCGACAACCAACGGCGCGAAGCCGTCATCATCCGCACCGGCCAACCCACCCGCGTGATCACCGACCAAGGACCCGACGACATCCCCGAAGGACCACCCGGCACATACATTATCGACCCCGACGGCGCCATCGTCCGCGCCGGGCTGGTACGCCACTACGGATATAACGAAAACCTCTGGATGCTTGATCATCGCATCGCCTACCTCACCGGCGCGGCCATCCCCGCCGGCACCAGCGGCTTCCGCTACCGTGAAACCGTACCGCTGAAAAAATTGAAATCAGCACTGCACGCACACGATTGCGCGGCGGTGGAAATCCTCGTGCGTGGCGTCGATATTGACCCCGATCAATTACGCAAAAAACTGCGCCTAACAGGCGCCCAACCCCTAACCATTGTGTGCACCAGAATTGGACGTTCCGGGGTGGCATTGATCTGCGGGCCGAGGGAATCCGCCCCACAACCTAGCAAAGATTGAGCCTCACATGACTAAAATTCCGAAGAAATGCGCATTATGCCCAGGGTTAGTGGTAGGTTAGTGCTGGTTCTTGGCAAACCCTTGCCAACCAACAACGCTAATCAAGACTGTGGATATTCTTTACCATTATTTATAATGGTAGGGGGCAATGAAAGGTGAGTGAATGCCCATGCCGGCAATTGTGGTGCTGGTGAAAAACGTGCCAGATACCTGGTCAACCAAAAGCCTAACAGCAGACTTCACCCTCGACCGGGAATCAGCAGATAACGTCATTGATGAAATCAATGAATTTGCCGTAGAACAAGCCCTCCGACTCCGGGACGACAACCCCGACCTCGGCCTAACCGTCGTCGCCCTCTGCGCCGGCCCCACCGGCTCCGAAGAAGCACTGCGCAAAGCACTCGCCATGGGCGCCAATGAAGCAGTCCTTCTTATCGACGACGCCCTGGCCGGCTCCGATGTCCTCGGCACCGCCTGGGCACTCACCAACGCCATCAACCAAATCTCCGACGTGGCCCTCATCCTCTCCGGGGTGGCATCCTCCGACTCCGGCACCGGCGCCCTCACAGGCGTCCTCGCGGAATACCGCAACCAACCCGCCCTCACCGCCTGCAACTCCGTCAGCCTCGACAACGGCGTAGTCAAAGCCGTCCGCGAAACCGCCGACGGCCACTACGACATCGAAGCCCCCCTGCCCGCCATCGTCTCCATCACGGACAAAGCAGACAAACCCCGATTCCCCAACTTCAAGGGCATCATGGCGGCCAAAAAAGCAGAAATCCGGGTACTCGAACTAGCCAGCATCGGCATCGACCCGCAACAAGTCGGCCTCGGCTACGCCTCCACCGCCGTCACCGCCGCAACCACCCGGCCACCCCGCACCCAAGGCGAAATCATTCGGGAAGACGCACCCACCGCAGCCGCCCGAATCGTCGACTTCCTCGCCGCCGAGAAACTCATTTAACCCACCGATCAGAAGTAGGATTCAAGGAGAAAAACCATAATGTCCACCGCATATATTCTGGTCGAATACACCGGCGACCAAGTACTACCCGCCACCGCGGAACTCATCACCGCAGCCAAAGTCTTCGGCACAGTCACCGCCGTCGTCGTCGGCGCCCCCGGCACCCACGAACCCCTCACCCCCCAACTAGCCGCCCTCGGCGCTGACGCCATCGTCGCCGCCACCGGCGACGACCTCGACGCGCGATTCGTCATCCCCGCCACCGACGCCCTCTCCATGCTGGCCGCCAGTGCACCCGCCCCCATCCTCATCAGCGGCGGCGTCACCGGCAACGAAATAGCCGGCCGCCTCGCAGCCCGCCTCGCCTCCGGCGTCCTCTGCGACGTCGTCCAAGTCAACGCCGACCGCACCGCCACCATGAGCATCTTCGGCGACTCCATCCAGGTCAGCAGCGCCGTCGGCGGCGCCAGCCCCATCTACGCCCTCCGGCCCGGCGCAGTGGAACTCCCCGACGCCCCCACCCCCGGGACAGGCACCGTCACCAGCTTCGCCCTGCCCGCCGCCTCCGTGAAAGACGCCACCGTCACGAACTTCGTGCCTGCAGTCAAGGGCGACCGCCCAGAACTCGCCAGCGCCAAAGTCGTGGTCGCCGGCGGCCGCGGCGTGGAATCGGAAGAAAACTTCCACACCGAAGTAGAAGCCCTGGCAGACGCCCTCGGCGGCGCCGTCGGCGTCACCCGCGACGTCGTCGACCTCGGCTGGTACGCCGCCCCCTACCAAGTCGGCCAAACCGGCGTGACCGTCAGCCCCGACGTGTACATCGGCCTGGGCGTATCCGGCGCCATCCAGCACGTATCCGGCATGCAAACCGCCAATAAAATCATCGTCGTCAACAACGACGAAGACGCCCCCTTCTTCCAAATCGCCGACCTCGGCGTCGTGGGCGACCTGCACGAAATCGTGCCGCTGGTCCTGGCGGAAATCGCCAACCGGAAATAACCACTGGCTTGGCCTGGCTGGTGCCTGCCCCGCAATGGTTCTAGATTAGGTAGCATGCGCTATTTCGATCATGCTGCCACCACCTTCATGCGGCCCTGCGCCCGGGAAGCCTGGCTGAACGCCAGCACCCTCCTCAACCCAGCCGGCCAATACCAACTGGGTCGGAAAGCCCGCAGCGTCCTCGAAGACGCCCGGGAAACCGTCGCAACCCTCCTGGGCTGCGAACCCATCGAAGTCATCTTCACCGCCTCCGGCACAGAATCCGACAACATTGCCCTGGTTGGCCTGTGGCAGGCGCGCCGGGCGGCGCATAACCGGGTGGTCACCACGACGATTGAGCATTCCGCCGTGTATGAAACCGCCCAATACCTCAAAAGTCAAGGCGCACACCTTGATATTTTGCCGGTGACGGGGGAGGGGATCGTCCACGACCCCGACAATTTCTTAGGCGAACCCGCCGCCGTGGTGTCCTGCATGTGGGCCAACAACGAAACCGGCGCCATCCAACCCATCCCAGAGATCGTGGCGAAAGCCCAAGCCACCGGTAGCCCCGTGCACGTTGATGCGGTGCAGGCGGTGGGGAAACTACCGATCAACTTTCACGAGTCCGGCATCACCACCCTGGCGGCGTCCGGGCATAAATTCGGCGGCCCGCGCGGCGTTGGTATTCTGCTGGCCCGCCGCTCCCCGGCGCCCGAACCGTTGTTCCATGGCGGTGGGCAGGAACGCGGTTTGCGCTCCGGCACCGTGGACGTCGCCGGCGCCGCCGGGCTGGCGGCCGCATTGCAGGAGGCGCACGCAGACATGGAAGCGGAGATGGCGCGCGTCGCAAAGCTGAAAACCCAACTTATTAGCGCCGTCACCGCCAACATTCCCGGCGCCGTCATCAACACGCCCACCCAGTCGCTGCCCACGCACCTCAACGTCAGCTTCCCCGGTGCGGAAGGCGATAGCCTCATCATGCTTCTCGACGCCGCCGGCATCGCCGCATCCACAGGTTCTGCCTGCGCGAACGGCGTCAATCGGGCCTCCCGCATCCTCCTAGCTCAGAGGGTGGCGGAGAAGCTAGCTCGTGGTACTTTGCGGCTCACCATGGGGTACACCACCACGCAGGAAGACGTGGATCATGTGATCCAGCACCTGGCCAAAGCCGTGGACATGGCGCAACGCGCAGGTATGGCCTGACCATGTAAAAACCACCCAGGGGATGAACCTGGGTGGTTACTGCACAGACCGCTTACTTCTTGGGGTCTGGGTAGTTGGACTTATCCGGCACGGAAGCCAATTCGCTTTCCAAGCCAAGACCCTTGGCGTAGGTTGGCCACGACTCGCGCATATCATCCAACCAGTAGAACCAGGTGTGCACACCGGTGTTACGGAACTTGTATTCCGCCGGGATGCCCAAACCATTCAACTTCGCCCGCAGGTCATGCGTACACGCATTGGTAGCACCCTCAATCAGGCCGCCTTGGATCACAATGTCCGAAGACGTAACCAACGCATCCGCACTGGGGTTGCCATCTTTACGCAACCCACCGAACGTTTCATTCTGCGACATCAAACCGGAAGCATTCGACACGTAAATAGCAGAACCGCGCAGGCCCTCGGCCTTCAACAACGCATCATGCGCAGTATTGTAACTACCACCCATGGGGCCAAAGACCTGGCTGGGGGAGATGCCTTCCCGCTGCAACGTCAACTGGGTGAACATGTACGGAATCGGCCGGGACGTGGAAGCACAACCTGAGTACGAACCCACAGCGTTATAGAAACCAGGATTCCGGGCCGCCAACAACAGCGACGACGTCGCCGACATGGACAACCCAGCGATACCCCGCTTGCCGTTGCTGCCAAGCACCTGCTCAATGGGGCCGGGCAGCTCCTTGGTTAGGAACGTCTCCCAGTTCTGCGGGCCATCAATGTAGGAATCACCCTTGGCGCCCTTCTTGTCATACCAGTCAATGTAATACGTGAAAGCACCACGCATGGGCACCACCACATTCACATTCCGATCCAAGTAGAACCGCACCGCAGAATTAAACGTCATCCAGTTGGTGGACTGCTCGCCACCACCAGCACCATTAAGCAGGTACATGGTGGGCCGATTCGCATCCTTCGCCCGAATAATCCCCAGCGGAATCCGCGCATTATTCATCGACGGTGAATTAGCACTCATCGCCACAACCCGGGGCCGACCCTGGGAATCCTTATAACTCGAATACTGATCCAACGCTCCCAACCAGGCGGAATCCGTAAACTTCTTCTCATTAGCAATCCACGTGGGATTCTGATCAATCTGCGATTTCTCCCCCGTAAAATTAGCCCCCGGCGTTGCATTAGCATCACCCTGCGACGAGGCACTCCCTGAACCAGCCGAACCGGTAGATCCTGCAGAAGCATCTTCCTGCGCCGCCGCGCTAGCTGACGGCTGCGCCGACGCACCGGCAGCAGCACTCGGCGAAGCTGAAGCGGATGCCTGCGCTGCCGCACTAGTCTCCTGTGCCGATACCACTGGAACACTAACAACAGGCAACGTTAATACCGTGCACAATGCAACGCATGATGCCAGATTCCGCATAAAAATCCTTTCCAAGGCAAATATTTGCAGGCATTGCCATATACAAACGCATATAAGACAAAACACCCGAATATCAAAGCGAAGTTAATCAGTCAAAACATTACCAAAGCATGAGTGAAACTACTGGCATCACTCAGGTCTTATTCGAAACCGGGTGTAGTCTACCCAACCTGGGCGGCGATTTTCATTCCCGCCACCATACCCCCGGTACGTCAGAAACCTGAGCGCAATCCTGCTGCGCCAGTTAACCAATCAACACACATGGTCGATAACTCCGCACCGATCTTTACTTATTTTTCCACCCAGCCTATCGCTCACCCCCAGCTGCGCATTACAACAACTACCCCCGTTCGTCGAAAAGCACCCGACCCTCAACCGCCATAAACCCCCGCACCCACTCATCATCCTCATACCGCGCCGGCACCGCCCCCGCCAACAAACGCTTCGTCAACTGCGCCGCCGCCGCATCACCCGCCACCGGCAGCGGCCCATCCGAACCCAACAGCACAATATTGCCGTACCGCCGCCCCTTCAACATCGGCGGATCTGCGATCACTCCTACCTGAGTAAACACCTCTGCCATCGACCGCAACTCCGACCGGGTGCCTCGTAAATCCGCATGATCCCCGCAATTGGCCACATATAACCCACCCGGCGCCAACCCATGATGCACTGCCCGCAAAAATTCCACCGTCGTCACCGAATACGGTGTTACTGCCCCGGCAAACACATCCCGAATTACCACATCCCGGCTCGCCGCACTGAAACCATCAGCCACCGCGCGGGCATCACCCACCCGAATCTTCAACCGGGGTGCCCGCGGCACATCAAACCATTCCCGCACCAGCCGGGCCAACTCCGCATCCAACTCCACCACCGTCTGCCGCGCCTTCGGATACACCTGCGCAAAATACCGCGCCAACGAACACGCCCCACCGCCCAAATGCGTCATCCGCAACTTAGTGGCATCCAACCGGGAATTAATAATCACATCACAACCAGCGGCAATCCACCGCATATACTCATACTCCAGCTGCAACGGATCTGGTGCTATGTGGCTCGACGGCACCCCATTGACAAACACCTCCCAGCCGCCGGCAACGAACGGATCCGGCCGCAACTCCACCTCACCCGTCGACGTGGGATACACCCCAGCAACCGGACCCGTTGCGTGCCGGCCCCCAGCTGCCTGGCAGGACCCACCAGCGTGCCCAGCCCCGGCCGTGGGAATAGATTTCGCACGCTTGCTGTTCTTAGAAGAAGAACTTCTGGACGTGCCAGAAGTTGACTGGGAAACACCATCCCCAGTAGGTTTAGTTCGCCGTTTTCTACCCATACACAAATATATTACGATGCAGATCTGCGACATTATTAGTGGCATCACCATTAGCATCCCCGTTGCACCTGCACCAACCACCACAAACCTGATAGGTTAAACACCCACAAACCCCCACAGAAAGGTACCATCACCCATGCGAGTCCTGGCAGCAATGAGCGGCGGCGTTGATTCGGCGGTAGCCGCAGCCCGCGCCGTCCAAGCCGGGCACGAAGTCATCGGCGTCCACCTAGCACTCAGCCAAGACCCCCAAGCCGTCCGCGAATCCTCCCGCGGCTGTTGCTCCCTCGAAGACTCCGCCGACGCGCGCCGGGTCTGCGACAAGCTGGGCATCCCGTTCTACGTGTGGGACTTCTCCGACCGGTTCAAGGCCGAGGTCATTGATGATTTCGTGGACTCCTACGCCCGCGGTGAAACCCCCAACCCCTGCCTACGCTGCAACGAAAAAATCAAGTTCGCAGCCTTGCTGGAGCGTGGTATCGCACTGGGGTTCGACGCGGTGGTGACGGGCCACTACGCCCGCCTGACCCAACCCGCCGACGGCGGCGACGGCTACCTGCGGCGCGGCGTTGATCCCAACAAGGACCAGTCCTACGTGTTGGGAGTGCTTGGGGAACACGAAATCGCGCACTGCATGTTCCCGGTGGGGGACACCGTCAAGCCAAAGATCCGGGAAGAAGCAGCCGCAATGGGCTTCTCCGTGGCGAAGAAGACAGATTCCTATGATATTTGCTTCATCCCGGACGGCAACACGCAGGCCTTCCTCGGCAAGCGCATCGGGCTGCGCCCCGGCATGATCGTGGACACCGACGGCAATGAACTGCGGGAACACGACGGGGCCTGGAACTACACCATTGGGCAGCGCAAGGGGCTGGACATCAAGCAGCCGGCGGCTGACGGTAAGCCCCGCTACGTCACCGACATCAACGCCCAAACCGGCACGGTGACGGTGGGCTCCCGCACCGACCTGGCGGTACGCATTATTGAAGCCGACCGGTTGAAGTATCTACACCCCGCCATGGCCGGCAGCTTCGACGCGGACGTGCAGGTGCGCGCCCACGGATCCGTGGTGCGCTGCCATGTCACCGTCAACCGCGACATTGATTACATGCGCCTGGAACTCAAGCAACCCCTGTCCGGGGTGGCCCGTGGCCAAGCCGCCGTGATCTACCTACCCGACCCCGATGGCGACATTGTGCTCGGCTCCGGCACCATCTGCGGCACGGCCACCAGCTAATGGTTGCGTTTAACCTAGGGGTGCTTCCCGGCACCAACCTGCCGGAAGCCGCCGACATCATCATGGGCGAAACCGGCGACGTGCGGGCCATCCCCCGGCTACCCGCGCGCGGCGCCGGCTCCGATTCCGTCGGCGCCACCTGCCTACTACTCCCAGACGCCCCGGTGGAAGCTGGCCCGCGCGGATGGCGGCTCACCACCCGGCCGCAACTCATCACCCGCCGCCTCTGGGACCAGCGCGAACGCGACATCGACACCCTCGAAGCCACCTGGGGCACCACCGGATTCACAGTGCAACTATCCGTCCTCGGACCCTGGAGCCTCGCCACCGGCGTAGAACTCGCCAACGGTCACCGAGCCATCACCGACCCCGGTGCCCTCCGCGACCTCACCGACATACTCACACACGGAATACTCGAACAAATCACACGACTACGCCGTCGCTTCTATGGGTCTGTTCACGTGCAACTTAACGAGCCCGATGTGGCGGCATTGGCTGCGGGTAGCATCCCCGGCACCAGCGACTTCGACGTAATCCGCCCCATCCCCCGCAAAGAACTAGGGGAGCGCCTTCACGGAGTCTTCACCGCCCTACCCGAGTGCCGCCGCTACTTGGGGCAAATCGGCACCCGCCCGCTTTTCGACGTGGCCCGCATCGCATCACCCGACGCCATCATCGTCACTCAATCCGCCATCACCGGCAGCGAACTACTAGACGAATGTGCCGCTACGGTTGACACCGGCATGGGGCTGGCACTCGGCTGCGTGCAACTAGGCGATCACGTGGACGACGACCTCACCCAACCCCGCGCCCACGCCACTAAAATCGCACAGCTTTTCGACGAACTCAGCCTCGACCGCACCCTCATCCCCACGCACGTCGACATCACCAACGCCCACGAGTTCCACCAAGGCGACCTCGTGGATGTAGGCCGGGCCCTGGCGTGCGCCCGCGTGACCAGCGAAATCCTGCGCCGAGACGTTGGGGATTTATAGATTCTTATGAGGTGTGGGCGCTTTGCAGCGGCCAGGAAACATTCACATCACTGGCATCCCGCCCTTTGCCCTCCAAATACTTTTTAAAATGACTCTGCGACCGGAAATACCCGACTGCCTGAAACTCCATCAACTGTTCCAAATTCTGCTTGGTGATCTGCGAAGCAAACCGCTTCTTCGCCTGCACCCACGCGATACGGGCAGCCGCCAACGCATCACTCGTAGCCTCATGCGCATTCTCCAATTTGACGTGATACTCCTCGCACAGATCCGTGAGGGTGCGCTTGCCCTTGCGGTACGGATCCAGGAGCTTATCCATAACAAAGGGGTCATACACCGGGCCGGTGACCAAAAACTCCGGCTCCAAAGAATGCAACACCGTGAGGTCATAAGCAGCGTTATACACAATCACGGTGTAACCATCCGCCCAGGCCTTATTAATAGTGGCGATGGTATCCGCCAAAACATCAGCATGCGGGCGGCCGTTTTCCCGAGCGTATTCCGTGGTAATGCCATGCACCTTGGTGGCAGCCTCGGGGATTTCTACACCCGGGTCCGCCAGTAATTCCTGCGGGTGGGCGCCACCGGAATCAATATGCACCAAGGCAGACGTGACGATGCGGGCTTCAAACGGGTTGGCTGAGGTGGTCTCTAAATCGAAGCTTAAAACCTTGAGGGGGTTGAAAGGTTGGGTAAAAACTTCCGCAGGAATATTCATAACTAACCACCTTAAAGCACTGGGTGGACATGGGGGTTATTGGTGTGGGGGCGTCTTTGTACACAAACGCCATGCTGGTTGCTATTTGTACTGACTTGGCATCTAATCCCAAACAGTGTAACCCTTGTAAAACCTGCTAAGCTACATAATCTAGCAGTGCATTAGCGTGCTTTATTAGGCCTAAACACAGGAGGTTTCCCAGAGGTGGCACGGTTAAACCTAAAAGCAGTGGAAGCTCGTGTCTCACCACTAGGAAACCGCGAAAACTATGACCGAGAGTTCATCTATGAGCTACTCACTGCCTATGGGCGATCAAAAAGTAGCATCACGCGGCTCCGATCCGGTTCTCTCAACGTCGCTGCCGATCCTGAACATGAAGTTGCCCAGAAAAACGTGGTGTACTTCCGCGAGGTATCCCAAGACTCTAACATCCTGGAGGCACTGGAAAATCTACGCACTGCCGCGCATCTAGTTCGTTTTAATCCCCGTTTTGTCATTGTCACCGACTACGTGGAACTGGTGGCATGGGACATGAAAACGAGAGAAAACCTCTTCATTCCCATCCGCGATATTGCGAAACACTTCACCTCTTCCTGCCCTGGGCTGGGATGGAAAAAGCACAATACGTTGCCGAGGCCCATGCAGATGTTAAAGCTGCTGAGCGAATGGGCAAGCTTTTCGACGAACTATTGCAAGCTAACCATGCCATCATGGATGACCCCACCCAGCGGCACGGACTCAACGTATTCTTTACCCGCCTACTTTTCTGCTTCTTCGCCGAGGACACCGGCATTTTTATCACCAATCAATTTACCAACGCGGTAGGATCTCACACCCAGGAAGATGGCTCCGATGTCCAAGAATTCCTCACCGACCTCTTCGATGCACTCGACACGTTAAAGCCTGAAGAAAAACCAGCACACCTTTCTGCCTTCCCTTACGTGAACGGCCGGCTTTTCAGCAAAGACAACACACTCACAGTGCCGGCATTTACAAAACACGCACGCAAGCTTCTGATTAATCTGGGCACACTCGATTGGCAAGAAATCAACCCCGATATTTTCGGGTCCATGTTCCAAGCCATTGTTACCCCAGGTAAACGCTCAGATCTAGGTCAGCACTACACATCAGTGCCGAACATCCTGAAAACCATCGAACCACTCTTTTTGGATGGGCTGAAGAAAGAACTTGATGCCAGCTTCGACAACCCCAAAAAGCTAGAGAAGCTCCTCGATCGGATTGCCGCCATTTCAATCTTTGATGCGGCGTGCGGCAGCGGTAACTTCCTCATCATCGCCTATAAAGAACTACGCCGGCTGGAACATGCCATCCTGGAACGCTTGATCGAACTAGATCCTAAGCGTGCCGCACTTTTTAGCATCTCGCGCATCAACATTGAGAACTTCTATGGCATTGAGATTGACGACTTCGCCGTGGAAGTAGCAATCCTGTCACTGTGGATTGCTAAACACCAAATGAACCGAGAGTTTAAAGATAAATTCGGCGTGGACATCCCCTTGATCCCACTGAAAGAAACAGGCCGCATCAGAGTGGGGAATGCTGCTTGGGTGGATTGGAATCAGGTGTGCCCGAATGATGGCACCTCGGAGATTTATTTGATTGGAAATCCGCCGTACGTGGGTTCAAGCATGCAAAGTAAAGAACAAAAGGCTGACTTTGATCTGGTTTTTGGTAACCGGCCGTTTTCAAAAAAGCTAGATTATATTGCCCTGTGGTTTGTTAAAGGTTCTGATTATATTCGGGGTACACATGCACAACTGGCTTTTGTGAGCACAAATTCCGTTGCTCAGGGTGACCATGTGGGATTGATGTTTCCCACAGTTCTTGCAGGTGGTATTGAAATTGGTTTCGCCTATACCTCATTTAAATGGGAGAATAACGCGAAACGAAATGCTGGGGTCACAGTCGTTGTTATTGGTTTGCGTAATCTCTCCGCAAAGCCCAAGTACCTTTTCCAAGATGATCTGTGCATAGAAGTCAAGAATATTAACGCCTACTTGGCAGATGCCAGGGATGTCATTGTAACGTCTCGAAAAAAAAGTCTTTCTCCTAACTTAAAACAAATGCTTAAGGGGAGTCAGGCAACGGATGGTGGGGCATTGATTCTCGAAGCCCCAGAGGCAGAAACATTAAAATCTGAAGCTCCTGAAGCAGCTCGATTCCTCAAATCTTTCATGGGGGCAGAGGATTACATTAAAGGTAAAGAACGCTATTGTTTATGGGTTACAGATGCGGAAAGGCCTGCCGCAGAGACCATACCTCAGCTGAGTCAGCGTTTTCAAAGAGTTGAGGCAATGCGTTTAGCCAGCAAAAAGAAAGCCACCCAGCTACAAGCTGCTAATTCACATAAATTTACAGAACCACGTTATAAACCTACAGATGCGATCATTGTTCCCAGTGTTTCTTCTGAGCGGCGTGAGTACATTCCCATAGGTTATGTGGGGCCTGGGACAGTCATATCAAATCTTGCTTTCACTGTATACGATGCTGAGCCTTGGCTTTTTGCTGTCCTGACGTCAAAAATGCACATGGCTTGGGTGCGTTCTGTCGGTGGCAAATTGGGGACTGGTTATCGCTATTCCAACACCCTTGTATATAACACCTTCGTGTTCCCTCATATCAGCGCCCCCATGAAGGAAAAACTGACTCAGGCAGCACTGCGGATTCTAGACGTCCGTGAGTACCACTGTGAATTCACCCTGGCTGAGCTGTACGATCCCGATAAAATGCCAGACAATTTGCGCGAAGCCCACCATGCAGTAGATGTGTTGGTTGATTCGCTTTACTCTCAACGCTCTTTCGAAACCGATGAGGAACGCCTTTCCGTGCTTTTCGATCTTTACCAGAAAATGATGACCGAGGAAGCCGCAAACAAGCCTGCAAAAAGGAGAAGGAAATAAGCCATGAGCGCGCATGTTGAAAATTTCATGAACATTGTTGATGTGAAATACGCCCAGGCCGGTACATCAGTGAATACCGATGAACTAGGAATGCGTGAAATGCAGCGGCGCGTTTATGAACAGCGCACTGCACAGTACCTACTGGTAAAAGCGCCACCGGCATCAGGAAAATCACGTGCCCTCATGTTTGTCGGCCTGGATAAACTCTTTAACCAGGGACGCAAGAAAGTCATCGTTGCAGTGCCTGAGCGTTCCATCGGGGCTTCGTTCAGTTCCACGAATCTTACCTCCCATGGATTTTTTGCTGACTGGAAGGTAACGGAAAAGAATAACCTTTGTACTCCGGGCTCCTCCACATCCAAAGTTGATGCATTTGTTTCTTTCCTCGAAAGCACTGATCCCATATTGGTGTGCACCCATGCGACACTACGGTTTGCGTTTGAGAAACTTGCACCTGATTCTTTCAACGGCACAGTGCTGGCCATTGATGAATTCCACCATGTTTCAGCTGATCTAGATTCCAGCCGTTTAGGTGGGCTCTTGCGTGATGTTATGGTTGGTTCCGATGCGCACATCGTGGCCATGACTGGATCCTATTTCCGGGGTGATAGTGTGCCTGTGCTCTTGCCAGAGGACGAAGCTAAATTCACCCCGGTTACTTTCAACTACTACGACCAGCTCAATGGTTACCAATACCTTAAAGCGCTCGGTATCGGCCATCACTTTTACCAAGGGCGCTACACTGATGCCATTCATGAGGTATTGGATTTAGATAAAAAGACTATCATCCATATCCTTAGCGTTAATTCTGGTGAATCCACCAAAGACAAATTGGAAGAAGTAGGGCATATCCTCGACGCCATAGGTACGGTGGTAGGCACAGAAGACCATACCGGGATCATTAAAGTGCAACGTCATGACACCAGAAAAATCATTCGGGTGGCTGACTTGGTTGATGATACGGATTACAAAGTACGAGCAAAGACCTTGCACTACTTAACATCAGTGGCGTCTAAAGAAAAAGACGCTGTTGACATCATCATTGCTCTGGGGATGGCTAAAGAAGGATTCGACTGGCCGTTTGCTGAACACGCCTTGACAGTTGGCTACCGCGCTTCATTAACGGAGATTATTCAAATCATTGGGCGGGTTACCCGTGATTCGGAAGGCAAGACCCGTGCCCAGTTCACCAACTTGATCGCCGAACCTGATGCCGAACAAGATGAAGTAACAGTTTCGGTGAACAACATGCTCAAAGCAATTACCGCTTCACTGCTCATGGAGCAGGTGTTGGCCCCAAACTTCAAGTTCAAAACCAAACATGGTAATGACGATCATGCTGAACCAGGCACCTTGAAAGTTAAGGGGTTTAAAGAGCCATCAACCTCGCGGGTGCGGCAGATTGTTGACACTGATTTGAATGACTTGAAGGCAAACATCTTGCAAGATGATTTCTTTGCTAGAGCTGCTGCTGGTGGCATTGAGCCTGAAGCCACCAACAAGGTGCTTATCCCCAAGATCATTCGGGAACGCTACCCAGATCTGAGTGAGACGGAAGTTGAAGAAGTACGTCAGCACGTCGTGGTGGACTCTGTGATTAAAAATGGTGAGGTTAAGGAAGTCGGTGACAAACGCTTTATCAAGTTGGCAGAGAAGTTTGTCAATATTGATGAGATCAATATCAACTTGATCGACACAATCAACCCCTTCCAGCGGGCTTTTGAAGTGCTTTCAAAGTCGGTAACCTCCAATGTGCTGCGTCTTATTTCTGACACAATTGCGGCTACTCGCATTGATATCACCTTTGAAGAAGCCGAGGCCTTATTTCCAAAGATTCAAAAATGGGCAAAAGTCAACGACAGAAAACCAGATAGGCAGTCTGCCGACCCGGTTGAGAAACATTACGCAGAAGCTCTTTTAGTCATAAAGAAGAATATTTTAGTCTTGCAGAAGAAAAAACAGGAACGAGATAAGCAGCAGGAAGGCTAACCCATGAGCCATGAGCATGACTCTGTAGAAGAAGCACTCGCCAAACTGATTGAGAGTGACACCGATGGCTTGCTGGACATACCGGAAAAACCCAAACCGGTGACTTCCAGCGATCGGTTGGAGCGTGGTTTTTTAGAAATCGTGGAATTCTATCGGCAGCATGAACGCATTCCCAGTGCTGACACACGGGAGATTTTTGAACGCAAACTGGGTGCCCGCCTTGAGGGATTTCTTGCTAGTGAAGCCAGGGCGCAGGCTGTTGCCCATTTAGATGAGTTCCAGTTGCTGCAACCACAAGCTGCGCCAACCACTCTCGAAGAGATACTCGATAGCGATATTCTTGACCTTTCGGATGATGATGCGGATATTTTCAACATCTCAACTTTGCCCAAGGTGAAACCCAACATTGATGATGACGTAGCGAAACGGGAAAAGGCGAAGGACTTCCATAAATTCGAAGATCTGTTCAAAGCTAAACATGCAGAGCTTGCTGCTGGAGATATGATCCTTGAGCCGTTTGGGGGAGTGTCAACCATTGAGGCAGGCCGGTTTTACGTTCTGGGGGTGTCATGCTGTTCGTTGCTGAGGTTGGTGATACCGAGTTCAAGCATGTGGGAGGCAGGGAACGGCCGAAAGAGCGGTTGCGTGTCATCTTTGAAAACGGTACAGAGTCCGCCATGTACCGAACCTCACTGGCTAATCGGCTGGGGGAGCAAAATGGTAGGTCAGTTGTTCGAGCCGACCACACTTTCGATATCACGGAAATCGGTGACGCTGACGTAAAGGCAGGGCATATCTATGTGCTGCGCTCGCTAAGCCAGAACCCGGACATTGCGAATATCCCCAACCTGCACAAAATTGGTTTCTCCACCACACCAGTAAAAAAACGTATTGCTGGGGCAACAACGGATCCGACGTACCTCATGGCGCCGGTCGAAATTGTGAATGACTACGAGGTCTACAACCTCCGCCCATCAGTGTTGGAAAAATTACTGCACCACGTTTTTGCAGAAGTGCGCCTTGACCTCACTCAGATTGATGCTAAAGGTAACCAGTACAACCCATCTGAATGGTTCGTTGTGCCTGCTGCTGTGATTGACCAGGCCATTAAGATGATTATCAGCGGTGACATCACTGACTTCATTTATGATAAAACCACGCAGCAGCTTGTGTGGTCCAAGACTACCTAAAACCAACGGCGGCGGGAATCGTCGAAAAGCGTAGAAAGCATTTTCGAGTTGCTGCCAGGGGCGTCCGGGGTGCCGGTTACACTAATCATCATGACTGAAAGCGCAAAAGACATCCACCAAGAATGGCAGCGGCTCGCCACGGAGGTAACTCGCCACCGCGAACTGTATTACAACCAAACCCCCGAAATTACCGACGCGGAATTTGATGTGCTGTTCCGCGAGCTGCAAGCCCTGGAGGCGCAGCACCCGGAGCTTTCCACCCCGGACAGCCCCACTCAGCAAGTGGGCGCCCCGGTGGAATCCTCGTTTGAAAACGTGGCGCATTTAGAGCGCATGCTCAGCCTCGATAACGTGTTTAACGAGGAGGAATTGACCGAATGGATGCAGCGCACCGACGCCACCGAATACCTCACGGAACTGAAAATTGATGGCCTATCTTTGGCGCTGGTGTACCGCGATGGGGTGCTGGAACGCGCCGCCACCCGCGGCGACGGCCGGGTGGGGGAGGACGTTACTGAGAACGCCAAGGTGATTCACGGGGTGCCGCACCAGCTCACCGCCACGGATGAGTTTCCCATTCCCGCTGTGCTGGAAGTGCGCGGGGAGGTTTTCATCGCGGTGGAGGATTTTGCGCTGGTCAACGAGCAGCGCCAGTTAGAAGGCGGCAAGCCATTCGCCAATCCGCGTAACGCCGCTGCCGGGTCGCTGCGGCAGAAAGACGTGGAGGCGGTGCGGCGCCGGAAGTTGCGCATGCTGTGCCACGGCATCGGCCTGACGGAGGGCTTCAAACCCACGTCGCAGTATCATGCGTACGAAGCGCTGGCCGCTTGGGGACTGCCAGTAAGTGAATACACCAAACTGGTGAAAACCCCGTCAGACGTACACAGGCA
Source organism: Corynebacterium sp. (assembly GCA_030527885.1). Classification (GTDB taxonomy): domain Bacteria; phylum Actinomycetota; class Actinomycetes; order Mycobacteriales; family Mycobacteriaceae; genus Corynebacterium. The sequence continues at coordinate 41,041 of JAUMZY010000017.1, forward strand.
GATTGCGTATTGGGAGAAGCACCGGGGTGATGCCATCTGCGAAATGGACGGCCTGGTGGTCAAGGTGGATAGCATTGCTGAGCAGCGCCAACTGGGTGCTACGTCCCGCGCCCCCCGGTGGGCTGTTGCCTACAAATACCCGCCGGAAGAAGTGATGACCAAGTTGCTGGACATACACGAGGGTGTGGGCCGCACCGGCCGGGTGACGCCCTATGCCGTCATGGAACCCGTGTACGTGGCCGGCACCACCGTGGAGATGGCTACCCTGCATAATCAAACCGAAGTCAAGCGCAAAGGCGTGCTCATTGGCGACACCGTGATGCTCCGCAAAGCCGGCGAAATCATCCCCGAGGTGCTGGGCCCGGTGGTGGAACGCCGCGACGGCACGGAACGCGAATACGTGTTCCCCGAGAATTGCCCCAGTTGCGGCACGAAGCTTGCCCCCCAGAAGGAAGGGGATGTAGATTGGCGGTGCCCCAACGCGAAGAGCTGCCCGGCGCAGGTGTCAGCCAGGCTGAAATACCTTGCCGATCGGGGCCGATTCGATATTGAAGCGCTAGGGGAGAAGGCCGCTGAAGATTTGGTCGCTTCCGGGGTGCTTGTCGACGAAGGCGGCTTGTTCGACCTCACCGAGGAAGACCTGTTGCGTACCAACATTTACACGACGAAGAAGGGCACGCTGAATGCTACCGGCAAGAAGTTGTTGAAGAATTTAGAGACAGCCAAACACACGGATCTATGGCGAATGTTGGCCTCTCTGTCGATTCGGATGGTGGGTAACACGGCATCCCGGGCATTAGCTTCCCGCTACCACAGCTTGGATGCCATGCGGGCCGCCACTGTGGAGGATATTGCCGAAACGGAAGGCGTGGGGCTTGTCATGGCGCAAAGCTTCAAAGATTGGTTCGAAGTGGACTGGCACCAAGACATTGTGGATCGCTGGGCCAGAAGTGGAGTGGTCATGGAAGAAGATGCCATGGATCTGCCTGAACAAGTCCTGGCAGGCCGAACTGTGGTTGTGACCGGTAGTTTAGAAGGCTTCACCCGAGATTCTGCGAAGGAAGCCATTATTTCTCGTGGTGGTAAAGCCTCAGGATCGGTGTCGAAGAAAACCGACTTTGTTGTTGTTGGGGAGAAAGCAGGTTCGAAAGAAACGAAAGCCCGTGAATTGGGTTTGACTATCCTCGACGAGGCAGGTTTCGTGCGGCTGTTAGAAACCGGTGAAGCCTGACCTTCTAGTTGGGGATATTTCCCCAGATCATGGTCGTATTTTACGGCCATGAGCAATCATGTCCGCCCATTCTTGTACCCTAATAAGCTATGAACCAACACCACCAAGTCCTTCTTGCAGAAGAACAATACGCTACCGAACTTGCTTTCCTCGCCGCCTACGATCAAGGCCCTAAACCACCAGGCTGGTTGCTTACCCCCCGCGCCATCGTCAGCTTCGTGTGCGGTGAGGCCGGATTGCGGTTGAAGAAGGACACCCAAAAGGAATTTCCCGATTTGCCTGCCCGCATGGACATCACCGCCAAGTTTATCGGTGACCGTGCGCTCGTAGAACGCTGTGTGGTTACTTTGGCAGGTAGTCGCGCCCTCATGTTGGTTGGTGAACCTGGTACTGCAAAATCCATGCTGTCGGAACTACTTGCCGCAGCCATCTGTGGTTCCAGTGAGCTCACTGTCCAGGGCAGCGCTGGCACCACCGAAGACCAGCTGCGTTACGGCTGGAACTATGCCATGTTGCTGGCCCATGGCCCCAGCACTGAAGCTCTCGTGCCGTCCCCTGTGCTGCAGGCCATGAGCACCGGCAAAGTCGCACGCATTGAAGAAATCACCCGCTGCCAACCCGAAATCCAAGATGCCTTGGTTCCCATCCTGTCAGAACGCCGCATGGCTATTCCGGAACTAGGGGAGCACTCCGAAGCCGCTAGAGAAGGCTTCTGCGTGATCGCCACCGCTAACCTACGGGATAAAGGTGT
>JAUMZY010000002.1:0-158246 GCA_030527885.1 Corynebacterium sp.
TTTTAAAAAAGCAGCAGCCTTCTTCGCCCAGGAATCTTGAGGAGCCGAAAAATACCAGTTCATCATGCGTGAAGAAGGCGGCATCTTCTCTATCGCCTCCATACGCTAACGTCTAGGAGTATCACGGTCTGGTTATTACGACTGGACACACCGCACTCCCTCACCAACACAACAACACCGGAAACACCTCATCGACCACATCACAGGTATTTTCGTGGCATCGGGTCACACCTATGGTTACCGGCGCATCCATGCAGCCTTACTACGTCTAGGGGTTCAGGTGTGTGCTGATACGGTCCACATCATCATAGGCACCCTAGGACTAAAGGCGTTATGCGCCCGCCGGAAGATTCGCACCACCACGCCTGATACGCATCGGGGGAATACCCGTGAGGATTTAGTACAGCGGGATTTCACCGCCGATCATCCCGGGCAGAAATGGGTAGGCGATATCACCTATATCCACACCCAAGGTGGGATGTGTTATCTCGCTACGGTGTTGGATTGTGCGACCAGGAAGATCATAGGGTGGGCTATGGCTGATCATATGCGAGCTGACTTGGTGTGTGATGCTCTGGATAAAGCTATAGGTCATTGTCCTGGGGTGGTTGGTGAGACAATTTTTCATTCGGATCGGGGGAGTCAGTACACCAGTGAGCAATTCCAAGCATTACTAAACCGGTATGGTATTCGACCTTCGGTAGGCGAAACAGGAGTGTGTTGGGATAACGCGTGGGCGGAGTCCGTGAATGCCACGGTCAAGGTTGAGCGTGTGCATCATATGCTCCATCAGGGCCCTGGGGAGGCTAAGGCGGATCCTCCGGCCCGGTGGATAGAGCTTGTGTACAATCAGACGAGGCTGCATTATGAAGTAGAACAGGAGTACATGATGCGCCAAACCGCGTGACCACTAGGACCTACTAACGGTGTCCGAAAACACCAAGCATCCCAGGTCGGGTGGTCAAATTATTTCTGATATGCTGCCAGGGGTATTCAGACTTTAACGGCATGTTTTACGGAAACTCCTCCCGAAACCGCGCAAACGCCACTTTGATAAACATCTGCATTCCAGGCTCTGGATATGCCAACAAGCACAATTTCTCTGCCGCACGGTTGTGGATAAACCGCCTCGCCAACTTATAGGCACTACGCGGCATATTAGGCAACCCATGATGCAGATAAATGCTATCTTCCGTTAGCTTTTCGACGTCCGCCATCGTCCAATCCGGCCGCTTCAACCGCATCAAACCCTTAATAAACTCCGCCATTTCCACCGGGTCAAGCTGCTTAGACCACAAATCAAAATCCGTTTTGAAAAACCCCAACTCCGAAAACATGCTGGCCAACTTGTGCTCCTTGCGGATGAACTCCAAGCCATCATATTCGCCTTCATCCCGTAAAATATCCTCCACCTTGGTGTACTGATCGTGCACCGCCTGGGAGAGCGCCGGGGAGTTCGTGATTGTGCGGTGCTTCATCTCTAACAACCGCGCCCGCTGCTGCTGCAACTCCGCAATCTGCTGGTCCAAACTCGCCAGTGTCTGATCGTAAACAGACGTTTCCGATTCCTCCAGCGAATCCAATTTGGTCTTCACATCCGACAACGCGATGCCGGCCTGCACCATGCTGCGAATCTGAATCAGCCGGGCGACATCATCGAACCCATAATCCCGCCATGCCCCATGCCGCGCCGGGATCGGCATGAGTCCCAGGTCATGGTAGTGGCGAATGGTGCGTACGCTGCAGCCGACGATATCGGCAGCCTCAGAGATTTTCATGTGGTCAACTCCATGGGGTGGGTGTACAGAGGTGGGCGAAACGGCGGTTGTGTAAAAGTAGCAGGTACGTTTGGTGCTTCGTAGTTATCTTGAGTGGGTTGTGCGCAGGCATGATCCCCACGATCAGGGGTGTCATGTTCGTGCTTCACCATGAACATGAAAACCCTATGACCTGTGATTGTCAGACGAATCTGTTAACCCCGTCATTGTTTTCCCCTCCTCGTCACTGATAAAGTTAAATAATAAAACTGTTGCAGCTTATCCATCATTTTCAGCATAACAACCTCATAGAAGGAAGGTTTTCATAATGAATAGCGGCAGCGCACTCTTTGACCTGGCTAAACGGTTCTCCAGTGGCCTTCTAGCCGTCATCTTCACGGTTGCCTCATTCTTCGGCATTCCTGGTCTGAACAAAACCGACAACCCGGCACCGCATGACCAGAAAAATACCGAAACAGGTTTCAACCTCACCATTGTTGATGGTGTGAACAACCCGCAACCCAACTGCTTCGTTAATCCTTCCTGGCAGATCACCGAGGAAGCCCGTCACACCAATGATCGAGGTCAATATCATGACAAGATCTACCCGGGAAAGCACACCATTAAAGTGAAGTGCCAGGGCATGACAGAGATGAAGGACTATGAGGTCAATATCCCTGAAAAGGACACGTACTCTGTCACGCTCATTGTTCCTACCACGGATAACAGGCCGATACCAGAGCGTTAACCTGTTAGGTCCCGGTTTTTAAAACCAACGAGGCCGAGCGCGAGCGTCGATAAGCCTAGTGCCAGTAACACTGCGGCGCCGCGATAGTGATCCACCGTGTGCGGCGCCCACGCGAACACCGACGAATCGAGCACCCATTTATCCAGCTTCATCATCTCGCCGAAGAACGAAATGAAGCCTGAGATCGCCACCGGCGCCCACGCCAACCCGGTGATGTTCACGCGCAACCCCATGAGCAGGGAAGCGAAGCCGCAGCACACCACGACCGATGGAATCATGTCAATCACTGACCACACGATGGGTTCGAACTGATCTGCGGGCACCCGGGAATCCACCGTGCCGGCATAGCCTGACAACACCGCAGTAACAACCAACAGAATCGCCGAGGTAACCAGTGTGTATAAGAAATTCTGCATGAATAGCGTGATGCGACTTTGGCCGGTGCTCAACAGGAGTGTGGCAAAACCCTGCCGCTCTGATTTATGCAGCGTCAGCACCAATTGCACCGCCATGCAGCACACCAGCAACCCCACTAACTTGGCCATCATCTGGGCATAAATATCCATCATTTCCTGTGTGGGTGCCAGCTTTGTCAAGATCTCCGCCGTCCCCGGTGAATTCTTAAACAGATCATTCATTTCCCCGGTCATGGCATAAAAACCAGCGGAAATAATCACAATCGCCACACTCCACCACAGTGCCATTGTGCCGTGCAGTTTCCACCAGAATGTCCACGAACCCCAACCAGCTGTGCGCCGCACCCCGGCTGCAACTTGTACCCACTGGGAATACATATCGCGCCGAGAAGCAGCCACAGGAACCGTCAACACCGCGATGAACAGCGTAAAGATCAGCGCAGGCTGCCACCGGTTATCAGTAAACGGGTTGATGATTCCCGGCCATCCCAATGGTGTGAGCCACCGCAGCCACGCCACGTCATACACATCCGCAACCACCCGCAGCCCAAACGATACAGCCAGCACCAACAGCGTTACCTGCCGCGCCGCACGCATTGACCCGAATGCCTCCCCGGCAATGATCGCCACGATGCCAAAGAACGCGGTGGCCAAAAATGCACAGTAACCAGTCAGGGAGCTACCGCCCGGGGTGAACTCCTCCGTGAGCAGCACATTAGCCCATAGCGATAACGCCACGCACAAACCCCACACCGCACTGATTGCTACCACGGCTGCCAGCGACAGCAACCGCAACGCCCGGGCACTCAACCCTGTGGATTGCAGTAGCTCAGCCTGCCCATTTTCCTCCACGCCGCGGGATGTCGATGAGCCCAGAAACAGGCCCATGATTGCCGACAAGATCAGCCCCCACGCCATGACTTCCCAGACTGTCCAACTGGCGTAGGTGAACGGATCTGGAACCTTGCCGTACAACACGACGAGCCCCAGCGAGTTCTGCACCGAAGCACCCACTGCCGCCAATGAGGCCGCATCCGGGTAACTGCTGGTGTACGTGCCGGGCATGGTGACCACATATAACGTCAGCGGAATCAGCCACGCCAGCAGGAAAAACCGCCGATCCCGTAGCAAGAGCCGCAACGCCAGAACTGCGCTATGCATGACGCGCCACCTCCTCTTGGTGGTAGAACTCCAAGAAGAGCTCCTCCAAGCTGGCTGGGGTGGCGGTGATATTCGTGGCATGTGTATCTAGCAGGAGTTCTAGCTGCTCATTCACTTCATGTTGTTTATGAATATGGTCATAGCTGGTGCCGTCCGCCAGGGTGGCGCGAATCCGAGTGCCCCGCACGTGCGACAGCTCATCCAACGCCCCGGACTCCACAATAGTGCCCGACCGGATGATGCTGATTTCATCCGCCAGCTCTTGGACTTCGGAAAGAATGTGGCTAGACAATAAAACGGCGGCGCCTTCGGCACGGCGTTCATTAACCACGGTGATGAATGTTTGTTCGATCAGGGGGTCGAGCCCGGAGGTGGGTTCGTCAAGCACCAACACGTCAACGTTAGCGGCCAGTGCTGCCACGAGCATGACTTTTTGCCGATTTCCCTTGGAATAAGCGCGCACCTTTTTCGAAGGATCGAGTTCAAAGCGTTCGATCAGTTCCGCACGTTTTTTCGGGTCATCCCCGGCGGGCCGCAGTTTCGCTAAAGTGTCTAGCACCTGGCTGCCGGTGAGGTTGGGAAAAAGCTGCACATCACCAGGCACGTAGGCAGTTTTTGCGTTGGCCTGCGCGGGGTGTTTCGTGGGATCCACACCATTCAGCAGTAGCCGGCCGCCGCTCGGGCGGATCAGCCCGAGCAAACACCGAATGGTCGTGGACTTGCCGGCACCGTTGGGGCCGAGGAAGCCGTGCACGGTGCCCGGTGCGACGCTGAGGCTGACGTCGACAAGCGCCTGGGTTTTGCCAAAATGCTTGCTGAGCTGGGATATTTCAATGAGATTTGTTGTCATGCCTTCACTATAAAGTGTGACGTTACGTAACAGGCAAGGCTTTTTGCTGCTTTTCGACGGTGCGGGTTGCCGGTCTTGGAGTGCTGGTGTGGCTCAAGGCTATCAATTAAAACACTTTAAGGCGGTCCTGTATGGGGGTGATAGTACATATTTCTTGCTGAAACTATGGACGAGATTTAGCTCATGCTTCTACTGTGTAGACTATCTCAGTTAAAGGTTTAGTGCCTTGAAGGCTGGCACTCTGCTAGGGATATGCGCCAGAAGAGTCAGACACATATTTTTAAGGAGAGTGTAATCATGCGCGTCACCTCGAAAATAGTGATTCCTGTCTTCACGCCAAGCACAGTAAGAACGTGTGCCGGACAGTGGCAGGGCCAGGGCTGTTATTCCAATTCTGCTCATTCTGTATCTCGCTAAAGCTCATGTCATCAGCAAAAATAGGCCTGAGATCTGGGACCGCACTCATCAGATATGCCCTTGTGCTGTCAGTAGTGGTGGGGGCGGTGTTGGGCTATTGGTACAGCGCCACTATTGAACAAACCGAGGTCCCTGGTCTGCGTGCTGAAATCATGCCCAAGGAGGCTTTGACGCACTACGGTGACCCGAATGTTTTCTTCACTGATCTTGCTCGCATTGCTCGGGAAGAGCAATCTGATATTTTCGTAGGAGATCATTACCCCGACAGTGGTGGCATAGTGTATGGGGCTGGCAAATATTCTGATCGGTGGATCGCGCATGGTTATCGTGGTTTACCTGGGTCCCCCGATGTGAAGGTTATGGATCTCTCTCAGAACCCATATGGTGATTATTATTGGCTAACGCTAGAGATTGCTGGTGATTCTGCCTTTCAGCAGCGCGTGATGGATTATCTGACTGCACAAAATATTCCGTTCCAAGTGGTGGAAAAACAAACATTGGAGCATCTCTTTAGTGGTGCTGTGGGGGATTTTATGGTGCTGCTTCTGGAGTTTTGCCTGGCATTATGTGTTATTGGCGTGATTCTTAACTCACGTGCTGATGCTGTACGCAGGTTGCATGGTTACGGTCTGTTTCGTAGTGCTATTAATGACCTACTGCGTGCCAGTGGTTGGGTGATTCCGTTATTACTCTCTGGTGTTTTGTTGGCAACAGTCGTGCTCGCTTTCCGGGCATCTATTCCTTCTGCTGTGCAGTTATTGAAGCATCAAATGATGCTTATTGGTGGTGCTCTCGCGGTATCGGTGCTTGCAGTCATTGTAGCGTTGTGGCTTTTACGTCAAATAGTGACTACGGAAATGCTGGCCGAAAAAATGCCAGAAAAACCGCACTGATGGGGATGAAGGGGCATATGTCGTCAGCGCATATTCGCCGATAACGGCTGCGTAAAAGGCGGAGGTGGGCTAAAGGCGCCAGCGGGCACCCGCCAAGTGGATCAAGCAGTTTAAGAACGAACAACATATCGCGCTCTGCTAACTGTTGTGGGATATTTCCCATATAAAAACCGGCCCCACGTGAATGCCGTGGGGCCGGTTTGTGTGATGCTAGCTTAGCCAGCAGCTTTCATGTGCTTTTCGATGATGTCGCCCAGCAGTGGAACGTGGGGCTTCATCAGGCTGGCAGCCTTGGGGCGAACCTTGTCGTAGACCTTATTCAGAATGGAGTTGTCGGCCTTCTTAACGTTGGCGTCGGCAACTGCCAAGATGTCTTCGATGGCACCATCGGAGTTGGTGTTGAGGTAGGTGCCAAATTCAGTGACGTCGGAAGCCTGGTAGGCATCCCAGCGGGGTTGCAGGGTTTCCAGCAGGTCGGGCAGGACCCTGTTGGCTGCCTTAGTGGAAAGGTTTTTGTCTGCTAACTTAGCGGTGTTAAAAGTGGTCTTGACTGCAATGCCGGCATCGTTGATGGCGGCGTCGGCAACCTCTGCCAATTCAGCAGCAACTGCTTCGCGTTGGTCACCGAGAAGAACAGAAAGATCGGACATATAAACATCCTCCTAAAAGATGTTGAAAAAAGAAAAACGTGGCCTGAGATCTAATGGCGAGAGTAAAGAAAAAACGATCGCAATGCTGGATGTTACCCAACGATCACGATCGTCTTTGTTGCAATTCTTCCGCCACAGTTCTTAAGTAACACTCCTAGTGATTATAAAGGACAGTAGAACTAGGTTTCATTTACCAAAGGTCACTTTAATTAACTGTAATCACAACTGTCACAAATGTTACAGGAATTTTCCCAGGCCGCGCAATACACCGGAAAAACTTAACGAATTACCAGCTAAATCACAGGCGCTACCAGCATAAATCGAGGAAAAATCCATGTTTTTCCGGTTTAAAACTCGCCCCAAAACCGATATCGCAAAAAAGAAGCCCCACAAATTAGGTAAACCGGGAAAATAGGAGAATTCTTACACAACCTCCGTTAAAAGCTGCACATAACCTTCGTAAACTGCCACTACATATTTTGAAAATTCCACATTATTATTGCTTAGCGGTTCTAGTTTTATAATCGTGCCTGCTAGGGCAGTAGACACGGATGTGAGCTGCGTGTGTACCCGAATTCCAGAGAATTGGGCATGGGTGATACTCGCCGCGGCATAAAGGGCTGCGAAATCTACTACATCCACGCCATATTCCCGGCAGAAAACGTCGGCGATTATGAGTAATTGCTCCGCGCTTAATGCTGGCATTATTGCTGTTCCCGGGCGCGGCGAATCCGGGCAGTTAGGGCGACTTGGTCGGGAATGAGCGATTCCGCTAATTGGGTGATGTGGGCGTCGGAAAGCGTGCGATTAGCCGCGGAAATAATGGCGCGAATTGCGGCCTCATGTTTGCTGGAACCCCAGGCGTCGGCAAGCAAAGTGAGCGTGCGATCTTGTTCGGTAGTTAAGCGTAAAGTCATAGCCATGGTATCAATATGATACCACCCGGGGGTTAAAGCGCTGCTATAAAGCCGGCTAGCGGTATCATGAAGAAGTTCGCATTTTTTATACCCGAAAGGCGCTATTTTGAGCGACGATCTCTTCACGGAAAATGAATTCGATCGAATTCTGCCGATCGACCTCAACGAGGAGATGCAGACTTCCTATATTGATTATGCCATGTCCGTCATCGTTGGGCGTGCGTTACCGGAAGTTCGGGACGGGCTTAAACCCGTGCACCGCCGCATCCTCTACGCAATGTACGACTCCGGCTACCGGCCCGACCGCAGCTATGTTAAATCAGCCCGCCCGGTGTCCGACACCATGGGGCAATTTCACCCCCACGGCGACTCCGCCATTTACGACACCCTCGTGCGGCTCGCTCAAGACTGGAACATGCGCTACCCGCTTGTCGACGGCCAAGGTAACTTCGGTTCCCGCGGCAATGATGGCCCCGCCGCCATGCGTTATACCGAGTGCCGCCTGACACCGCTAGCCATGGAAATGGTGCGTGACATCCGCGAAAACACCGTGGATTTCTCGCCCAACTACGACGGCAAAACCATGGAACCCGACATTCTGCCGGCGCGGGTACCTAACCTGCTCATGAATGGTTCCAACGGCATTGCCGTGGGCATGGCCACCAACATTCCCCCGCACAACCTGCGGGAACTCGCCGACGCCATTTACTGGCTGCTGGAGAACCCAGAGGCGGATGACACCACCGCCCTAGAAGCCTGCATGGAGTTCATCAAAGGCCCTGATTTCCCCACCGCTGGCCTCATCGTCGGCACGCAGGGCATCAAGGACGCCTACACCACTGGCCGCGGTTCCATCCGCATGCGTGGTGTGACCAGCATTGAGGAAGAAGGCAGCCGCCAAACCATCGTCATTACGGAACTGCCGTACCAGGTCAACCCGGATAACCTCATCTCTAACATTGCGGAGCAGGTGCGGGACGGCAAGCTGGCCGGCATCTCCAAGATTGAAGATGAATCCTCCGACCGGGTGGGCATGCGCATCGTGGTGACCCTGAAGCGGGACGCCGTGCCCCGGGTGGTGCTCAACAACCTGTACAAGCACTCCCAGCTGCAAACCAACTTCGGTGCAAACATGCTTTCGATTGTGGATGGTGTGCCGCGCACCCTGCGGCTGGACCAAATGCTGCGATACTACGTAGCCCACCAAATCGAAGTGATCGTTCGCCGCACCAAATACCGGTTGGACGAAGCCGAGAAACGCGCCCACATCCTGCGCGGCCTGGTCAAAGCCCTCGATATGTTGGACGAGGTCATTGCCTTGATTCGCCGGTCCCAAACGGTGGACATTGCCCGCCAAGGCCTGATCGAGCTGCTCACCATTGATGAAGTTCAAGCAGATGCCATCCTGGCGATGCAGCTACGCCGCCTGGCGGCCCTGGAACGCCAAAAGATCATTGACGAACTGGCTGAAATCGAAAAGATTATCGCAGACCTGAAAGACATCCTGGCCTCCCCAGCCCGGCAGCGGTCCATTGTGCGGGACGAGCTGAAGGAAATCGTCGATAAGTATGGCGATGAGCGGCGCTCCCAAATCATTTCCGCCACCGGCGAAGTCACCGAAGAGGACCTCATCGCCCGCGAAAACGTGGTGGTGACCATCACCTCCACCGGCTACGCCAAGCGCACCAAAGTGGACTCCTACAAGTCCCAGCGACGCGGCGGCAAAGGCGTGCGCGGTGCCGAACTCAAGCAGGACGACGTGGTGCGGCACTTCTTCGTGTGCTCCACGCACGACTGGATTCTGTTCTTCACCAACTTCGGGCGCGTGTACCGGCTCAAAGCCTACGAGCTGCCCGAGGCCTCCCGCACTGCGCGCGGCCAGCACGTGGCCAACCTCCTGGAATTCCAGCCAGAGGAACGCATCGCCCAAGTTATCCAGCTGCAAAGCTACGAGGACGCCCCCTACCTGGTCCTGGCGACCGCCCAAGGTCGCGTGAAGAAGTCCCGGCTGTCCGACTACGAATCCGCCCGCTCCGGCGGCCTGATCGCCATCAACCTCAACGAAGGCGATAAACTCATTGGGGCCTCCCTGTGCTCCAATGAGGATGATTTGTTGCTGGTGTCGGAAGAAGGTCAATCCATCCGATTCAGCGCCGACGACGAACAACTACGCCCCATGGGTCGATCCACAGCGGGGGTAAAAGGTATGCGATTCCGGGGTGAAGATCAACTCCTAGCCATGACAGTGGTTCGGGACGGTTCCTATCTTCTGGTTGCTACCGCCGGCGGCTACGGCAAACGCACCTCCATGAATGAATATTCCGTGCAAGGCCGGGGTGGCGTCGGTGTTGTCACATTCAAATACAACCCGAAACGGGGCAAACTGATTGGGGCATTAGCCGTCGATGATGACGACCAAATTTTTGCCATTACATCTGCTGGCGGGGTTATCCGTACCGAAGTAAACCAAATCCGTCCAAGTTCTCGTGCCACAATGGGGGTTCGTTTGGTTAATCTAGAAGACGGCATTGAGCTTCTCGCCATCGACCGCAATGTTGAGGGCGAAGGCGAGGAAGAAGCAGAAGCCGTGGCTACCGGTGTAACCAAGCCACGAGCCAATGCGACAACCCCAAAGCAAAAAACCATCGTTGAGATCGATGATGAGGAAGAAGATTAATGGCTACTCGTGAATACACGGTTCAACGCATTGCACCGATGTCGGCATTCCGCACGGCATTTTCCCTATCCATCATTGGGCTAGCAGCCTGGATTATCTGCGCCGTGGTCATGTACCTCGGCATGGAAGCCTTCGGAGTGTGGGAACAAGTCAACCAGGTGATTGGCGGTGTGGGCAGTGACCAAACCCTATCCTTCGGGATAGTCATGTCACTGGTGGCCCTCGTCGGGGCAATCTTCGCCATATTTTTCTCGGCCTTGGCACCCCTGACCGCTGTGATTTACAACGCAGTTGTGGATCTCTTCGGCGGCATTCGCGTTACCCTACGCTACGAAGCAGAATAACTAGCTAGCTTTTCGACGCCCACCGCTTGCCCCCACCAGCCCATAACACGGTGGGGGCGTGGTACACTAACAACAGTCAGACGTTGCGCAATAACCAAAAACATGGCTGTCAACAGGCGATTTGCCAAGTGACCTGGTTCTGGGTAAAGTTCTATCTCGTTCCCAGGGCCTATAGCTCAGTCGGTTAGAGCGCATCGCTGATAACGATGAGGTCGCAAGTTCGATTCTTGCTAGGCCCACACGGAACATGGGGCATTAGCTCAATTGGTAGAGCATCTGCTTTGCAAGCAGAAGGTCAGGAGTTCGATTCTCCTATGCTCCACAGATGTGGAACCCCCACGTTAGCGATAACGTGGGGGTTTTCCTTTTGCTCTGCATGAGCTGGGTAAATATCGAAGTGACATTGAGTGACAACGTGTAACATAAGTGTAAATACACAGACCAAACTTGGACCACAAAACTCATTCGGACCAATTTCGGACCACGAAAAACGCCCTATGCCCAACCACAAAACCCGTCAATTCGGCACCATCACTAAACTACCATCTGGTAAATACCGCGCACGCTACACAGGACCAGACGGCCGTAAATACTCTGGACCAAACACCTTCTATACCAACAGCGACGCCCATGCATGGCTCCGCCAAGAACAAAAACTCATCGAATTCGATCAATGGGAACCACCAAAACTACGCTACCGATCAAAAGAAGACGCAACCCGCACTGTAGGAGACTGGCTACGCCAATGGCTTGATCTCCAAGAGCACCGCCTCAAACCCTCCACCATAGCAAGCTACAAAGCAGTACTAGACCGCAGAGTACTAGAAGTACAAGGCAAAGCCGCCCACCTACGAGACGTCCCCCTAACCAAAGCCACCCGCCGAGACTTCGCCGATTGGTGGGACGCCATCACACTCCAATTCGGAGCACAACCCTACAACCGAGCCGCTTACGTCCGCATGCGCACCGCACTACAAGCAGCAGTAGAACGCGACATGATCCCCACCAACCCCGTCGACGTCAAAGCTGCCCGCAAACGCATAAAATCAGCACGAAAAGAACTACCAGAAGCAACCACCTTCCAAACGCTCGTAGACCAACTAGAACCACCACACAAAATCATCGCAATCCTAACTTTCTTCCACGGCCTACGCATCGGCGAAGCCTTAGGACTACGTCGCAAAGACATCACGCTCACCAACAACACCATAACCATCCATATTCGTGGCACCGCCTACCGCACCCCCGACGGCATGAAATACCAAGACACACCAAAAACCAACGCAGGCAACCGTGTGGTACCCGTATTTTCCAAATTCCACGATGACATTCACACCCACCTAAGCCAAGTAGGCGACTCCCCAGAAGCATTCATATGCGTCACCTCCACCGGAAAAATCATTCTTGATACCAGCTATCGAGCAATCCTTGATCGAGCGAAAAAACGCGCCGGGATCACAGAACGGATTACCCCGCACTATGGGCGAGTATGGTTGATTACTACCTTGGTGGAGGCAGGCATGACGATCCCCGCAATCGGTGAAATGCTAGGGCAGGTGGACCTGAAAACCATTACAGAGATTTACATGCGTACCTCAGACACTAGAAAACATGAGGCGCTCCAGCGGGTCAATGACGCACTATAGAGGGCTGGGGGTCGACTTTAAAACACTCTGGTAAACCACAGGCAGGCCTAAAAATTGGTTCTGAACAGGGTTTACCAGAGAGTATGAGCAGCTTAGTTGAATTATAAGGCAGCACTCGTTTGCTCGCGCTTCTCCTCAATAGATTTAATCCTTAAACTTTCCCGGTATTGTTCAGCATTCGGCTCATCAACATACTCAAGGATATTGCCAGCAACTTTGAGCAACTCTTGTTTGACTTCAGCGGGTGTAACATAAAAGAATTCGCGCCGGGTGTTGACACGATTTACTTTGCGATCTGCGAAGCGTCGGTGAAGCTCTGCTTCGATTCCTACGGCGTCCTCTGAAAAATGCATCGCATGTACGTCGAAATTGAATGGAACTGATGCATCACTTAGCTCTGATACACGGTCAAAGGGATTGAGTCGCCTGGTCATACCAATTTTGACCATCCGCTCACCGAAAGATCCGATATTGGAGATGACATAGACATAACCCGTTCGAATATTGGCAACTCGATAGTCAACGTCATCAAGACCTTTTTGAATTTCGTTTAGCTCTGCCTCAAGCTCCTGGATTTCATCTGTACGACCTTGTTCACGCAAAGTAGCGATAGCATTTTGATAGTGATGCCGTTCTTTCTCAAGACGTTTTCGTTCGCGTTCCATTTCTGCTTGTGCTTTTGTTTCTTCTCTGATCCGTGCTCTCTCCTCACGTTCAGCTTCTTTTGCTGCAGCTTTGGCCTGTAGATGCATAGCAGCAAGCTCCAGTTCGCGGATCCGTAAGTCGTGGTATGCATTTGAAATGCTTAGTTGGATCATTGTTCCTAGTTTTTCGATCTGGGCTTTTGTTTTAGTCAAACGTTCTTTGGCTGTTGGTAGGTTGCCAGCTTTGACACGGATGATGGCATTTTCAGCTTCTGAGTTGTATGCGCGGAGCATCATTTTTGCCATCCGTGACATGAATCGTTTACCTTCGGCGGCAGAATTGTTAAAGGTGAAAGCAGTTGCAGTTCTAACGGCAGCGTTGCTCTTAACCATCTCTTTAATCTTCTTGCGGATGTTTGTTAGTTCAAGTTCTAGACGAACTGAGTCTTCTGCAGGGTGTTCAAACTGAAACAGGCCGTTTGCCTGAAGCGTAGCGGTTTCCTCTAGATTGATAATTTCGGACCTCAAATGTTGAAGTTCCTGGGAGGACTCTTGAATTTCGGCGGTGATCTGATCCAGTATTTGCTTTTGTGAGTTTAGAAGCTCTTGATGCTCGAAGGTCATACGAGCTTGAGCTTCTTTCACCGCCAAGATATCGTTTCCTCCGATTTCTTGCAGGGTTTTTTCTAGGAATGCGATTCTATGTAGAAGTTCAGCGTTACGGCGGTTAAGTAACTCATTCTCTTGTTTAGCTTTCTTTCCAAACATTATTCTGATTGTCCTTTCTAGATTGTTGAACTGGTTTTTGCAGGTGAATATTGGTATGGGAACATCTCCGCGCAAACGGGGAAAAGACTAGTAGCCAGCACACTGCGCAGTCCACCCAGTTGTGCCATCAGTAAACATGGTTGTGCCAGGCTGATAGCTATCACCGCTCATGCAATACGAAATGGCCTTGTCTAGAACCTGCGGGGCACCATTCGGTGCGCCAGTGAACCCCATCACAGGTGCTGGCGCAGGCACAGGATCCTGATACACAGGTTCCGGCTGCACCGCCACTACCTCCTGCTGTTGCGGCTCAGGCTCAGCCGGTGCAGCCTGCTCACTTACATCCTGCTCTGCCGTAGTAGTTGATGTAGCCTCAGTACTTGATGATGTGGATGTACTGCTGGGTGTGGCAGTGACTGTCTGCGTCACTGTCGACGGCGCAGGGGTACCTCCACCTCCACAACCCACTAGAACGAAAGCAACACCCGCAACAAGACTTAATCTTTTCATGAAGAACAACTCCCAAAGACTAGACATAAAAGGTGGGAGTACCGGACAAATAAAGCACCCACCTAATTTCTGTGAATCAGATGATAAGAAGCTTACGGCACAAAGCAATGCAATAATCAGTATTGAGACAGAAATAACATCCCATTAACCCCACCAGCGGTTTCGGCTAGAGAGTCACATCAAATAAAAACTGTACGAGGCTCAACGCGCCGGGTACGACCAATCTTGTAGAGATAAGCCCACGTACTCAGCAGTTTTGGGGTAACACCCAATTCTGCAGCTATGGCTGCTGGCACGCCAAAGCATTCTCTCGCTGCCTGCATAACAGACTCTTCGTCTAATAATTGAATGGCTGCCCATTCATCGGCTTCACGCTCTGCCTGTACTGTGGAGTGCGTATGACCGTAGTACATATGACCCAGCTCATGGGCAATTGCACATATTCGAGTGGCATGATCAAGGCCGTGACGTATATAGATTGTACGGCTTTCTGCGTGGAAAGCTGCATTGAGATCATGTAATTTATGGGTTTCAATAAGGTTAGCCCTCGCAGCGTCCAGTAGCTCTTCCAGCCGCATTTCTATTGGGCTCATGGCTAACCTCCAATAAAATCTTAATATTTACTCATATGTAATAAGATTTTATTATCTTATATCACATGGCCTGCTGGCGCTAGCCCCCTAAGCAAAAAATTTATGTGAAATGTTCCTCCAAGGGGGGCGTAGTCTTCTGTGCGGCATATTTCTCCGTGCCGGCGTTAATACCTGCAATAATCACATCATGATCAATCTCATCCGGTTCATCCCGGCGCAGCCTTTCACGATGGGACTCTAAAGTAGAAACTTTGCGTTCTATCTCGCTAATTGGCTGATCCATGATTTTCGCTTGGCCGGTTTTCATGCGCCGTAAGACTTCTGTGGCTAGTTGTATGTCTGAGACATTCTCAAATTGCGCTTCACTGAAAAAAGTCTCGATATCAGAATCTGCAATAATGTCAAGTGCAATGAGGGCTGGAATTGCGCTTACGTGATATGCTCGTGCAATTTTTACGGCCGTGTCGGCCGTAACTGTATCATCCCGGCGCTGGCGGCTTAGCGTTGATTGGCTTAAATCTATCTTTCGGGCTATTTCCCTATCTGATGCAGAATTGGTTGTCCTGTCGATCCAGCTATTTATATCTGACATGAGTCAATTTTGGCACACTAGTCCTGTATTTTTCCAGAGATCCCCCCGAGTGGTCTTGACATTTTGAGTTAAAAATAGCACAATATGAGCTATGTGTAGCTCACCTGTGGCTTTCCGTGCGGCCATTCGTCCTGGATTATTGAGAAATTTGAAGGCTTTATCTAACGCGACGAACGACTCGGACTTTGCTCGCTTAATTGGCACTAGCCGATCAACGCTGATTGCAGTGCGAGATGGACGGCGTGAGCCAAGTATGAAATTTGTGGTGGCTTTGGCTGCTGCTTTTGACCTTGATTTCTCGGAAATCGTGATTTGGGATCAGATTGCCCCCTTGAGCTAAAGAAAAACCCCGCCTGAGGGGCGGGGGAACAACACGTAAAGGAGTCTATCACATGAATCAGCTAATTCCTATCACTCAAACCCCTGATGGCGTCGATGCTGTTATGGGTCGAGACCTGCACGAGTTCCTTGAAGTTCGAACAGCTTACAAAGATTGGTTTCCGCGCATGGTGGAATATGGCTTTTCTGAAGGTCAGGACTTCGCGCTCATTTTTGAGCGCGAACAAGATCGCTTAGGTCGACGGCGTGAAATTATGAATCATATTGTGAGTCTCGATATGGCGAAGCAAATTGCCATGGTGCAGCGTACGGAGCGGGGGCGACAGGCACGCCTGTATTTCATCGAAGTAGAAAAACGCTATCGAGCTAAAGCTCGGATTGATCCTATGCAATTGACTCGTGCGGAGATTTTACAGATCGCATTGAATGCAGAAGAAGAACGTTTAGCGTTGGAATCCAAGAACAAAGCCTTAGCGCCGAAGGCTGAAGCGTATGACACTTTTATTGACGCTACGGGTTACTACTCGATGGGGGCTGTGGCGAAAATGCTTGGTAAAGGGCGGCAATGGTTATTCAGGGAACTCACAAATCAAGGTGTGTTAATTCCTAAAGGGTCGATGCGTAACACCCCATACCAGAAATATATGCACCACTTCGTCGTAAAAGCACATGACTATCAACGTAGCAATGGTGAATACGGCACCAGCTATACCACGTATGTGCAACCAAGCGGGATCAATTTCATCCGCCGCAAACTGCAATTACTCAGCATCGACCCACTATCTCTGTGAGCCTAAAGCCACCGTCGAAAAGCAATAAATAAATAAAGGAATCCTTATGAAAACTAAACCCACCATCAGCCCATACATGACTGGGCGGGAAGCCGCCGACTACCTACGTAGCAGTGTGCGCACAATCCAACGGTACGCACAAGAAGGAAAACTATCCCGGGTGCGTCTGACTGGAGGAAAAGTCCTCTACATCCGTGAAGAGCTTGAAGCCCTAGTCGAAAAACATACGTATCGGATCTAACAACAAGGCCCCAAGTGCCACATAGAACGCATCCACATGGGGCCTTACCTATCACCATTGGAGAAGCATCATGCGTAAAACCATCACATCCTACGAAACTGCACTGAAAGTCATTGAAAAAAGATTCGGGACTGCCCGCCACATCCTCAGCACTAGTGAATTCGCCGACCTCATCGGCGTGAGTACCGAAACAGTCAGGAACTACTGCCAACGCGGTGACATCATCACCCGCCGACGCAGCCCACGCGGACGCTACCGAATCCCATACACACAACTCGTCGACTTCAAAGGATAACCACCATGACCAACCCCAACCCTCTTGACGATGACTTCGAATGGGAACTAGCACGCCTACGCCACCCCGCAGGTCAACAACAACGCCACCAAGAAACACCCGAAGATGATGACCTCACCGCCATCTGCAAAGCCGCCGGCGTACTCATCCCAGGCGGCTGCCCACCTCACCGCAAACCACCACACACCCCACCAACCCCATCAACAATCACCTACTACTTCATCAGCCTAGGCGCCATCATCACCGCCATGGCACTCACCATCACCCTCCTCGCACTCAACCTCTAAACCCATGAACCACCACAATGAGCGCACCCAAATATACAACTGCCTCAAAAACGTAGAAAACACCAACTGGAACTACATCTACCACCACCCAGACGTCACCAACGCCTGGACCAACCTCCTAGAAATCCTCAACACCACCAATGATCACAGCCCACGAACACGAACACCGCCGCCTTATCCGACAGGTCCGCTACGAAGTCGCCGACAAACTCCACGATGAAGCCCAAAAACTCCCCAACGCCATCGACCCCACAGACCAATGCCAACACGCCAACTGCCTTAAAAAACGCGACCCACACAGCGAACTAGCCCTCTGCCCCTACCACGACCAAATAGCCCACGCCATCCTCAACCCCTACCAATACAAAAACTGGGACGGCAAGGACAAACGCATCAAACACCGGCCACCACGTGCGCGCCGGGGTAGTGCGAAAAGCTAGAAACCCGCCAGGTAGGTGAAAACGATAGGAAACCTCATGCTTTAGCAGCCACCCTCATTCATCAAACACAGGCAGAGAATCTGCCTGACCACCTGAAATCAGCATCACTCCTAAGACCTCTAGGGAGAACCCATCATGAGCCGCCAAGCCAAACGCTTCGCCAAAATCAACCGCGACATCTGGTCTGATCCAGATTTCCGCCAACTCACCGCCCCTGCCCAATATCTCTTCGTCATGCTAGTTTCCCACCCATCACTAAACCTCGCTGGGGTGGGGGACTGGCGCCCTAAGCGCCTCCAAGCGCTAGCTAAGGACCTAACGGTCGACTTTATCGAAGGAGCAGCGGCAGAACTAGAGCATCACCGCTACGTACTTTTTGATGCCGACACGGAAGAATATTTAGTTCGCTCATTTTTTCGAAATGACGACTGCTTACGCAACCCCAATATGGGCACAGGGGCAGCCCGTGACGTTAAGAAAATCGCGTCCGAGAAACTCATGACAGCCGCCGTATTCGAGCTGCGCCGCCTCCAAGTGGATGCTCCTAAGAAGCCAGGGTTGCAAGCGCGTGAGATGACCGATCTGATTGAATCTGGGCTAGGGCTGATCCCACCTCAAACCCCTTCAATGCCGGCTACGCCAAGCATGTACCCAACGCCAGCGGAACCATTGGTGGAACAAGATGTAAACCATTCCCCCAATGATTACCGCAATGGTTTGCCCAATGATTGTTTTCCCAGCTCAGAAACAAAGTGCAAACCATTGGGGAAACAAAATGCAAACCAAGCCGCCTCATACAACAAACAAACAAACTTTCAGGGGGTAGAGGTAGTAGATCTTGTTACGGTCCGCGCGCGCGAGGTTGAACCCCTCCTTGAAAATTTTGAAAAAAGCCAACCGGCTGCGGCTACCGCCGCAAGCCTCCCAACACCCGCACCTGCCCCAGAGCCAGTGCTAGAGGCGGGAAACCCTTCTGATTGGTCCACCGCTGCGGACCCACGCTGCCGCCAACACGCACACTGGCAACGGGATCACGTGCCGGCCTGCCGGGCATGCGGACAAGCCCGTAAGTGGTTTGAACAGCAGAAACAAGGCGCACGGAATGCGCGCCTAGCAGCTATCGAGGACTGCGAGATGTGTGATAACCATGGCTTCGTCACTGTCGAACTGGCCGATGGCTCCAGCGTCGTAACGCGATGTGACCACGAAACCTACCCAAATCCGCAAGAATTTGAGCCAGAGCCCGAGTTTGAGCAGGAATCTGACCCAGAGTTCCGGCGGCAACTTTTAGAGCAGCTACGGGCACGCTGGGCCCAAAAAAGCACAACTCATGCAAATGAAGTGCCAAAAGCTGATGCTCCAGTGCATGAACCCGAACCACTAACTGCCGTGGATTCAGATGCTGACCTGCCTGAATTTGAACCACTAGACACCGTAGATGCTGCTGTCATCCTGCCTGAATTTGAATCCCTCACCACACCAGGCCCTGATGCCTACGAGTACGACTTCGAGCCACTAGACACATCAGACGTAGGCGCCTACGAGTATGAGCTCGAACCACTAGCTACTGCCGTATGACGTGGTCCAAAACCTGCACAATACGAAAACACTTTCGAGGATTATGAACACATGAAAATTAAATTCTTCGTACCCGGTACACCTCGCCCTCAGGGCTCTAAACGCCATGTTGGCGCCGGGCACTATATCGAAGCTAGCCGACACCTAGCCGGGTGGCGACTATCCATCATCGAAGCAACGCTGGCTGCTGTTCAGCCGCTCCACACACCCACATGGAAGAAAGCGTTGCACGTATCAGTGGAATTCGTTATGCCCCGCCCCAAACGCCTACGTGGTAAGCCAACCCCACCTCATATCTCGCCACCTGACCTGGACAAACTGCAACGCGCTGTTGGCGATGCCCTCACGCAGGCAGAGATCATCGCAGATGACTCACAAATCATCAGCTGGCTAGCAACAAAACGACGCGCCGCCGACAGTGAAGAACCCGGCGCGCATATGACGATTGTGTTTCTCGATGCAACGGTGGATGGCGATGATGGGAGTGCAGGCGTATGTGCGCATCTGTGCTAGATATGACCGCAGGTAGTCGGATGATGTGGTTTGATCATCAGGATCAGCGGGCAATGTGCTAGAGGACCTTAAGAAAGCCAAATGGTACGTAGAGCGGGAGATTCAACGCACCACTCCGCCTCAGCAGACACCCAACCCCATCCCAGTAAAAAGCGATATTTGGGAGTACATCGACCCCATCGACCGACCTGATATTGCAGCTCTGCTCCCACAGTATCAAGATGATCTGCTTCAATTCGCCCAGCTGGTGGCCAAGCACATCACCTCACGCAAAAATGATACACGTGAGGATGTCTGCACCGCAGGAGTTCTGAGTCAAGTCCATCTGCGTCATACCGCTTATGACTTCATTGATATCTCCTACAGTACCTTGGACCACCATTACTGGAGTCGCATCACGGAGGGTGATGGGCTCTGCCGGATAGAGGCCCAGGTAATCATCAACTCCACCACTATCTACGACCCATGGGCTGATCAAGATGAAAAGGACAACAACAATGACTAATATTCCCTTCCCTACAGCTGAAGACCAGCAATACTTGAATCAACTAGCCACTGCTGCCCACGCACTGGCCACGGGCGGCAACCTCACCATTGAAGAGCAACGCAATTACATTGGTGCTGCCGCACGCCTGTGGGCATACCTCACACAATACGAGGGGCAGTGCGTAGAAGAAAACACCAAAGCGACCCTCAGCGACCCAGACGGCACCCGACCCAATTACCTGGATATCGCCTACTGCGAGCATATTGATGGCACATGGCCTATCTGCCTCTGTGCATATCGAGAATATCCACGAATCAAAGTTGCAACCGAGTTTGACTCCGTATTTTTCAGGGTCGATCCCGACCAGCTCAAAGTATTTGCCGCAGCTATCTTTTCCATGTTGTCCCACCCGCTCACAGCAGAAGAACTCAATGCTGCCCAGGATGAAGCCATCAGGCAGCAAATGGGAACTTTAAATGATTGATCCGCGCCGGGTTGAATATCCAATGGCGGTGCTTGATTTCATACTTATGGTCGAAAAGATTGATGAAGCACTTGAACGCGATGAAGAACTTTTCAACGATCTTGACGAAGCGAAAAACTTTCCTCACATGCTGCTTGTGTTGGGTGACCTGTATCGAATTTCTGGCAATCGGGTAAGTGCGCAAGCGTTGAATCTCATCTGGGATGTTATCGAGATGTACGACAAAAGTGACAATGAAGATTGGTGGCTTATCGTAGGCATTGCCGATCCTATTTTCGACCAAGCTAGGACCACCAAAGAATGATAATCCCATTTGCTTCTGTTGAGGATTCACGGCAGATTGAACATCTCACTGATGCTATTCCCCCGCTAGATATTGGTGGTGCTGTTGTTCGACTGTGAGTGTACCTCACTCAATACCAAGAATCCTCCCTACCTGAAGAAAGTAAGTAATCATGAACCCTAATCCCCGTGAACAAGTACGAACCATCATTACAGAAGTACTTACTACCCACACTAAGGGCTGCTTCGCCGACAATTACGTTCTCGACGGGAAGATGCCAGCCGGTGAATACAAAGTCATGGAGATCCTCTCCTGTGCACCACGAGAATACCGATCTATCACCCTCCCATACACCGATGACAAGGAAGAAGACTAATGAAACTGCACGATTACATTCAGCCGGGTGACCGCCCAGACCTCGACGCACTACCACCAGAACTGCAAGACCAAGTGCTACGGTTTGCGCTCCGGGTAGTTCAATTACAGGAGAAAAATGCTGACCAGCTTTACGTAGTGCTGCTCAATCTGGCGGTTACTTGGTTCACCTCTGACGGTGTCAACGGCCTCGACCTTTACTACCCGAACTGGTGGGGGAGTCATTATGTCTGGGGGTACCGGGGCGACACAGGGCGCCTCGCCCAGCCTAACCTCCCGATTCGCGCTTACACGTTGAAAGCATCAGGCGGCAAACAATACCCGATCAATCCGCCTGAGCAGTCCATCGCAGGTTACACCCTCACACCCAAAGCAGAAGCACTACTGGCACAAGAAGGAGACATCCAATGAATGCGAGATACCTTAACGCGCTACGACGCTTTGCAGCCGGCAAGCGTATCAACAACACGATGATGCGTTTCCTCATCGACCTTGAATACATCGCACACGATGAATACGGCAGCCGGGTACTTACGCGCCGGGGTGTGCGTGTGCTACAGGATCAGTAGGTACAGATGTATGATCTAACAAGCTGCATATGTGATGTGTGCAGCTAATACGTACTTGATATGTTGAGGGGAGAGCATTGACGTCGTTACGTAAAATTTGCCTAAACCTTGCCGAACTCTGCAAGGAACTTGATGCTGAACTTTTACCAAGCTCGATTGATTCCACGATCCCACGTGATGGTGGACACCGGCACGCGGGCAGTCGTCCACCGTGCAGCCTCACTACGCTACATACCAAGATGGATTACGAGTCAGAGATTAAGGACCTGATTGTGCAGGTGTGTCAACATGCTGACATTGATACTGCTTCGTTGGCATCTAAGCCATTGCCCATGTGGTGTGTATGGCTAGCAGCAAACACCGATCTGGTGCAGCTGCACCCTGAACCTGATGTGATAGATCAGGGACTGCGCACGTTAGAGCGTGAGCTGTATCGACGTCATGATCGTGAGTCACCAGTTATGCCTAGTGGTGGCTGGTATCTGCTGCGGGACTGCCTAGCCCAGGCACAGCAACATGGTTATCAGGTCAGCGCTAAGCAGCTACGACACTGGCGGGCACGCGGATACGTGCGTGCAGCTCATCGACGTGATGGCACGCTACACTATGCACTAGCAGACGTGCTAGAGAAGGCGAGTGTTGACTAACTGGGTAACCTTAGTGTTATACTTTGCGTATGCAACCCCCATGCCCACAAGGGCGCTGGGGGTTTTCGCATGTCATGATGATGATTGGGGGAGATAATGAGGGCAAACAAGATTTGTTCTCATGCTGGGTGCCCGACGGCTGCCGTATATCAAGGACGGTGCACCCAGCACGCTCGACAGCATGAGCAACGCCAGCGGCGCACAGTACCAACGAAGATTGACCGCACCTATACCCGGAAACATAGGCATGTTATAGTGCAAGCCTGGCGGGAACAACATGGTGATATCTGCCCCGGATATCAACGCCCACCCCATCCAGCTGCTGATCTCACAGCCCAACACGATGCCGCCTTAGCCGATGGCGGCGGAGCGCATCAGCCGCTAACCGTGCTCTGCCGCAGCTGTAACTCCAGGCATGGCGCGCAGGTACGCAACCGCCTATACAACGGTTTTTCGCAATGAACCACCCGAATGTAGCCTAACTGAAGCCCTATAGTGGGTTTGCTGCACGCTTGTACCCCAGGGGGTGCCCCCTCCTAAAAGCCCAGGTGCCACCGCGGGGGAGGTGAAAAAAACCGTCGAGGGGTTACGAGATTTCAAAAACCCCAGGTAGGAGGTGAAAAGTGTCAGGGCCGCCACGGAAACCTCACGGCGCAAGCCGCACCAAGGGGGCTAGCCATTATGTCGTAGCATTCCTGCCAGCAGCAGGCAGGCAAGGCAAAACTCCCGCGTGGCCGCTAGATGGTGCGGCACCCGAAGGGTGGGCTGAACTATGGCGGTGTCCGCAGGCAGTGATGTGGGAGAAAAATGGCTCCTACCTCGCAGTAGCGCGATACCTGAAGTTGCGGAATCTCGTGCACTCTCTCACCGCGCTGGCAGTGAAACCCGCCTGGTACACAGAACTACGAAACACAGAAGATGCGCTAGGCCTATCACCCAAGGGCATGCAAAACCTCCGCTGGCAGATCACCACCGATGACATAGTCAACGAAGAACCCGGCGCGCCGGGTGATGACTTTGTTTCATCTATTGATGAGCGTCGGCGGCGCATGCAAATTGTTGATGAGGGAGCTGGGTAGCGGTGTGGCGTGGCCCAGAGTATGACGGAGAGTTTCCCAGTCTGGGCTGGACGGTTGTGGAGTGGATTGAGTCTCACTGTGTGATTCCTGATGGTGATCATAAGGGGCAACCATTTTTGCTTACCGATGAGATGGTGCGGTTTCTGGTTAATCATTATCGGCTTAAGCCTGATGCTTCTGCGCGTTATCCTAAGCAGGCTTGGGCGTATCGACGTAGTCAGCTGGTGCGTCCGCAAAAGTGGGGTAAAGGCCCTCTAACGGCAGCGATGATTTGTGCTGAGTCGGTGGGGCCTGTGGTGTT
This sequence comes from Corynebacterium sp., assembly GCA_030527885.1. Classification (GTDB taxonomy): domain Bacteria; phylum Actinomycetota; class Actinomycetes; order Mycobacteriales; family Mycobacteriaceae; genus Corynebacterium. The sequence goes on from JAUMZY010000002.1 coordinate 24,293, forward strand.
TGATGGGTGGGATGTTGCTGGTAACCCGGTGGGGCGTCCCTGGGCTACACCACTGATCCAGGTGACAGCGGCATCGGAAGACCAGACAGCCAATGTATATGCCGCACTGGTCCCCATGATTACAGATGGGCCGTTGGCGGATGTCATTCCAGACACGGGTGATACTCGTATCAACCTTCCTGGTGGTGGTCGTATTGACCCGGTTACGTCGAAGGCCCGCTCCCGGCTGGGGCAGCGTGTGACGTTTGTGGTTCAGGATGAAACGCAGAACTGGTTGAAATCTAATGGTGGTTGGTTGCTGGCGTCGACGCAGCGTCGTGGTTTAGCGGGTATGGGTGGGCGTGCGGTGGAAACTACGAATGCGTGGAATCCCTCTGAGCATTCTGTTGCGCAGGCTACGTATGAAGCGGCGGCGAAGGATATTTATAGAGATTTCCGTCAGGCCCCTACCCGGCTGAATTACAAAAATAAACGAGATCGAGCAAAGATTCATCAGCATGTGTATGGAGATTCGTGGTGGGTTGACCTCACCGTGATCGAGGCTGAAGCTGCTGAGTTATTAGGTACAGATCCGGCAGAGGCAGAGCGGTTTTTTGGTAACCGCATTGTTTATGGTTCTGGCCAATGGGTGTCGGGAAGCCTGTGGGATGAGCGTCATGATCCAGCTGAAATCCTTCCAGGCGATTCTATCTGTTTGGGATTTGATGGATCTGAGAATAATGACTGGACGGCTATTGTTGCGGAACGCGCAGATGGGCAGATTTTCATCCCTACTTATGGTCCAGACGGGCAGCCCACCGTCTGGAAGCCAGAGGAATGGGGCGGCAGCATCCCCAGGGATGAGGTAGATGCAGCAGTAGATGACCTATTTAGTACCTTCACAGTGCAGCGTATGTACTGTGACCCGCAGGATTGGCGCAGTGAGATTGGTGACTGGAGTTTCCGCCATGGCTCAGAGCATGTTTTTGAGTGGTCCACCAACCGCATATCTCAAATGTGTGAGGCACTAAAACGCTTTACGACGGACATGAGTAGTGGACGGGTTTATCACAATGGCGAGTCCATGCTGAAAACTGCTGTTTTGAATGCCCGGAAAGTAGCTCGCCCAGGCCAAAAATACATTCTGGGGAAACCCTCAGAACATCAAAAAATAGATCCCACCATGGCCATGGTGTTAGCTCATGAAGCAGCCATGGATATGCGTGCACAAGGGTGGGAAGAAGAACCATCCCAAGCGATTGTGCTAGGGCGACGACACTGACAAGCAGAAAGCGGGGTGAGATATGCTCACAAATGAGGAACGGCAGCTGATGAACCAGTTGCATCGAAAAATCCAACGACAGCGTCAAGCTGACAAAGTCAATGACCGCTACTACGAGGGCTTGCAAAATATCGGCAATTTGGGCATAGCCATCCCGCCAGATATTCAGCCGTTTGCTTTCCCACTGAATTGGTGCCGCACATACGTTGATGTTTTAACAGAACGTCAAGATGTGCGGCTTATTCTTCGGCAGGGTGCGACCACCGAAGACGAAGAGCTGCGGAAAGACTGGGAAGCTAATGACCTGGATACGGAATCCACGTTGGCGCACCTGGATTTACTCGTTTATGGACGGAGCTTCATATCCGTGGCTGCGGACCCTGATGGTGATCGCCCACTGATCCGGGTGGAATCACCCACCGACATGGCAGCAATCGTGGACCCACGAACACGGAAAATGCTAGGCGCCCTACGGGTCTATTCATCTGATACCGGCAGTATTCGCTGCGCCACCCTCTACACACCAAATTCCACCATCCTCCTGGACTACACAGCTGCCGCTATGTGGAAGGTAACGCAACGCATAGAGCATAACCTGGGACGAGTACCCATCGTCATGATGCTGAACCGGCGGAGGGCTGGCAAATACACATGGGAATCGCAGCTTAATGATTTAAAACAAATCGTTGACATGGCAGGACGAGTTCTCCTGCAACTACAACTAGCTATGGAAACCGTCGGCACCCCACAGAAGGTTTTCATTGGCGCAACGAAAAAAGACTTCGTCGATAACGCAGGCAAACCACTTGATGAATGGGAAGCCTACCTAGGTGCCATCGTGGCATTGTCCAACAAAGATGCCAAAGTCGCACAACTGGCATCAGCTGACTTAAGTGGGTTTCACGAGACCATCAAGATGTTGGCAGAACAAGCATCAACCGTAACCGGCATGCCAGTACGAATGATGGGTCAAAACACTGCCAATCCGGCAGCCGAAGGTTCCATCCGCGCGGATGAATCCCGACTAGTCAAGCAAGTCGAACGGCTCAACACCACAGCCGGTGCTGGTTGGGCTTGGGCATTAGGTATAGCCGAACGAATCCGCACCCGTAGGTGGGATGCTGACGGAAAAATCAAAATTGAATGGCACAACCCCGGGACCCCCACCGAATCCCAACGAGCCGACGCGCTCCAGAAACTTACCGGTGGTAAACCCATCATGTCGCGCAGGGGTGCGCAAAACGAAATGGGCTGGTCGCAACCACGTATTGATCAGGAACAAAAGTGGCTGGACCAGGAGGAGAGCTTGGGTATCAACCTGGAGAGTACATTGTTATGACGCTACTCATGGAGGCAGTAGTACAGCAGCAACTGGCAACGCTACCGCCCCCAGTGATAGCGTCCGCTCAAGCTCGAAGCACTATCACCAGAGACCTCATTCAATGGATTAAGACTTTCGGGTGGAACCCCGACAAGCCGCAAGACATTAACGCTTGGTTCGCTACTCATGCGGAAGCCATTGCGGAAATGATCACTCAGGCACAGCTGCAAGCAGCATTGCTTGCAGGGGTTGCTGTTGATGATGCTCTCGATTGGCAGGGGTATACAGGGCCGACAGATATCACAGTCAACCCTGTTCAGTTTGCGGGGGTTGCTGGTGATGGACGCCCAAACCTGGGCTTGGTTTATGCACAGAGCCTGAAGGTAGCGGAAGCCCAAGACGAAGAATTACCGCCTACTGCCCTGTACCAGGTGTGGCAATCTGCCGGAAAGCAGCTCCTTGTTGTAGCACATACTGCTGTATCAGATGCATCACGAGCAGCGAAATCTGTTCAAATGATGGCTCGCCCTGGCACCGGGTGGATCCGCATGGTACGCCCACCATGCTGCGCTAGGTGCGCAATCCTCGCAGGTAAGAAAGCACAATCACCACGTGTAGGATTCGCACGGCATCCCGGGTGCGACTGTGACGCAGTTACCGTAAAAGACTACAAAAATCGAGCACATGATCGTGACCTTGATGGGTGGATTTTCGATACGCAGGAGTATTTTGATGCGCTAACCCCTGAGCAGCAGAATCGGATTTTTACCATTGCTGGGGCTAAGGCCATCCGAGATGGTGCTGATCCTGCCCAGGTTGTCAATGCTCGTCGGAGTATGCACACTATCACCGACAAATTTGGTGTAAAAACCAGTGTCACACATGAGGGCACCACCAAACGTGGATGGGCAGCGGATTATCTACGGCAGCAATATAACGCTAAGTTCGTGAAACACCATGGTGAACACTACCGCAGGACCAATCGCTCCAGGCTCATGCCGGAAGAAATCTACAAGATTGCCGGCGATGACCATGACAAAGCTCTAACACTTCTACATCGCAATGGGTACTTGATTGATGCCTCACCAGGGCTTGATGGCACGAAATCCTACTTCCCTCATGATGCTGAAGTAGCGCGCGCAGCAGAACGTGTACGCGCACGACTACAAGCAAGACGCAGAAATTCTCGCAACAGTAGTGGGAATTCTAGGCGAGGGAGACAGCATGCAAGACGCGACCGCACACCATCGTTTTCCTCAGGTGGAGGATTCCCGCCGACATTACCACCAGTACGTATCAGAGTAGGTATGGGTGATGATGACGACGAAGCAAAACGTCTGAAGGAAGAATTTGAGGAAGTCCGTGCCGCAGGATACGATGCAACACTACCCGTAGACCATGTTGTTAATGGGCGCATTAGTCCAGGCGAAAATGTGTCTGGTGCGCATTCATTTGAAGTACGAGACCGGGTGCATCGTGAAGTATCGAGAGGGCGAGCACGTGTGCCGGATTCTGGTAAAACTTTTTTCCCGCAATTCCCAGGAAGAACTGTAGAGGAGAGAAATAATAATCTGGTAAGGTGGCTGGAAGAGATGCTGTCAGAAACCATAGCGGACCCTGCACGGGTGCGATATGGTTTTGAAGGGACTCGTAGGCTTCATAAAATCGTGCAAACACCGGACGGTCAGGATATAGAGATTTGTGTTTATATCCAATATATAATAGAACGAGGCATTCGAAAGTTTAAGGTAAACACCATTTTTCCTGTACGCGGTGGAGGTACTACAAAAATAACACCTAATGGTGAAATACGAAGAGTTGATTAAAAGGTGGCGCATATGAACGTGAAAGAAATCACTGATGCGGTGGTAAGGTCAGCAAAGCCAGCTATCGTACCAGGGCGCTTGCCCTATTATGACCGTTACGACATCGTTATGCTTTCGGATCTAGTACGAGTCGGCTCGTGGGTGGAGCTTGAAACCAAGAAAGATTTTCTAGCACTATGGGTTAATGACACCGAGTTTTTTGACCATCCCGATCTCAATAATCTTGCTATACGGGGACAGCATAAGAATTTGCGTAAATTCGCTGCAATGGACCCAGTCGTTGACTTAGAAAGTCTTCGTGGTCGCCCAGGAGTCCCCCAGGATGCTTGGGGCTTTTCCAGGTCTCTCCTCACAGAAGAGAGCTAACTTTCTACTTAGAAAGTAGCAATCACAACATACCATTACACATCACCCCGTTGGTTATACCCGGCGGGGTTTTTCTATACCCATTTTCAAAAAGGAGTAACTATGAAGCTTAAGAAGAACTATCTCATCCGGTGTTTTGCTGCTCAGGGGGTAGGTGGTACCAGTGGTGGCTCAGCAGGCACCACTTCACAAGGTAGTACCCCACCCAGCGACAACGCAGAAACACAAACCAGCCCCACTGCTGAACCAACCACCACTACTGATAAACCCACCAACGACGACGATGCCACGAAAACGCCCGATCACAGTGATGAACTGGCACGTGAACGAGCACAACGTGAAGCCGTCGAAAAGCAACTCGCCGAGATGGAAGCAAAGCTCAAACAGCTAACAGGGAAACAAACCCCAGAACAGCAAGCCAAATCTGAACATGATGAGCTGATCGCCCGTCTGGACAAGCTGGAATCCGAACGCAACGCTGAGCAGCGGGCCGCTCATGTCAAAGCTGCTTTAGATGAATATAAGATTCCTGCGGACTGGGCTGGGCGAGTCAAGGGCACCACCGTAGACGAAATCAAGGCTGACGCTAAAGCCCTGTCCGAGCTAATTGGTTACGACAAGAAGCCGGTGGACCCATCCCAAGGGCAGTCGGGAACCCCACCACGCCGCAGCCTCAGCGAAGAAATCTATTCCTACTACAACAAATAAGGAGACACAATGCCTATCACCCTTGCTTCCGCAGCAATGAACACACAGGAAGCCTACAACGCCGCCATTATCGACGAGTTTCGCAAAAACTCAGTCCTGCTGGACACACTCATCTACGAACCAGCAGTAAACCCAGCTGGCGGTGGCGCAACCCTTACCTACGGGTATCGACGCCAGACCACCCAACGCGGTGCAGATTTCCGTGCTATCAACTCGGAATACGCAACCGCATCGACGACAACGGAACACAAAACCGTTTCCTTAGTACCTCTAGGCGGTGCTTTTGACATCGACCGCGTTTTGGCCCACATAGGCCCTGCTGCATCTGACGAAGTAGCCACCCAAATGGCGCAACTAACCAAAGCAACGAACGCACGCTTTTGCGATGCCGTCATTAATGGCGACACCGCAGTTGACAGCAATGGGTTCGACGGACTAGACAAAGCACTCCTAGGCAGCAGCACTGAGATCAACAAAACTGGCGAAAAAGACTGGACTGATCTCAACGCCGGGCACACCGCTAACAATGTCATTGATGACCTGGATGAACTCTGTGCGGAACTAGACGGACCCCCTACCTTACTCCTTGCCAACAAACGGGCTCTAGGCAAACTACGTAGTGCTGCACGACGTGCCAACATGTACGTCACAGCACCCGTAGAAGGCCTAGTATGGGCCAACGGCAACACCGTAGAGCATGAAAAAATCGGCAACCTCATCATCGTCGACCCCGGTACCAAATCAGGTAGCAACGAAGAAATCATCCCTACCATCAACGGGAAAACCAGCATTTACGCTGTACGTATCGCCACTGATGGCTTCTGCGGCATCACCACATCAGATGGCGAAATGATCAAGAGCTGGCTGCCAGATTTCAGCACTGCTGGTGCAGTGAAAACGGGTGAAGTAGAACTAGGTCCCATCGCTGTGGCGCTCAAAGCCACCAAAGCCGCTGCCGTCATGCGAAATATCAAGGTCGGATAATCATGCCATATCGAATCACCGCCCCTAACTCGGAATACAGCGGCAAAGTAGGTAATGTCATGTTCTATCGCGGGCAATCCATCACGCCAGTCGAAGAAGTAGATCTTGACTATTTCCAACGACACAACTACATGATTTCTGACTGGGATGCCCCAGTACCAGAAAACCCAACTGATCCCGGCACTGAAAAGCACGCAGTAGAAGCAGAAGAAACACCTGCTAATACGACAGATAATGAAACCCCCGATACAGGTGCAGAACCACCCAATAAGGGCGCTACCGTAGGCGAATGGTCAGCATTTCTCACCAGCCAAAACATTGAAGTCAAACCAGGCGCTCGACGGTCGGAAATGATCGCAGCATGGGAAGCCCACAAAGCAGGTAAGTGATCATGCCTATCTGGTTCACTGAACCAATAACCCAAGTATGGGCAGGGCTCACACCGGAAGAAACCCGTAAAGTCGAACGGTGGGTGGAACGAGCAGAAGCAATCATCCAGAATCGTTTCCCAACCACAGCCAGCCGCATCACTAACGGTACGCTTTCACTCACCATCGTCACCGGCATCATTGAAGACATGGTCACCCGAGCACTCGAAAAAACACGCCGGGGTGGCATGGACAAACTGGCATACCCAGAAGTCACCATGGAATGGGAATCCGATGGGGGATTAGGACAAGGCAACCTACTGTGGCTAACTACAGACGAAATAGTCCTACTATCCCCACCACCCGGCGGGATTTTTACGATACGCCCTAAAGCACGCCCCACCTATCCCGAAACAAACACCCCACCATCCGTCACCAACTACCATGCCTACTAATGCAGCCATCCTATTCCAACCTGGCTGGATACTACGCCACCGCACGACCACCACCATCGACCCACTCACCGGAAATAAACGCCCCGCTACATGGATCGAAATACCTGGCATCGGCGTACTCCAACAACCCCTATGGACTGGGGTAACAGAAACCTCACCCACCGGAATCCGCGACGAACGACTCATAATGTTCCTCCCAGACACAAAAATCACAGTGACAAAACTAGAGGAACTAGAGATCAACTCAGACGACGAATTCCACACCCCCAACGGACACATCTGGCACGCCATCACCGACGCAATCCCACGCGGCATCCCAGGCCGCACACCGGAATACTTCGCAGTCATGGTGCGCCGGGCTAAGGAGAAAGAGAAAACATGATCAACAAAGACACTATGACTGAACTTACTGATATTTATATCGGAAAAGATGAGGATGGCAACCGGTTCATCACAGCTGCTGGCAGCCTATATCACCGTGAAGCTGTAGCACGAGAAAAATCAGGTGGTGATGTTGATGGCGATACGCGCTCGACTGGAACTGTATCGGCGCAAGATACCGGGAATGATTCGACGCGAAACCCTCGCACAGCGAAAAAAGATAGCTAAAGAAATAGCTCGGGAAGCACAAATTGATGCCCCAATACTCACTGGTGAATATCGGGGTGGCATTGATGTGGAAGTACATACTACTCAAGTCCACGTTGTCGATAATGATGACCTAGCTATCCATAAAGAATATGGCACCGCTGATACCCCAGCACATGGTGTGCTCACGCATAATGCAATGAAATACGGTAAATATTCCGGAACGAGGCCACGCTAATGCGCCAACCAATGCCATACATAACGGGTGAAATCCGTCGGTATCTCAATCAGTATCCAGTTTTCACCCGGTTACTCTACGGGGGTGAGATCACGTGTCGTGATTTGCCAGACCCCCTGATGAAACCCCACGTAATTGTGGCGACTGTAGGACATGCCGGGCCTGATCCCATGCTTCGCCGCCTGCTAATCCAAGTCACCCCTTGGGCACCAGAAGCATCAGCCTCAGGACTAGATGAAGACCCAGACGTCACAGTCTGGAATCTAGCGGCTACCGCTGGTGAACTATTAGGACGAGCAAAAAACATCGTGATAGATAACGACCATGCATGGTCTGCGAGCTGGGTGGATGGTCCCATCCAGCTCTACGACAAAACCCGTGGCACAGACCGCCCACTCTTCTACGCACCAGTGCGTTTTCATGTGCATCTGCGCCGCCGCACCCCCACCATCAATCAATAAGGAGAAAAATACTCATGTCCCAAAATGCTAACCCAACCCTTGCACACGTCTGGCTAGACGGCGATGCATTCCGAGGCGTTGCAGGCATAGCAATGCCCACAGATCCCTTTGCCGAGACCATCGCTAACATGGATGCGTTCGGTGGTATCGAAGCTGGTTTTGAACCATCCGCTGAACAATCCGTCGACAAGAAAAAAGTCTGGAACTACCGTAAGGCAGCGTACAAGGTCACCCGCGACCCACTGTCTGAAGGCCTGAAGTTCCGCTGCCTGGATAACAACAAGGCCGTGGCTCTTACTCGTGCCCAAGGCGGCAAGATCACCGAGAAAAATGGTTTATACCTACTGGAAAAGGGCGTTGGTGAAGAATTCTCACTGTTAGTACGCTTTGACGACGGCGCCGAGAAAGCCGGTATCTGGTGTGACCGTGTCACCCTGGCAGGTCCCGCTACTCGCACTGGCATCGACGGCAGCAATATTGACGGGTGGGAATTCGATATCGCTTTCCTCAGCGTGCCTATGGAGATTATGCCAGCGCTGCCTAGCGGCATCACCCTCACCCCATAAAAGTTGGGGTTCAACTCTAAAACCCTACCCACAGTGGGTAGGGGAATACCTGCTTCCCCAATTACCCATCAACCTTGAACGAAAGCATCATCATGGCAGACACTCCCATTGACATTCTTGACCTCGCACTAGCCGTTGATAACGGCGACCCCATCACCATCACTGCTAAGGGTCATGACATCACGCTTAAGAAGCGCTACACCGGCGACGAAGTGCACGAACTCATTTCTATGTTTAGCCCCGCCAACATGGATACCACTTATGAGGAACACCTCACCAAGACGTTGGAGATCATGTCGACATCCGCGCAATCACAACGAGAAAAATTCATTGCAGAACTCCTACAACTCACTGAAGTAGAAGTCGCCAAAGTGATTGTGAGCTTGGGGCAGATCGCAGGATTGCGTGGTAAAGATGGAGTTTTTTTAACCACCTAAGCGTTTTTATTGATCCCCACGAACACGCACGTGTCCTCGTGGGGTTCCGTAAGGCATACGGATTAGATTGGCGGCAAGCAAAGAAAGAACTACCCTGGCCAGACCTCATGATCCTTATTGATGGTCTGGAACCAGAGTGGACGCATACGGATGAAAATATTGCCCGTCTTGTAGACCGGGAAGATTACTGGCTCAATTCTGAATATGCCAGCTGGACCACAGACCCAGATGATCCAGAAGTCAAAGCAGCACGAGAGCACCGGAAAGAATCTGGGGCCAAACCACCATCTCATCCAATCCTCTACCCAGTAGCCCTGCGCCCACCGGCAATCCACAATCATTTAGCACAACAAGTAGCAGACCAACTCGCACAAGCATATCCGACCGCACAACCTCAACCTCGTAAAACAACCATTGCATCGGCGCGGGACATGTTAGGTCTGTGGGGTGGTGGCAACGTACAACTAACCAAGGAGTAGCATCATGGCTGGCGGCAAGATTGACATTCTAGTTGAGCCGGATGTCAAAGGGTTTCCCCAAAAACTCCAATCCAGCCTAGGGCCTGCCATTGGGGTGGCCACCAAAATTGGCGCAGGTATCGGTCTAGCATTAGGTGGCGCAGCACTAGGCGGCGAAATCGTCAAAGTGGGGACAGACTTCCAATCCCAACTCAACACGATGAAAGCTGTCTCTCAGGCTACCGCTGCCGAGATGGACCAAATCACCCAGAAAGCCCGAGAACTAGGCAGCGATGCCAGCCTCACTGCCACCTCTGCTGGTGATGCTGCCGCTGCTATGACGGAACTGGCAAAAGGCGGCTTTACCGTCGAAGAGTCCATGACCGCAGCAAAAGGTACCCTCCAACTTGCTGCTGCTGCACAAACCGATGCTGCCACCGCCGCTACCATCCAATCTCAAGCGCTCCAGGCATTCTCACTCAAAGCCGATCAGGCAGGCCGGGTATCCGACATTCTTGCCGGCGCAGCAAACGCTTCATCTGCTGAGATCGGTGATGTGGCACTTGCGCTTCAGCAGGCTGGTACGGTTTCCAACCAATTTGGCGTAAGCATTGACGACACGTCAACTGCCATCGCCATGTTTGCCAACGCAGGCATCACAGGGTCGGACGCTGGTACGCTTCTCAAAACAGCGCTCCTAGCACTCACCGACCAGGGGAAACCAGCCCAAGAAGCAATAGAACAACTAGGCCTTACCGTATATAACACAGAAGGCAAGTTCGTAGGTCTACCCAGCCTTTTCGGACAGCTCAACCAAGCTGCTGCCCGAATGACCGATGAACAATACCAAGCAGCCACCGCCACCCTCTTTGGGTCTGACGCGATGCGACTGGCAGGCATTGCTGCATCCAAGGGTGAAGGGGATTTCAACAAACTCAAAGAAGCTGTCACCCGCCAAGGCCAAGCCGCAGAAGTCGCCGCAGCCCAAACGCAAGGTTTACCAGGTGCTTTAGAACGACTCAACAACACAAAAGAAGACGTCCTCCTGGGAATCTTCAACGTCCTCCAAGACGATTTAGTCAAAGCTGCTGACGCTGGCGCCAAAGCCTTAGAACAAATCGGGCCAATAGCAGAACAATCATTTAGCACCGCAGCCCGCTGGGCTGGAAACCTCATCGAAGGACTAACCCCTGTAGCCGGTGCAGTAGTAGATGTAACTAAGGCCACCTCTGATCTGCACGGCCCCATCCTAGGGTTAGCAGCGGCATTAGCACTGTCTTCGTGGACAAATTTCCCTGGAAAAATGAGCAAGGGGACTGCTGCTGTCCGCAGCTTCAGCGACGAAATGAAGCTGCATAAAATGTTTGCCGAAGATGCAGGTAAACAAATGGGCAATTTTTCTGCTGCTGTGGCCACCCTCGAAGATCGTGGAACCGCCGTCGGAAAACTCACGCGCCATGTCAAAGACAGCGCTGGTACTCTCATCACCCTAGGGCGGGAAACAAAAAACACCGCCACTGAGCTGAGTGGCCTAGGAAAGATCGCCACCACCACACAGGGCAATATCCAGATTTTTAGTGGAGTCGTCAAAGGCGCTGCTACCGGTGGGGTAGACATCCTTAAAGGAAGCGCCCAAGGGCTCATGAGCATGTTGGGTGGTCCCTGGGGCGCAGCACTTACAGCTGCTGGCCTGGCAATAGGCTACCTAGCACAACAACATGCCGATGCCGCACAGAAAGAAGAAGAACACAAACAATACCAAGACAGGCTACGGGACTCCCTAGCTCAAACCACTGGTGCCATCACCGACCAAACACGTGAACTCCAGATCAAGGAAGCCGAAGAAAAAGGGTGGCTAGAAACCGCCCGCCAATTAGGTATAGAACAAGGTGTCATCGTTGATGCTATGAACGGCTCAACCTTAGCCATCGCGCAGGTGAATGATGCTGTAGCACGATCAAATGCCAAAGCAATTGAAGGCAATGACTTCTGGAAAAAATATGGCGAACAAATCCAAGCCGCTGGCGGTAACATTGATGATTTTGCGTTAGCGCTAGATGGAAACGCAGAGGCTACCAAAAAGATCAAAGACATATTGATCGAAATCGGTCCAGATATGTTTGGGGTTGGGGCATGGACGCAATGGGAATCAATAAGTCGTGGTTTGCAAAAAACTCAGGAGGCTACTCTTGGGCTTAGCTCTGGTGTTCGTGATGCCGGTGCTGCTTTTACAGAAGCCCAGGAATCTGCACGCCGCATGACTCTGGAGGGTCTGCTGTCTGGTGAACAGCTCAGGCAAGTTATGCAGCAAGTTGGTGATGCCATCATCTCCATTCCCGACAGCAAGACCATCGTTTTGTCTTCAGCTGCTCCACAAATACGAAAAGACCTGGAGGCCCTAGGAGCCAAGGTTACGGATATGCCAGAAGGAAAAGTCGAAGTTACTTTTCCCAATGGGCTAGACATTAAACAACTGCTAGAGGAGATCGGAGCGAAAGCCACCAGCATTGAAGGTGGTCGCCTAGAAATAACCGATAACACCCAGGAAGTCATTGATCGCCTCATCAATCTTGGGGTAGCAGTCAAAGACGAGCAAACTGGGCGCGTTTTCATCACCGACAACATCGCCACGGTCGTTAATGAAATCGCCGAACTACGCACCAACGTTGGCGCCGGTGCCCAAGGCAGCGTGACTGTGTCCGATAACCTGCAAGGCGTCATCGACAAATCCGAAATAATCAAAAAGCTCAATGGGCTCCAAACCAATCAGACACATACCGTCACTGAACGACAGATTAAAGTGTTTGAGCAGTACAATCGTCTCGCCGATGCCATCAACCTACCAAAGAACCTGCGGTTTGTTGATGGCGGAATGGTGCATTTCTTCGCTGGTGGTACGGAAAACCACGTGGCCCAGATAGCCCCAGCCGGATCCTGGCGAGTATGGGCAGAACCCGAAACTGGTGGGGAAGCCTACATTCCACTAGCACAAGAAAAGCGTGCTCGATCCACTGCAATCCTAGAGTCCGTTGCTGACCGATTCGGATACACCCTAGCCCCTAAAACCAACGCCGGCAACATCCAGTACTTCGCCAACGGTGCCGTAGTAGGCCCAGAAGATTTACTGGAGTTTGCCCGTGGCAAAACCGTCAATGGACAACGCGCCAGCCAACCCCTAGAAGGAGCACCCTACGTCTGGGGTGGCGTCAACTGGGGCGATTGCTCTGGTGCTATGTCCGCGCTAGCACGGTTTGCCATCGGATTGCCTGCATTCGCAGGACGATTCGCCACCGGTAGTCAGCGCGGAGCCCTCGCCGCCATGGGCTTCCAGCCTGGCTTAGGCAATCCTGCCACCGACTTCAGCATCGGCTGGTTCAACGGTGGATCATGGGGCGGACACACATCCGGTACGATCGCCGGCACCAACGTGGAAATGGGCGGTGGACGAGGTAACGGCCAAATCGGCGGCATCGCAGCCGGTGCGGCAAACAGCATGTACACCGACCATGCCCACCTACCACTAGGCACATGGGTCACCTACATCATCCGATCAACCTCCACCGAGGGCATATCGTTAGCCGAAGCCACATCAGGGTTACATGTTGCCGCCGACGGTACGATCACCCGCTCACCCCACACTAAAGGCGTCTTAGCTGAAGGCCGGCTGTCTGCTGATGGTACGTACCGCACCATTGGTGGTTACCGAATAGACAGCCCAAGCAACCGCCGTGGTAATAGCGTGAGCTGGGGTGAAGCCAGCAAACTCCACGACTCAACCCAAACGCGCCGGGCCAGGCTGTACGATACTGGTGGTATCTTGCCACATGGTGCTACTGCTGTGAATCTGTCGGGGCGCCCGGAGCGCATCTTGTCACCTCAGCAGACTGATGCGTTTGATCAATTGGCAAAGGTGTTGCCTGATGCCGCGAAGAATTTTGCTGCGGCGTCGGAAGAGATCTCCGATGCTATGTTAGGGCGTTCCCAAAGTCATAAAGCGTTAGCATCGCTCGTGGGTGTTGAGGTTGCTAAAAACATTGTTGGCAGCATCAACTTACAAAACTTTGGTGGTGAGTTCTTAGGTAAAACTCAGGTCGTGCATGATGCCGAAAAGGGGCTGGCGGAGACTCGTAAGGAGATCGTCAGCGAAACCAAAGACATCACGAAGGCAGAGGAAGAACTCAAGGAAGCCCGCAAAGAACTAGCTGAAGCGGAAAAAGAAGGCGGTGATATCAGCACCACTAACCGCCGCAAGATTGAAGATGCTGAGCGTGCGTTAGCAAAAGCCCGAAAAGAAGGTAAAGCTGACAAAATCGCCGATGCTCAGCGGAAGCTAAATCGAGCGAATGAAGACGCAGCCAAGCAGCTAGACAAGTCAGAAGACAAGAACGCCAATAAGGTTAAACAAGCACGTGAGAAGGTTGCCAAAGCCGAAGAAGACCTCACGGATAAGTTGTTGGATCATGTTGATGCAGACCAGCGACTAGATGATGCAGAACGCGCAGTGGTTGCCGCTCGAATTACTGCCGCTCAAAATCTCGTTGAGGGCATCGCCACAGCGGCATCTGATGCTAGTCGGTACGTTGCTGAATTCTTCGACACATTGGCTACCGCTGCTGATCTCGTGGAGAAAAACCGCCAAGAGATCAGCAAACTACACCAGCAACAAGTACTCAATGGCCTAGAGCAGGTCAAGGCCATCAAGGACCTCACCGTAAGTGAGTGGGACCTGAAGCGGGTACGCGCTGATGGAGCTATCAGCGTGTCGAAAGCTGAAGCTGAATTAGCCGAAGCCCGCCGCCGACAGGCCCACCTAGGCGCCACTAGCGTTGAGGCAATGGCTGGGGCTATGGACCGCTTCCGGGTTACCGGCACATTTGCTATCGAGGAAATCGCCGAATCAGTCGTGGCAGGTGCTGCTGCCGTCACAGCAGCAGAGTGGGGCGTAGCCGCAGCACGCGCCCAAGCCGCCATTGATCTGCAAGAATCCACACACCGGCAAGCAGTAGCACAATTAGCAGTAGCGGAAACCACCCTAGCCCAAACCCAAGCTGCTGAACTACTACGTCTGAAAACAGAGCTATTAACAGACCAAACCAAGCAGCTCTACGGACTAGATTCCGCAGGCGCTAAAGGCGCCTCCAAGGGATTTGGCGGATTAAGCCAACTCCTAGGTGGCGTCGGCAAGCTCATCGGCGGGGCTGCTGCGGGCGCTGCCGGTTTTGCCACCGCAGGCCCAGTCGGTGCCATAGCTGGTGCAGGGATCGCACTCAGCGGGTTGAAGGAACTCATTGCTGGCGGTATTGACGTCACCAACAATCTAGATGACATCAAGAAAGCCTGGGAAGGTCTCGGTACAGGGCAAAAAGTGGGCACTGTACTAGGCGGACTCCTTGGCGTGGGGCTAGGAGTAGGCGGCGGTGTACTAGCCCAACAATACGGGCCAGAAGCTGCCGTCGGCGGTGCTGAACTAGGGGCCAAAGCCATCGACGCCACTCTAGGCAATCTCGCCTACGGCATCGAATCCAAAATGGAGAAGCTAGGCCGAGACTCAGAAGCAAAACAAAACGCATTACAAGCAACCATTGATGCACAAAAAATCGCTTTTGAACTCCAACGAGCCCAACTAGAGCATGCAAACACCATCAAACTGGAACAACTACGATCCCAGCTTGATTACGCCGATCTGCAAAAGCAACTAGCTGAAGCCCCCACCCGAGACCAAACCAGCGCACTAGCAGAGGCAGCACGAGTAGCAGCACAAAAACGAGAAGCACTACTCGTACTAGAACAACGGCAATCACAGATGCTTGAACAACAACTCAAGCAAATGAATGCCTTAGCGGCAGCAACACAACAAGCTGCCGCAGCCCGTGGCGTCCACACAGTCATCGTGGAGTTCACCCTGCCACCCGGTGAATCCTTCACCCGACCCCAAACAGAAGCCATGCTCAACCAAATCAAAGCTGCTTACGAAACTCGCCTGGCGGCATTGAATCAAGTTGATGCAAACGCCTACGTGAACGCCCGCATATAACAACGAGGAGAGCCCCTACTATGACGGACATCCGCTATACCACTCCGTGGGGTGAGACATACGACCTCACCCAAGATCATGACTGGACCACAGCCATTGATGAAGCCGGCATCGACGGACTAGTAGGGGAACTCACCGACAAAACAATCACAGCTGTCGGCATCCCTGGTCACATCATTGACTCCCAAGCCATCAAACCCATGACCGGCACACTAGAAATCACAGTATCGGCCCCCGCCGATCAATCCCAACAGGCTGCCGATATTTACGCCAAACTACGTGCCGGATTCTCCCCATTACTGACCGGCACACTAGAAATCATCAGCCCACTCAAGGGCCGCCTCGCCACCCAGGTCCGACTAGCTGGAGCCATCCCACCACCCACAGGTCGCCCCACCGATGAAAACATCATCACAAATATCAAAATCCCCCTCATCGCTGATTCTGGTATCTGGTGGACAGACACCTTTCAAGCAGCCGGCACTGTACATATCACCAACCCTGGCGACGTCACCATCTGGCCCAAAATAAAATGGCTTGGCCCAGGCGGCACCGTTACACTCCCATCCCGCGCCACCTTCACCCTCCCCAGAGTCGCAGCATCCCGCACCCTCATTCTCGATAATGCAGAATCCTGCGTCGTACTCAGCAACCCCGACACCATTGACTACGACACATGGCGCAACACCTCAGCCTACGCGGAAGGAATACCACCCAACACAACATGCACCTACACCCTACCGAGCGGAGCACACCTCACCTGGAACGTAGGATTCCTCGACCCCTGGAGGCAATAACCAATGTGGACCACCGAACAATGGGAAAACCACAAAAAACACCGTACCCACACCATCAACCACACCGGACAATGGGCAGGACTACTCAACGAAAATGGCGAACCCATCATTGGCCTACCGCCCATCACCGACCTCACCGCACCCGAAACCCGCAACGCTCCCGCCTCACTCCAACTCACAACCATCGTGAAAAGTCGCGCAGGAACACCCCACCAAATCCTTAACGAACTCATCGCCGACGGCATCGGAAAAACAACTAATATCGGAGAGCTACAACCACAGATCAACAACACCCGATTCATCGCTATCGAACGCAAAGGCATGCCGCGCCGGGTCTACTGGGTCACGCATGTGGTGGCAAAAGGTGGCGCAGATTCCCCTAGCACTCTGACCATTCATGGCGCAGATATGCTGAAGCTTTTATCCCGGTTCCCATGTATGTCTGCACCGACAACATGGAATGGCGGGTGGACTCGGTTTCAGCGGGATTGGGCTGGACCAGAGAACATCGGGGTAACATTTCGGAAACCGCGAGAGCTTAAAGGGATAAAAATGGTGGTGTTTGCCGACGGCGCAACTATGCAGGGCCCTGCTGAATCACTCATCAGGAGAGTGATCTCAGAATCCCTCACCACCGCATATAAAGCTGTAGGTGTGAGTGGAGATTTCCCCATCCAAGTCAGCACTGCATCTAGCGGGATAGCATCACCACAAATCCTACTGCGCCCTACAGATAAAAACATCCTTGACGAAATCATGGGCCCAGCCATGTCAGCTGGTGTGCGCATCACCGCACGTATGTGGTTCCCCACAGACACAGACTCTGCACCTGTAGGGTTACGCACTCCCCAGCAGCCCACCATCATCATTGACGTACTCCAAGGAGAACTGCACTACTCATGACACAACCTGTGCTACTAATAGCTGACGGCGGTGAAATGACCGTGGGACGACGCACAGCCGTATACACATACGGCAGCTTTGATGTGCGCCTACCAGAAGGCCGCGAACAAGCAAACGGTCAAGATGAACGCATCCAAAATGGATACATTTACCGCCCCAATAATCTTCCACAGGGACGCTTTGATATTGCATTTGTCCGCGCTGATGTCAAAATTGATCTGGAAGCTCAAACCACAGATCTTGAAACAGTCATTGATGCCGCCCAAAAACGTGTCGAAGGTGACGTATTCTTCGAACGCGACATCACCAATGCTGGCATTGGACGGTGGACACCAGGAGTTGATTTCACCACAGGGGATATCGTATCCGTTCTAGTCTGGGGCAAAACACTCCAGCTGCCCGTAACAGCAATGGATATGATCACAAATGCTGACAGCGATATCGGCTGGCGCATCCATGTGGGAGGGCAACTCATCAGCGACCCAGAAGCACTGCGAATCCACAACTCAGAACTACGCAGTGCTGTAGAAACCGAACGCCGCCGCCGCCTCAGAGATGCTCAACGACTAGGCGGAGAAATCACCACCGCCAAACAGACAGCCGGCACCGCACTACACCAAGCCTCAACTGCGGTAATACGAGCAACAACAGCAACAGAAACAGCAAACACCGCCAAACAACGCGCAGAATCAGCTGTATCTGCCGCCACCCAAGCACGCCAATCCGCCGACGCTGCCATCACCCGTGCAGATAAAGCACGCGCCGACGCTGCAGTAGCCCTCTCCGACACAGCCAAATACAGCACCCAAATCTCCCAAGCACTATCCAACACTCTCACCGCACAAACCACAGTGGATGGGATCGTGCAGGAATTCAGTCAGGTCAAAAAAGACAACGAGGCCGCCCAAAACCGTGCCATCGACCTCAACAACCGTGCAATTCAAGCCCTAAATCAGGCTTCTCGTGATCACTCTTCAGCGATCACTGCACTCGATAGCGCGAATGCGAAACAGTCCGATGCCATTCGACTCAACAACCAAGCCATCGACGCACTAAATCAAGCCTCCCATGATCATTCATCAGCCATTACCGCACTCAACCAAATCAACACCAAACAAGACGAAGTGCTGACCAAAGTCGCCCGTGCCACCGAAATCAACGACAGCGCTATCAACCGAATCAATTCCTTCAGCCTACGGATCTGGAATGTTGTCAACGAAGTCACAGCATGGAACGGATACCTTGAAATCCGTAATGAGGCATGGGAATACCGATCACGCATCACCGCACAAGGCACCTGGACCGGCAACATCATCGCCATCATCTCATTCAGCAACCGCCCCCCACTCATCCGCGCATACAACGTAACAAAAACCGAACGATCCTGGATCGAAGGCCGCCTCCTCGGCGCCATCGAAAGCACCACAGTGATCTATCAAGTCATCACCGAAAACGAATAACAACAAGGACAACCATGCCCACCATCAGTGGACGCCTCATCACAGCAACAAACCAACCATCAACCGTCAAGGAAATCTGGGTACGAGCCACCACACCCCAAGCCAACGGCGCCAACCTTACTACCACCGAACTCACACGCTTCGAAACCCAATCAAACGGACACATAAACTTCACTTGCTCCCCAGGACCAGCAGTACTTGTCCTTGTCCATAAAGATACCAATCACCGAGGAAGCAGCCTAGAAAGCATCCCCCTCATCGTCGGCGACGCCGATATGTCCCTAGGTGATGCCATCCGAGCAGCCAAATCAACAAAAGAAGCATCAGCCAGCGAAATCCAACGCATCGCCGCTATGGTCCAATCCCTCCTAGGAGACTCATCCAAAGCCAGCGAAGCAGCAAAACGCTACGCAGACGCAGCTAAGGTCAGCGAAACTGCCGCCACCAATGCACAACAATCCGCCGAAAACTCATCCCACCAAATTGCTTACCTCGTTACCCAATCCGCGTCATCAAGCGACCTCGCACAACGATCCGCAACAGAAGCGCACACATCAGCCACCAAAGCTAAACTCTCAGAAGACAAAGCTGGAAAATCCGCCACCAACGCAGCAGAATCATCTACATCCGCAACTAACGCAGCAGGCCAAGCACTCGCATATAAAGACGCCGCCCGCGCCCAAGCCACCGAAGCAACGACCCAAGCCAACCGCGCCAAAACAGAAGCAGACAAAGCAACCCAAGTCATTGCAGAAAGCCTGCCCATCAAGGGCATCCACCTCCGCCACCTAGCTGACGACGTAACCCACGATGTAATCGAGCGTATCAACGCACGCATCAACCAACTGGTCAACAATGCTCCTGCCGCACTCGATACATTCCGCGAAGTCGCCGACGCCATAAGCCAAGGCAAAACCCAAGCCGAATCCATCATGCAACTGCTAACAGAAAAACTCTCAAAAACTGAAGCAGCCCGCACCTACGCCACCACCACACAACTAGCAGGCAAAGCAAACACTGACCACACACACAACATCTCACAAATAGGAGGACTCACCGCAGCACTAGCCGGCAAAGTCTCAACCAGTGATAGCCGACTCACAGATGCTCGAACCCCTAAAGCACATCGCCACAATATCGACGACCTTGATGGCGTATCCATGCCACTAGCCGGCAAAACCGTAGTAAAGCGCTGGGCCAATGGTACTATCAGCACCGCCACTCCCGAAGCTGAAGATGATGCCGCCAACAAATACTACGTCGACACAAAAATCAACGACTACATCCCCCGTACAGACGCCACCGAAAACGTCACCGCTGGACGCCTCGTCCGCCGATCAACAGCAGGGCACATCTTCGTCCCCACCGACACTACCAACGGCACCGAAAACGTAGCAGCATCCCGCCACTACGTTGACAGTGGCGGCACTAAACAAACAACCAGCCTCACACCAGACAACAAACTCACAGCAGCACGCAAAGCGGGCATCTGCACTATCACCGTCGACGCCGCCGGACAACTAGGCATCACCCGCGACGCCATTAACGCCGCACGCCTACCCGACTGGGCCTGCCCCAACAACACCATCACCACCAACCCCACTAACACCACAGGAGAAATACAAATCACAAGAAACGGAACATTCCAAACCTGGGGCATCCGCGATACAGACATCAAGTTCACAATCACATACGTCACAAAAAACTAACACCACATCCCAACCCCGGCAGACGCGCCGGGGTTTCGTATATGTAAAGGAGGTTATGGGTGGTTACTACTCAGGATTTAGCTGTCATTATGGGCGGTGATGTGGACTACAGTCTGCATGTTGATGCCGCGAATGAGGCTATGCGACAAGCTCAATGCACGTCGATTCTGCGGCAGGCCATGTTCCTGGCCCAAATCGGACACGAGTCCGTAGGTTTGCGGTATTTCCGGGAGATTGATCCGGGCTATTACCTACGAGGCAGGGCTGATCTAGGGCATGGGCCAGGTGAAGGAGAACAATGGCGCGGTGCTGGCCCTATCCAACTCACCGGTAAAAATAATTTTCGGGCATTCGGCCGGTGGTGTCACCAGCAAGGGTTGATTGATGATCCAGAAGTGTTTGTGGCTCAACCAGAGTTGGTGGCCACGCCCCGCTGGGGGTGGCTAGCTGCCTCATACTACTGGGTGGTTGCCCGTCCGGACATTAATCAGCTTGCTGACCGTGGCGATGTTGTGGGGGTTACTCGCCGCATCAATGGTGGCACCAACGGGTTGGAGGATCGCCGCCGCCGCTACCAGATCGCACTATCAACACTAGGAAAGGAACATACTATGGAGCATGTTTTGCCGTATCCCCGGGATCAAGTAACCCAGGATACGTACTATCATTGCGGCCCCGCGTCGGTGCAAACCGTCGTACGTGCTGCTACCGGCACCTTGATCGGTGAAGGTGTTTTTGCCCAACAATTGGGCACTCATACAGGAGGCACTGACTACATCGGCCAGTTCCCAGCTGTACTCAACCGGAATATTCCCGGGGCACAGTACCAACACCGGGACCTATCAGACTACCCGATAGGAGATCAGAAGGAACAGGTCTGGCGGGACATTGTTGGCAGCATTGATGCCGGACATGGGGTGGTGGCCAATATCGTTGCGCCACCATCGAATTACCCACAAGCGGTGCTGCCATCAACAATATCTCCAGCATATGGCGGTGGAGTGGTGTATCACTACATCACTGTCATGGGATACGGGGATGATGCCCGGGGTCGGCGGGTATGGATCGCTGATTCCGGGTTCCCACCATACGGGTACTGGATGAGCTTTAACCAGCTGGTCTCTCTGATCGTGCCCAAAGGGTACGCATTTTCAATCGCACAATCTCAGAAGGAGAGTTTTCTTATGTCATTAAATGATGCTGAGCAGCGGCAACTGCTCGCTGACGTCAAGGAGCTGCGCAGCCAGCTGCGGGGTATCGGTGACCAGGGTTGGCCACAACTGGGGCAAAACGCCGCAGGCCAAAACCTAACGCTGGTGGATGCCGTAGCCGCGCTGCGCAGTGATGTGAACCTGATCCTGGATCACATCGCTACGGAAACTAAGGACAACAAAGAAGGAGAGAAGTGAATTATGTGGACGAAGATTTTTTGGCTAGATACCGCTGACCGCGCCATCCGCACATTTGCCCAGGCACTGCTGGCGACTGTGACGGTGGGGGATGCGATCTACCAGGTGGATTGGCAAGCTGGTCTAGGCATTGCAGCGACTGCTGCGGTGGCTTCGGTACTCACTAGCATCTCCACCTCCAAGGTTGGTGCCGGTGAAACCGCAGCTCTAGTGTCAACCGCACCCGCTAAGCACGCAGCAGAATAATAAGGGAGGTACTGCCCATGCAGCCAGATTTACACGGGTGGGAGGTACTGGCATCGGGTGGTGTACTCACTGCGCTACTGACTACTGCCGCCACAGTACTTGCTGGATGGCTAGCACTCAAAGGCAAGCTAACTGAAGTTTCCCAGTCACGTGATGTGGCCGCATGGGAATTACAAAAATCCATCGTGGATGATTTGTACCACCGCGTTCAAGTACTAGAAAATGATCGTGCGAAGATGCAGAAGGAAATCTGGCGGCTGCATACCGAGCTCACCGCGATGCCTTACCTACGCGATTACGTTCGCGTGCTTGTTGAAGCCTGGCCAGAAATTGCTGGCGCGCTTCCACGCCCGCCAAAGATTATCGAGCACCTCATCACAGGTGATCATGATGTCACAGGAACCCCAAAAACCGATCTGGATATAGATCAACCCGAATAACAATCATGCCCCTCACCCCGTATTAAGCAGCGGGGTGAGGGGCAATTTTGCGTTTTTATCAGAGACAATATTAAGACAAATAATATATTTATTTTTATATTTAATAGAGCTAGATAGCATTTCATGTGGATTCTCCTATGCTCCACAGATGTGGAACCCCCACGTTAGCGATAACGTGGGGGTTTTCCTTTTGCTCTGCATGAGCTGGGTAAATATTGGGTTAAGGGACAGAATGTGTGTCTGTTTGGTGCGCTGGGATTAGGTATCAAATGACAGAGTAAAGGTTGAAGCCCTATGAAATGTTGGACGATGGTGACAGGCTGTAAGTATGTATATGAAAGAGATTACTGAACGGGTAAAAGCGTCTGCTAATCCACCCATAATTTCTGGTCGGATCAAAGGATATGATCGCTATGACATAGTTATGTTGCCCGATTTGGTGCGTGCTGGGTCGTGGGTTGAAGAGGAAGCCAAAAAAGACTTTTTGGCAATGTGGGTCAACGATACTGATTTCTTTGACAACCCAGATTTAAACAACCTACATATAAAAGGTCAGTACGACAATGTGCATAAATTTTCCGCTATGGATCCTGTTGTGGATTTAGAGAGTCTACGCGGCCGCCCAGGTATTCCTGTGTGATCCAATAACGTCTAGAACAAGTAACTGTCTGGTTGATGGAAACACGTAAAATGGGCAGCCTGGGCCGTCGAAAAGCTTAAGCTTCGTCGAACCCCACGGATGTGCTCAGCTCACGCCACTGAATGTCGCTTTCGCGCCGGGCGTTCTCGGCTGCTTCGGCGTATTGCACGGCGTCGGTGCCGACGAGTAGCCGCACGGGCGGGTTGGAGAGTTCCACGAGCTTGAGCAACAGTTCGGCGACTTTGTTGGGGTCGGTGGGTTCGCTACCGCTGGCGTTGTGCATGAGCTCAGCCAAGGCGCCCACGGTTGGGCGGTAAGGCTCGCTGATCTCGGGAATCTTCATGGAGGAACCAGCCCAATCGGTGCGCATTCCGCCTGGTTCAAGAATGATCACTTTAATGCCGAAGTGTGCGACCTCCTGGGCCACGCCTTCAGAGAAACCACCGACAGCCCACTTTGCGGATTGATAGGCAGTCAGACCAGGCCCGGCGATGCGGCCACCCAGGGAAGAAATTTGGATGATGTGCTCGGATTGCTGCTGCCGCATGATTGGCAGGACAGCTTTGGTGACGTTTACGACGCCGAAGAAAACGGTCTCGAACTGGCTCCGGAACATCTCCATGGGCATGTCTTTGACGGAAGCAGTGTTGGCATAACCAGCATTGTTGACGACCACGTCTACCCGCCCGAACTTTTCGACGGTCGCAGCGATGGCGCGTTGTGCGGCTTCGTAGTCGGTGACATCTAGTTGCAGCGGCAGGATTTGGTCGCCGTATTGTGCAACTAGGTCAGCTAATTGTTCTGGTTTGCGGGCGGTTGCTGCGACCTGGTGGCCGGCCTCTAGTGCCTTGACGGTGAAGCTGCGGTCCAGACCGCGGGAACTGCAGTGATGAACCATACGCTCATTGTTGTTTCTCCTGTTCGGGTTTTATTGAACGTTTATTCAATAAGATCGAGCCTAGCTTCAGGTATTCCAATTTGTCAAATGAGTATTCATTAATTTAACCTTTGGGGCATGCGAGTCCGTGACCCCGAAGCCAAAAAACGCCAGCTTCTCGGTGCTGCCCTAACCGAATTCGCCGCCAAAGGCCTAGCCGGCAGCCGCATCGACGCCATCGCCACCCGCGCAAACGTCAGCGCCGGACTCGTCTACACCTACTTCGGCAGCAAAGAAGCACTTTTCGACGCCGTCCTCGACGACATCACCGCCACAACTATCAACCAAATCCCCATTGATGCCAATGACCTCCCCGGCTACGCAGTACGCCTCCACGACATGCAAACCGCCAACCCAGAAATAGAACGATTCGTAGCCTGGTACCAACTCGAACGCGACGTAGTAGGAGAGCGAGACGCCGTTGCTGACGCCATGGCCGGCAAAATCGAAGCAGTCGAAGCCGCACAAAAAGCCGGAACCCTACCCGCACACATCTCCGCATCGCAGCTGGTCCTAGGCGTGCAAGCCATCGCTGGAATGTGGCAAACCGAACACAATGATGTCTGCCGTGCCATCGAAGGCTGCAACGATGAAGAAGCGCGCCGGGAAGCTGTGCGAACTTTGGTTAGTGCGTTGATTGGTGGGGGACACAGCGGTTAAGAACCACTGTGTTGAAAATGTACTGCTCAGGTTATTCCAGAACTGAAAGTTGGTTATTGAAGTTGGGTAATAGTCTTGAATAAAATATCCAGATTTTCAGAGCCTAGAACTTTTGCAAGAACAATGAAGTATGTTGGGATAAATACCAAGCAAAAAGTTTTTCCGTTGTCACTGATTGCTGATTCAAGTAACACCCAAAACCCAATCACCCCAAGATTTGTGGCAAAGAAAAGTTTTTATGCTATAAAAAATTCATGATCAGCTTTAGCTTTTTCCTGATGGTAAAATGAGCGAAGTGGTTTTGCGTCAGATTAAATATACCTGGAGCTTTAGTCATGAGTTATCGAAATAAAACTTATGTTGCGTTTGCTAGTGAAGAAATTCATTAATACAGACTTATGTCTGCTTGGAAAGAAAATAACGGTATAGATTTTGATTTTATTAATTCACATGATATCTATACCGCGCATGATACAAGCCTTTCGGATACGATCAAACGGCGACTTCGAGAACGGTTAAAGAATACTAAGCAGGTTATTTTGCTTGGTAGTCCTACTGCACGACGCAAAGGTAGCGATGGACATTCTTTTTTGGCTTATGAAGTTAATGCAATAATTTCCCTAAAACTTCCAGTAATTGTGGCAAATTTGGATAAAAATCGTAAAAAGGTATACGGCAACATGCCTAAACCATTAATTGATGAAAATTATTACACGATTTCGGTCCCTTATGATTATAGAATTATTAAGTATGCTTTAGATAACTATGTACCCAATTTTTCTATAGAGAATAAGAAGGGTGCGTATCATTATGAGGATTGGGTCTATCAAAAATTGGGTATTTGTTAAGTAATGCTGCATAGATATTGGAATCGTCGCTATTTAAAGGGACTCATTCGGTATACTTTAGAAGCCTTGGGGGAAGAAACTGTTCTATTTGGTGTACTTTTGCCTTTCTGGCCGGATCTTTTGAAAAATAAATGGTGGTTTTTCATTGCAGCTTTAGTGATAGCAGTACTTTGGGCCATCTTTTCAATGAGGAGGAAGATGCCAGAACAAGATTTTCCTGAAAGCATCACCATTAAGTTAGTGGAAGGCGATCTTTTTGAGCAGAATGCATCTGCTTTAGTTGGTATGACCACTACATTTGATACAGATTTTGATATTATTTCTCAAAATAGTGTTCAGGGTAACTTCTTAAAACAAATATACGGGGGATCGCAATCACAACTGGATAATGAGTTAGTATCAGCCCTTAAAAATAGTCAGGTAGTTGATACGATAGAAAAACCAGGTAAAAAGGACATATATCAACTAGGAACTGTTGCTGTGCTTTCCGGCAAGGGCACTATCAAGTATTACTATGTGGCATATACATCCATGGATGTGGAAAATCGAGCGAAGGGATCTATATGCGGAATTTTAGAAAGTCTGTGTAAGGTTTGGGAGGCAGTTGACCGCCATAATAATGGTGAACCAATATGTGTTCCTCTTCTTGGGCAGGGACAGTCTCGTATTCCTGAACTCACTCCTGAAGTTTCAGTTCGGATTATTGCCTTGTCATTTTTGATATATGCACGGCGTAAACGATTTTCAAAAGAATTGCGTATTGTTATTCATCCAGAAGAGATACATAAAATCAATTTTGCAGATTTCCAATCATTTTTATCCTCGGTTGCGTAGTTTGATAATTAATTCTGGAATTAGAGTGACAGAATATGCGGTTAAGCCAGATTTTAGAGCATATTGTTTATTTTTTGATAAGTTTTACTGATGTCAGAGGTTTCTATAGCGTGGTCAGCCGATTGCTGATGTTAGTTTGATTCAAATACAGTAGTCTTGGTGCCAAAATTCTCTTCTAACTCCCTCCCGATATGCGAGTAATCTCCTGCTGAATGATGCCGATTGCCTTTTGTGCTTCTGCGGGGTCGGCGGTGTGGAGTAGGTGGAGGGCGAGGCCGTCGACAAGTGCGTGCAGTCGCCTGGCGGCGGATATGGTGGTGGTGTCGCGTTCGGTGGTGTTGGTTAGTAGTTGCACCAGCTTGATGAAGGCTTCGTTGAGTTGTTGGTGTGCGTGGTTGCGAATGTCGATGAGTGAGGGTTGCGCTCGGCATTCGCCGATGAGTGCGAGGTTTACTTCAAGTTCTGCTCGGCTGTTGGGTTCCAGGGGGAGGAATTGTTTGATGACAGCTAATGCGTATTCGCGTGGGTCATCACTGTGAGGTGTGGCTAGAGCCCGGGCGGTTGCTCGGCTAACCATGAGTTCAGCTGAGTAGTTGAGTAGGTCGGTGCGGGTGGGGAAGAGGTACCGCAGGGATCCGACGACGACGCCTGCTTGTTCGGCAACGGTTCGTACAGAGACTGCGCTGACGCCTTTATCAAGGATGACATGCCAAACGGCTTCTGCGAGTTGTGCTTTGCGGGCTTCCCTGTTGAAATTCTGCGCCATACTCACATTGTAGTACGACTGTGCTACGCTAATTTCTAGCACAGTCGTGCTAGAAATTTTATTGCCCGCAGTGATAGAGGAAAACCGCGAGAACACTGGGGTTTTGAAAGATTGTGAGTGATATCTGTGGACGCAACATCACTTGGCTCATTGGTGATCCTGGCACTACTTGATTCCATGAGCTTCGGTACTCTCCTCGTTCCAGTGTGGCTACTCATGACACCAGGACGATTACGTATTGGGTGAGTGATGCTCTTCCTGCTCACGGTCATCGGAATGTATTTTGCTATTGGCGTAGCCCTAGCTTTGGGGGCATCCGCACTGTTAGAGGTGTTCCATAGTGTACAACACACCAATGCCTTTCTTATCGGCCAACTCATCATTGGGGTTGTGCTCACGCTGGTGAGCCACAAGATGGACAAAAAGCCTACATCTCAACAGGTAGGTAGCGGACCTGGCCGCATTAGTCAGTGGCGGGAACGTGCAATGGGATCTGGTCAAGCGTCGACAAGCTTGCTGCTTGGCGTGATGGCGTTCGCCGTTGCGGCTGTGCTCACCGAAGTAGCAACCATGGTGCCATATCTTGGTGCGATCGGAATTATCACCACGAACGGACCCGGTTGGCCCGGGAATGCAGCGTTGCTTGCGGGCTACTGCGTCGTGATGATTCTGCCCGCGTTGGTGCTCACCCTCGGGCGACTGCTCGCAGGTAATCTATTTGCCGGCCCACTGACATGGTTGGACCGCAAACTCACCAAGAACGTGCAATCTACAGCCGCATGGATCATCGGAATCATCGGCGTTATCCTGGCCCTGCGCGCAGTCTATGAACTTGGCTGGATCGGCGGTTAACCAGCAGCGTGCTTAAGCTTTTTCACGGACCTCATCATCGGAATCTGCCCTATAACCCGAGCCCACGCCCCGATCTTCATCGGTACGGATTTATCCTCCGCACGCTGCCAATCCAGTGCCATCTGAATATTCCCAGGCCACACACCCAATAGGAAGAGCGCCGCCTGGGTAGCAGCCTTGGCCCGGGTTTTCGGGTTTGCAATCGCAGCAGCCAACGCCAATTCCAGGATGCCGCTGCCCCACGTCCAGTATTTAGCCGCGCCGGGGAGAGCGGGCGGCACGATGGAATCAAAACCCTCTCGTGCTGTGAAGTGCATGATGCCAGCACTACCGAAAATAATTGTCCACAGTGCGACACGGATTCTCTGATTTTTATTCATAGTGCTTAGTCTACGACCTTTGGAGTGGTGGGAATTGATCGTGGTTGTGATGGTGCTGCTTGAATTTTTAATCTGAGCCCTGCGGCGACTGCGTTTCTGCAACTGGTGGGGGAGTAAGCCGCCTAGTACCAATCCCAACGGCCACGCTCAACAGGGTGAAGAACAACCAAATGCATATGGGGATCACGTAGCCGAAGGCATCCACCAGCAAGCCGCCCAGCACCGCGCCGATAGGCACCGCAGCCATAACGAACGTGCGCATGGATGCCAACGTGATGCCGGTTTTATTCTCTGGAATATTCTCCAATAGGAAGCTCATCACAGCAACGTTGATGGTGACGATCGTCATGGACCACACGACCTGCTCGCTGGCGGCCAGCAGGAATGGATACCAGCCGGTAACAGCAAGAACCACGAGGATGACCACCGCCAGACTTTCCCCAATGGCCGCCCACAGGGCCAGGGTGGGGAAGCTGATTTCTGTACTAGCTTGACGGCGACTATAGACGTCGCCAAGCCGAAGATTGCGCTCACCAGGTTGAGTAGGGAGAAATCTTGCTCCGACATGCGTAATCCGCGCAGCAGCAGGAGTGTTCCTGCGGAATCACCCAGCGCTAAGCCTAGATTGCCCAATGCGACGAGGAGCACGGCGAACCATGCGCGGCGGTCTGCCCAGAGGATGCGGAAGCCGTCGAAAAAGCCTGATTGGGCGCGCTTTTCAGCGTGTTTTTCCTGTGGTTGGCGCAGCAGCGGCACAATGAGCAAGTTGGCTGCCAGCGCCACGGCAATGCCGCCGAGGAACCCCACGGAATACAGCGAATGCGCGACAACCAGGGTGACGATGCCCGGCGCGATGATGCGGGCTGCTTGGTCGGCGGATTCAATGCGTGCGGCGAGTTTGGATTGTGGGTTGGCGCGTTGTAGTTGTGTGGCGACGACGAATTGTGAGTTGCTGATGCAGATGCCGAGGAATGCCTGTGCTATTGATAGCAGTAGCACTGTGATGAAGGTGAGGCCGATGGTGAGGTACAGGGCTGTAAGCCTGCCGATGACGATGATTTTGGCCAACAGTGATGCGAACAGGAATCTTTCTGCCGGTAGGGTGTCGATGGCGCGGCCGATGGTGATGCTGGTGGCGAGATAGAGGAGTATGGGGGCGGCGTTGAGGATGCCGAGTTGCCAGCCGGTGAATCCCAGTTGGTTGATGATGACGATTTGGAGGATCAGGCTGATGGCGTTTCCTGCCAGCGCATCGAGTGCGTTTGAGGATAGTAAGAATTTTCCCAGAATGGCACCAATTTCTGTCGGGGCTGCATTGATAGAGAAAAGTGTAAGGTATACTTTTCGACGTTTCTGGGGAATCGTTTCTGGGACACCGTTTGTGGGAAATTGTTTTCTAGGAAGCGATGACGAAAAAATGAGCCTCACCCTGGTGGGTAAGGCTCGTTGTTAGGTGGTGGTCGGGGTTATCCGACTTTCACGGGTTCTTTTTCTGCTGGTGCTGCGTCAATGGCGGCGTCTTTCTTCCGGGTGTTGCGGATTTCGCCCACGTAGGTGAGCGCTACGCCGAAGGTGATCCAGCCGAGGAGCACCAGCCAGGAGAAGGACATGTTGGCGTTGGGGAAGTAGGACAGTTCGCGCACCAGGGTTGCGGCTGCTCCGGGTGGGAAGCATTGGCCGATGGTGCCCCAGGCGCCGGGGAGGAATTGTGCTGGTAGGGCGGCCCCGGAGATGGGGTTGGCGAATAGCATCATGATGGCGCCGCCGAGGCCGGCACCGGCCATGCCCATCAGGGAGACGCAGCCGATCAAGGTTCCGGAGATGGCGGCGATGGCGAAGGTGAAGGCGGTGACGTTGGTCCAGAAGTCGCCTTGGATGGAGCCGAACCATAGTTGCAGGATGCAGGCTAGGACGATGCCGCCGATGAGGGCGTACACCCCGAGGCCGACGAGGCGCCGGGAGGTGCCTTGGACGACGGTGCTGATGACGGTGCCGCCGAGCATGCCGCCGAGGAGCATGGGGAACATTGCGCTGCTGAGCAGGCTGCCTGAGGGGTCATCGGCGGAGTAGGGGGCGATGTCGGTGACGGTGAGTTTTACTTCTGGTGCTTTGTCGGTGGGGATGCCGGCTGCTGCGGCGGCTGCTTGGGTTTGGGCGGTGAGGCCCTGTTGGAGTGGTTCTTCCAGCCGAGCTACTACTTGGTTAACGGCGCCGTTGGCGCTGGCGGTGAGTAGTTCTGGTTCTTGTCCCAGGATGATGGCGCCTTGGTAGTCGCGGCTTTCAATGCCGGTGACGGCTTCGTCGCGGTTGTCGACAATGGTGATGCTAAAGACATCGGAGCCGCTTTCTTTTAGCTTGTTTTCCATGGCGGTGACTGCTGTTTCAGGTCCGGCGATGGCTAGTGAGACGTCTTTGGGGTTGGCGGTGACTGCGGGCCAGGAGAAGGCCAAGATCACGATTGCCAGGACGCCGGTGAGGATGGTGGCGATCAGTGTGGTGCGCAGGATGGGGGTGTGTGATTGTGGGGTGCTGGTGGCGCCAAGCATGGCTTCCTCCTTCGGGGAATGTTTAAAACGAATGACCGTTCTTTTATTTCGATAATTCTTGCATAGTACACTAAAGCCATGCCCAAAGTCACTGAAGAACACCGAGCCGCCCGCCGCGACGAGATCCTAGATGCCGCCTTGCTGGTCTTTTCTCGCAGTGGCTACCGGGGCTCATCGATCACCAAAATCATCCAAGAATCCGGCCTCTCAGCTGGGGCAATATACAGTTACTTCCCAAGCAAAAAAGACCTCTTCCATGCAGCCGCAGAACGGTCCTTCAACATCCGCACTTCTGTGATTAAAGACACACGTTTGGCGGAACCGCGATCCCCCGGCATACTCGCCCGCCTCGTGCTCACCGCACTGAAAGAAGAAGCAGTCTTCACCATTGCGCCACAAGTATGGGCCGAAGCGCCCCTGGAACCCGAATTACAAACCATCTTCACCGGGGCTTTTGTACAATTCCAACAACTCCTCAGCGAAGAAATCGCCGAATGGGCCACCCGGCACCCCGACCGCATCACAGAAGACCCCGAGACCTGGGCCAATCGCACAGTGCAGGTCCTCGTCTCCCTCATCCCCGGCTTCATCGTGCAACACCTAGCCGTGGTGGATTTCGACGAAGCCGCCTACCTTGACGCCGTCGAAAAGCTCTTTGATAGCTAAGCTTTTCGACGCCACCTGCTGCGCACCCACTACTATAAAGTTATGAAACCTCAGCAGGCCCAAAAACCAAAACTACCTGCGCCTTACCACCTCAGCACCCAAGCCACCTACACCATCATCAGCAGCGTGATCCTCACCTGGATCTCCGTGCTCGGCATGTGCCTCGCCATGGTGGGAGCCGGCAACATCATTGATACCCACCCAGCGCGGCCATCTATATCCCCCATCCTCTGGGGCCTGGTGCTCATCTTCGGCACCATCACCATCCGCACCATCCTGGTGGCGCGTGGCCACATCCTGGAAGAAACCCGCATCCGGCACCGCATCATTGATGCCGTGTTCCGCGCCGGGCCGGCCAAAGCCAGCCGCACCAGCACCGGCTCGGTCGTGTCCCTAGCCACTGAAGCCAGTGAAAAAATGATGGCCATGCGCGTGGGCTTCGTCGCCCAGGTGATTGCCTCTTTCACCGCACCGCTGGTGGTGGTTGGCGTTGTTGCAGCAGCAATTTCGCCCCGCATTGCTGTGATTCTGCTTCTGATGCTGCTGATTGTGCCGCTGCTCATCGCTGGATTCCGCAAGGTCACATCCAAGGTATCCACTGGTTCCCAAGATGCCCGCAAAGAACTTGCTGCCGCGTACATGGATGCCCTGAAATCGCTCAGCACACTGCAGTTATTGGGTGCTGCCGGTCGGGTTTCGGACCAGTTGGAGGCAACCGGCGAACGCAATCGGGTGGCCATCATGCGCCTGCTAAAGAACAATCAGATGATTCTGTTTGTCATTGATGCTTCGTTCAACCTGGCGTTGGTCACCACCGCCGCCGGTCTGGCCTTGTGGCAGGTCAACGCGGGTAACATCAGCGTGGGAAGCGGCATTGCCTTGCTGGGATTGAGCATTCTGCTACTAGAACCCATGGACCAAGTGGGTGCGTTCTTCTATGTGGGCATGGCCGGGCTGGGTTCCCAGCGCGGCATTTTTGGGTTTCTCCGCAGCCGAAGCGGTGACACTGGCCGAACTGATCCCACGCCGGAAATACCCAAGGAAGCCACTGAAGCCACCGATGCCGCCGTCCTCATCAAAAACCTCCATTTCCGCTACCAACCGGATGCGCCGGAAATATTCACCGGCACCAACCTCACTATCAACACAGGTGAGCGCGTTGCTATCGTGGGGTCATCTGGCCAAGGTAAATCGACTCTACTTTCGATCATTAAAGGCGACCTGCAACCCCAGGAAGGCCACATACAGGTAGCCGGGCACACGGGAAACCGGTTGCGGGGAGCGTCGGCAAGCGTAGCCCAAACCACCTGGCTGTTCAGCGGTACCATTGCCGACAACCTGCGTATCGCCAACCCCGATGCCACCGAAGCCGACATGTGGGCTGCCCTGGAACGCGCCCACGTCGCGACCGATATTCGCAGCTTCCCGCATGGCCTTGACACCGAGCTGGGGGAGCAGGGGCTTGGTATTTCCGGCGGCCAGGCGCAACGCATATCCCTTGCCCGGGCCCTGATCTCTGGGCGGCGTATTATTCTGTTGGACGAACCCACCGCCCATGTCGATTTGGCCTCTGAGCGGGAAATATTCAACGCCATCAACGGCCTCGGGCGGGATTACACCCTCATCATGGTCACGCACCGCACCAGCTCCCTACATCACATGGATCGCGTTCTGCGCGTCATCAACGGCC
Organism: Corynebacterium sp.; assembly: GCA_030527885.1. Lineage (GTDB taxonomy): Bacteria > Actinomycetota > Actinomycetes > Mycobacteriales > Mycobacteriaceae > Corynebacterium. The sequence continues at coordinate 58,147 of JAUMZY010000002.1, forward strand.
ACATCATGGCGGAGGCATAAAATATGAAACCTGCTACAGAACCCACGGTGGGGCAGCTTTTCGCCTGGCTCATTGCCACCACCCGGCCGGTGCTCACCCCACTGGCGCTCTCCACGATCTGCCGCATCCTCAACCAAATCCTCGGCATCGTCATTTACGTGGTGCCCGCCTACGCGCTGATCGCCCACACCCTGAGCATAAAAACCGTGATCAGCACCATGATTATCGCGGCCCTTGCCAAAGCATTCCTCCGCTACCTAGAGCATTACCTGGGGCACCTCGTGGCCTTCAAAGCCCTCGAACTCATCCGCATCACCGTCTTCCGGGCCATGTATCCCCAAGCGCCCGCCATTGTGTCCTGCACCGGTGTGCACGCCGTGGGCAGCGGCGACATGCTCACCCGCCTGACCCGCGACATCAGCCAAATCGAAGTCTTCTTCGCCCACACCACCGCCCCCGTGATCTCCGCGGTGGTGGTCCCCACAGCAGTCGTGATCGGCATCGCTCTGGTCTCGCCTTGGCAAGGGCTCATTGCCACCGGCATCCTCTTGCTCGTGGCCCTGATCAGCATCGACACCAGTGCCTATCGCTTCGCTACCGGCATCACCACTGCCCGTGGCAGCATCGCGCAACACATCACCGATTCCGTCGGTGGCGTCGCCGAAATCACCGGCTACGGCGCCGAGGAACGCCGCAACCGCGAACTAGCCGACCGCGAAGCACCCCTGGCCCGCAGCTTCATCCGCCGCAGCATCCTCGTTGGTTCCCGCACCGGCTTCGTCGCAGCCGCCCGTATGTCCGTTGTGCTCATGCTGCTGCCCGGCACCGATAACCTCGCATTCAGCGTCGCCGCCATGTTCACCGTCCTCCGCTGCTGGGACATGATCAGCGAAGTCACCGACCTCGGTAACCATCTCGCCCAAGCGCTCGCCGCCACCCGGCGCGTCTGGGGTTTGGCGCACGCAGGCCTGGAACTTCCCGCAGGTCCCACGCTTATCGACGCCCACGGCCCCGGCCTCAGCGTCGAATGGCGGGATGTGAGCTTCAGCTACGACAACACCCCCACGCCAGTTGTGTGCAATGTGAGTGTGCGGGTGGCGCCGGGTTCGTGGACCACGGTGGTGGGAACCACGGGTTCCGGGAAGTCCACCATTGCCAAACTGTTGTTGCGGTACTGGGATGTGGATTCCGGGGTGATTCTGCTGGATGGCCGGGACATTCGGGACTATGACGTGGCAGCACTGCGGGCTGCTGTGGTAGTGGTGACGCAAGACATTCGGCCCATCAATGCCACCGTGGCGGAGAACCTGTGCTTGGCGCAACCCGATGCCACCGATGCCGAACTAAACGCGGCGCTGCACATTGCCTGCTTGGATGACGAAGTGCAGTTGACGGATGCTGTCGGGGAGGGCGGTGCCGCACTATCGGGCGGCCAGCGGCAGCGATTGTCGCTGGCACAGGCGGTTTTGCGGGGCGGCCGGGTGTTGGTTGTGGATGAATTTACTGCACATTTGAATCCCGCATTGGTGGCGCAGGTGCGGTCCCGGTTGCAGGCGGCGTTCCCTACGATGACGGTCATTGAGATTGCCCATGACCTGGACAATATTGATGCGGCGGATTGGGTGGCCGTGATGGACCAAGGGGCGATCATTGAGCAGGGGGAGCCTGCCGCATTGCGGGCCCAGCGCGGGGTGCTGCACCATTTGCTGCACCGGGATCAGGCGTCGTGACCACTCGCGCTCACGCAGTAGCGGATTTCGTTGAGCGCCCAGTCGAGGGTGTCATCGTCGTGGCAGCCGAAGCCGAAAACGATGCCGTTTTCTTCCCCTTCGCCACCCCAGTAGTCTTGCAGAGCGGTGACTTGGATGCCGCTGTGTGCGCATCGTTTGACCACGTCGTGCGCTGGGGCTTCGCAGAGCAGGACGGCGTGGAGGCCACCGGTGATGGGGCGTAATTGGCAGCCTGGGGCGTCGGCAAGCAGGGATATGACCAGGTCGCGGCGGTGCCGATAGACGCGCCGGAGTCGTTGCGTGCGGCGGCGTAATGCGCCGGACGCTAAGTAATGGGCCAAGGCTTGTTGGGGGATGCTGCCGACTGCGGGGCCGAGGACGCTTCGCAACTGCGTGAGCTGCGGCAATAGGGGTGGCGGTACCACTAGGTAGCCGCAGGCGATGGTGGGGGAGAGGACGGAGGAAAAAGTGCCGAGGAGGACCGTGTGATCCGGCGCCAGGGCGGTGAGTGCGGGCAGCGGCTGCCCCACGTAGCGCAGTTCCGAATCGAAATCATCTTCGATAATTAGCGTGGTGGTTTGGTGCGCCCAGGAGGTTAGCGCCACCCGGCGCGCCCCGGAGAGCGAACCCCCGGAGGGGTATTGGTGGCTGGGGGTGACGAGTAGGGCGTCTAGCTTGGTGTTTTCTAGTTGTTTAGGGTTGATGCCGTGACTGTCGGTTTGGATGTCGATGACCGTGTGTCCGAGGGTGACGGGGACGCGCCGGAGGCTGGGGTAACCAGGGGATTCCACGCCGATGGTGCTGGGGCCCAGGGCCTGCAGCAGTAAGGCTAGGCCGTCGCGGGCGCCGGCGGTGACGATGATGTGTTCCGGGTCGACAACCAACCCCCGCATGTGTCGCAAGTGTGTGCTAATTTCGGTGCGGAGTTGGTGGCTGCCGAGGGGCGTTTCAGTGTCCATCGTGGCAACAGTGGTGCAGGCAGTACGCCAGGCGGCCCGCCAGGTGGAGTCCACCAGGGTGTGAGTGTCGGGAATGCCAGGGATGAGCGGGACCAATGCTCGCTGGGGTGTTGTGCGGGCGGGCGCCGGGGTGGGTGGCCCAATGAGTCGGGGTCGCACGGCCGCGAGGTTGGGGTTGATGCGGGTGCCGGAGCCGTGCGCGGAGACGGTGAGACCTTCGGCTGCCAGGAGTTCGTAGGCGGCCACCACGGTGCCGCGGGCGACGGATAGTTGTTCCGCGAGCATGCGGGTGCTGGGCAAATGGTCGCCGGCGGTGATGATTCCGGCTTGGATGAGGCTGCGAATTTGGGCGGTGATTTGGGTGGGTAGCGGTTGTGGTGCGGTGGGGTTGAGCTGGAGTTTGAGGTCGGTGACGAGGTCGGGGCGCATGGTTTCCATCCAATCGTGAAAAAGTGGTCTAGCGCAACTTATATCATTTGGATCTAGAGTTAAACCACTTTGGCAGGTTTGATAGATCGCATGACTATTCGAGTGAATCGTGAACCAGCCCAACCTTTGAAGGGCGGCGTCATCATGGACGTCGTCACCCCGGAGCAAGCAAAGATAGCTGAGGCCGCCGGCGCCGCTGCCGTCATGGCCCTAGAGCGCGTCCCTGCGGACATTCGCGCCCAGGGTGGGGTGGCCCGCATGTCGGATCCGGGCATGATCGCCGAAATTCAGGAGGCCGTGTCCATCCCAGTGATGGCGAAGGCCCGCATTGGGCACTTCATGGAAGCCCAGATCCTGGAGGAGCTCAAGATCGACTTCATTGATGAATCAGAGGTGCTCACCCCTGCTGATTATGTCAACCACATCAACAAGTGGGACCTCAAAGTGCCGGTGTTGTGTGGCGCCACGAACTTGGGTGAAGCACTGCGCCGCATCCTGGAAGGCGCCGCCATGATTCGCTCCAAGGGTGAGGCTGGCACGGGTGACGTGTCCGAGGCAGTGCGCCACCTGCGCAACATCCTCAACGAGATCAATCGGTTGCGCACTCTGGATCGCAATGAACTGTACGTTGCCGCTAAAGAACTGCAGGCGCCGTACGAGTTGGTGCAGGAAGTCGCCGAAACCGGCAAGCTGCCGGTGCCAATGTTCGTCGCCGGTGGCGTGTCCACCCCGGCCGATGCAGCCTTGGTGCTGCAAATTGGGGCGGAAGGTGTGTTCGTGGGCTCGGGTATCTTCAAGTCCGAGAACCCCCAAAAGCGCGCCGAAGCCATCGTTGAGGCAGCAAAGCACTATGACGATCCGGCGGTGATTGCCCGGGTGTCCCGCAATTTGGGCGAAGCCATGGTTGGCATCAATGTTTCCGATTTGCCGGCGCCGCACCGCTTGGCAGAGCGCGGCTGGTGATCGCCAGCTAGCTTATCGACGTATAACGCTTGGGATCAGGCCTGCAGTGATGTGATGTGCTTGGTGGCCTGATAATCCCACCCAACTTAGCCATGGGGAGCTCCTTGCCCCATGGCTAAGTTCTATTTTGGCTATATGTGGCGAAAAATTTATATTACTTAACACCCAGCTTAACACCTCTTAATCGGTAAAGTCGCAGGTCAAAACGTTTGACCCCACGGTCTTTATCAGACACGATGAACTAATGAGCTCATTGCGAAAAATCCTTGGTTCGACCATAGGTGTGATACTGGCAGGATCACTGGCCGCCTGCTCGGCAACCGGCGGCGCTGCCAATAATCGGGCCGATCAAACGTCGACAGGAGGCGGAGTAGACACCCCCCGCTACGTAGTCGCAATGGTGACACATGGAGCACCAGGAGATACCTTCTGGGACCTCGTCCGCAAAGGCGCCGAAGACGCCGCCAAGAAAAACAACCTAGAACTACGCTATTCCAGCGACCCCCAAGCCCCCAACCAGGCAAATCTCGTACAAGCCGCCATCGACGCCAAAGTCGACGGCGTGGCAGTCACCCTACCCAATGCGGACGCCCTGGGGCCCGTCGCAAAGCGAGCAACCGAAGCACAAATACCCACAGTCGCCCTCAACGCTGGCATGGACAGCTACCAAAAATACGACATTTCCGCCTTCTTCGGGCAGGAAGAAAAAGTAGCCGGCACCCAAGCCGGCAAGCGACTCGCCCAGGAACAAGCCAAACACGTACTCTGCGTCATCCACGAACAGGGCAATTCCTCCCAGGAAGCCCGCTGCGCCGGCGTCAAAGACGGCCTCGGGGCAGACGCAACCATGGAAATCCTCTACGTCAACGGCCAAGACCTCACCGCCGTGCAATCCACCATGCAGGCAAAACTCGCCCAAGATCCCGCCATTGATTGGGTCATGGGCCTGCAAGCACCCGTGGCTGTCCGCGCCGTCGACGCCGTGGCCGCCGCCGGCACCAGCACCAAAATCGCCACCTTCGACACCAACGCCGAACTTGTCGACGCCATCAAAACCAATAAAGTCGCCTGGGCAGTCGACCAACAACCATACCTCCAGGGTTATCTGGCCATTGACTCCCTATGGCTAGTCAAACGCAATGGCGCCGTCATGGGTGGCGGCCGGCCAGTCTACACCGGCCCCAGCTTCGTGGACTCCACCAATGTAGACGCCATTGCCGAAGCAGCACAGAAAGGCCTGCGATGACCACCAGCACCGAAACCACCGACACTACCGATGAAGCATCATCATCACCCCACCTCACCACCAGCACCGACGACCGATTACGCACCCGCACCGGCCTGAACCGGCTCATCCGCCGCCCCGAACTAGCCAGCCTGCTTGGCGCACTCGTCATCTTCACCCTTTTCATGGTCGTCGCCCCCGCCTTTAGGTCCCTGGACGCCTTCGCCACCGTCCTCTACGCCAGCTCCACGCTCGGCATCGTCGCCCTGGCCGTCGGCATCCTCATGATCGGCGACGAGTTTGACCTTTCCTCCGGCGTCGCCGTCACCACCGCCGCCCTGGCAGCAACCATGCTCAACTACAACTTCACCCTGAATTCCTGGGTGGGCGTGGTGCTCTCCCTCGGCATGGCACTCGGCATCGGCGCACTCAACGGCTACCTGGTCATGCGCACCAAAATCGCCTCATTTCTCATCACTCTGGCGGCCTTCCTCATGCTGCAAGGCCTCAACCTGGCTGTAACCAAACTCATCACCGGCCAAGTAGCCACCCCCCGCATCGGCGACATGGAAGGCTTCAACTCCGCCCGCGCTGTTTTCGCCGGATCCGTGCATGTCTTCGGCGTCAACGTGCGAGTTACCGTCTTCTGGTGGATCTTCTTCGTCGTTCTCGCTTCAATCCTCTTGTTCAAAACCAAATTCGGCAACTGGATCTTCGCTGTTGGCGGCGACCAAGAATCCGCCCGCGCCGTCGGCGTCCCCGTCCGACGAGTCAAAATCACCCTCTTCATGTTCGTCAGCTTCGCCACCTGGTTCGTCGGCATGCATACCCTCTTCGCCTTCGACTCCATCCAAGCTGGTCAAGGCATCGGCAACGAATTTCTCTACATCATCGCCGCCGTCATCGGCGGCTGCGCACTCACTGGCGGCCGCGGTACCGCAGTGGGCACCGCCGTCGGTGCCCTCATCTTCGGCATGACGAATCAAGGCATCGTTTACGCTGGCTGGAACCCGGATTGGTTCAAATTCTTCCTTGGTGCCATGCTGCTCTTCGCCGTTCTCACCAACTCCTCCTTCGTCAAATTCACCAGCCGGTAAAGGTCCACCATGAGCATCATTCAACTCCGCGATATTACCAAAACCTACGGCTCGTTTCACGCCCTCCGCGGCGTCAACCTCACCGTGTGCGAAGGCACCGTCACCTGCGTCCTTGGCGACAACGGCGCCGGTAAATCCACCCTCATCAAAATCCTCGCCGGCTTGCAACCCCCCACCACTGGGCAGGTGCTTGTCGACGGCACCACCACCGCTTTCAGCAGCCCCCGCGATGCCCTCAACGCCGGCATTGCCACTGTGTACCAAAACCTCGCCGTTGTTGACCAAATGTCTGTATGGCGCAACTTCTTCCTTGGCAACGAACTCACCGGCCGCTTCGGCTGGCTCCGCGACGAAGAAATGAAAACCATTACCCAAACCCAACTCCGCAGCATGGGCATTGACCTCCCCGACGTCGATGTGGAAGTAGGCAGCCTCTCCGGCGGGCAACGCCAAGTCGTCGCCATCGCCCGCGCCGTGCACTTCGGCGCGCGGGTGATTGTGTTGGATGAACCCACCGCCGCCCTCGGGGTGAAGCAATCCGGCATGGTGCTGCGCTTCATCGCTGCCGCCCGCGACCGGGGTATCGGCGTGGTCCTCATCACCCACAACCCCCACCACGCTTACCTGGTGGGCGACCACTTCACCATTCTCAATCTCGGAAATCAAATCCTCGACAAAACCCGCGACGAAGTCACCCTAGAGGAACTCACCCAACAAATGGCCGGCGGCGGGGAACTAGAGGCGCTCAGCCATGAATTACGCGGCTAAAACAAGAAATAATGTAAGGAGATAAATCTCCTTACATTATTTAATCATTCTTCATCGCTAGGATCAGGATCGAGCACGAACGTTGCTAAGGCAGTTGGTTCATTGTAATCACGCATCAAACGGATCCAGCCTAACGGCATATTGCCAGATTTATTATCTTGGCGTATTACGCATGCGTGGAAAATGATACGCAGAGCAGAAGTAGCATATTCCGATGATAGTGGTTTACCAGATTCTGGCAAGAGGGACCAACGATCACCTTTAATTCGGACACGGCCTTCACCAATGAACATTGTTACTTCATCAGTAGTTATCTTGCTGGTATCAGCGAGGAACTTCGTGGCGAGTGCTGTGAGGGATTCTTCACTCCAGGGGTCATCTGGATTGATGCCATACTTGTCAGCATTGCTGATCATAGTATCCACAGTGGTGCGAGCGGTTTCAGAGAACTCTTGAATAAATTCTTCTGCGGTGGGTAAGTAAAACATCTAGTCACCTAAATCTTATTTTCGAAGATAGAAATAGATATTGGATATATTAATTTGTGTAAACCAGAAAAGGTATAAGTATTACCATAGGGAAAAAGATTGATGAATACTATATGTTTGTTAGGATTACCCCTATCATTGGGTGTTTCATTCACCTAGATGTACTCAGCCACGAATTACGCAGCTAACCCACCTAAAACCAGGTAACATCATCACCATGTCACAACTAGGCCCAGCTCTCATGCCCACCCGGACTCGTTGCTAACGGCAACGAGAACCACAACTAAAACCTAGAGCTTTCTCGATTGCCGCCCGCCGCCCAGGCCAAGCGGCCATTTCGCCATGCTTGGCGCCAAAAACACCCATTCGGAAAGCCATGACACACAATCACACCCCGCACATTCGCACGGAAAAACTCACCGCCATCATCGGCGGACGCACCCTATTCACCGACCTCAATCTCACCATCAAAACCGCAACCCGACTCGCCATCGTCGGCGAAAACGGCCGCGGCAAAACCACCCTCCTCCACCTCCTAGCTGGAGAAACCGAACCCCATTCCGGGACAATCACCCGCGCCGGGACAAGCGCACTGGTGGCACAAACCCTAGAAACCCCAGCGCACAATACAGTTGGCGACCTCATTGAGCACGCCTTGAGCGAAACCCACGCCGCATTACGTCGTTTTAATGCCGCTACCGAAGCCCTGAAACATGACACCCCTGAAGCTGCCGCGGAATACGCCCAGGCCTTGGAAGAAGTCGTTGCCCTGGATGCTTGGGATGTAGAACGCAAAATCCAAATGGCACTCGAAGGCCTAGGCGCCTGCCCAGATCGAACAAAAGTACTAAACACGTTGTTTGTGGGGCAACGATACCGAGTGTGTTTAGCCGTGCTACTCGCCTCCAGCACCGACATTCTGCTTCTCGACGAACCCACCAATCACCTAGATGACGCAGCTCTAGGATTCCTCGCCACAGCCCTGAAAAATCGCAGCGGGGGAGTGGCCCTGGTCAGCCACGATCGACAACTACTACATGATGTTGCTGATACCTTCTTGGATCTGGATCCCACCATGGATAGTATCCCCCGAACCCATGGTGGCGGTTACGACAATTGGCGGGCGGCGAAGCACAAAGAACGCATCACCTGGAAACAACAATACGAACACCATATTGAAGAAAAACAGCGTCTGGAACAGGCCGTGCAAGCTGCCCGCGCCCGCCTCACCACCGGATGGCGACCAGCCAAAGGCACCAACCGCTATCAGCGTGCGTCCAAAACAGATAACCAATTGCACACACTCGATCGCCAAGTACGGGCACTGGCACAACTGGATATTCCCGTCCCAAAGCCGCCGCAGGAACTAGCGTTTCCCCAGCCCACCATCACACGAGGCGCTGCCATCGTGCATGCCACCGACATCGGTGTTGCAGGTCGCCTTGCACCCACCAACATCAATATTTCTACCGGCGATAAACTCCTCATCACCGGCCCCAACGGTGCAGGGAAATCCACCCTGCTGGCCATCCTCGCACAGCAACTATCACCCACCACCGGCACCCTCACCTTCTACACCGGCCGCACCATCGCGTACCTCGCCCAAGAGGTTCCCCGTTGGCGCCCCGGCACGACCTCCATTGTCGCATACCAACACCATATGGTTTCCCGCGGCGTACACAATCCACCCAGTCTGGCTTCCCTGGGCTTGCTTGACGACGTCACCACGCACGTCGATAAGCTATCACAGGGACAACAGCGCCGCCTGCACCTAGCCATGTGCATCGCAGAACGGCCAGACCTGCTCATTCTGGATGAACCCACCAACCATCTCTTCATGACCCTGGTGGATGAGCTCACACAGGCCTTGAAAGTCACCGCCTCAGCTGTTGTGGTGGCCACAGATGACCGCGCCATGATCGCAGAACTTGCCGATTGGTCACTGCAGCGGTGTGACTGATTCCAGTTTTTTGGCGAATCTTCCGGGATAAAACAATTCACAACACGGCTAGGAAAGCATTTTAGAAGCACCCAGTCACGAATCACGAGGCTGTACTAAAGATAGTCTTATATAATGAAATACTGATATCTAACCTATAATCACTGCTACTAGCCATGATGCGAAGTAGGCGTGATGCTTCATACAGAAACCAGGCACACTCACCACTGTCCGCAGCGTTGATGCCTGGTTTCTCTTCCACCAACACTCCAAACCCGGATGCGAAACGACAGGGCCCTGCACTGCGGACAGTAAAAAGACCACACCCGCAGCGAAATCACCTGCCTGAACAGGAGCGATAACAGTGAACAAGCCCAAGAAAGACGCCTTCGAGCTCATACTGGAAAACGAAAAAATCTTGCGGAAAGTCACCTACATTTCCCTCACTGGAGTCCACTTGGTAGAAATCATCAAGCGAATGCAAGCCGGTGACACTGACTTTGTTCTCCAAGAATTTGCCAAATACAGCGGCAAAGACTTGCTAAGCACCGGCTATGAATGGAAAGAAGAAAACCCCCAGGAATACTCCGACTTCCTGCAACAACTCATGCTTATCATCCCCACCGACACCCCACTCAGCAAGGTCTTCACCATCCTGTCTGACTACCTGCTAGCAATCGTGCATTTACCACCAGCCGCACCAGACCTGGCTGTGCAGGCCGCCCTGACATTCCTGGCGCGCCGGGAGGAAGCAGAAGGAGAAGAATGGGAAGGCTTCCTGCACAGTATGATCCTGACCCCAGACGCCGAAAAAGCTCAAGAACTCATCGAAACAACCCGCTCCGAACTAGTGAAATATCTGCCACCTCACAACCTCTGGGCCAAGGACAAGCAGACTGTATCCGATAATTAACACCAGGAGAATCCCCATGTTTTACCTCCCCACCAGCGCAGAACTCATCCAAGAATTCGCCGACACCGCCCGTACCACCACAGATCGCCTGCTTGCCGACGTTCACCGCTACGGCATTAACCCGGATGATCTTTGGAGTGAGGAATCCCTCACAATACTTGCCACGAATTTCCTTGCTGGTACCAGCGAGATGAATACTGATGAATTAGCCATGTTCATCGGCGAAGGCCGGGTACGTATCAAAGGCGGGCACTGGTCTCTTATGCCCGAAGCTGGTGTACCACTGCCGGAATGCCAGCAGCCTGCTCTGCGTATCACTTTCCAAGCCACTGTGCTCCGCCACGATCGTCAAGCCGGCTTCGTGCCCTTACACTGGATCTACGTGATGCGGAACAATAATGAACCACGCTTTTTGGCAGACTTCATGTGGGATACCACTGATGAAGAAAGTTAAAACCAGCGTTGAAAGAGACCAATGTTTTATACCCCCACGGGAGACTTAGGCCTTTTCTTCGGCGGAAGGCTTCGTGTGTACAAAACATCGCTGGTTACTCATCGAACTGTGCACTGATACGAAGCTCTCTGTTACTTACGAAGCCTGCCTCATCCACCCAATCACGAAGTTGGTACCACACCTATTGGCTGGATAAACCAACTCCGCGACATCGAAAACCCCACATGTTCAGTATCTTCATGCTGATCTAACAGCAAACTGCGTGAGGATGTTCATCAACCTTTTTCTTGAATTCTGGAATGCGGAAGAAACTTAAGAAAAAGGGAATGAATATTCGAAAAATGGGTAAATGATCAGCGTTAATCAATAGCTATAGAAGCGTTTGATTTGTGTATTTAACTGCGTGTGCGCCCTGATAAAATCCCCTGGGCTGCCATCTCGCGGTTGAAGTCGCGGCGAGCATTGATAATATCCGCAATCCAGCCAATACCGAATAGCCCGCCAGTGCATGCGTAGAGCAGTCCCTTGCCCACATTATTTACGTAGAAGTGATGTACACCCAAAAACCCCCAGCAATGGCACAGATTAAGTAAGTACCAAAACTTTTCTCATAGGATTGGGGGGGGCAGATGTATTGGATTGGGCGGCAGCTACTGCAGCAGCGTTGATGCTAACGTTAACTACCTGCTGGTTTTGCTGACCAAAGTTTGATTGGTCTTGTGGATACTGCTGCGGATCTTGTTGCTGATACGGCTGTGGTTGCTGCGGCGGCTGCTGCGGTGGTGGTGTGAAATTTGGATTACTCACCTCAATGCCTTTCTGAAGGAAGGATAATAAAAGCCTTCATGATAATACCAGGCATTCGTGACCATTTTTAATCAAGCTAAAACCACTCCCCATTACGGAGGTAGTGCTACTTTTCTACCTGGGATTATTAAGATTCAAATTTGAAGCCCAGATTGGGTTCGGCATCTTCCCGAAAGCAATTTATCTAACATCAGATCAGCAACAAACTTATCTAATTAAGGAACATTGTGAAGAACACAATAAACACCACTCATGAACTTGCCCGTAAACACAAATCTAATTTTCTGGCGCTGTGATATCTCTCAGCTGCCAAAACTAATGATGTTGTGTTTTGCGGGGATCTTTCATGAAAAGAATGCTACCTGCCGCAGCTGCAATATCACCAGTGCACTATTAAAACGGCAAGCAGGCGGCGTCGAAAAGCAAAAACGCAACACCGCCCCAACCGCTATTCAGCGTCGTGGTTCTTTAACTGCTCTTCCAGCGCCTCCAGCAGCTCCTCATCCCGCTCAGTGACGCCCCTCCTCGGGTGAACCTGAGGTTTCGGTGGAATACACCAACACGGATTCCTGCTGCTCGTAGTCGGACACAGTCGGCGGCTCAGTGCCGTACTCTTCCTGATCCCGCTTCGGGGCGAAGAAGTAGTAAGCGACCGCACCAACACCAGTACCAATCGCGGTAATGACCGTGAACTTCACCAACTTGCGGCCCCGCTTGCGCCGGGCAAACTTGGCATTCACCTTGCGTTCAGCCTTCTTCGCCGCCTTCTTGGCAGCTTTGCGCTGTGCCTTGGTGGCCTTCTTGGTTTTGGCTTTGCCTAATTCCGCTAGGCCGGCGATTTTCTCCGAGGCCTTGTCCACAGCTTTATCCACGTTAAGTTCATTCCGGGCGGTTTCAATCCGGTCTAAAGCTTTTTCCGATAGGGTGCTAAACCGCCGTTGAGATTCGTCAATGAGACCTTGCACGTCGGCCTTGTTGGCGGCCTCCACCAGTGCTTCATAAGCCTGCACTGCTTTGCGATCCCGGTAATCTGCATAACTCCCATACGCCCGGCGGGCCAGGGTGGTTGCGGTTCGTAACGTGGACAAATTCATCTTCACTCCCAAGTTTTATTTTTGGCAATTAGCTTTAAGCCTAGCGGTGTTCTGCGATTCGTGCTTATGATGGGCTGCATGAGTTTTAAGACTTCAACTGCAATCCTGCACACCAACCATGGTGACATTAAAATCGACCTCTTTGGGAACCACGCACCGAAAACGGTCGAAAACTTTGTCACACTCACCAACGGTACCGCCCCCTACACGTCCACAAACGCCAGTGGCGAAACCGAAGGCCCCTTCTACGATGGTGCAGTGTTCCACCGCATCATCTCCGGTTTCATGATTCAGGGCGGCGATCCCACCGGCACCGGCCGCGGTGGCCCCGGCTACCAATTCGCAGATGAATTCCACCCAGAACTGCGCTTCGACCGGCCGTTCCTGCTGGCCATGGCTAATGCTGGCCCCGGCACCAACGGCTCCCAGTTCTTCATCACGGTGGCTCCCACCCCGCACCTGAACGATCACCACACCATTTTCGGCGAGGTCGTTGACCCTGAATCCCAGAAAGTGGTGCAGGAGATTTCCCAGGTATCCACCGGCCCTGGTGATGTTCCGGTCAACCCAGTGGTTATCGAGTCTGTGGAGATCACTGACTAAGATCCAATTTTTTCATCCTTGTGATTCCCCGCACCGTGTTGTGTGGGGAATTTTTATATGTTGTTCGTAATTTTGACTGAAAAATATTTCGCCGTATGTCCACACAAAATTTTTTAAAAGAATATGCCCGCCACGCCCCAGTCACTACAGCACTTGCGCTAACAATGGCGGTAATTTGGTTAACAACTGCAATACAGTCGCAGTCCATAACTGAAAATGCATTTGGTTCGCCAATTGGGGAACAGTTGCTGCTGTATCCGCCGCAACTCACGCCCCTCGCCGTCGTGGGCAATATGTTTATGCACTTAAGCATCACCCACCTCTTGATGAATCTCATCATGCTGTTGCTCCTAGGACGCGAAATCGAAACCGCTACAAACCCGTGGCTCTATGGCGCGATTTTCCTCGCCGGGGGCTTGGGTGCAGATGCTGCGGTTGTGCACTTCGATGCGCATTCCGCCACAGCTGGGGCCTCCGGTGCGTTGTACGCACTCATGGTGCTATTCGTAGGTGTTGCTTATCGACGAAAAACCGATCTGCGTGCCCCGCTAGTTCTCATAGCGGTGAATTTGGTTTATACCTTGATCATTCCGGGCATTAGTTTTTGGGGTCACTTAGGCGGATTATTCGCAGGTGTGTTCCTATTGCCAACAGTGCTTTCAAACCGCCTCTGGATCCGGCTATTTTCATTAACACTTGTGATACCCGCTTGTCTGTATCTAACCTTCTACTGACCTTCCGGACCAAATTACCCCCTGTGGATAACTTCGCGTGGTTGTGGAAAACTGCCTGTGGATAAAAATGTGGAAAACTCCCCGAAAAAAAGTTATCCACAAGTTTATCCACAGGCTAAATTCCACAGGCCCCTGATTTTTGCACTCGCCTGCAAAATCATCCACATTTTGCAGCTCAAGTGCCTGTGGATAACTCAACTACCCCCTGTGGATATTGTGGAAAACTTTATCCACAGGCTGTGGATAACTACCCTGTGGACAAAACCCGACAGAGTTATCCACAGGGTGTGGAAAACTTTATCCACAGGGTGTGGATAACTCCAGGGGTATAGCAGATTTGAAACCAGAAATTCCACAACTAAAAAATGTCTGTGTGGATAACTTTATCCACAGGCCGCCAAATTTCACGAAATCATGTTCGATATCAGAAAAGTTATCCACAGGTATTAGGAAAATAGCACAAAAGTTGTCCACAGGGTTATCCACAGCAGATTCCCCAGGCGCTGAGTTATCCACAGCTATCCACAACTGTGCACGGTTCTCCACAGCGCCCCAACTCACCAGTAATTAAGATGATTAAGCTATAAATATTCTCCGAATGATTGGTAGCTATACCATGGGTGTGCCGGGCGCAAGCCGTACCGGAGGGCGTCGAAAAGCATGCCAAACAGATATGATTTTGCCTTCAGGATAATGCGGCGCGTGGCAAGTGCAGATGGCATTGATGTTGGCGCTCGGAAACCATTCATCATTGTGAAGGGAAGAAGCGCGGATTCTTGGAATGACTGAATTGCATACCGCTTTAGTGGAGAAAAGTAGTTTTCACTCCTCGTCAAAGGCTACTTCTCCAGTTTTGTCACCAAATAGAACCGGTGGAAAACCGGCTCCTGGGACAATCATCCTGTTGAGTAACAGGTGTTGAATCAAGTAGTTATATGTCTCCACGTGAGAGTATCTGCGTCCTGTCACGAAAGTGCCACCGACCTTATTAGTCAAAACCCGATTGAAACAGAGATGCCTGGTCCCAATCCGCTCAATGAAAGTAGGCAGAGTTGGACTTGGACCGAATCTGTGTACTGGCGCCGAAAGAATAATGCCGTCGATCTCGCATGGGACAGCCCGAAAATTGCAATCCCCGCACGCACCACATGGGTCCAAGTCAAGATCCCAAACGTTTATTACCTCCAAGAAACTCTTTCTTCCGAGATGGCCTCTTTCAAGTGGCGATAAGCATATGCTCCATTTCCATTTGGCCTTTCTGAACCATTGACTCCGATAAAGGTTAGGTTTTTGTTTTCCATAGCCATAAGGTCAATTGTCGGAAAATACAGTAAAAACTCGGTTTGTCGAGTGGCAAATTAGTTCACCGTCCACAGTTCTTTCAACGTGGTAGAATTCTATTTTCCATAGGAGGGATAATGCACGCAGTTTTCTACAGAAACCTAAATCTCGGGCACTCAGGTTCGCCGAACCGTGAGCAGTTGGAGACGGCCTTGCTTGATGCTGGTGCCAAGCGTGTGAGGTCCTTTCAAACAAACGGAACTGTTTTGATAGAAGCAAACAATCCAGCTGACGTCGTTGCGAAAGCTGAAAGGGGAATTTGCGAGGCAAGTGGATATGAAGACGCTGCGTTTGTACGGAATTTAGCAGATTTAGAGAAGTTTCTAGCCTTAGGGGTTTTTGAAAAGTATCCTTCCCCTAGGACTTACAGAGAGACTGTGACTTTTTTCAGGGGAGACCGAACTCCTTCCTGGTCGCTTCCATGGACTAACCACAAAGACGACGTAGACGTGCTTTTTGTGGACGACGGAATAGCTTTAAGCCTTATCCGAAAGCCAAGAAATTCTGCCGGCAGCCCTACATACGAGATCGAACGTGAAATTGGCGGCATAGCTACAACTAGGAACCGGGGAACTCTTGAGCGTTTGTTAAAGGCTGCTTCACAATGGGGGTGAGCTTTTTCGCCACTTCTGACGCTAGTGGAAACGTCTGACTGTGACATACAAGCTATGCGATCGTGACGCAGGCTGTCAGAGAAAGCATAACTCGATATCTCCTTGAGTGAAGAGGCATTCTCCTGCTCATGATGAATACATCATGGAAAGTAGGACTGAAATTCAATCGTAGCCAACTCAAGTTGCATAGTGTTATGTAAAGACAACTTCTTCGGGAACTCGCAGGCCACGATGTATCAGGGTGAGCGCTTAACCAATGCGAGGGGGACTCGTGAAGCGTGGACGTGTACTTTAACGCTTGACAGCTGCTTAGCCCGCCGCCACTGGCACCCGTCGTAAAGCAAGCAAAAGCCGCCGCACGAATGCAGCGGCAGCGGGGAATGCGGGGGCGGTTAACGCCAACCCATGGTCATGAGCAACCCCACGATAAATAAGCCGAACCCAATGCCATAGTTCCACGGCCCCAACTCCAACATGAACGGGATTTGCGGGCCAGCCAGATAGTTCACAATCAGCCACAGTAATCCTATAACCATCAGGCCGAACATGATGATCTTGTACCACAACGGGGTGCCGGAGGAATTAATCTTCACCGGCGTGCGGTTAGCAGACGAGCTAGAGGTGATCGGAAGTGATCCCTTAGTAATCTTTGACTTAGGCATACAAATACTTTCTTGTGTTACACGGCGATTATGACACGACTATGGCATACAGGGTAATGAACTTCATGCTAACGGCCAATCGCAGAGATGTCGAACTCCCATAGCTGAACTGTCACAGTACCATCTTTTCGCACGGGGGAACCAGCCGCCGGCGTTTGATGCGCAATGCGACCACCATTGACCAGCGCAGCAGTCTTCACCGATTCACCCAGAACAATCTGCGAACGGTTACCCTTCCACCCGGCACGCTGCAATTCCGAATAGGCCATATCCACTGACATATTGGTGAGATTAGGCATCTGCACCAATGACCCATTGGATACCTTCACATTAATCTTGGACTTTGCGGGCATTTGGGTGCCTTCACCATCCACGGAAATGACCGTGCCATCAGGCTCAGAACCGTCGACAAATTCCACAACCGGTTCAAAGCCCAAGGAAGTAAGATTCCCCTCAGCCTGCGACCACAGCATACCCGTGACCACCGGCACCCGCGTGGTGGCCTCACCAGTAGAAACCGTGATGGTCACCTTGGAGCCCTTAGACACCTGGGTTCCTGCGGAAGGATTCTGCTCCATGATTTTACCCTGCTCCACCTTCTGGGAGGAACCCTCGCGCACAACTGGGTCTAATTCCAGGCCCTTCTTCTTCAAGATGTCAGCGGCCTCAGCAGTAGTCTTGCCGGACAAATCAGGCACCGACGTGTTTTCCTTACCAGAAGACACAGTCACAGTAATCGTGGAACCAGTCTTCACCGAAGAATTAGCGGTGGGATCAGTGCCAATTACATGATCTTCTGCAACATCCGCGCTGGCCTGCTCCACCACAGTGGTTTTCAGCCCTTGGTTTTCCAGCTCCGCAATGGCTTCATCCTTGGTCTTATTCTTGACCTCCGGAACCACAACATTCGCCTGGGAAATCCCCAGCACCTGATTAATGTTCGGGGAGAAGTACTGATACGTGAATGCCGCAACGATCACCAATGCCAAAACCGCGAGCAAACTCATGGCAATTTTCAGCCCCTTGCCCCGCGGCGGCTCGTCATCGTAATCGTCGTATTCGTCCACTTCATTGCGGGGTTTCGGAGCAATGCGCTGCGGTTGCTGATGCCGCCCAGGGGCCCTGTGGCTGGCAGCCGCAACGGCGGTATTCTGCGGCACGAACTCTTCCGTGACCGCCGGCACCATGCTGGTTTCCGCAGTGTTTTCCGGCGCGGGGGCCGGCTCCACGTACTGCCGGGCCGCCATGGTGACCGCGTTCTTCTCCAAACGCTGCAGGTCGGCCGCCATTTCCACCGCAGTTTGGTAGCGGTCGCCCGGGTGTTTGGCCATAGCTGTTAACACCACCGCATCCACGTTTAATGCGGCGGTGGGAGTGAGATCTGGTATAAACTCCGACGGCGGAGTGGGATCCTCCTGCACATGCTGATACGCCACTGCGAAGGGAGTATCCCCATCAAACGGCGGATGACCAGTCATGATGTCGTACATCAGGCAGCCCAAGGCATAAATATCTGAGCGGCCATCCACCGGCTTACCCCGGGCCTGCTCCGGGGACAGGTACTGCGCGGTGCCGATCACCGCAGAGGTTTGCGTCATGTGCGAGGTCACATCATCCAACGCCCGGGCAATACCGAAGTCCATGATTTTGACCACGCCGGTGTTCGTGATCATGACGTTGGCGGGCTTGATGTCGCGGTGCACAATGCCAGCGTCGTGGCTGACTTGCAGCGCCTCACATACCGGAATGAGCGTGGTGGCTGCTTCGTCGGGGCTCAACGGGCCGCCGTCGGCAACAATATCTTTGAGGTTGCGGCCCTTGACCAGCTCCATCACGATGTAGGGGGTGCTTTGGTCGTTGTGAATGGTTTCGCCAGTGTCGTAGATTGCCACGATGGCGGGGTGATTAAGCCGGCCGGCATTTTGTGCTTCCTTGCGGAAGCGTTCCCGGAAGTTAGCGTCCCGAGCAAGTTCGCTGCGTAGCATTTTGACTGCTACTTCTCGCCCTAACAGCGTGTCAGTGGCGGAATATACCACCGACATGCCACCACTACCCACCACTGAACCCAGTTCGTAGCGGTTGGCTATTAGCTCACTCACTGATTTGCTCCTGCATTATTCTGGTTATTTTGCCCACCACCACCAGGATTTTCTGGTTGTGCAGTCGGTACTACCGTTGGCTCTGGTGGTGCTACATTAGTGGGAATTGTAGTCGGAAGATCCGTAATTACCACCGTGGGGGTTGGTGTCGGCTGCTCATAAGGGGGTTCATACGTATTAGGAGTCTCCACCACAGTTCGCTGTTGTTCTACAGTTGGCTGAGCTGGAGCCTCATACTGATTATTATCAGTGTAAGTTTCAGGAACGCGGGTAGCCTGCGGCGCTGGCGTGTCTTCCGTGACTGTGACCGTCCTTGGGGTTGAAGATTTCGTGGTAGTCACCGGGGAAGCCTTGGGTTCCGGCTTGCCAGTGAGATTCCCATTAGAGAACAAATACATGCAGCCCACCACCAAAAGCGCCAGGACCACGGAAATCCCAATACCGGCTAGCAAACCAGCGGCACGCGATTCTCGTTGGGGTTCGTCACGTTGCGGCTCGGGCCTGGCCTGGGGTTTACGCACCGGGGCAGCAGTGGCCGCGGCGGTGGCACGTACCGGCGCTGGGTTTTGCGCAGCTTCACGTACCACCGGTGGGGCGATGGTGGTGGCGTCGGTCGCCGGAATCTGCGAGGTTTGGGCGGTGGCGGAGGTTTCCTCCATGCTTTTCGACGGCGTGGCGACGCCAACCGGTTGCGGCGGGCGCTTCCCCAACCGCGCTGCCGAGACTGCTTCTTCCAATTCTGCACCATCGGCATACCTATGCTCTGGTTCTTTGCGCAGTGCAATGCCAATCAGCTCCCGGGTGGGTGCGCTGATGGTGGTGGGCAGTGCCGGCGGCGCTTGGTTGATGTGCGCGATGGCGACGGACACGGAGGAATCACCAGAAAACGGCCGCTTACCAGCGAGCATTTCATAGCCCACCACCCCGAGGGAATACACGTCGGTGGCGGTGGTGACATCCTTGCCCTGAGCCTGCTCGGGGGACACGTATTGCGCGGTGCCAACCACCATGCCGGTGCGGGTCAGGGGTGCTGCGGCGGCGGCTTTGGCGATACCAAAGTCGGTGATTTTTACCTGGCCGTTCTGGGTAATGAGCAGGTTGCCGGGTTTGATATCGCGGTGCACCAAGCCCATTTCATGGATAGCCGCCAAGCCGTGGGCGGCTTGCTCCAAAATGTCCAGGGCGTCGGCTTCCAGCAGCGACCCTTTCCTAATGAGCATGTCCGCGAGGGATTCGCCGCGGATGAATTCCATGACGATGAAGCAGAACGTGCGGCCGGATTCATCGGTGACTTCTTTGTAGTCGTAGGTTTCTACGACGTTATCGTTTCGGATGTCTTCGCTGGCCAGGGCTTCGTTGCGAAACCTAGAGAGGAATTCCACATTGTCGGAAAATTCCGGGCGCAGGACTTTAACAGCTACTTCGCGTTCGTTTTCGATGTCGTCGGCAAGCCACACGGTGGACATGCCACCGTTACCTACCACCCAGTTGAGTAGGTATTCGTCGCCCAAGAGGTCTTGCAGCATGTCTTGTTCGCTCATTATTTGCCTCCTTGGGCATTCGCAGCCTGCACAGCTGAGATAACAGCACGCCCAATGGGCGCGGCAACAGAACCACCAGTTGCAGCTTGGCCACGGTCACCACCGTTTTTCACCACGACAGCTACCGCAATGTCTTCACCTGGGGCAAACGCAATGTACCACGCATGCGGATTGGAATTTCGGGAGTCCTCCCCGTGCTCAGCGGTACCAGTCTTCGACGCAATGTTTTGGCTGCCCCCACCTGCGGTATGCCGCTCGGAAGCGCGCATGAGTTCCGTCAACGTGGTTGCAGTTTCCGGCTTGATCGAATGGGACAATTCCTTCGGTTTGGTTTCGCTCAAAACCGACAGATCATTGGCACGCACCCGCGCCACCACATGCGGTTCCATGCGCACCCCACCGTTGGCAACCGTGGAGGCGACCACTGCGTTTTGCAGTACGCTCATGGTCACGTCGCGCTGCCCAATGGACGATTGCCCCAAAGCCGCATCATCAGGGATGGGGCCGAGGGTGCCCTTGGACATGGGTAACCCTAGGTCGTAGGATTCCTCCACGCCGAAGCCCTTGGCTGCCTCCCGCAGTGCATCGCTACCAGCGCCAATGGACATCTGCACAAAAGCCGTGTTGCAGGAGTATTGGAAAGCCGTCAGCAGGGTCACCTGGTTAGAACCAGCGCAAATCTGGCCACCGTAGTTCTCCAGGGTGGCGGTGGTGCCCGGCAGGGTGATTTGGGGTTCACCGGTCAGCGTGGAATTAGTGTTGTATTTCCCCGTGGACAGTGCCGCCGCCGTGGTGATCACCTTGAAGGTTGAGCCGGGAGGCAGAATTTCCTGGGTGGCGTGGTTGAGCAGGGGACTGCCGGGGTCGTTGGTTAATTTCGACCAGGTGGCTTCTGCTTTCTCATTATCCACCACGTCCGCCGGATTGTAGGACGGCGTGGAGGCCATGGCGAGGATTTCGCCAGTGGAGGGTTTCATGGCCACCACGGCGCCTTCGTAACCAGCATCAGACATTTTGCTGTAGGCGGTTTGCTGCACTGATGGGATGAGGGTTAATTCCACATTCCCCACGACTTTTTCCTGCGAGACTAGGCGTTTCCACCAGATCTTTGGGGAATTAGCATTCCCGCTGAGTATCTCGTTGTAGGAGGATTCGATGCCAGCGGCACCGTACACATCCGATAGGTAGCCTTCGATCGCCCCGAATTGTTCAGCGTTATTGGGGTATTGGCGGTAATAAAACCCGTTTTCCCCCTCCTGTTTTGATTCAGCCAAGACGATGCCGCCGGCGGAAATCTGGCCGCGAGGTTGCGATTTAGCCTTGATAAAGGTGCGCCGGTTGAGGGCATTATTGGCGTATTCGTCTTCTTTGAAAACCTGCACAATGCTTAAATTGACCATCAAAACAATCACCATGATCAATGCAAAAAACATGGTGTTTCGGATGGGTTTATTCATATTCATCGCTTCACCGCCTGTTGTGCCATGGAACCAGCGCGGGAGGCATCAGAAATGCGCAAAATAATCCCCAACAAAATATAATTAGCCATCAACGACGACCCACCTTGGGACATAAACGGCGTGGTCAAACCAGTCATGGGCATGAGCGCGGAAATACCAGCGGTCACCACAAAGATCTGGACTGCCAACGTCAACGACAACCCAGAGGCCAAGAGTTTGCCATAGGCATCTTTGGCCTTTAACGCGGTATTCATACCCCGGCTAATAAAGATCGTAAATAGAATCAATATCGCTGCTAATCCAATGAGTCCTAATTCTTCACCAATGGCTGCCAAAATAAAGTCAGATTCTGCCACCGGCACGATGTACGGAAAGCCCTGGCCAAAGCCAGAACCAGTGACACCACCACTCGACATTCCGAATAACGCCTGGGAGAGCTGATATCCGGTGCTGTCGTAATTGCCGACGGGATCGAGGAAATTTGAGAACCGATCTTGAATTTTACTGGAAAGGTGATAAACCGCAGTGCCGCCTACCCCAACCAGAATGACGCCGATGAGCAGCCAGGAAACCCGGTTCGTCGATAAGTAAAGCATCCCCAACACGGTGCTAAACAGCAATAATGCTGGCCCGAAGTCGTTTTCGCCAGCCATGATTAAAATCGCAATTCCCCACACCCCAAGAATGGGGGCTAGGTCGCGTAATCGGGGGAATTCCAACCCTAAAAAGCGTCGGCCCGCCAGATTAAAGAGCGTTCGTTTTGTCACCAATAATTGGGCGAAAAACAGCAATAATAAAATCTTGGAAAACTCACCTGGCTGTAACGAAATCCCCCCGATTGACACCCAAATTTTGGCATCAGCAATGGCGGGTTTGAACGGCCACCACAGGGGCATGGCTAACAGGAACAACCCAATGGCACCCAGCACAAAGGAATACCGCTGCAAACTGCGGTGATCCCGCAAAAACACCAACACGGCAAGCATCAGGGCGATGCCCACTACCATCCACATGACCTGCCGGGCCACCAGGTGGGTGTCATCTGCCAAGTCAAGGCGGTGAATCATGGCCAGGCCCAACCCATTAACCAGCGCTGCCACCGGCAGCATGATCTGATCAGCCTGGGGCGCCAGGAAGCACAAGATCAGGTGCGCAATGGTGAACACCCCAATGAAGCCCCCGATGACCCAGCCAATGTCAGCATTTAGCTCAATGCCTTGGGCGAGATACAGGTTCAGCATGACGACAGCAATGATGACTGTGGCGGCAATGAGCAGCGCAAATTCAGTCTTTCGGCCTAACACTCGGCTGAAAATATTCACACTAATTCACCTCCCGGCAGGTTACTCCTGGAGTATTGAGATTGCCATCGTCTACTGCTTGTTGTGAAGTTTGGGTAGGGGTAGGAACGGGTTCCGATGATGGTGGTTCCTCCCCCGGTGGGGTGTTCTCGGGTTGCGGCGCTTCACTCGACGCTGGTGGGGGTGGGGGAGCGCTCGTCGGGGTTTCACTCTTGCGTATCACACATACGGGGAGTGCTTCTGCCGCAAGTCGATGCAGTTGTTGCAGCACATCACTGTAGCCACCACCCGGAAGCGAAGAAATGGAACCGCGAGCGGTTTCCTTTAAATCATTTAAACCAAACCGGTGGCAGGATTCAATAGCTCCCACCTGAATGGTGGTGAGATTGTCGTTCGCATTGAGGCAAGCCTCCTGGTAGGGCGTATTCCACAAACTACCCAGCACATCGGAGTTTACGCCCTGATTAATCATGATTTTGTCGTTGGCGTTCACCGTGATGAAATAACGGTCTTTCATGGCCCGATCGGTGAAGACAAAAACTGTACCCAAGGCTGTCACCAGCACTATCAGCACAAAAATCCAGATGAAACCCCGACGCTTTTTCTTCGGCTCCGCGGGGTCTTGGGCTTCCTTGGCTTTTTTCTGTTTCTTTTGCTTCTTTTGTTTTTTGCGTTTTTTTGCGGGGGGATCTTCGTCGTCGGTGTCGGCGGCATCCTCGGCGGCTTCTTCAGCTGCCGCTGCCTCTGCGGGGGCCTTGGTGGCGGATTCGCGGCTGCTCTTAGAAATCGCAATGGCGGCCCGCCCAGCTGCGGTATTGGGGCGGGGATCGTCTTTGATATCCCCATTGGGGGCGCCGGCAATCAGCGGCTCTGGGGGTAGTTTATTATCGTCGAAATCATCATCAACCACGTCGGCGACAATGACCGTGACGTTATCGGGCCCACCGGAGCGCAACGCTAATTCTATAAGTCGCGTCACCGCTTCCTCGGGGGTGCCTTCGCTCAAGGTGGCTTCGATCGTGGTGGACGTGACGGGGTCGCTGAGCCCATCGGAACACAACATCACGCGGTCGCCCGGCTGGGCATCCAACGTGCTTAACGTGGGTTCGACAGCCCGCCCGTTATATGCCTTGAGAATCATGGACCGTTGGGGGTGCGTGGAGACGTCCTCGGGGTCTAATTCGCCCCGCTCCACCAGCGATTGCACATAGGTGTCGTCGACAGTGATGCGATCCAGAATGCCATCGCGCATTCGGTACCCCCGGGAATCCCCGACGTGGCACACCCCAAACTCCGAACCGTTGAACAGCAGCGTGGTTAAGGTGGTGCCCATGCCATCAGTTTCGGGGGATTCTTTTATACCACGGGCTATAGCCTGGTTGGCTTTAGCTGCGGCGGCGGCCAGCATGGTCTGCATGTCATCGTCGCCTGGATCGGTATCCAATTTGGACACATGTTCGATCATGAGCTGGGATGCCACCTCACCAGCGGCATGGCCACCCATGCCGTCGGCAAGTATAAGCAAATGCGGCCCAGCATAAGCTGAGTCCTCATTATTTCCGCGCACCAGGCCCCGGTCTGAGCCAATGGCATAATTCAGTTTCATCTAGGCAACCAACCTCACAGTGGTGCGGCCGATTTTAATGTCAGAACCGCTTGTGACCCGAACTGGGCCTTCTATTTTTTCTCCATGCACAAAGGTGCCATTACGGGAGTCTAAATCTTCAACAAACCAGACGGAATCGCGTTTAATCAAGCGTGCATGCCGACCAGAAGCAAAGTCATCAGAGACCAAAAAATCACAGTCCGGGGCGCGACCAATGGTTATTTCTGTGAGATTACCCAAATCCATGCGGGAACCGGTCATGGGGCCATCCACGATTGTCATCTGTTGGGGCGCGCCACCGTGGTGTGCGGCAGGCGCCACTGGTGCGGCGCCACCGCCACCCCCACTGCCAGACCCCCGATTGGGGGCTGCCGCGGTGAGCTTTACATCTTTGCGCATGAGATTTAGAGCAAAGAGAATGAACAGCCATAGGAGCACAAGTAGCCCTATGCGCAGCCCAAACAGGATAACGGAATCCATGAAAGCTAAAGCTCCTTTAGTTAATGATACGAACTTCGATGTGGGAATGACCCACGGTGATTACATCACCATCGGCCAGTAACCAGTTTTCAATCGGAGTGTCGTTGACAGTTGTGCCATTGGTTGATTGTAAATCGACCAGGATGGCATCTTGCCCATTCCAAATGATTTCTGCGTGTTTCCTAGACACCCCCGTGTCTGGCAGTCGGAAATCAACATCATTGCCCCGGCCGATGATATTGGAACCTTCATTAACGTAGTAGGTACGGGAAGAACCATCCTGGAGGAGCAAACTAACCGCAGAGGTTGGCCTAGGTTGGGGCGCCGGGGGCTGCGCATTCATTTGCTCAGTGATGGGGTTGCTACTCACTTCTGGCTCACTTTCAAAATTATTAGGAGTATACGGTGACTCACTGTATTGCTGATCAGACTCCGCCCATGGTTTGTTTGGTGTGTTCGAATAGTTATCATGAAAATCATCCAAACCTAAAAATCCGCTACCGTATTCTGGGGTATGGCTCACGGAGCTGTCTGCCCGTCTTTGCCCCGTACGCAGGGACTCATCACATTGGATAGTCACAATCACTGGACCTGGTGTTATCCAACCATTATTACGGAAGTAGCGGGTTAACTGGTCTGCGAAATCGGTGCCCAAATTGGGATGCTCCGCAGACAAATTTGCAAAGTCTTTAGGTCCAATCCGAACGGCAAACACATTGGGTGCTTCAGTTGTGCCTTCGTATGTTCGTACGAGGTTATCTTCGGCTTCTTGTTTGAGCAATTCTTCTATCTCTGCGGGTACTACTCGACCACCAAAGACATAGGCAAAGCTATTGTCTAGGCCACGTTGCATGGCACTGTCGAGTTTTGCGATTTTGCCCATAAAAGACACTGTGGCTTTGCCTCCTTTTATATTACTCTTAACGAAATATCTGACACTTGATTCTCCTAGTATAGGTTTTTTGTTCCCGGTGGCCTACTTCAATTTAGGGGCGGGATATCAAGATTTTTTAGCTAAGCAGGTGATTTGACTTTTATCCCTGAATTCATGCTATGTTATTCACGTCGCAAAGCACCATGCTTTATGCAAGCCCAGGTGGCGGAATTGGCAGACGCGCTGGCTTCAGGTGCCAGTGTTCGCAAGGACGTGGGGGTTCAAGTCCCCCCCTGGGCACAGTAATAAATACCTCACACTTTTCGGTGTGAGGTTTTATGCTTTTCGACGCTACCATCAACAACCATGACCACCATCGCCGGGATTAACGTCGACCCCCAAGGGCGGTGCGCACACTACTGTAGCGACCGCGATATCGTCGCAAATAAGTGCGCGACCTGCAATCAATATTGGGCTTGTTATAAGTGTCATGCGGAATGCACCAATCATCCATTTGGCCGCATGCCCCTTGATGAAGAGGCAATCTTATGCGGCAATTGTGGTTTTTTCATGGACTACAACATGTATCACATCAGTTCACACTGCCCAAACTGTCACCACGATTTCAACCCCGGCTGCTCCTTGCACAGTCATCTATATTTTCTCATCGGCTCTGAATCCAATTAACCTGTACTATCTTTAGAGCACCTCGTTTTTATTAAAGGAGTTTCGAGCATATGAGTACCACCAATAGGCGGGAAGAAACCCGGGTGGCGGCCGCCACAATCATTGGAACCGCTATTGAGTGGTATGATTTTTCCTCTACGCTGCAGCCGCTGGCCTGGTCTTTAACCAAATTTTCTTCGCTACCAGTGAGCCAACCGTCGCCACGCTCCTATCTTTCTTGACTGTCGGATTATCCTTCCTCTTCCGCCCTTTGGGGGCATTCCTAGCAGGTCATTTCGGTGACCGCATCGGGCGTCGTAAAGTGCTTATGATCACGCTCGTGGGCATGGGGGGTAGCTACCACCTTGATTGGGGTGCTACCCACTTACGCTACTGCCGGAATTATAGCCCCCCTGCTGCTCATTGTGTTGCGGATCATCCAGGGAATTTCCGCTGGTGGTGAATGGGGCGGGGCGGTCCTCATGACCGTAGAACATGCGCCACACAACCGCCGGGGCCTTTTCGGATCCTTCCCACAAATTGGGGTGCCCATCGGGCTGCTCATGTCGTCGGGTGTTCTTGCCATCATGGCGTTTATAGCGCCGGGCGAGAAATTCTTGGAATGGGGGTGGCGGGTGCCCTTCCTGCTGAGTTTCATTCTGATTTTCGTGGGCCAATACATTCGCCACCGGGTGGCGGAATCTCCCGTTTTTGCAGAAATCTCCGAGCGGAAAGAAGTGGCCAGCAATCCCGTTGGCACAGTGCTGAAAACCAGCTTCCCGGTGGTGCTGCTGGACGCTATTGTTTTCGCTGGTAATGGGGCTTCCGGCTACATGACTGCCGGCGGGTTCATTCAGAAATACGCCACCAGCAACATTGGGTTAGAGCGCGGCCCGGTGCTGTGGGCGGTGGCTGGGTCCGCGGCAACCTGGCTGGTGTTTACCCTGCTGGTCGGTGTGGTGTCCGATAAAATCGGCCACCGCATGACCTACATTCTGGGCTTTAGCGCCCAGATCATTGGCATTTGGATATTATTCCCCCTGGTTAACACCGGTTCGGTGGGAAGCCTGTTCCTCGCGTTGGCGCTGCTCACCGTGGGGTTGGGCTTCACCTATGGGCAGCAATCGGCGTTTTATGCTGAGCTGTTTCCGGCCTCCATGCGGTTTTCTGGGGTGTCGATATCTTATGCTTTGGGGGCGATTCTCGGCGGTGCCTTCACCCCCATGATTGCGGCGTGGCTCATTGAAAAAACCGGTTCCACCACCTCGGTGACGTACTACCTCACGGCCATGGCCGTGGCCGGGCTGATTGCTACATCGCTCTTTAAAGACTGCAACGGCATCCCCCTAGGGCCGGATCATGAGGCGGAACAGTCCGAATCACCGCTGGTCTTTAGCCGGTAATGGGCAAATCCACACCACTGAAATCAGCCGTGAGCTTGAGGTATCCCTGCAAGGTCAACGCCAGATCCACCAAATGCAGGTGTTCATCATGGCTGTGTAACTGCCGATGGGCCGCTCCCAATGTGCGTTCCTGGGCGTGCACGGCAAAGCCATAGCCCGCCCCACCCAGCCACCGGGCAAACCGCAGGTCAGATCCACCGGAGGCAATCACTGGCACTATCTGCGAATTCGGGAAGAACTCGGTCAGCGTGCGGCTCAACGCCTGATATAGCGGGTGATCAGTGGGGGAGATGCTGGCATCCTCACTGATCATGCGTTCGATGGTGTAATCCAGATCCCCCAGTGCGGCGGTGAGTATCTCATCAACATAATCCTGGCTTTGGCCCGGCAGGTTCCGAATATCCAGGTCCAACCAGGCGTGTGAGGGCAACACGTTGATGGTCTGCCCGGCGCGCAGGACGGTTTGGGCAATGCTCAAGTGGGAGACCGCATCCCCATAGGCTGCCAAGTCGCCCAAGTGTTCGTAACCTTTGCCCTGTTCCACCAAGGCGGCGGTGTCCGGGTCGAAGTGGAATGCCGCAATGAATTGCTGCCAGGTGTCGGAGTCGATGACTTCGGGTTGGATGGCGGCGATGCGCCGGGCCACCTCACCAATTTTTACGATGGCGGATTCTTTGTTGTAGGGCGTGGAGGCGTGGCCCGGTTCGGCGTGCACGTGAATGCGGCGCTGTGCTGCGCCTTTTTCTCCGACGTAGATGACCACGGAGTCAGAACTATCATGGCCGTGGATGTGAGCGCCGCCGGTTTCGCTGACGCAGTTGGCCCAGGAGAAGGCTTCTGGGTGGTTTTCGGAGAGCCATCTGGCGCCCAGGCCGCCGCGGGCTTCTTCGTCGGCAAGCGCCACGAAATGCACTGTGCCGGCGCCGCCGCCGGCGCGTACCACCTCCCGGGTGGTTGCGGCCATGGCGGCGGTGATGAAGAGCATGTCAACGGTGCCGCGGCCGTAGATTTTGCCGTCTTCGATGACGCCGCCGAAGGGTGGTTTGGTCCAGCGGGGTTCGTCTACCGGCACCACGTCGATGTGCCCCATGAAGGTGAGGGGCTCGGCGGTGGGGTCGGTTCCCGGGGCTGTGACGACCAGCGATACGCGGCCGGGTGCGGGTTCGAAGCGTTGAATATCTACATCGACACCAGCGAAGAATGTTTCTAGCGTGTCGGCGTTGTGGACTTCGTGGCCGCTTTCTGGGCTGGAATCGTTGACGCAGGCATTTTGTACTAATTCTTGTAACAGCGTCAGGGTGTCGTTATAAAGCGTGGTTGCTGAGAAAGCCGCGAAATCCATATTCCCCATTGATAGCACAATCTTGCACATTTGGGGGTGATTAGATTCATCCGTTTTACCGAAAACGACACATAATTGATCAGTGTTCAGTACAATTTCTTGAACACTGATTAATTACGTAGGAGACTCACCTATGTCGACCCCCACTGACATCCTGGAACACGCCCGCACCAAAGTGCTGGCAGAAGGCAACGGCCTCAACAAACAAGAGGTTTTACAGGTCTTACAGCTCGATGAATCACGCATTCAAGAACTCCTCGAGCTCGCACACCAAGTGCGCCTCAAATGGTGCGGTGAAGAAGTAGAAGTTGAAGGCATCATCTCGCTGAAAACCGGCGGCTGCCCAGAAGACTGCCACTTTTGCTCCCAATCCGGCTTATTCCAATCACCCGTGCGCTCTGCCTGGCTCGACATCACCGGCCTGGTAGAAGCAGCAAAACAAACCCAAAAATCCGGGGCCACCGAATTCTGCATCGTGGCGGCCGTCAAAGGCCCAGACGAACGCCTCATGTCGCAATTGGGACAAGCCGTCGCCGCCATTAAAGCCGAGGTAGAAATCGAAGTTGCCGCCTCCGTCGGCATCCTCACGCAGGAACAAGTAGACCGCCTCAAGGCAGCCGGCGTCCACCGCTACAACCACAACCTGGAAACCGCCCGCTCGTTCTTCCCCAACGTGGTCACCACCCACAGCTGGGAATCCCGGCGTGACACTCTGCGCATGGTTGGCGAAGCTGGCCTGGAGGTCTGCTCAGGTGGCATCCTGGGCATGGGGGAAAGCTTGGAGCAGCGGGCGGAATTTGCCTGCGACCTGGCGGAATTAAACCCCACCGAGGTGCCCATGAACTTCCTGGATCCGCGCCCGGGTACGCCGTTTGCGGATAAAGAGGTCATGGAGACCGCCGATGCCCTGCGGGCCATTGGGGCGTTCCGGTTGGCGTTGCCAAAAACCATTTTGCGGTTCGCTGGTGGCCGGGAATTAACCCTGGGTGATTTAGGCACGGAACAGGGCTTGCTCGGTGGTATTAACGCAGTTATCGTGGGCAATTACTTGACCACGTTGGGCCGCCCCATGGAGAAAGATATCGACATGCTTAATAAGTTGAGTATTCCGCTGAAAGTGTTGACCACCAGTGTCTAAACCAGCAGCTAACACGGATCTCCTTGAGGCCTTGCTCGCCGGTGACGCACCACTTTTCCACCCCAATACGGGCCAAGAAATTGCGGCAGGTGTAGAAATTAAGCTCTCCCCATCTGCGCGCGCTGGCCTGGAAGCGCCCCGCTATTGTCAGCTATGCGGGCGGCGCATGGTGGTGCAGGTGCGTCCCGACGGGTGGGATGTGCGATGCTCCCGCCATGGCGTCGTTGATTCGGTGTATTTAGAGCAGCGCTAGCTTTTTTGCTTTTCGACGTCATACCGAGGCGGAAGCCCGACCTTCTTCGAGGCGGAAGCCCGACCGTCGAAAAGCTAGCATGTCAGTGGAAGCGAGTGCGGCGCGCTAACAAATTACCGATCGACTGGATACCTTGCACCACGATGACCAAAATGAGCACAGTGATCACAATGGCGGGAGCGTCAAACTGCTGGTAGCCGTAGGAAACCGCCAAGTCGCCCACGCCACCGCCACCAATGGTGCCGGCCATGGCCGTGGCCCCGATGAGCCCAATCGTGGCGGTTGTGAGCGCCAAAATGATGGAGCTTTTCGCCTCAGGCAGCATGAAAATCTGGATGGTTTGCCACAGCGTAGCACCCATGGAATCTGCGGCCTCTAGAATGCCGGACCGCACCTCCAGTAGGGAGGCTTCGATCAGCCGGGAGATGTACGGGGCGATGTAGATCGTCAAGGGTACGAGGGCGGCGGTGGTGCCGATGGAGGTGCCAGAGATCAACCGGGTCAGGGGCACGATGGCGACTAGGAGAATAATGAACGGAATAGACCGAATAATATTCACAATAATATTGAGGATGGTGTAGAGCCACGGGATGGGTTTGAGGCCGCCCGGCCGGGTGAGCACCAACACCACCGCCAGTGGGATCCCCAATAATGCCCCGATGAGCAGGGAGATGGACACCATGTAGATGGTTTCGCCGAAGGCTTCGGTGTATTGATCAAAAGTCACGCTGGTTTCGAGCAGCTGATTCATGACACAACCTCTATTGTTAGATTGTCTAGGGATTTGAGCCACGCTATGGCTTGCTTGGTGTCTGATGGGGGAGCGGTGAACCCGAGGACGAGAATCCCCACCGATGCGTGCCGCAGGGCCGTATCCACAGCATGCAGCAGTTCTGCGGTAATTCCGAAGTCGGAGTGCAGCCGCGAAATGATGTCCCTGCCAGTGGCATCCGTGTAGACGATGCGCAGCACCGTGCCCCATGTGCGTGCCTGCACTTCACGCACCAACGTGTCGGGCAGTTGCTGCGGCACCACGGTGGCCACAAAGTCGCGCGTTAACCGCTGCTTCGGCTGGGCGAATATTTGTTCGACGGGCCCGTGTTCGATGAGTTTGCCGTTTTCCAAAACCGCCACATGATCCGCAATCGTCGCAATCACATCCATCTGGTGCGTGATGATGAGAATCGTGACCGCTAACCTGGCATTAATCTCCACCAACAAATCCAAAATCTGCTTCGTGGTGATCGGATCCAACGCACTGGTTGGCTCATCACACAGCAATAATTGTGGATTGGTGATCAACGCCCGGGCGATGGCAACCCGTTGCTGCTGCCCGCCGGACAATTGCCCCGGATGATGATCCGCGCGATCAGTCAACCCCACCAGATCCAGCACCTGCTGCACGCGCTCTTGAATTTCTTCTTTGGGCACATGCGCGAGCACCAACGGAATGGCCACATTCTCCGCAACAGTTTTCGAAGAAAGCAGATTGTATTGCTGAAACACCATGGACACCCTGCGCCGCAACTCCCGCAGGTTAGCTTCTGCCAAGGGGGTGCCCAGCACGGTCACGTCACCGGCACTCGGGGTTTCCAAACCATTAACAGTGCGGATGAGAGTGGATTTACCAGCCCCTGATGTTCCCACCACCCCGAAGATACTGCCCGTGGGCACGGTGAACGTGATGCCATCAAGCGCCGTGAAATCCTTAAATACCTTGGTCACCTGGGTGAATGAAACTGCATTGTGGGAAGACATTATGGGACGAACCAGTAGTTATTCTCGTTGTGCTGAGCCATGTAATCCTTAAATTCTTGCGAGGTGTAGGCCTCCTTGACTGCCTTGGCCCAGTCGGAATTTACTTTGTCTTCCGTGGTGGTGGCCACCAGGATTAATTCCGGCCGGAGGGTTTCCTGGAAGAGCTGTAGTTTGGAATCCACCTTGGAGCTATAGGATATAGAGCCCGGAATGACCGCCCAGTCTAAGTCCTGCAAGGACCGGGGGATGGTGGCTGATTCCATGGGTTTGATTTCAAGGTTGTGGGGGTTGGATTCGATGTCGTTCTCGGTGAGTAGCGCCGGGTCGGCGTCGGCTTTGAGGGGGATCCAGCCGGCGCTGGCGAGGATGTTGTAGGCGCGGGATTGGTTGGAGGCGTCTTGGGGGATGCCTATTTTTTGGCCGTCGGCGACGTCGTCGAGGGAGGCATGTCGGGAGGAGTAGAGACCCGCTGGCACGGTGGGGATTTCGGTGATGGCTGCTAGGTTGCCGCTTTTCTCTTTGTTGAAGACTTTGATGTAGGCGCTGTGTTGGTCGACGTTGAGGTCGATGCTGCCTTCGTTGAGGGCGACGTCGGCTTGTTTGAGGTCGGAGAAGTTTGTGTATTCGAGTGTGTAGCCTTTGTTTTTCAGGATGGGGTCTACGCCTTGTTTGAAGAGTTCGCTATAGGGCCCTGGGGAGGTGCCAACTTTGATGGATTTGGAGTCGTCGGGGTTGTTGGCGGCTTGGGTGCAGCCGGTGAGTCCGATGCTTAATGTGAGCAGGACACCGGCTATTTTTCGGAGGTTCAGTTTTGTCGTACTGGGCAGTCTAGCATTGCTAGACAGTTCGGTCTATTCGCTATGATTTTTGATTGTGTTTGACGCCCATGAATCTGCGCTGCGTTCCATTCGGCGCATCGTTACTGAAACCGCCACGCCCACCGAACCCGCCCACGCCCTGGCCGCGATCAGCGCGCAATTGCGTGCCAGAAATGTTTTGGTGGTCAGCGGGGCCGGCGTGTCGACGGACTCCGGCATTCCGGATTATCGCGGCCCGCGCGGCTCTCTAAGCCGGTATCGTCCCATGACGTACCAGGAATTCCTGCACGATGAGCATGCTTTACGACGTTATTGGGCGCGATCCTTCTTTGGGTGGCGGTATATTGATGACGTGCAACCGAACTATGTGCATGAGTGCCTAGCGCAGTTGGAGCACACCGGGGCGATTACTGGTGTGATCACTCAGAACGTGGATGGCTTGCACCAAGCGGCTGGTAGTAAAAACGTGGTTGCCCTGCACGGAAATTTGGATACCGTGGTGTGTTTGGCATGTGGGGTCCGGGAGGATCGCCGGCAGTTTGATGCCCGGATGGATGGGGAAAATCCGGGGTTTGCCGCGACAATTCGCTTGGATAAAACCGAAGTAAATCCTGATGGTGACGTGAATCTATCGGATGCGGTAATTGCCGGATTTCGCCTGGTGGGATGTGGCAGCTGCGGCTCTACTCTTATGAAGCCCGACGTGGTATATTTCGGGGAACCGGTGCCTGCGCCGCGCAAACAGCAGGTGAAATCCATGGTTGACCAGGCAGATTCGCTCTTGGTTGTGGGTTAATCATTGGCTGTTATGAGCGGGATGCGCATTGTGCTCGATATGAAAAAAACAGGGCAAATTGGTGACGGTTATTAATGGTGGCCCGGGGCGGGCAGATGATCGTGTGGACATTTTATGGCGCACGGACTTGAGCTCTGCTTTTCGGGAAATTATGTCCAGATTGTAGACATGTCCACAATTTTGGGTAATATATAACTTGATATTCACTAATAACAGCCATATCTTCAGCTCAAAAGGAGAAAATACATGAAAAAATGGCTCATTGGCGCAGCAGTCGCCGTTGTTCTCATCGTTGTCGGCTGGATCGTCGGCACCAAGATTTACGCATCCAACGCATCCAGCGATGCTGCCCCTCCCACCGTGAGCGCCGGCAGTGAAACCGCCAATGCTGATGCCGATATAGATGGCGACTGGAAGGTAGGCGGTGGCGACACCTTCGCCGGCTACCGAGTGGGGGAAGTGCTCAATGATCAACAGATCTCCGTCACGGGCCGCACTGATCAGGTCACCGGCACCGTCACCGTCAAGGATAAGGAACTCACCGCAGCCAACATCGAAGTGGACATGGCCAGCGTGAAAACCGACTCCGACCGCCGCGACGGCTACTTTGCCAACCGCGCCATTGATGTAGCCACCAACCCCAAAGCCACCTTCACCGTCACGAGCCCCGTGAAAGTCGCCGGCACCGGCGCCGTGGAAGTTCCGGGCGAAATGACCATCAAGGGCAAGACCGTGCCAGTGACCGCCAAGATCACCGTTGCTAAGGTGGGCGACGGCCTAGAAGCAGCCGGCACCGTTGACGTCACCTGGCGTGATTTCGATGTTGAGCCACCGAACATGGGCTTCGTGTCCGTGGAAGAAACCGGCAGCATTGAATTCAAGCTGAAGCTCAGCAAATAATATCTCTACCCAGCCCCTTCCCGCAGTAGCATCGTATCTGAGGGAAGGGGTTTTCTGCTGCTACATAACTAGGTGCGCGCCGAAAACTCCGCATATCTTCTAAGGAGGAACCCCATGCACAAGTGGGTTATCGGCGGTGCTGCCACCATGGCGCTCATCACCATTGTCCTCATGGTGGTCATTGCGAAAAAGCCGGACCCGGATACTCCAACCGTTAGTATTGATGCCATCCAGGGCACGTGGACAATCGGCCCCGACAGCTATGCCGGTTACCATGTGCATGCCGTCAACGGGGATATCATCTTCAAAGATGGCCGGCAGAACGTTACCGCAACTGGCCGCACCGACCGCGTCACCGGCAGCGCCACCGTGACCAATAACGAACTCACCGCCGCCACCGTGGAGGTAGACCTAGCCGGCATCACGAGCGATTCCGAACAGCGCGATAAATACTTTCGCACCAAGATCATTGATGTAGCCGCGTGCCCCACGGCCACTTTCACCATCGCCCAACCCGTGAAAATGGCAGATCCCAGCAAAATTGCTGTTCCGGGTGACCTCACCATCAACAACGTCACCCTTCCTGTGGTCGCTGACATGAATATCACTGGTACAGAAACCAACCCAGTGGTGACAGGTAGTGTGCAAGTAACTTGGCAAGATTTTGATATAGATCCCCCAAAACTGGGTTTCGTCACCGTTGCAGATGCCGGTGTCATCGAATTTTTGCTCAAACTGAGCAAGTAGTGCCCCCAATTGCCTCCCTGCCCTAGTAGCATCATAAGGATACAGGGAAGGAGTTGATTTTGTGAGTGGACTAACACCAGCGGCGGCCGTCGAAAAGCTCAAAGAACGGTACGCCGCCGTGACGGACATCGCCCACACCGCTATCTTCGAGCCGAAACAATACATGCAAGTCAACTACCCAAAACTCACCGTTGACATTAATAGTTGGCATCCCGTCGACCGCACCGAACCCTTCGGCTACGTGGAAGAAGCCGGCACCTACTCCACCTGCATCAGCAAGCCCGAGCTCATGGAATCCTACCTGGTGGAGCAGTTGGAACGCCTGGCGCGCAATTATGATTGCACCATTTCCGTCACTGATTCCGATGTGCGCATCCCACCGGAATTTATCGACGGCCTCGCCGGCGCCGTGGGTGCCAAACGCTCGCCGTACATTCCCCGCCCCAGCCTTGACGACGTCGACGACGGCATCATTGACGGCGACTGGGATGCCTTCCACGGCGCCGAAAAACCCCTGTTTCATTTCGCGCCGCAACGCTTTGATATTGCCTGCGAACGCATCGAACATTACACCGGCACTCCCGTCGAATCCGTGCAAAAATATATCCTCTTTACCAATTACGGGATGCACACCCGCGAATTCCTGCGCTACGGCTTAGCGGAACTGCAAACAACCAGCCGGTACACCAGCATCGTGCTTGCCGACGGCCACACCATCACCGCCGAGGACGCCGCCCACGTGGAATTAGATAGTCTCGTGGCTGATTCCCGCTATCAAATGCCCAGGTACGACCTGGTGGCGCCCGGGAATTACGGCATCACCATGATCAACATCGGCGTGGGACCCTCCAACGCAAAAACCATCACCGATTGCCTCGCGGTCTTGCGCCCCGACCTGTGGGTGATGATCGGCCACTGTGCCGGCCTGGACGGCCGCATGCGCATGGGGGATTTGATTTTAGGCAATGCATATCAACGCAGTGATCATTTGCTGGACACACATATCCCCACCAACCTGCCCATTCCGGCGGTGCCAGAAGTGCAACGCGCCCTGGAGGCAGGCGTGGCGGAAGTCTACGGCGCTGATCTGTCGCTGATGCGCACTGGCACCGTGATTTCCACCGATGACCGCAACTGGGAATGGCACACCCCCAAAGCACTGTGGGAGTGGCTGCGGTGTTCCACCGCCATTGCGTGCGACATGGAATCGGCCACCCTGGCCGCCAACGGATACCGGTACCGCATTCCCTACGGAACCCTCTTGAGTGTGTCAGACCTACCGCTGCATGCGGTGCCAAAACTCCCAGCAGCCGCACAAGCGTTCTATTCCTCCTCGAAGGAGGCGCATGTGATGTGCGCGGTGCGGGCGGTTGAAACCCTGGCGGAGTCACCACACCGGTTACGCACCAGAAAATTACGCCGCACTGTTGCCGAAGTTCCCTTCCGATAGTCCCATTGCGATAAGGACAAACCATGAAACACCCCATCACCTGTGTTATTTTCGCTGCATGTATGGCTGCAAGCGTGAGCGCCTGTGCGAGCAATAAACCAGACGATGCCGGCGCCCAGCAACAAGCTGCAGGTGCCTCCGCCCCGGATGTAGTTCCCAATAAACCGCAATTATTGGCCGTGGACCAAACCGGTATCACCGCTTCCCAAGAATTTGTCACCGAGAGCGACACCGTTGTGATTGCTTCGAAAGCAAGTTCTAGCACGTCTCCGGCGTCTGGCACTCCAGCGTCTGGTTCTTCGGCATCCGGTCCGGCACCGGCGCCCAGCGCGCCAGCGTCGACAAGCGGCATCGCCCTCGCGGGTGTGCAGAAAGCCAAGGAACTCAAAGCGCCGCTGCTTATCGACGACGGCACCAACAGTGACGCCATCAACAGTGAAATATCCCGCCTTGGTGCCGACAAAGTCGAACGAGTCGAAGGCACCGATACGCTGACGGTGGCCCAGGTGCTGGAAGGATACCAACCCACCACGGATGGCACGGTGGTGCTGGTCACCAATAACACCGATGTGCCCAGCGTACTGGCCGCCATGGCCGCCGGGTTCAAAGTGGAACTCCTACCCACCGGCGACCCGCGGGCCAGCGTGGACCTCATGGCGAAGAAAGACGCCGCGTTTTATGCCGTCGGTGCGGACTTTGGCACGGAAGCTTCCTTCAATCAGCGGATAGACTTGGCCCAAGCCGGGCCGGTTCCCGGGGCGAAAACCGGGCTGATATTCCCCGGTAGGCGCATTGTTGCCCTGTACGGGCACCCGTCAGGGCCAGCCTTGGGGTTGATGGGGGATCAGCCACCCCAGGAAGCCGTAAAACGAGTGAATGAACTGGTGAAACAATACCAAGCCATCACCCCGAACACGCCCACTGTGCCGGCGTTTGAAGTGATCGCCACGGTGGCTTCCTCCTTACCAGGTGGGGACGGCGACTATTCCAACGAAAGCACCGTTGAGGAACTGCGGCCTTATGTGGAAGCCATCGGCAAGGCCGGCGGGTTTGCTGTGCTGGATCTGCAGCCTGGGCACGCCAGCTTCTTAAGCCAGGCGCAGCGCTACCAGGAATTATTGGAATTACCTTACGTCGGGTTGGCGCTGGACCCCGAATGGAAGATTAGACCAGATGAAAAGCCCCTGGGCCGGGTCGGCAATACCACCGCAGCGGAAATCAATGAGGTATCAGCCTGGTTGGCGGAATTTACCCGCAGCAAGAAACTCCCGCAGAAACTGCTGATCATGCACCAATTCCAAGTGCAAATGATTCAGAACCGGGAGCAATTGGACATCAACCACCCAGAATTATGTTTCGTGCTTCACGCGGACGGGCACGGCAATGCCCACGACAAATTAGCCACCTGGGACCGCATGCGGGAAGGCCTGCAACCTGGGATTTTCCTGGCTTGGAAGAACTTTATTGACGAGGACGCCCCAATGTTTGACCCCCGCCAGACGCTGGGCGTGCAGCCCACGCCGTGGTTCATCAGCTACCAATAGGTCTATCCATTTACCGGCAAGTCTGTTAGATTTTGGTGAGACTAACCTCAACTGTAGGAAAGGTACTATGAAAATTTTGCGGATTGCCGCTGTTATCACTGCGGCGACCCTGGTGGTCACCGGATGTTCACGTCCAGCTGAGGAGACCACTCGGTCAACCTCCAGCAGTAACGCAGGATCAAGCAATAATAGTGCATTCGAACCCATCACCATTAAACATGCGTTTGGGGAAACGACAATCAAGAACAAACCAACCCGCATCGCTACCTTGGGGTGGGGAAGCCAAGATGTTGCACTGGCATTAGGTGTGGTACCGGTGGGTATGTCCCGTGTGTCATGGAGCGATACCACCGGTAGCGGCATGATGCCGTGGACCGAGGAAAAACTGAAGGAACTGGGTGGTGCAACCCCGGTGCTCTTTGATGACACAGATTCCATTCCCTATAGCCAAGTGTCTGATGCCCAGCCGGATCTGATTCTGGCTACCTATTCCGGCATCACTGAAGAGAACTATCAAGAGCTGACTAAGAC
Source organism: Corynebacterium sp. (assembly GCA_030527885.1). Classification (GTDB taxonomy): domain Bacteria; phylum Actinomycetota; class Actinomycetes; order Mycobacteriales; family Mycobacteriaceae; genus Corynebacterium. The sequence continues at coordinate 97,674 of JAUMZY010000002.1, forward strand.
TGCTCCTACCATTGCCTACCCGGATAAACCCTGGAGCACCAGTCTCGAACAACTGGTCGAAGTGGATTCTAAAGCTATGGGTAAAGAAGCAGAGGGCAAGAAACTTCTGGCTGACCTTAAGCAGCAAATCAAGACTGAAGTGGATAAACACCCTGATCTGAAGGGCAAGAAAGTCCTGTTCAGCTCCTTCGGTCCGCAGAATGACTTCAATAAGCTGGGTTTCTACCGGCTGAGTGACCCGCGGGTGAGCTTCCTCAAAGATGACGTTGGCATGGGTGTGCCCAAGGTTGTGGAAGATGAATCCAAGAAATCCAGCGATTTCTGGGCGCAAGTTTCTGCCGAAGAGCCTGAGCTTTTCGACGACGTGGACGTCATCGTTGCCTACGGCCAAGACTCAGAAGAGGCCAACCAAGAACTCTTGGGCAAACTGCAAAAAGACCCCCTATTAGGCCAGATCAAGGCCATTAAGGAAGGCAAAGTGGCCCTTTTGAGCAATGATCCCGTGGGGGCTGTTGCTAATCCATCACCGCTGTCCATCTCGTGGGGCTTGAATAAGTATTTGGATGTGGTGGATAAGGCTGTCGCCCAATAACGTCACCTCCTCGTTATGCAGCGTACGGTTCGCATTCGACTTTTCTGGTTGATCGTGCTGGGTGGGCTATTAGTGCTGGCTGTTGTGGCATCGTTGGCCGTGGGGGTGCGGACCATCGGCTGGGATGCCGTGTGGCAGGCATTGGCTGGCCACACGGAAAGCATTGACCAGGCTGTGGCTGCCCAGCGCATTCCCCGAACAGTGTTAGCCGGTGCCATCGGTGCTGCCTTGGCAGTCTCTGGGGTGACCATGCAGGCAGTGACCCGGAATCCGCTGGCGGATCCGGGAATCTTCGGGGTACTCGCCGGCGCCTCACTTTTCGTGGTGATTGGCCTCGCGTTTTTCCACCTAGCTGGCACCATTCCCATCATGGTGGTGGCTGTGATTGGTTCGGCAGTAGCCGCCGCATTTGTTTATGCGGTGGGCTCATTGGGGCATGGGGGTGCCACCCCACTGAAGTTAGCGCTCGCTGGTGCCGCCACCAGTGCGGCCTTATCCTCAATGGTCAGCGCTGTGCTGTTGCCACGGCAAAACGTGATGGATAAATTCCGCTTCTGGCAGATTGGTGAAGTCGGTGGGGCAGATTGGGAAAGCCTCAGCTTGGGCGCCCCGCTGCTGATCATCGGCGGGCTCATTTGTTGGGCCTCTGCCACCAGCATGAATGCTCTGGCCTTGGGTGACGATGGGGCCACCTCCTTGGGCACCAACGTTGTGCGTGCACGCGCTATCGCCGCAGTGGGGGCCGTTATTCTCTGTGGTGCTGCCACCGCCCTCGCCGGTTCCATCGGCTTTGTCGGCTTGATTGTTCCCCACATATGTCGATTCTGTGTGGATGCAGATCACCGCTGGCTAGTGCCCTTTTCCGCAGTGGCTGGTGCGCTCATCCTCATTGCCTGCGATACGATTGGGCGAACTCTCGTGGACCACAATGACATAGCCGTGGGCGTCATCATGCCCGTCATTGGGGCGCCCCTCTTCATTTGGATTGTCCGCCAACAGAAAGTGCGGGAACTATGAGCCTCATCGACACCCTGAAACGCGGCAAAGCCCGCCGCACCCGGCACCAACTCATCATCTACATTACTTTGATTCTCCTGCTCCTAGCGGGTTTCTTCACCAGCCTCATGGCCGGGGACCGGTTCTACTACCTTGATGAGGTTTTGACCGTTCTCCGTGGCGAAACCGTCGTCAGTGTATCCAACGCCAACTACATCATCGGTGAACTTCGCCTCCCGCGAGCACTCCTCGCCATCATCGCTGGCTTCAGCTTCGGCCTCGCCGGCGTCAGCTTCCAAACAATGCTCCGTAACCAATTGGCATCCCCCGACATCATCGGTATTTCCGCTGGTGCCAGCGCCGGCGGCGTCATTGGCATCGTGCTGCTGTCCTGGAGTCAAACCCCCGTATCCATCCTCGCACTCTGCTGCTCTCTTGGCGACGCCCTGCTGATCTACCTACTCTCTCTCAAAGGTGGTTTCACCGGATCCCGATTCATCCTCATCGGCATCGGCATATCCTCCATGCTGATGAGTGTGGTCACGTATGTGCTCTCCCGCGCCGCTCAATGGGACGTCGGCACCGCTATGTGATGGCTCACCGGCTCCCTCAACGACACTCATTGGGATCGCATCATCCCCCTCATGATCAGCTTCACTATCATCGTGCCCATTATTTTGCTGTTCACACGCAAACTAGAAATGCTCCGCTTCGGCGACGATACTGCCACCAGCCTAGGCATCAACACCACCGTCACCCGAATCACAATCATCCTCGGTGCGGTAGCCCTCATCGCCATCACCACCGCTGCCTGCGGCCCCATTTCCTTCGTGGCCTTCATGTCTGGCCCCATTGCCGCCCGCATCTGCCGCCCCGGCGCACCCTTGAGTTTCGCAGCTGGTCTCATTGGTGCTCTACTCGTGCTCATCGCTGACTTCATTGGTCAATATGCACTGGGAACCCGCTATCCAGTTGGCGTGATCACCGGCATGCTGGGCGCACCCTTCCTGGTCTATCTCTTGGCCCGGGCACAACGTACAGGAACAAGACTATGACAAACCACTTAATGCTACACACCGACGAGGTGACTTTAGGCTACGGGGAACGAACCATCATTTCGAACCTCAGCACAACCATTCCACCAGGAAAAATCACATCCATCATTGGTGCCAATGGTTGCGGCAAATCCACACTCCTGCGGTCCCTGCCCCGCCTCCTCCCACCACTATCCGGCGACATCTTCCTCGACGATAAACCCCTCGCCGAATATCCCCGCAAACAATTCGCTACCCTGCTGGGCCTGCTGCCGCAAAACCCGGTGGCCCCCGATGGCATCGTGGTGTCCGACCTGGTGGGGCGCGGCCGGCACCCCTACCAGGGCATGTTTGGCCGCTGGACGCAGCGGGACTATGAGGTGGTGGCTCAGGCACTAGAAAACACCAATACGGCGGAGTTGTCGGATCGCGCGGTGGATGAACTCTCCGGCGGTCAACGCCAACGGGTGTGGATCGCCATGGCGCTCGCGCAGGAAACCAACATCCTGCTGCTCGACGAACCCACCACCTTCCTTGACATTGCCAACCAGCTAGAAGTGCTGGATGTGCTGGTGGATTTGAATCAGGAGCACAGCACTACGATCGCCATGGTGCTGCATGACATGAATTTGGCCGCCCGCTACAGCGACCATTTGATTGCCATGCGTGCTGGGCAGATTGTGGCTTCGGGGTCGCCCGCCGAGGTGATCACCAAAGAGAACATGAGTGAGGTTTTTGGTATCAGTTGCGAGATTAGCCCTGATCCTATCACCGGCACGCCGTTGGTGGTGCCGCGGGGGCGTCATTAGCTGCCCGCTTTTCGACGCACTAAAGTAGCAAATAAACTGCAATAATTTTCGGATGAATCCTGCCGGTAGTACATAGATCTCTGCTACATTTTGGGTAAAATCTCAATAAGGAAGGGTCTCATGCGCGTCACACCAATCATTGCCCTCATCACCATTATCACGTTGGCGCTTTCGGGGTGCTCACAATCATCTGAAAACGCCTTGACGCCAGCTGGTAATGGTGCAGTGATCACCAAACAGGGAGATTTCCAGCCGGCAACCATCGAACATAAGTTTGGCGAAACCACCATCACGAAACGCTCGGAGCGGGTTGTCACCATGGGTAACGAGGCATTATATGCGGCGTTGGCGTTAGGGGTGGCCCCAATACAGATGTAATATGGCGGGGATTTACAGCCAGAGGTTCCAGATAAACTCGATGAACTCGGTGGGGATGTAGCAAATCTATCGTTAGTGACCAATGGTTATAATTCGATGGTCGTCAGCCATGTGTGGCAGCTTGCCCCCGATCTCGTTTTAGCGTCCACTGACATTGGCAAAGATACTTACGACGAGCTCTCCGAATTCGCACCCACGGTATTTTGGCAGGAAGAAAGCGTCGATAAGACCATCGCAACAACAGCCAAAGCCTTGGGCAAAGAAACCGAAGGCAACGATCTCATACAACAGCTCAAGGATGTCGCAGCGAAGCATTCCGGCCTCAGAGGCAAAAAATTTCTGTTCGGCAGTTCCAGAGATTCCGATGAGGTAATCGCGCAGACCAAGTCCCCATCCCCAGTAGAATCATTCCTCCAGGATTATGTGGGGATGGAAAACCAACACTAATCCAGAAATATTACGGTGATGTCGACGAAATACCACTGACTGATCCAGATGTTTTCTCTGACCTGGATGTTTTTATCACTACCCAAGGGTCGGAAAAGGATCCCCGGAAACTAGTAAGCAACCTGCGGCACCACTCAGACTTCGGCGAGATTCAGGCGGTCAAGGATAACAAGATAGTGGTTCTTGCAGACGAATACTATAACCCATACGGGGATGCAACTTCTAGGGTAAAAAGCTCTGGAACAGTAAAGGCTGTTTCCGTTTACAGTGCCCAGCCCTCACCATTATCCATCCCCGACGGCGTCGACAGTTACCTTGATCAATTGGAAGCCGCAATCGGTTCCTGAGCGGTGGCCTCATCAAACGCCGAATGCCCATGTTCGGCGGCATCCCACGTCTCCTGATCCAAAATACCTTCCCGCTTTGCGACGATCACCGCCACCAAATTCTGACCCGTCACATTCACCGCAGTACGCCCCATGTCAATGATCGGCTCAATGGCCAGCAACAACCCCACGCCCGACAACGGCAGGCCCAACGTGGACAGCGTGAGCGTCAGCATCACCGTGGCTCCCGTCGTGCCAGCGGTGGCGGCCGACCCAAACACGGACACCAGCACGATCAGCACATAATGGGTGAAATTTAATTCCACGTGATAGAAATTCGCCACAAAAATCGCCGCAATGGCCGGGAACACCGCAGCGCACCCATCCATCTTGGTGGTTGCGCCCAACGGCAACGCAAACGACGCATACGTGCGCGGCACACCCATCGACTGCTCCGCCACCCGCTGATTCACCGGCATGACCCCCATCGAGGACCGCGTGACAAAACCCAGCGACGTCACCGGCCACACCCGCTTAAAGAAGCCCACAATCGGAATCCGGTGATACGCCAACAACGCCGGATAAATACCAAAGATCACCACAGCCAAGCCCACATAAATGGCAATCACAAAGCTAGCGAGCGACCCCAACGCATCCCACCCATACGTGGAAACCGCTTTACCCAACAACGCGGCCGTACCCAGCGGTGCCAGTCGAATAATCCACCACAACACCACCTGAATAATCGTCAGAAATGACTCCGTGAACTGCAAAAACGGCTCCGCAGCCTTCCCCGCCTTGATGGCCGCCACACCAATGGCCAAAGAAATCACAATGAGCTGCAACGCATTGAAATTCAGGGCGACGGCGTCGTCGCTAAGCTTAGCCCCCAAACCCAATATATTGCTGGGAATAACTGAATCAATGAACCCCAGCCACGAACCCGTGGTGGAAGGCTCCTGTGCGGCGCTGGCATCCACACCCGCGTTCACGCCCGGCTGAATGAGAATCCCCAGGATAATCGCCGACGTCACCGACAAAAACGCCGTGATAGCAAACCAAATGAGCGTTTGCACCGCCAACCGGGCCGCATTCGTCACCTGCCGCAGATTAGCTATAGAGGTGACTACTGCCGCAAAAATCAACGGCGCCACCATGATCTTCAACAACTGCACATACGTGCTACCCAACCACGATAGGGTGGTGCTCAACCAATTACCATCCTCAGTGCTGGGAAGATTGCGGGCAATAATACCCAACACAATCCCAGCAACGAGCCCAATGGTGATCTGTACCCCAAAATTATTCAGCCATGCCACACCACTTCGGCGTGGTTGCGGGGTTGCCGGATCGGCCACAATACATCTCCTTAGTAGAAACAGTGAAGTAAGATCAGACTAAGCTGTCTGTTGAATTTTTGCAATAGTCGCATGGAAAAATAATTTAAATGCGAATATTTTAATTCATTCTACTCTTAACAACCCGCAGTAGATTATTATTCCCCAACCTTTGGCGGATAGCCGCGCCGGGCCGATACCGTCGGATGGTTGGGAATCCAAAACCGCAACGGCGCATCAGCATTCTTGCTAATGCCGATGCGGGGGCCGCAAACAATCTCTGGTTCGGCCACCCGCGCGGTGAAACTCAGCACGGAACCGAAGATGCTTTCGCCATTGAGATCCAACTGTGCGCCCAGGGCCGCCCCGAAGTTTCCCGGCCCCTGCGCCAGGCGGTAAAATGGCATGTTGCCACGCCGGTCCAATGCCCGGGGAATGCCGTTGATGATTTCACCAGCGCGCAATAAACAGCCCTGACCATTGCCTTCCGGCGCGCACACAATATTGCACGCCAGGTGAATGCCGTAGGATTGGTAGACGTAAAGCCGCGCCGGTGGCCCAAACATGGCTAAATTGCGTTTGGTCATGCCGCGAAACGTGTGGGATGCGGCGTCATTCGCACCCAAATATGCTTCTACCTCGGTGATGCGGATTGTCACATCGCCATGGGTTATTGCTGCACCGAGCAATTGCGGCGCCACAATATCGGCTGGTTTTGTGAAATCAATCATCACTCATCACTTTAGAAGAAGCATGCATGAATAGTTATCCTTATCACCGATTCCGGAAATTGCGTAAAATTCAGCGGTGATCATAGTGATGATCGTATGACAACCTACCCGAGAAAGGTATCAACCTTATGACTCTTAATGTTCAAGAAGCCATTGAATCCCGCCGGGCCACCCGGAAATACACTGACCAGGAAATCACCGACGAGGTATTAGATCGCGTGGTGAACCTCGCATTGCAGGCCCCCACCGCTTTTAATGCGCAGCGTGCTGATTTGGTTGTGGTGCGGGACCAGGCAGTCAAGGATGCCATCTTCGCGGCATCAGGCCAACGGCAGCACCGGGATGCTCCTGTGGTGTTGGTGGTTGTGGCACGCACTGGCAAGCCCACCGATTTGGCGCACATCCTCGGTGCAGAGCGCGCAGCAAACGTCGAAAAGTATTTCGATAGCTTGGATGCGGCTACTTTGCGGGAGACCGCCATCAAGGACGCCATGCTGGTTGCTGGTTTCGCGTTGTTGGCGGCACAGAACGAGGGCTTGGCTTCTTCCCCAACCACGGGTTGGGATGAAGCTGGTGTGCTCAAGGCTGTGGGCTTGGAAGCCAACGCGGATCACGGTGTGGCATTGGTGACCTCCATCGGTTATCCTGACGAAACCCCAGTTAACCCTGGTCGTGAGGCAAACCGTCGCATCAATAACCACTACTAAAAATCATGGTCCCCTTAATTTTACCTTTCGATGGTAAGGTGCCGCGCATCCATAAAACGGCATATATTGCCCCCAATGCCACCATCATTGGTGATGTGGAGATCGGGGAGTACGCCTCGGTGTTTTATGGTTGCGTGTTGCGGGGTGACATCAATCGCATCAGCATCGGCAATCGAACAAACATTCAAGACAATAGTGTGTTGCATGTCGATGCCGATGCGCCATGCGTGTTAGGCGACGAAGTCACCGTGGGCCACTTGGCGCTGGTTCACGGCGCTACTGTACACGATGGCGTGCTGGTGGGGATGAATGCAAACCTGTTGTCCCGTTCGGTGATTGGGGCTGGTTCCTTGATTGCTGCCGGCGCGGTTGTGCTGGAGGGGCAAGAGATCCCGCCGAAATCGTTGGCCGCCGGGGTGCCCGCTAAGGTACGCCGGCAGCTTTCCGATGAGCAGTCCGCTGGCTTCATTCCGCACGCCGCTCGGTATGTGCAGACGGCAGCCCGCCAGGCATCCCTGGCGGAGACGCTGACGTTGGCCGAGGTTCAAATAGAATAAGTCCCGCCATTGAATTCTATTTGCTTGGTAAATCCGAGTGGATCGGTGAGCAAACCATTTAACGCTAATGCCCGGGCTGCTGCTCGGGCATTATCGATATGCGTGGGAATGACCCGCACCTCAACGCCGCTGGACTCGGGCGATTCCCGCAACGCCCGCCCCACCGCATGTGCATCAGTGGGGTTGGCGAAGGCGGAACCAGCCAAAACAACGGTGTCCGGTTTGGTTTGCACCGTGAGATCCACAGCGGCTTCTGCCAGCGTGGCGTAATTTCCCACCTTGATGAGCTCCACGGAATTCATGGTGTGAATGGCCGTGCCAGTGGAATCATCCACATAAAACACCAGGCCGCGGTGTTCGTGTGGGGTTTCGTCGGCGGTGGGGCGCAGCGGTGGCTCTTGGGCTTGCTGCTCGGCGCCGGCGATAGCTTCGATGACACTGGTCACAGTGATGGGGACGTCGAAAAGCCGTTCGAGCGGGGTGACGATGTCTTGGCCCTCCCACCCCAAGTTAGGGGCGGTGATAAATTTCTGCTCTCTGACCACACCGGACGTGGATACGCCGATATTGACCAGCGGCAGCTTCGTTGCAGCCACCATCGCATTGATGTGGGGAATGATTTCCGCAATGAACGTATTCATCCGGTGTTTGGCCGGCGTGATTTCTACAAATTGCTCCCGCAGTAATTGCCCCCGGGTGCCATAAATGCCCAGGTAGGTGGATTTCGTACCCAGTGCTACGCCCACATGTACCCAGGGGGTGGGGGTCATTTCCAGGGGGATTTTGGGGCGCCCTGGTCCTTCAGCCGTAATTTTGTCGGGTCGTTCCCGCACCAATTGGGCATTGATCAACGCCATGACAGCCCGGGCGATCGTGGGCTGCGAATGGGTGGAATGCTCAAATAAATGAGTGCGGGTTACCGGCTGCTTTAGACGAATGATCCGTAAACACACGGCCGCCGGTGTCGTGGGGCCGCGGAATACAGATGAGACGCCAAAGTTAGATTGTGGGCACATGAAAAGAATTTTAGCCTCTAACAGACAATCCTGTCTAATGTATGTATAGGTAAAGGCATTAAAAATGTATTAATTGTTCATTGTGGGGGCTATCACTTTTGGGTGAGATTCGCGGCGTTTTTCTTGTTTTATTCGGGCTAAATGTGGGGTTTATTCCCTGTTTTAGGGTGGGAAACTGCCGCTTTTAATGTTGCGTCATGGCGGAATAACATAGATAATAATAAATGTAACCTATAAAATAGTTCTTCGCTGGGATTTGTGTGAATAAAAATAGTTGCACGTCAACCGCATGCTGGGGCGGGGATTTTGGGGCGTAATGAGGTAACAAATGTCAGCTTGCGCCTGTTGGTCGGTATTTTATTCGGCAGCGGCCCGAACGAATAGAAATTATTGTACCTAACGATGTATAGAAATTAGATAGTTAAACATCCAAAATTATATCAATGGGAAAGGTTTTGCGTCATATATTTAGCTTTTCGACGCCCGCAAATCCGCAACTAATAGCGGCAACCCCTGGGCCGCGGTGGTCACCCAACTCACAGACGCCACCGGCGTCAAACCCGTCGCCGCCGGCGAAATCTCCACAATCGGAACCCCGCACTGACGCGCAATATCCGGCAATGCCGCAGCCGGATACACCACCCCAGAAGTGCCCACGATAACCACCAGGTCAGCACTCCGCATCCAGTACTCTGCCTGCGACCATTCCCATTCCGGCAATGACTCCCCGAACCACACGACGCCAGGCCGAATGGCCTGCCCACACTCCGGACAGGCCGGCGGGGTCAGGCGGGTGGCCGGCTCCGTGGGGAGCTGGACCTCGTCGTAAAGCAAAGCACAGGCAGAACACCGCCAAGCAAACAAGCTGCCATGCAGATGCGCAACCTTCTGCGACCCGGCGCGTTCATGCAAATCATCAATATTCTGGGTGGTAACAAGCATCTCATCGCATAAGTGTTCCCATTGCGCCAGTGCAAGGTGCCCCGCATTGGGGGTCGCCTGCCGAGCCACCTGCGCCCGCCACAAATACCACGCCCACATGGGATCTGGATCCCTATGCCACGCATCAATGCTGGCCATGGCTTGCGGATCCACGTTCTCCCACAAACTAGTTTTGTCGTTCCGGTATGTCTCCAACCCCGACTCCGCCGACATGCCGGCGCCCGTAAAAACATGAACCCGCCGCGCGTGATGGATAGCTTCACGCACCGCGGGCGGAAAAACAGTATAAGTAGTAATGCGCAGCGATCCGGTCATGGTTATATTCTACAAACCTGCCCGCTGCGGCCTCCTACATGGCGGTATAAAACACCTGGTAAGCATTGAGCAGATTCGTCAGCTCATACACGTCGTATTCTTTGGTGCTCTCCAACTTGCCATGGGACGGAATGTCCTGCTGCGCAGCCTTCCGGGTATCAACCGGGGCAGCCACATACGGTTGATAATTAAAGCCCACAAATTCGCCAGCTTTCGACGACACCACTTGGAACCCCACGACATCCACCCACCGGGCCGCAAACCCTTTACCAATGGGTGGCTTAGTTTCAAACCCCACGCTATTGATATAAAGGGTACTGGGCCGCAGCTTATAGAAGATGCCCAGGGGGAGGTAAAAGCCCAAACCAATGCCGGCCGGAATGAAAGAGAGCAAGAAAATCATAACCATGGTCTGCCAAAATTGCGGCCCTTGGGAAATCGTATCTAGGCCGTACATCAGGCCTTTGATAACTGCGAGCGTTAAGATTGCCCCCAGGACGCCCGGCAACCACAAGAATAATTTAATGCCTTTAAAAATGAACTTGGTGGCTTTTTCGGAATTCTTCTGCCGTAGTGTCTGCATGGGGTAGCGGCCATCCACCGGCCGCAGCTGCTGCGAAAATCTACCTGCAATGACATTAGATAGCTCGTCTTGATAGTACAGCTGCAATTGCTCCGGTAGCAGTTGCACACCACCAGGTACTGACTGCTGATAATGGGGATTCATTGTCATGGTTTGTAGATCCTATTGATTTGTCTATATGCGGTTTTTATTCTTGCTGGGGATGTAAGTTTCTGACCGCATCATCACGAACCAGGACGAAACGCCACCAGCATTACTGAAATGCAGTTAAAACTCCAAGGGGGATGGTAAAAATGCCTTTTACCAGTATTGCTTTTATATTACCCGTATTATTAGGTGCAAGTCATATGACCTATCCTTATGTTCTCTTGGTGAATTACGCGCAATAAAATTCAAGTTTTTATCAGCCTTATCTGCTATAAACCGAGTTCTCGTTAAGTATTTACATACCTATAGGGCTTAAAATTACTTCCCATGACCTTTAAATTTGATATCCCTGAGGTTGATGGTCTGAGCGTTCGCATCATGACCGCCGAAGATGCCGCAGTGCGGGCACAGGCTTATTTAAGAATTCTCAATCGGCTCACTGACCGGTATGTTTTAGCAGATGTCACCGCAGAATCTCCCTTCGCACCCTATCTAACCTTCGACCCCCAACGTGGGGATATCGGCCTCATCCTTGAAGACGAACAACACCAACCCGTGGCCAGTATGTGGGTGGCCTTCATCAAAGCCAGCGGGTTCATCGCAGAATCCGTACCAGAAATGGTCGTCAGCGTTGATCCCACCTGGCGGGGTAAAGGCCTCGGCGGCTGGCTCGTTAAACAAGCAATCAACTACGGCCGCACCCACGGCTGGCAAGGCATATCCGTGAGCGTTGAACCGGAAAGCCCAGCCCGCCGCTTGTATGCGCGCAATGAATTTGTCACCCAAAACGCCAATGACATCATGTTGCGCACACTGAGCCCACTCATCAAAGCCGTGGCCGTGTACTGCGGTTCTGTCGTAGGGGAACGCCCAGAATACGCAGAAGCCGCAGCCGCCCTGGGCACCGAACTCGCCAACCGCGGCATCACCATGGTATACGGCGGGGCCAGCGTCGGCCTGATGGGCGAAGCCGCCTCCGCCTGCTTGGCTGCCGGTGGTGAAGTCATTGGGGTGATGCCCCGTGACCTCGCGGATTTGGAATTAGCACACTCCGGACTGAGCCGCCTGGAACTCACAGACAATATTCTGGCCCGCAAAACCCGCATGGAAGAACTGGCGGATGCCTTCGTGGCCTTGCCCGGCGGGATGGGAACCCTGGAAGAAGTATCTGAAGTTCTGGTACGGCAACAATTGGGGCCATATACGGGACCAGTAGCCCTCCTTAACGTGGAGGACTACTGGTCACCGTTACTGCAGGCACTGCGTGCCATGGGTGAGGAAGGCTTCATATGGGAGCGCTACCTCGACGCCATTGTTGTGGCTGATTCTATTGATGGCTTATTCACTGGCTTTAATAACTGGGCCAACCCTGGCCTGAAGTGGCGCAAGGGTGGGCTCCGGAGTCATTAATCCTGGTGCTCAAGCTCTGGGGGTTTAAGCCAGGGCCCCGTCATCCCCGAGGTCGCCGTAACCGCTGATCATGGGGGCTTCGTTGCTTGATTGGGTCTCTGCATAGTCATCCAAAGCACCATCACCATCGGCGTCGGTGAGAACACCATCAGCGTAGCCATCATAGTCACTGTCGACGAGAATATGATCAACATGGCCATCACCATCGTGATCCTGGTACTGCTGGTCTACTTGGCCGTCGTAGTTGGTGTCGATGTCCGTCCGGTCAGCTACACCATCATGGTTCATGTCGTAGGTGACTTTGTCGGTGTGTCCATCGAAGTTGAGGTCCTCGTAGCGAATATCGGTCGTACCATCGTGGTCGAGATCCAGTTCCAACAGGTCGGTTACCCCATCGCTGTTGGCGTCCCCAACCACTGCATCGTTGAAGCCGTCGTTGTCGAGGTCAACCTCGTGGCTGACTGGTGAACCAGTGTCACCCGCAGCGGCGGTTTGGGTAGCAGCGGTATCTTGAGAGGGTGCAGCTTCGGGTGCTGCTTCTGGTGCCGGTGCTGCTTCCGGAGCAGGAGCAGCGGCGCCAGTATCAAGATTGACGTGGTTCACACCCTGGCTGTTTGCAACAGCAGCCTGTTGAGCAGCAGTAACATGGTTAGCACCGCTGGTGCTATCAATCACACCATCCCGGTCATTGTCGTATTCCCGGTAGTCGCTGACGCCATCACCATCAGTGTCATAAGAAATAGAATCTGTGATGCCATCGTTGTTGGAATCATGGATTTCCACATCGGTTTTGCCGTCACCATCGGTGTCGATCCGCTTGTAATCAGCGTCACCATCTTTGTCACTGTCGACGATTTCGGTGTCTAGGCGGCCATCGTGGTTGGTGTCGAAGGAACTGTAATCCGTACGACCATCACCATCGGTATCTTCAGTGTGGGCGTTTACGACACCATCTTTATCCAGATCGTAGTCAACTGAATCAATCTTGCCGTCTTCATTGTGATCAGTTATTTTGGTTTCCGCGAAGCCGTCGCCGTCGGTGTCCACCGAGATCGTATCGGTCTTGCCGTCTTGGTCGGTGTCGGCGACCCCCATCACGACGCCGCTTTCCACATCGCTCAGATCAACATTGTTGGGGTTCTGGGTTTGGTTCTCACCGGACATGGTAGGTTCCTTTCGGATTGCTCTTCTTGCTTGTGTCGTGAATGGAATACGACAATGTGGATAATTGTTCCCACCGGCATAAAAAACTTTTTGATCTGCGCCCTGAGCTTGGCATTACGGAAAGACCACTACTGCACCTCCACCCGACTGTGCTACTAAATGTGTTACTAAAGTAGAAAGCGATTACCCACCACTCCAGAAAAAAATTTTATGACCACTCAAACCCAACGCACCCCAGTAGAATCCGTCGCCCGCGCGGCCGAAATCGCACGTCGATACGGCAAAACCGCCGCCGCTGACCGGGCGTTAAAAACCCTCAAAGCTGAATTCCGGGCCGGCACCGTCGTTGTCATCGGTGAAGTGAAGAGAGGAAAATCCTCATTAGTTAACGCCCTCATTGGGTGCCGCAATTTATTGCCTGTTGACGTTTTAACCTGCACCAGCGCCCCCATCAGGGTTACATCCCTAGGTGGTGACAACCCAGAAGACGCACCCCCATACCCACAGGTGAACTTAGTGCGCGGCGCAGAACGCCAACCCATTGACCCCCCGGAACTGTACACATGGGTCACCCAGGCCGGTGCAGATTTAGAACTCGACCTCCCCAGCGCAGCCGAAATTACCTTAAGGTGCGATAGCCTCGCCGGGGTTACCATCATTGATACCCCCGGTGTGGGGGGATTAGACCAACAAGCCGTGAAGTCCGCGCTACTAGAAGCCCGCAATGCCGGCGTACTCATCATGGTGTGCGACGCCTCCAGTCCCATCACCTCCCCAGAAATGGAGATCCTGCGCGAAGCGAAAGAAACTGTCGGCGGCGTCATCGTCGCAGTCACCAAAACGGATAAAAACATCCGCAGGTGGAAATCCATCATCAGCGATAACCAACGCCTCATAGCCGACCACCTCGGATTAGACCTCCCTGTCATTGGGGTATCCAGCCTGCGGGCCTCCGACGCCGCCGAAATCGCCGACCCCGTCCGCCGCGCCGAAATCGAAAACAGGTGCGGCATCACCGCCCTGCGGCAAAGCATCATGAGCCAACTCAAGCAACCCAAAAACATTGGGGAACGGGCGGCCATGCAATCCATGAAGACCACACTCACCACCATCTTGCGGACCGTCAAACAAGACATTGAGGTACTCAACGGATCCAACGACGCCGTCGGCCAACTCGAAACCGAACGCAATAACCTCGAAAAACTCCGGGAAGAATCCTCCGAATTCGAACAGCGCTTCCAACGCGACTTGGCTATATCCCGCAATAAAGTCACCGACGACCTCGATAAAAAACTCGAAGACATCAAACAACACTGGCAGGAACAAATCAACCGGCAACAATTCCGAGTGCTACGCTCCAAACCGCAGGTTTTCACCAGCCAGATCGAAACCGAACTGCGGGCACTCATGGAACAAACCGTCGCAGAGATGCTGGAATCCATGTCGAAAACCGCAAACTCCCTGTTCACCGACCAGCCAGAAGTCATTGAAGAAATCCTCTCCACCGCCGTGCAATCCCTGGCACCGGCGGATGTGTCAGGTCACACCGTCGAAAAGAAAACCAAAGACATCTTCGACCCCAGCGTGATCAGCATGGGCCTCATCGGATCCAGCCTGCTCTCCGCCGTCGTACCCATCGCACCCGTGGCCGGCGTGGTGTGGGTCGGCGTCAACCTTGGTTTCCGCGCCATGCGCAACGGCAAACAACACCTCATCGTGTGGCTGCGCGAAACCACCAACACCACCCGCATGGCCACCATCCGCATGCTGGACACCGTCATCACCAGCGCCCGCACGGAACTCATGCTGCGGTACCGGGCGGACCTGCGTGCCAAAATCAAAGAGCTGCAAGCCCGCATCGACAACGCCCGCAAAGTGGCCCGCACTTCTGAGGAAGAGCGCCGGGAGCGCATCACTCGCTCCCAGCGCAACGCCTCTATCATTGAATCCACCGTTAAGGAACTAGACGCACACCTGGCTCGGACGTAACATCATGAACCCTCATCAACAAGCCATCAGCAGCCTCACCATATTGCTGCGCCAAGCCATTGACGCCCTGGAACAAGGCGGCCCGGAACTCAAAGAACCCGCCGGCGAACTGCGGGAAATGGTCACCCGCCCACCCCGCGTGGCGGTCGTCGGCCGCCTCAAGGCGGGAAAATCCACCCTGGTCAATGCCCTGACGCAACACCTCATCGCGGCCACGGACTCCCTGGAATGCACCCTGGTGGTCAGCATGTACCTGGACGGTGCGCCAGCCCGCGCCGAAGTGATCGGGCTGGACGGCCAAGCCACCCGGGAACCCCTCGGCAATGGGCCGCTGAGTAAACTCCCGCGCCCCTTGGACGAGATTGATTACGTGCGGCAATACTTACCCAACGCCAGTTTGCGGCAACTATCCCTCATTGACACCCCCGGTACCGCCACGTTAACCGTTGAAAATGAAGCCCGCACCCGGCGCATGCTCATGGACGGCGCCAAAGATACCCGGCGCGCCAGCTCGTGGGCGGATTGTGTGGTGTTTCTTTCGGATTCGGCGCCGCGGGATGATGAGCGCACGTTTTTGTCGCAATTGGGTATGACGCCGTTGACCACCATTGGGGTGTTGTCGCGGGCGGATTCCTTTGGGGCTGGTGCGTTTGGGCAGGTGGACCCGTTGATTTTCGCGGGGGAGCATGCGCATAAAATTGCGGAGCAAATGCGGTCGGTGGTGGAAACCGTGTTGCCGTTGTCGGGGTTGTTGGCGGAGTCGGCTTCGGTGGGGCGGATTACGGAAACGTTGGCGCGTAATTTGGGTTCGCTGGTTAATCTGACGCGGGATCAGGTGTTGGATTTCATTGAGGTGGATGATCCAGGCAGTGTGGTGCGGGGCTTTACCCCGGCCATGCGGGATGAGTTGTTGGATGCGGTGGGGGAGTATGGCATTATGGCGGGCCGGTGGGTGGCGCACCAATCGGGGGCAACTGGGTTGTTGCGGTGGATGCGGGATGTGTCGGGGATTGATTCGTTAACGCGGGTGTTGACGGGGGATATTGCGTATTTTGCTGTGTTGCAGCGGGCGGTTCGGATGTTGGATTTCTTAGAAGATATGTCCAATAATTACAATGTTCGGGACCATGTGAGGTGGGTGCAGGAGGTTATTCTTTCCCAGCCAGGGATGCATTTTGTATTACTCTATCGAAGCTACCGGAATACTTACGCTTCGAACCCTAATTCGGTATTGCTGGATGCGTTACGACGGGCCATCACCGCTACAAGTCCAGCTGAGGTTGCTGGGCTGCCGCCGACTGCTGATGCGCAAACGGTGCGTGCCAAACATGAAGAAGAACTCGGTAGACTGCAAATGTTAGCTATGACGCCATTATCTGCTGCCGAAGATGAGGCACGGGAACGGTTAATCGTTGCGCATCAACATGCGCTGCGGTCATTAATGTAAATGAACCTGCGAGGAGATCATGAATAATCCCTGGCATTTGGCCATTGATTTCGGAACATCGAATTCGGCCGCAGCCCACACGGCACCCTTGAGCGGGTCGGTAGAGACTTTGCCGTTGTCGCACCGCAGTAATTTGGTTCCGTCGGCGGGTTATGTGAAGGAAGATGGCACCATTGTTTATGGTGATTCCGCGTTGTCCATGGGGCGGCGTAATCCTTCTCGCATGGTGGTGTCACCCAAGCGTTATATTGGGCATGAGTTGGTGCAGTTGGCGGGTGAGGATGTTTCGCTAAAATCCCTCATTTCTGCTGTTTATCGTGGGGTTTTGGATAAAGGTCGGGCTCAGCATGCGGGGGAGCCACCAGAGACGATCACCATTACGCACCCGGAATCGTGGTCGGTTCATAACGTTGATACGCTCATTGCGGCGGCGTTGGATGTGGGCGTTCCGAAGGATGCGCTGCGCACTATTACGGAGCCTAGGGCTGCGGCGATGCATTACGCGGCGAGGCAGAAAATACCGCCGGGTTCGCATGTGGCGGTGTTTGACTTTGGTGGTGGCACTTTGGATATTGCGGTGCTGCGGGCCGAACATAATGGCGATTTCAAGGTGATTGCGGCTAAGGGCGATAACAGTCTTGGCGGTCGGACCATTGATAACCTGCTGTATCGGTGGGTGATTGATCAGGTGGAAAAAGACGACCCGGATTTGGCTGATGAATTGCGCATGGCGCAGGTGTCCATCATGCATTCCTTGGACCAGTCCATCCGGGAGGCGAAGGAAATGCTGTCGGATACGTCGTCCGCCACGATCACGGTGTCGACGCCGCACGGGGAGCAAGATTTCCTCATCACCCGGGATGAATTCAATGAGGTGATTCATGGGGTGGTGGCTCGGGCGGTGGAGTTGACGCAGTCGGCGTTGCGGCAGGCTGGGGTGGATGGGCATACGCCCATTTATATGACTGGTGGTTCTTCCCGGATTCCGTATGTGCAGAATCGGCTGGGGGAGATTGGCATGGTCATGACCTTGGATGATCCTAAGACTGTGGTGGCTCGGGGTGCGTTGGAAGCCACCATGTTGGGGTTCACGGTTGGTTCTGGGAATGTGGTGGCCCCTAAACCGAATCGGCCTAATAATCCGTTTGGGGTGGGCCCGGGTACGGCGGCAGCAGCTGGTGTGATGCAGGGCGGGCAGCCGCAAACCCCACAACCGCCACAAACGCAGGTGCCGCAGGGCGTACCGCAAGGCATGAACCAGCAGCAGGTGCGCCAGCAGCGGCCCATGAACCAGCAGTTTGCCAACCAGCCGCAAGCCGTCGTCAGGCAACAACCACGGCAACCCATTGTGGCACCCCCGCCCCCGGTCATGAAGAAGAAAAACCGGACGCTCTGGACCACCGGGAAGATCATCCTGGCAGTAATCTTCATCCCCAGTTTGATCATCACCCTTTTGATCCTCAACGCTATTTTTAAGGCTGCCGGCAGTTCATCATCCTCGGAATCAACGGTTACGACGGTTAATGCCACCGCCCCGGATTCCGCCATTCCACTGAAGGAACGCTACAGCACGGCCGACCAATTCCTGCCGACCAAACTGGTCAGCATGATGCAGGAATGCACCGGCGCGGCAGATGAATACAGTGATGATCTGACGGTTCCGGTGTACACCTGTGGTCTCACCAATGATGCTGACGTCCCACGGATGGACAGCAATGTGCCAACCAGCATGTATTGGATTCCAAGGGACAACGCCCAAACTGCCCGGGATGAATTGGAATCCGGCAAAGCAACCAAGGCGGATACTTCAGAGATCACCAAGATGCAGATTCAGGCATCGGGTCCGGAGATTGGTTCGGCCTTCCCGAAGTATGGTTCCGGGTTCGTGTACATTTACTATCCGGATGATAAGTTCACGCTATATTTCAAGCTCTACGGCAAGCCCGGGGAGCAAGAAATTAAAGACTATCTGAAATATGTTGGTGTCATGATTTAAAAGTTCTACTACAAGCTAAAATTATTAGCGGCTTGTGGATCTACCGGAAGCTACACCGAAAGCCACACCAATAACAGGCCACCAGCTTCCGGGAACATTTTTTTAACAAGGATCATTTCACCGTAGACGGGCGATGGCTCGTGACCGGTGAAAGGAGGTGATATCATGACACAGTTAGACGACGACAACAATAATTCGGTACTACCGCCGCTAGAAAACTTATTTGGGGATGTAGCACTCGCGCCACCGGAATTAGATTCCATGCTGGATGTAGCGTTTGATCTCAACACGCTTGACCCAGGGGTAGACATCCCTAACGATGATATTGATCTCGGTGAGCTTGATGATTCGACTGGCACCATAGACGAAGACTTAAGCCTCATTACTCATGACGATGGGGACCATGATCTAGACCATCCCGATGACCATCCGGATCTAGAGGATGACCTAGACACCCATGACGTATTTAATACCCATGCGGGGGACCCCAACCAGTATGATGATCATAACTCAGATGTTTCGCTGGATCACGGCGGACTCTTTGATGAAGCATACAATGATGGGGACGACTTGCTGGGAGGGTTAACATGACATCCAATGAAACCGAATTGGAACTCATCAGACTCGCCCAAGCAGGTGACCAGCGAGCCTTCACCAAACTCATCCAAGAAGCACACTCCCGCATGTGGGCGGTGTGCTTATCCACTACCGGAAACCGCCACGACGCCGAAGATGCCCTCCAAAACGCTCTAACCAGCATCTGGCGCAACATCGGCAAATTCGAACCCCGTGCCAAGTTCTCTACCTGGGCTTATCGCATTGCTTCTAATGCGGCGTTGCATGTCATTCGGTCGCGCAGGGATACGCTTGATGCGGAAGCTGGCATGACAGAGCCCGACAAGTATTCGCTTGTCGACGAGCAAGTCACGGCGAGCATTGTGATTCGGCGGGCCCTACAAACTTTGAGCCCGGAATTTAAGGAAGCCATCATTCTGCGGGAATACGCGGGGATGAATTATCAAGAAATTGCGGATCATCAAAAAGTGGGGGTGCAGACGGTCAAAAGCCGCCTTAATCGGGCTCGGACACGCCTTAGGGAAGCCCTAGAGGAAGCCGGCGTGAACCAATAAGGGGCATTATCTTCTGCGCAATGGTTGTAGGTTTTAGTAAACTTTTGGATATATATTTTAGTCCTTAACCTATCGCCGTGAGGAGATTATGAACAATTCATGGCATTTGGCCATTGATTTCGGCACGTCCAATTCCGCTGCGGCACATACTGCGCCGCTGAGTGGGCTGATCGAAACATTGCCACTATCCCACCGCAGCAACCTGGTGCCCTCGGCGGTATATGTACAGGAAGATGGCGCTATTTTCTATGGCGAGTCCGCCCTGTCCATGGGCCGGCACGACCCATCCCGCCTCATGGTGTCACCCAAACGCTACATTGGGCATGAACTAGTGCAGCTCGGCGGCACTGATGTGCCATTGGATTCAATCATCGCCGCGATTTTCCACGGGGTTGTGGAGAAAGGCTGCGCGCAGCACGCGGGGGAGCTGCCAGCCAGCATTACCCTCACGCATCCGGAATCCTGGTCGATTCATAACATTGACACCCTCATTGCGGCCGCTTTGAAAATTGGGGCGCCCAAAGAAACCCTGCGCATCATTTCCGAGCCCAGAGCAGCAGCAATGTACTACGCGGCACAGCAACAAATACCATCAGGGGAGCACGTGGCCGTGTTCGACTTCGGTGGTGGCACCCTGGATATCGCGGTGCTGCGGGAGGAACGCAATGGTGACTTCAAAGTAGTTGCCGCTAAAGGCGATAACAGCCTCGGCGGCCGCACCATTGATAATTTGCTGTACCAGTGGGTTTTAGCACAGCTGGACCGGGACAATCCCGACTTCGCTAACGAGTTGCGTACCGCCGAAGTGTCGGTTTTACACCTGTTGGATCAATCTATCCGGGAAGCCAAAGAAATGCTGTCGGATACCTCTTCAGCACGCATCACCATTTCTACCCCGCAGGGTGAACATGATTTGTTGATCACCCGGGAGGAATTCAATGAGATCATCCGCGGCACAGTGGACCACGCGGTGGAACTCACCCGGTCGGTGCTGCAACAAGCCCGGGTGACGAACGAAACCCCGATTTATATGACCGGTGGTTCCTCCCGGATTCCGTACGTGCAGAACCGCCTGAGCGAAGTCGGGTCGGTCATGACCTTGGACGACCCCAAAACCGTGGTGTCCCGGGGTGCCTTGGCTGCCACCATGGCGGGTTTTACCGCAGGTTCAGCCGTGGTGGTGGCGCCGAAACCCGTCGAGGCGGGAAACCCGTTCGCCATGGCGTCGACAAGCGACACAAACAGCACAAGCAACAACAGTGCGCCGCCAGCCACGCGGACGGAACCGAAACGAAAGCTCAGCAAACCCGTGATAGCGGCGGCAACAGTGCTGGCTGTGTTGCTCGTTGGCTATGGGGCTTATGCACTATTTTTCCAAAAGAGCACCGTGGTGCCAGTGAATACCACGGCGGAAGACGCCACCATTCCCCTGATCGAACGCTACAGCACAGCCGACCAATTCCTGCCGCAAAAACTGGTGGACCTGATGGCCAAATGCGAAGGCAAAGCAGATGAATACAACGATGACATCACCGTGCCAGTCTATGACTGCACCATGACCAGCGAAGATGATGCACCTATTGGGAATACCAGTGGCATCACCATGTATTGGGTGCCCGGTGAGGATGCACAACAAGCACGTGATGAAGTTGAATCCGGCAAATCCACCCACGCGGAGCAGGAAAAAATCACCAAAATACTAATCCAGGAAGCCAAAGGAAAGAAACCAGAAGTAGGAATGACCCTCACAGAAAGCTCATCTGGTTTCGTATACATGTACTACCCGAAGGATGATTTCACCCTGTACTTTAAGCTCTCCAGTAATTTCGACGAACCCAAAGAAGAGCGGGTGCGAAACTACATGAAATACCTAGGCGTAATGGAATAGCAATGAAATAACACCACACCACAAAGCAACAGCCCCGCGCCGAAGACATCGGGCGGGGCTGTGGCGTGTTACACGTCGGCATGTTACATGTTGGTGGGTTATATGTCGAAAAGCTTCACAAGCTGGAACAATCTAGCCCAAATCTAAGTGGGCATCCTTGTTCAAATCACGCGGCACCAACCGGGTGAGCTGCGTGACATGCTTCGGGGAAAGCTCCTCCACCGTCTCCACCTGTAACAGCTGCATGGTGCGGCGGATTTGTTCGGACAGGATTTCGATAACCCGATCCACGCCAGCTTCGCCACCAGCCATGAGACCATACAGGTACGCGCGGCCAATGAAGGTGAACTTCGCACCCATAGCCATGGCAGCCACGATGTCGGCACCGTGCATGATGCCGGTGTCCATGGTGACGTCCAGGTCCTTGCCCACTTCCCGAACCACCTCAGGCAGCAAGTGGAACGGCACTGGTGCGCGGTCGAGCTGCCGGCCACCATGGTTGGACAAAATGATGCCATCCACACCAAGATCAGCGAGCTTCTTGGAGTCCTCCAGGTTCTGCACACCCTTGACCACGAGCTTGCCGGGCCACATGGAACGAATTTCCTCCAGGTCAGAGAACTGGATGCTGGGGTCCATGGCGGAGTTCAACAATTCGCCCACGGTGCCGCCGGTGCTGGTCAGCGAAGCAAACGACAAGGTTGGGGTGGTGAGGAAGTCCACCCACCACCACGGCCGCGGAATGGCATTGACCACAGTGCCCAAAGAAATCTGCGGCGGAATGGAGAAACCATTGCGCTTATCCCGCAGGCGGGCACCGGCAATCGGAGTGTCCACGGTGAAGAACAACGTATCAAAGCCCGCCTCAGCAGCGCGCTTAACCAACCCGTAGGAAATTTCGCGTTGCCGCATCACATACAGCTGGAAGAAATTCCGCCCATAAGGGTTAGCAGCTTTGACGTCTTCGATGGAGGTGGTGCCCAAGGTGGATAGGCAGAAGGGAATGCCTGCTTTACCTGCGGCAGCGGCACCGGCTAGTTCGCCTTCAGTCTGCATGAGTCGTGTGAAGCCAGTCGGGGCGATGCCGAAGGGGAGGGCAGAAGGGCCACCGAAAACTTCACAGCTGGTATCAACATTGGACACATCCGTGAGGATGGAGGGATGAAACTCCACGTCCTTAAACGCCTGCCGAGCGCGGTTCATGGAAATTTCGTCATCAGCGGCACCATCGGTGTAGTCAAAAGCCGCAGCAGGCGTCCGCCTCTTAGCGATTTTACGCAGGTCATCAATGGTTTGAGCCTGAGACAGCCGGGCATGCTTGAGATTGAGGTCAAGTTTTTTGAACTTCAGGAGGTCAAAGATCTCAGCTGGATGTGGCAGCTGGCGCTTGACTTTAGCCATGAGTAATCCCTTCGTAATGTGAGGTGTGGAATGCATACATCTTCCACATTTTGTTTTACATATTTCAGGCTACCCTTGCCTTAGTGGTTTGGGAACTAAAAAAATCCACGGCGGCTGTGAACTGCGGTTTTACTCAAGTCATTTTGCTTTGCATAGCATCATGGTTGTCGTCAAGCGCGGGGGTGGTGCCTGTGGGGGCTTTTGTCGCTTTTCGACGCGGCATCGCGCCGGGCATGGGGGTGCCTTGATGGGAGCCGGGCGAAGAACAGGGGAGTGGTGCGCCAGGCGACTTACTGTGACAGTTCTAATTGCGCGCCGGTGAAGAGCGCATCAATGAGACCGGGGAAACGTTCGTTGAGTTCGGCCTTGCGGAAACTGACTATCCGATCGCGTCCCACGACAGCGGTGCTGGTGAGGCCGGCTTCCCGGAAGATTTTGAAATGGTGCGACACCGTGGATTTATGCAGATTGAGGTCGGCGGCGATGTCGAGGCAATTGACTGTGCCGTCACTGACCAATTTGGTGAATATGTAGAGGCGGGTGGGTTCTGCGAGTGTGTGCAGGATTTGACTCAAAGAGATGTCGTTGGCATCTGGCTGGGGGAGAATTGCTGCTTCCACACATGTCAGTGTAGCCGGTTGAAATAGTTTGATAATTATCCTACCGTTGGATGTATGTCAAACAATAGTGTGGCGTTGCGCATCCTCCTACCCCTAACCATCGTGACCTTCGCCGTGGGCACAGACACCTTCATCATGGCCGGGCTTCTACCAGCCATCGCCCATGAACTGCATGTTTCCACCACCAACGCCGGCCAACTCGTCACCGTCTTCAGCATCACCTTCGCTGTCGCTGCACCCATCATCGGCGCCTTCACCGGCAACCTCAGCCGTGACAACGCGCTCAAACTCGGCCTTATCGGCTTCATCCTCGGCAATGCCGCCACCGCACTAGCCCCCACCTTTGGCTTTGCCATCGCCGCCCGCATCTTCACCGCCCTTGGGGCCAGCCTGCTCAGCCCCTCCGCCTCCGCAATCACCGTGGCACTCGCCCCACCGGAAAAACGCGGCCGCTCACTAGCCATCGTCATGGGTGGCCTCATGACAGCCACCGCCCTCGGAGTCCCCCTAGGACTGCTCATCGGGCAAACCAACTGGCGCCACACCATGTGGGCACTAACCGCTCTCGGAGCACTCGCACTAGTTGCCGTACTGCTATGGATACCCCAGGTGCGCATGCCCACAATCCCACTGCTCACCCGCCTGCAACCCCTCACAGACCTGCGTGTACTAGGCATCATCGTCACCACCATCGTGGTCGTCGGCAGCAACATGCAAATCTTCGTGTACGCCGGCCTCATCACTGGCGCCGCAGGCCCCCTCCTTATCCTCGGCCTCACCACATTCGGCATCTGCACTGTGATCGGTAACTTCACCGCCGGCAAAATCAGCGACACCCACAACCCCCGACTGGCAGTATTCATCTGCATCGTGGGCCTCGGCCTGAGTCAACTAACCTTCAACATTGCGGTACAAATCGGCCTCATGCTGCTGATTCTCGCCTGCAACGGATTCTTCGGCGGCATGCTCACCGTGCCGCAACAAGCCCGCATCGTCGCCGAAAACCCTGCCGCCGCATCGCTGCTCATCGCGCTCCTGTCCTCTGCGGTTTATGCCGGATTCGCGCTCGCAGGAGCTGTCGGAAAGCTTGTGATTGATAACTCCAACCCCACCACGATCCCATGGACCTCAGCACTCATGCTGCTGCTTCCCATTGGTCTGACCTGGGCATTACGATCCCCACGCGCGGCCTAACGCATGCTCGCTTTTCGACGCCCCCATGTGGTCTTACATCTGGTACCAGGGATAACTTATTGATTACAGTCGCGCCAATACCGCAGAGTGATTTCCAGCACGGGGTGAGCCACCAATGATCCAAATGCACGACTTTCCAGCACGCAAAATCGGGGACAACCCCAGAGACGGAATCCTCACAGTACTGGCTGGCGCCCTGGCCGTGCTCGTCGGCGGTAGATTCCTCTACAGCATTCTGGCCGGTGGTGCCCGAATCACGGACACTCGCACGCTAATTTGGGCCGCAGTGCTCTGCGCTGGCCTGTTTGCCGTGGTCATCGGGGTCAGGATGGTACCCCGCTACCCAGTGCTGCGGCTTAATGCGAAAGGCATCAAAGTGGGGTATAAGCGCCGGGTGGCTTGGGGGTAGGTCTCAGAATTTCACCTCACCCGCATTGAATCGAAAAACTTTGTGACCTTCCAGACCCAGCGCGGCACTCATGCCCCCATTGATCACAAAATCCCTAGTAATAGGGATTTCTCCCCGTCTGCCCTTGCCGGCCTGCTGAATCAATACCGCCAATATTATGCGGGGCAGAAAGTGTAAACCAAAAATAACTAGAAGTTTAAATCTCTGGTTCGGGGTTGATTAATTAGGGTGATATAAAAATTTTATAGTTAAGGCTTTCCTTACTTAAGATCTTTGATTATGGTATTGAGGGGCATTTTTCGGAAAGTATCGGTTTTGGTATTTATGTGTCGGTTGGGACACGCCGAATTGCCACAATGCACATTCTTGGTGTTTTTTACCCTAAGATGGGTGTGAATTTAATTGGTTGAGGTGCGCGAGGGCATGAGGGGCATGGGCAGCAGTAGCTATTCACAATATGGAAATAAAGCATTATCACTATTATCAGTGCAGTCGGCATTTGCGCCTCCGGAAGACTCTTGGTTTCCCGCGCGTCGGCTCAGCTACTTCGGCAAATCCGGTTCCGTAGTCATCGTCTACTACTTGTGCTTTTTGTCAATCTTGATATTAAACTCCGTCAGCCGGCCGTTGCCGGTGCTGCGGTCGGTGTGCATTTTCCTCCCCAGCCTATGCATCGTGGCGTTCATCGTGTATAAAACCCGGACCTCCCACATGGGGTTCCTCCACCTGGGAAATTCCGGGCTGAACATGCGCAATAACAATAACGAAGGTTTCTTTGTCAAGTGGGGTGAAGTGTCGGAGTTTCGGGTAATCCGTACGCTCAGTGGGAAAATGGTGGAATTTGATTACCGGGTTACTGGGCCTGATGGGGTATCGCAAATCGTGCTGACGCGCCGGCTGATGCGCACCAAGGAGCTGGGGGTCATGGAGCTGGCACAATTGCTCAATAACTATCGCTCTCATTACTCACTGATACATTTGTCATTGTAAATAAGCCGGTTGTTATTGAAAACCGAGAGACCAGTTTTTGTCTGCCGCAGATCTAATATTTTTTGGTTTATGCTCTGAAAACTGGTGGTGATTTTTGGGTAAAACCACAGTTCACATTCTGTTGTCCAAGTTGCTACGCAATATTGCGTAGTCAAGTTAAAAGTCAGTTCCCGCTTTTGCAGCCCGCCCTAATGGGGTTAAACCTTAGGATGGTACTAACCACTATTTCGGCATTTGCCTAGTTGCGTGCAATATGCTTGAGGTATGTCCGCACAGCAAAGGCTCAACAGTCAAATCAGTTTCCAATTCTATACCGGTTCTCGACTCATGCAGCGCATGTACCGACCATACCTTGACGAATGGGGAATCACCTACTCGCAGTACCTGGTGTTGGAATGCCTGTGGGAAGCCGACGGCCAAACCATCGCAGACTTGTCGATTCCCCTCGACCTGGACTCAGGAACCCTCTCACCCCTCCTGAAACGCATGGAAAATGGCGGCTTCGTGCGTCGACAAGCAGACAAAACCGACTACCGGCGGGTGCTGTTTTTTCTCACGCAGCGGGGCCAAAAACTCCAAGGCAAAGCCAAATCCATGGAGAAGGAAATCGCCGCCATGCTGGGCTTCACCGACGAAGACCTCAAAGCCATCACTACGGTCATGTCGAAGATCAACCCCAACGGCGGCGAATAACACTAACTGCCACGCCCTGGCTTTCACCCCATGAAACAGCCGGGGTTTAGTGTTTGGTGCGGGCCGTCGCCACCGCGGTCGTGGGATCCGCCGGCCACGGATGCTTAGGATACCGCCCCCGCATCTCCGAACGTACATTCTGATACGGGCCGGCCCAAAAACTCGCCAAATCATCCGTGATTGCCACTGGCCGACCCGCCGGCGATAATAAGTGAAACAACACTCGCCGACCCCCAAACTCCGGCGAAGCACTCAACCCAAAACACTCCTGCAACTTCACCCGCACCGTCGGCCGCCCATCCCCATACGACACCGGAACCTTACGCCCCGATGGCACCACAAATTCCGCCGGCGCCACCTCATCCAACTTCGCCGCCGCTGGCCATGGCAACTCCCGCTGCATCGCCGCAAACATATCAATATCCTTGACGTTTGCCCCTTCCGCTAAGGACATGATTTCCGGTTGCAACCACAATTCCGGCGCTAGCTTTTCGACGTCCGGCCATGGCTCACCCACCTCTTGATGGAGAAAATCTACCCGCTCCCGCAAGTGCGTAGCAGACTCGCTCCAGTGAAACACTGCTAACCCGTGGGTTGCTATCGCCTCGGTAATCACCGGCACCGCCTGCATTCCCACGGCCCGAATCGGTGTACTCGATAACGTGATAGCACCCGCGCGTTTCACCCGCGTCCCCTTCACCCGACCATCTTTGAACTTATAAGTGGTTTCTTCCGTCACCCCGATGATGTCCAACGCTGCTGCTTCCGACAATGGGGCTGCCGCCTGCACATACGCCCGCCCCGACTGCGCCAACCGAATATCCGCGATGGCCAGCCATTCCTCCCCGGCCAACCCGTATTCCGCCGGCACCTGGGCCCGCGTGCCCTGCGCCAACAAGTATTCCGATCCTACCCGGCGCGCAATGAACTGCGGGAACGCATGTCCCACCACCTCACCAGGTGAAGCCGGCACCGAATGCGTACCCACGAGCCGCTGCAACCGCTTCGCTTCCTGCGTGCGCCGCGCATCGGGGCGTCGTAAAGCAGCAAGAATGTTGCCCCGCGTTTCACCGATGCTCAATAACGCCACCGTTTCGGCTGCTGATCTCCCGAAATCCACCAGTGCTTTACCCAGCCGCGGATCAGTCGGCAGCTGCGCCAGCTTTGCTGCCACCTCCGGATCGTCGGCCCCCAACGCCGCCAGCGTGGTTTGCGCCTGCGTCCACGCCGCCGCCGGCGGTTGATCCAGCAGCGGAAACTCCTCCGGTGTGGCACCCCAGCAGGACAGCAGCAGGGCAAATTCCGTCAGGTCCACCGCCTGAATTTCCGGGGTGATATGTGGTGCGAAGTGCGAAAACTCTGACTGGGAATAACACCGCACCACCGTGCCCGGGCCTTCCCGGCCAGCCCGCCCGGCGCGCTGCACTGCACTTGACTGGCTGCAACTCAACGTCACCAACCCATTCATGCCCCGCATCGCATCCCGCTTGGGCACCCGCGACAGGCTGGCGTCAATCACAGTGCGCACCCCGGGCACCGTCAGTGAGGACTCCGCGATACTGGTGGCCACCACGATGCGCTGCCGCGGATCCTGCACCACGCGGCTTTGCTCCGCAGGGGTTTGCCCGCCGTGCAGCGTGAACACCGGCAGGTTAGTGTGTCGCTCTAACTCGGCAGCACACACAGTCACCTCCCGGTAGCCCGGCAGGAAAACAAGCGTCGAATATTCATTCGTATGATCTAGTGCCAGCTGCGCCACCCGAGCCACAAACTCCGGGCTACACTCCAACCGGTGGGGCAGAGGCTCGTACACTTCCGTGATGGGAAACGTCTCCGCCTGCGTGACCACCGTTGGGGCGGCAAGCAGCTCGGCGAACCGTTGGGCATCCACCGTCGCCGACATGGCAATAACCACAAGTTCCGGGCGCAACAGGCTTAACTCCACCACCATTCCCAGCAATAAATCCAGGTCAAGCTGTCGCTCATGCACTTCGTCCAGAATCACTGCGGACACCCCAGCAAGCTCCGGATCGCGCAACAACCGACGCACAAGGATCTTCGGCGTCATGAATTCCACCAACTGGCCGGGTTGCGTATCGCCCCGAACGGCGTACCCCACTCGATCCCCAACCTGGCTGCCATCAAGGTGCGCCAACCGGTGCGCGGCCGCCCGTACAGCCATGCGGCGCGGTGCCGTGACAATCACTTTGCCACCTGTATTCGCAATCACATTCGAGATCAGCGGCGGTATGAGTGTGGTTTTACCCGTGCCAGGCGGGGCCTGAATCACCAGCGACCGGGTGCCCGCCTTGAGAAGATCCGTGATCTCTGGAAGCTGCTTACGTACCGGCAGCCCAGTGCTGATAGTTGTGAGGTTGAAGTCCACGGGTATCAAGGATAATGCCATCAGGTTGTGGGTAATTACTGTCTTGCAAGAATGGTTGTGGGTGCTAAGTGTGGAGGGGCTGTTAACGCAGCTAGCAGTGATATGGTTTTGCGCGTCCATATTCAACTATGGGGTTAGATGGTATAGGAATCATGTGTATGAGTACCAATGATTTTTAGCTAACTGGCTGATCTTCAGCTTTCCCGTAAGGTGGTGTTATGCGTATCACCACAAGCTACCCAGAGTTAACTGAAGCAGGTCTCGTCCACTGCGATGATGGTCAATTGCGCCCACCGTGGGCCATCGTGAATGAGGAGCTTCGTACCTACTATGACACCGAATGGGGTGCGGAAGTCACAGATGAAGCCCATCTTTTGGAACGCATCTGCCTCGAAGGCTTTCAAGCCGGTTTAAGCTGGCAAACCATTCTGGCCAAACGCCCTTTGATGCGGGAAGTCTTTAAAAACTTTGACCCGGAAGCTCTTGCACATTTTAGTGAGGATGACATTAACCGAATCATGAGCACCGAGGGCATGATCCGTAACCAACGTAAAGTTGCAGCTGTTATTACAAATGCGCAAGCCACAGTGGCGTTACGGGATGATGGCGGGCTATCCGCATTGGTGTGGTCGTTCAAGCCGAAAGAGCATAAGCAACCTGAAACGGTGGACGGCATTGCGTCGAAAAGCCCAGAGTCGGCAGCGCTAGCCAAAGAATTGAAGAAGCGCGGTTTCAAGTTTGTAGGCCCGACCACGATGTATGCCACCATGCAAGCAATTGGGATGGTGAACGACCGAGTAGTGGGGTCGGCGCCGCTCATTCAGCCAACTGAAGGTCAGCCAGCTGAAGATAATCAGGAAACTGAAGATCAGCAAGCTGAAAGCCAACCAGCAAAGGACACAAAACCAGTGAAAAACGAAGATGAACCTGCAAAAGATGCAGGCAAACCCGAACAAGAACCAACCGACGCCGCAGAAAATCAGTTACCTGAAGTTCAGTCACCTGAAAACAACAAAGCACCGGAACCCCAACCCACAGAGGACACAGGCAAACTAGTGAAAAAGGAAGATAATCCCACCAAAGACACAGGCAAAAAGGCCAAAAGCAAATCCTCGAAAAAATCAAGCGCAAAAGTAGCAGTAGTCACAGGAGCTTCTTCCGGCATTGGGAAAGCAGCCGCCCGCGCACTCGCGGCCGACGGTTGGCATGTGATCGTGGCGGCCCGCCGGATGAAGAAACTCAAGAAACTAGCCAAGAAGATCGGCGGCGAAGCCATCCGCCTGGATGTCACCAATGATGTTTCCGTGGCAAAGTTCGCTGCTAAAGTGCCACAATGCCACCTGCTGGTGAATAATGCCGGCGGCGCCAAAGGCTTGGATCCCATCGCGGAAACCAACTTGGATGATTGGTACTGGATGTACGACACCAATGTGTTGGGTACCGTGCGGGTGACCAAAGCACTCCTGCCGAAACTCACAGCTGCTAACGGCCTTGTGGTGAACATCAGTTCGATCGCGGGTATTCGTACTTATAAGGGCGGTGCCGGCTACAACGCTGCCAAGTACGGGGTGCATGCCCTAAGCAAGGTGATGCGCATGGAATTCGTCGACACGGGCCTGCGGGTCACGGAAATCAACCCGGGTCGGGTGAAAACTGATTTCTCCCTCGTGCGTTTCAACGGTGACAAGAAGCGTGCCGCTGCTGTGTATGAGGGACATCAAAACCTTGTGGCGCGGGATATCGCCGAGGCTATTCGGTGGGTTGCCAGTGTGCCGGCACATGTGAATGTGGACCAATTGGTGATCACACCGCAGGAACAAGTGATCTGGTAACTTCCGTGTACCACCATGATCTGAGTTGATCATGGGATGATAATGAGCCACTACACTGGGTGTTCGAACAGAATACTCATGTGAAAAGAGGATATACATCATGATCGTAACCACC
Organism: Corynebacterium sp.; assembly: GCA_030527885.1. Taxonomy (GTDB): domain Bacteria; phylum Actinomycetota; class Actinomycetes; order Mycobacteriales; family Mycobacteriaceae; genus Corynebacterium. The sequence goes on from JAUMZY010000002.1 coordinate 129,255, forward strand.
ACAGGTACCGTTGATGGCCAGAAAATCGGCGAATACATTCGTGTTGTTTCCGGTGAGGTGATCTTGGGCGCCAACATGTTCAAAGACATTGCGGCTGGTTTCCGCAATGTTGTTGGTGGTCGCGCCGAAGCCTATGAATCCGAATTACGTAATGCCCGCGAGGGTGCGCTGAAGGAAATGGTGGAAGCCGCCTTAGCGTTGGGTGCCACCGGCATTGTTGGGGTGAAACTGGATTATCAAACCGTGGGTGCCAATGGCAGCATGTTGATGGTGGCTGCTACCGGCACTGCTGTGCGGTTTGTTTAATTGTGCTGGGCTGGTGGCATAGACTAACACCTATGCAACCAGTGACAGTCACTATTTCCAGCGACACTATCAAATTAGGCCAGTTCATTAAGCTGGCCAGCCTGGTCGAAACCGGTGGGGCAGCCAAAGAAGTCATCGCTGCGGGCCGGGTGACGGTCAATGGGGTGGTGGATACCCGGCGGGGCAAAACGCTGCGCGATGGGGATGAGGTGTGCGTCGATAAGCAATGCACCCGGGTGCAGGCTGGCGCCACCGACACGGACTTTTTCGACGAAGCCACAGCCGATGATGATTTTGACCCCGAAGTGTGGAGGAACATGTAATGCCGGCTTTTCAAGCTGAACCTGGCATGCCCTATTGGATTGACCTTGCCAGCTCTGACCTGCGTAAATCCTCGCATTTCTATGCCCAAGTCTTAGGTTGGGACATCGAGGAAGTCGAAGGCGGCTACCGCATTGCGCGCCTGCAAGGCCTCCCCGTGGCGGGTTTTGTGCAGCGCCCCGAGGACGACAACCAACCAGACACCTGGATCACGTACTTCCAATCCGCCGCGATTGCCGACGATTGCGCCCGCGCGGTAGAGCTCGGCGGCCGCGTGCTGGTCGAACCAACCAGCGTTTACCTGGGACAATTGGCGGTCTTGGTGGACACCGCCGGCGGCATGTTCGGGCTGATTCAACCAGCAGGCGAAGATTCCTTCATTGCGGCGGGGGAGCCCGGTACGCCCGTGTGGCATGAATTTACCGCCACCGTGGGCTACGACGAAGCCGTATCATTCTACGAACAAATGTTTGATTGGGTGACTGCTACTACCGATGCGCAAGATTACACCACTGCGCTTGTCGACGGCGCAGCGTTCGCCGGAATCTTCAACGCCACCGGCAAGTTTCCGCTGCATGTGCCCAGTTTCTGGCAGTCCTTCCTGGGGGTCCTAGACGTGGCTGATGCCGTGTACAAAACCCGGGAACTAGGCGGCGATGTAATCCGGGAGCCTTTCGATTCGGGCTTCGGAAAGATGGCGATCATCGCCGATTCCACCGGTGCCACCGTCACCCTGTGCGAAGTGTTGCCACCAGTGGAAGAAGGCCGGGAATCCGACCCCCTGGAGGGCTTTGACCTGCCACTATGAGCGCCTTAGAGCTAGATGAGCTGACCGAACACATTTTAATAGTCTGCGATGGTATTCCCACCGGTCAGGTGGCTAGCTATGGGGATATCGCCGCGGTGGTGGGGACCAGCCCGCGGCGTGTGGGCAACATCATGGCCACCCACGGGCAGTTAACCTGCTGGTGGCGGGTGGTGCGCAGCGACGGCACCAGCTCCGTGGCTGACCGCGCCCAAGTAAAGTGGTCAGCGGAGGGGACACCACACGAGGGAACACGGGTGCGCATTGCTGAATGCCGGGCAACCCTTAAGCCGGCGGATTAAGCAGGAACCAAAAACCCACCCATATAGCGGCGCAGAGCAGCGCCGACGCACTCATTTTGCCCACCAAAACCAAGGTGCCGTAGTTGGAGGATTCGGCCAATTCTTTTCGTTGGCGGGCAATCCAATCGGGGAGGGTTAAAAACAGGCACATCACCAAGCCCACAAGGGAAACACTGTATGTGGCCACCTCCAGGTTGTTAATTTTCACCGTGGGCGAAAACAACATACTGAGTGAGATGAACACCAAAATTGCGCCAACAATCTTTTGTTTAGTTTCCATAGTTCCTCCTTGGGGCTTGGGAGTGCGAGATCCGATCGGTATGAGCCGACCCAAACTGAATTTCAGTTTGCCTGACTTACGGAGTGCCTGTGAACTTGATAATATGTTACTTAATGTAATTTTGCAAATCTTTTAAGCTTCTCTTTTTATGTATAAATAATCACTTAGGTTGACAACTTTAACACAGAAGAACATTCTGACCAGCTGCAATAATATCAAATCTGACAGTCACTAAATGGTTCTGCAAATGAATTACAAATATGTAATTTTAAGTTTACAAACATTGTGTTACTGACCCTAAAGCCGAAAACCGCCTAATTATTTAAGGCATAAATAAGCACACTGTGCCCCGGTAAACCATGCATAACCAGGGGCGCAGCGATTATTTATCGGACATTTCCGGCGAGGAACTCCGCCACATCCTGCACCCGTTCTCGGGCAACCTTCGGCGTGGAAATGCGATGCTCCGACACGTATTCCTTCACTGCACTGGCCTGAGCTTCCGCCCATTCATAACGATCGGCAATGGTGTCATGCGTCGCCACCTGAATAAAAGTAGGCGGCAACGTCGTGGGAAAACTGTCAGTTCCCGCTCGCACCGACTCCGGCAGCATCGACAGATCCAGGTGGGGGAACGTCAACGCCAGGGCGTCGAAAAGCTGCGAACTGAGCACCGCCAACGCCCCACCGGACGAATAACCCCACGCGCCCACCCACGTGGCCTGCTTGGTGCTGCGCAGCCAACCGACGGCAGCCGCCACAGCCTCCAGCACCTCCGGCAAGGTATGCGCCGGCACCAGCGGATAATCCAAATCCAACATGGTCACCCCGGAAAGCTGCGCCACCGCAGCCACCTCTGGGCGCCACGCATTCGTCAGCGCCACACCCGCGCCTTTCCACCAGCCGCCGGGATGCAGCGACACCGCGAACCGACCGTTTGGATTCGGTGGAATGAACAACTGCGCATCCAGCTCCGGCACATCCTCCACCGTGACTTCCTGCGAAAACGCCACGCCCGGCATGCTGTGATCCACCGCAGCGCCCAGCATCAGCATGGCGGAATGCGTGATGCGATCCGGCAGCCGCGCATCAAACGTGTCCGCCAGCAGTGGATCCGAGGGATTATCCGACCAGGGGGGATTTTTTTCCGGCGCCTCATAATGAGCATGAATATATGAAGCAAGTTGATCTAATTGCTGCTCAGGGCTTAATTCGCGGTCGATGCCGCCAACCTGAAATTCCGCCCGCTCCTGTTCCTCCTGCAACGCAGAGTCATTATTATCACTATTATCGCCCACTGTGTTTTGGTTCATGGCATCATAGTATCTAAATACGGCAGCGAACAGCCACTGCTGTCAATAATCAATTCCAGCACAATTGATAGCAGCCTTATAGAAAGGGAACCCAACCATGGCGCGCGTTTCAGAAATTTTCTCCACCGCCACCCTCACCCCATCCAAAGATGAGATCCTCGCCCAACACTTCGGCCCCGTCGTCCGGGTGGGGGAATTCCGCTTCGTGGATCCCAAGGGCAAAGTGGGAATTGAAACCTTCCTTGTGCGGGAATCCGCCGACGGCGCACTACTGCAACTTCCCGTCACCTACCGGGAACAACGCATCAACGATAAATTTGAAATCGCCACCACCGAACACAGTGACCTGGGCACCCGGTATGTCACCAAGGTCGTCGCCGACCCCGTGGCGGTCACGGAATACATTCGGGTCATCCTCGAAGGCGACACCAATGCTGAGCGTTCCGACGGAAAACAGCCACCGTTCCAGATTCGGGGAACTGGCACCGCTGGCGTGGACACCCTCACCGTGGGAAACATCCACCTCAAAGAAATCACAGACACCATGATCGTTGGCCACGTGGATATCAACGAGGACCACAAACCGTTTTCGCTGAGCCTGCCGGTGCATGTGGCGGAGGCTGGTGCCGACGTGGGATTGGCGTTGCTTGCCGTGGATGCAGAAACCGGCCAGCAGTGGGTGCTGGCCGAACTGACTATTTAATGGTCGAGGCTTTTAGGTGGGGTTTTCTGGGCGCTGGTTAAGTACTGATTGAGCGCCCAGAAGCCCTGTGCCAGAAGCGGCTTACCAGATGGTCACCCGGTCCTCTTCCGGAATGAACACTGGCGCATCCGCGTTCACATCAAACGCCTCGTAAAACTCTGCGATGTTGCCGGCGATCACGTTGCAGCGGAATTCCGCCGGGGAGTGTGGATCCGCCGCTAACAATTGCACCGCCATTTCCGGGCGCTGCTTGGTGCGCCACACGTGCGACCAGGCCAAAAACAGGCGCTGCAACCCGTTGTATTCGTGTTCGCCCAGTTCGTCAGAACCACCCTCCGTGGGGAATGGCGCAACCTCAGTGCTCTCAAAATCCAAGCCTTGATCCGCCAAGTACATGCGGTACGCCACGATGGTGATGCCCAAACCGCCCAGGTCACCAATGTTTTCGCCCAGGGTGAACTCGCCATTCACCCCGGTGGTCTCAAGGCCAGCTTCCTGAACTACCTGCGGCACCAAGCCTTGGAATTGCTCCACCAGTTTGGCGGTGCGCTGGTTGAAAGCCTCCCGGTCCTCTTCCGTCCACCAGGAATTCAGGTTGCCGTCCCCATCGTAGTGGGAACCTTGATCGTCGAAACCGTGCCCAATTTCGTGGCCGATGACGGCCCCGATGGCGCCGAAGTTTTCTGCGGCATCCGCGTCAGGGGAGTAGAACGGCGGCCGCAGAATGGCTGCGGGGAACGTGATGTCATTGACCGTGGGGTTATAGAACGCATTAACGGTTTGTGGGGTGCTGAACCACTCCGTGCGGTCGTAGGGTTTCGCAACTTTGTTCAATTCGTAATCGTGGGTGAATGCCGCCCCTTTGCGCACATTCTCCACCAAGTTTGAACCACTCGCATCGAAATCTAAATCCCCATAATCGCGCCACGTGTCGGGGTACCCAATTTTGGCTTGGAATTTCTCCAGCTTCTCCAGGGCACGCTTTTGGGTGGCCGGCGTCATCCATTCCAGGTTGCTGATGCGCTCACGGTAGGCTTTGACCAGGTAATCCACCAGTTTCAGCATTTCTTCCTTGGAGCTTTCCGGGAAATGCTCAGCTACGAACAGTTGGCCGATTTCATCCCCCACGAAGCTTTCCGCTAGGCCGAGGGCACGCTTCCACCGGTCCCGCTGCGTCGGGGTGCCAGTCAGAACTGTGCCGTAGAAAGCAAAGTTCGCTTTGTTGATCTCATCCGTCAATACAGATGCCCGCGACTGCAACACATGCCATGTCGCCCATAGTTTCCAATCCGCCAACCGCTCTTCCACCAACAAACCGGACAGATGTTCGAGATAGGAGGGCATCATGTTGACCACGTTGTCAATGCCCGGCAGCATGGGAGCCACCAAGGCCTGCACCGCCCCCGGAAGCTCCGAAACCACCGTGGGATTGTACGTCTTCACGGCATCCCGGGTGGCCACTACATCCCAGTGACCAGCAGCGATCTCCTTCTCTAGGGCTACAATCCGGGCGGCTTCATCTGCACCCAAACCCACAAACGCCAGCATTTTCCCCACGTGCTCTTCGTAGGCGGCCAGCACCTGCTTGTGGGCTTCTTCCCGGTAGTAGGCTTCATCGGGCAGGCCCAGGCCTGCTTGGAACACATACGGAATGGCATCTTCAGAACCAGAATCCTTGGCCACAAATATTCCAACCGGGGCACCAATCCCCGTGCGGCTTAAGGTCCCCAGGTTGGTGATGAAATCGTCGATAAGCTGGGCTTCGTCGATAAGCTGCACATCGGCGTCAATTGCGCTGATGCCCACGGCATCAATGCCTTCGGTGTCCATATATGAACGGAACAACTTTCCAGCGCGGGAAGCCGGTGTGTTCTTCACAATCTCATGCACATCAGCTTCCGCTTGGTCCCGCAGTTGGTAGAATGTGCCATCAATGGGGCGGTCATCAGGGATGGTGTGCGTCTCAAGCCACTGTTCATTCACAAACCGGAATAAATCATTCATCGCAATTGTCATGGTGTCTAGCTTAGACAAAACCAACATCAGGCATCGAAAAATATAAGTGGATAAAACACTGTAAGTTTGGAGCCATGGCGTTTTACCGTGTTCGCCCCCTAGGGACCCAAAAGACCTGGCTAGGATTCACCGGCCTCGTCCTATTCGCATTATTCCTACCAATGATGTTGTACCTGGTTGTGCCCGAAAGAGCACCCAAAAACATGCCCGTTGTTTTTGGCTCCACCCACTCAGAATGGTCCATCCCCATCGTCGATAGCAGCAACGCGGAACTGCAGTGTCCCGGCGAGGGCTCCGTCATTGAGAACACCAACACCTGGATGTGCCCAGACGATATCACGCTAACTGCATCCGCCATCGAATCCGGCAGCGACCCAAAACGCACCCTGCACCGCGCCATCCGGGCCTATGTTCCCGACGCCTACCCGACGGAATATGACGTGCATACCATCGGCAACCTGCGGTACGTGCAGGTAGACTACATGGTTAATCAAACCGTGGTGGTGCTCACCGGCACCGGCGAACAGGAAGGCAACAGCTTCCTCATCACCATCGTGGGCAGCGATGAAACCCGCCAAGCAGCAGCAAAACTCATCATGGCGAACCTGGTGAGGGAGGACCGCAAACTCACCGGGGATGAAGTGAGCTTTGCCGAGGCCTCCCAACTGGTGGAAGACAATTATGTAGCACCTGCTCAGGACACCCAGGATGGCGCGCCGGACGGTTCAGAAGACGCGCCGGGAGACATCCCGGGGGAGAATATTCGCCCTGAACTGCCCAATCTCAATCCCATTCCCGTCAATTTAGAACAGGAGTACACACGTTAATGCTGCGGTATGGAAAAGTGGTGCTGTTCAGCGGCATTATCATCGGCCTGATCGTATCCGTTGGCTTCGGCCTACTCACCCCGCTCTTCACGGGCGTTGACCCCTTCGTTTACCTCATCAACCTCGTGGGGTTTCTCGGGTATTTGGTGGTGGGCACCGCAGTTTTCCGGATGTCGCCCATGTGGCCCACTGAGTTGGATAAAAAATGGTACCTGGTGTGCCTGGGTTGGGGCAGCGGTGCGGCTGCCGCCGTGGCGTCCATCGTGGGGATCGCCATCATTCCGGTTGTGCATCGGTTGAATCTGGCGTTTTTTGAGGCGTCCTTCGGTGGCGCCTACCCCGAAGAAATTGCCAAACTGGTGGGGGTTGCCCTGATCTTGTTGGTGTCGGGCAGATTCAGCCGGCCGTGGCATGGCTTCGTCATCGGTGGGATCGTGGGCCTGGGATTCGAAGTAATCGAAAACTTTTTTTACGCATTCTATGGGGCGACGCTGGATCCTAATTCCGATATTACGGGCGCAGTATCCATGTGGGGGACCCGCACCATTGCCGGCCCGGGCCTGCACGTATGCCTCACCGCAATCTCTGGCCTGGCGATGGGTTACGCCATCTTCCTCGCCGATGTTTCCATGCGTAAGCGGTTAGCATATTTGTTCGCTGGCTTGGGTATGAGCTTTGGGCTGCACTTCGCCTGGAATGTCATTTTCGGCAGCTTCGCCACGCAAGTCATCTGGTGGGTGTGCATCGGCGCAATCCTGTACGGCATTTTTATTGCGTGCTGGGTGCATTGCGTCCGCCAGGTGAAGGCCGAAGGAAATGGCCCCATCACCATGCTGCACCATCCCATTACATCGTTGGATGAGCTCATGCCCGCCACGCCGCCGGCGCCGCACCCCACCACCGCAGGTGATTTGGTGCGCACCGCGCCGCCGCGCGACTTCCAAGCCTAAGCTTTTCGACGACCGCACCTGCCGCCGTCGACAAGCTTAGTTCAAATAATCCTTCTTATCAGTGTCGATATTCTGGTGCCCGGGTGTCCACAGACCCCAGCGCGTCTTCGTCACCCGGTCAATATCCGCCACATCCGGGGCCTGCCCCTCAGAATTGGGCCGCAGTGCATACAGCTCTAACGCACCCCAATCCCGCAGCCAGTCATCCTTCGCATAACCCGGCAGCTCGTAGGAGTAATTCACAGCCTCCGCGGTGCCCAACACACCGCCGCCGTGATAATCCTCGAAGCTCGCGCCAGAACGCTTGCCCTTATAGTCCGGCAAGATGCGGAATGTCGGAATCTCCACCACCCCAGCGTAGTGCGTAAATGGCCGCTGGCAGGTGAATTGCAACGGCACAGACCAGTCCAACAGGCCTGGTTCCTGGCTGCCAATCACCGAATTCAACGTGTCCAACTTCGGCACCCGCGGTGGCGTAAACACCAGCCACTGCTCCGGATCTAGCGAGTCATCTTCCGCATAAATCCGCACCGTGTCGGCCTCTGTCGGCAGGTCATCAATGGGTAGCCGCAGGTTCCGCCACTTCTTCTTCGGCCCAATGTCCAGCATTTGGGTTTCGCCCAGCTTATCCACACTGCCGCTGGCGTTCTTCTTGCCGTACTCCAAAATGAGCTTTCGGCCTTCCTGCTTCACCCCATCAGTGTCCACACCTTCGATGATGCCCGCCGCAGACACCACAATCAGCGGCGCCTCCGGGGTGGATTTCGGCAGGTCATACCAGTCAGTGGTGGCCTGCGCATAATACTGCCGGCCCACCGTGTACGAACCAATCACCGGAACCTTCGCCGGATCCAAGTTAAATGGCAACACCCACTTCGAACCATTCACGCCCGCAGTTGTGCTGCGGCCGCCTTCCACATTCAGCCGATCCCCGGCGCTCACCAGTTCCGGCAGTTGATCGCTGCCCAATTGCGGAATGCGGTTCGGTTCGAAGCCACGCACTTTACCCACCTGCAGGGAATCCCCCAGGCTGCTATTTACTGGTTTCAAGAATGATTCATTCGTGTTTGTCTCAACCAGCACATAATCCGCCAGGCCGCAGGTATTACCTGCCACGCTGTTGATGTTGCCCAAGCCCACGGAATACGCCGGGTATTGGCTCACGAATGCCTTCGCAAATGACAACATGGAAAACGTGATGGCCACCAGGCAGAACGCCGCAATTGGTGCAGAGAACAACAGGGTAAACCGGCTGGGTTTTTGGTCTTCCTTCTTATAAGCGGTTGAAGCATCATGCAACTCCGTGGCCCACCCCACCCGGAAGGACTGCACAATGCCCACCAACAGCACGATCACCGAAATGACCATCATCACGGTGGAAGCCTCAATGGCCTTAAACTGAATGGATTTATCCCACCACGGAATGCCGTAACTGGACACATACCACCAGCCATTCGTGCCCGACAGGGAGAACGCAAACACAAACAACAGCACACCCAGCACCAAGGTGCGGGTATGCCGAGACCGGTTAGAGAACTCGCTTAACGCGATGGCGCCCAACGCACCCAACGCGGCGGCGATGCCCGCCCACACACCAAAGTGGTGCGTCCACTTCGTGGGCGTGAAGCTCATGAAGAACAACGTGCCGATGAAGATCATCATCAACCGGGACGATGGGCCCCGACTCGACCCCGGCACCTTGCCGTTATGCAGCATGGAGGCGTACACGAGCCCCACGCTCAGGAACGCAATGAGCACCGCAAACCGCCGGGAGAAGGAACCATCCACCTCCTGCTGGAACAGAACCTCGTAGCGCACCCACTCCTGGAACCACTGCAACGACGGTCCCTTGTCGGCGCGCACATACGTGGATTCCCGCACATTCGCCAAAGTTTGATCCCCGAACACCGCGATGAACACCGACGTGCCAGCTGCCGCGAACGGCGCCAACATGGCCGTCCAACCGCTGATGCGCTGCCACATCGTGGAATCCTCCGTCACCCCGAAGTACCCCAACCAGCGGTTCATGATCCGAATCAAACTGGACAGCGTCACCAGCAACGCGGACACCGCCATCAGACCCGTCGGGCCACACGCCAGCGTAAACGCCGCCACGATGGTGCCCACGGCCGCCGGCGCCAACCGCTTCTGTTCGATGGAGCGTTCGAATGACACCCAGGCCACCAACGTACCCAACGCAATGATCGGCTCCGGCCGCAACCCATTGTTATACGGCAACCAGAACGCCAAAAACATCAGCGCCGCCGTCCAATGCGCAGCCTTCCGGGCAGCAATCCCCGCACCTAACCGCGGCAATACCTCCCGAGACACCACCAACCAAATCAACATGCCCGCGATCAACGACGGCAACCGCATCCACGTCGACGCCGTGGACACCTTCGTCATTAACGCCAGGAAATCATAGTACGGCGCACCAAACGGTGACTCTGGCACCCCAAACCACCGGTAATAATTCGCCATATAATCCGAATCCAACGACACCCGGGCCATCGTCAAAATAAACCCATCGTCAGAAGTATTCGCACCAAAGAAGTACCACAGCACCAAAATGCCGGCCACAACCCCATCCAACAGGCGTGGCTTAAAGAAGTCCTTCGGCCAGAACGGATGCAGCCCCTCACCATCCAACCGGTCAATCCGGAATAACGCCCACAACGCAATCAACGTGCAGAACACCCCACCAAACATGGTGAAATACTTCAACGGGGTAGGGGAGGAGGTATAACGCGAATTAATCTCCACATGCACATTCAAACCAGCATCAATCAGCGCCTGCGTATCACCCGTGAGCTCTGTATAAATACCAGAAATCTGCGGCCGCAGATCCTCCTTCTCCCCCTCCCGATCATTCACACGCTTCAGCGGACGCCCTTCTTGGTCCATGGCACCGGGAATCTCCACCGAGGTCTCCTTCAACCCCGAATGAATCTTCAACACCGACCCCTGTGGCAATGCTGCTACTTCATCGGCATCCAACTGGAAGAACACGTTGTCCCGCACCACTACATCCAGCGCACCTTTATCCGAACGTACAAACATGCCCCGCTCGGTGGCCTTTTCGCTGGTAGCCGGCAACGTACTAATAACCGTCGTCTCGTCTTTCCGCAATGATCCCAACGCCGAAATTGGCACCGTAATATCCAACGTCTCCGGGGCGTACGACTCCAACGGCGCGTTAACACTATTCAGGTTGCCATGCTGCGGCCAACTTAACGACGACTGTATCTGGTTCACCGGCATGAATGGCGTGAGCATAAACAACACAAACCCAATCACACCAGTGACAGCAGCAATCATCCGCAGCCGAGAATTCTGCTGCTTCACCTGCTGCCGCAACTCCGGGTCAGTCGGCGGCATTACCCGACCCGCCGGTGCTGGTGCTGCCCCCTCGCCAGCAGCCTTCCCAGCAGCCTTATCCGCAGTCCTTCCCCCAGTAGCATCACCATTATCGGTCACTGAAATATCCTGATCTTTCGCCATTATCTACCTCGCAACCACAACAAATGGACCAATCTGCTGTGCCTTCCACGGGCTACCTTCACCCACAAAAACCTCTGGATTAAACCGCAACCCATGGAACCGCACATTAGGACTATTCGGATAAATATCCTCCGCCAGGTCATACACCCAACCAGTGGTCTCCTTACCCGCGGCCCGCTCCTCCTCATACGAAGCCAAATCAGCCCGGAACACAAACGCCTGCGGCGCCTTCCACTTCACCGAATCCACCTTCGCCAGGAACTTATCCGGAGTATTCTCCTTATCCCAACTACCCAAAGCCCAATCCGTAATAGTCTGATTACGCACATCAAACTCACCCAACGGATTAGCATAATGGCTGGTAAACGCCTGGAAACCCCGGAATGGATAATACGACATGAAATTCAACTCATCCGTCAAAATCACCGTATCGCCCGGCTTACCTCCAGTTTGTTCCTCAATGAAACTAGCCACCTGCTTATAGTACTGAGTCGAATCCGGGGGATACCGATCCGCCCGCTCCCCATAACCATCCGTATCGGTATAAGCCCGATCTAACGAATCCGAATTCTGGCTAGGAATATTCTGCGCATAACTCAAACCACCCACCATCAACACAGCCAAAAACACGCTGGTAATCATGCGGGACGTCTTCACATCAAATTCCTGCGGGAAGAACCGATGAATGGTATAAATCCGCAACTCGGCCAACCCCAACACCCCAGCCGTAGCCAACGTGATAGCAATCACCACATCCATGCGGAAGCCCAACAACGTGGAACCAATCAACGTAAACACCATGGACAACGCCACCCAGCAATAAAACACCAGCAACGCCACCCCAATCATGCGCACATCATAATTATTCGAACGCACAATCAAATACACCAAGCCAATCAGGCACAACAACCCAATGACCGACGGCGCCAACATGGGCAACGGCACCCGCGTGCCCTCCAACGGCAAATAATGCGCCGCTGTTGCACCGGATGTTGGATGACCTTGAATAATCGCCCAGGAATACGGGGCCCACCAAATGGCAGCGATGGCCATGGAACCCACCCCAATGATGACCAACCGCACGATGGGCCAAATGGACTTCATTATGACCCCAGAAAACAACGCAGCAATAGCAATAGTGCTCAAAGCGACGACGGCGGTGTACAACGTATAAAGCGAAGCAGAACACCCCAAGTAAATGATCAACCCCACCATGGCTGTTTTGCGGCCCACCAGGGCGCGCCGGGCCATGATGATGGCGGCGGGTACACCCAGGGCGATGATGGCGGCGTAGGGTTCTTCGGCGCTCATGACGAGGGTGACGCATACGCTTACGAGGGCGATGGCGGTTGCGACGGGGAGGCTGCCGACGAGGCGTTGCCATACGGGCACGAGAACGCAGCCGGCGGCGGCAATAGAGATTAATGACCAGGGTTGAAAGACTTCCCACCCGGGCATGCCGAGGAGGTTGGCGAATCGGCCACCGAACCAAAACCACATGCCCGGGTAGAAGGTAGGCATGTCGATATAGTTCATGTCTGATAGGTGCCAGCTATCGGCGGTGCGGGTCATGAATTGGGTGCGGAAGCCCTGGTCCACGGTGATGCCATCCAGGTAGAGGCGGGTGGCCGCCAGGTGGGTGGCTAGGGTGGTGATGATCAGGGCTGCCGGTGATAGATAACTCACGATGTAGGTGAGCCACACGCGCCAGGTGGGGTGTGCCTGGTTTTTCTTTTCGTCTAAGACCCAGAAGAATGTCAGGCTGGCGACTGCCAAAAGCACCAAGATGGTGCCGAAAGTGCCGACGGCTTTGCTGACGTTGGAGGGGCCGAAGGCTGGCAGGTGTGTGGTTTTTAGGACAAACCAGCATGCCAAAGTGAAAGCTGCACCACCGAAAAAAGCGGCAATAACGCTGAGCACAGTGAGTTTGCTGCTCAAGACATCGGGTCCATAATCTTCCAGTTGAGAGGTGTCAACGAAGTCTCTCTGACCTGATTTCGTTAAAGTCATACTCCCTAGTCTTTCATATAGGCCATGGCAAAGCCCCCTCGGACATTCATAGAAGTGTCCTCAAACGGGGGCAGATATTTTAAACCGAGAACTAGAAGGGGAGTTTACGGAAAATCTTTTGGGGAATCACCTTGAAGGCTAGCGACACTGGTTGGAAGAGGGGGTGCACGAAGATAGCATCCTTTTTATTCACAACAGCTTCCACGACCGCTTTGGCTACATCTTCTTTGTCCACAGTCAGTGGTGCTTCGCCACCAACTTCGGCGGACATCTTGGTGCGCACCTGGCCGGGGCGAACCACAAGGACATCCACGCCGGATTCCCGCAGGGCTTCGCCCAGGTTGACGTAGAAGCCATCCATGCCGGCCTTGGCCGCGCCATAAACGAAGTTGGACCTGCGTACACGCTGGCCGGCGACGGAGCTTAGAGCAATGATGTTGCCGTGGCCTTGGTTTTTGAATTTCTCGCCCAGCAGCACACCCACCGAAACGGGGGCAGTGAAGTTGGTTTCCGCGGATTCCACGGCGAGTTTTTGGTCATGCCACAGGGCTTCTTGGTCGCCCAGGGTGCCGAAGGCAACGATGGCGATGTCCACGTCACCGTCGGCGAAAGCCAGATCGATAACATCCGGGTGAGAGGCGAAGTCGGTGGCGTCGAAGTCGATCACGTCGACGCTGGCGGCGCCGGCGGCTTTGACCTCAGCCACGGATTCTTCGATGCGGGGGGAGTTTTTCCGGGCGGCCAGCACAACTTTGGCGGGGCCTTTGTCCAGGAATTCTTTGACGATGGCAAGACCGATTTCCGAAGTGCCGCCGAGCAGTAGGATACTTTGGGCTTGGCCCACAGCGTTCAACATTTTCTACAAGTACCTTTCCTATTAGTTGAGTTCCAGTCGACGGGACATATCAGAGGCGAATACCCCAGTTGGGTCGATATCGTGCCGCAACTTCAGCCAGTCCTGCATGCCGGGATACATCTTGTGGAAGTTCTCCGCAGAGGTACGTGACTCCTTGGCCAGGTACAGGCGACCGCCGAACTCCATGACGCGGCGATCCAGATCATCCAGGAATGCACCCAATCCCTTCTTGATGGGGAAGTCCACACACACGTTCCAACCCGGCATGGGGTAGGAGAGGGGTGCGCGGTTGCCTTCACCGAACAGCTTGAACACATTCAGGGCCGAGTAGTGGCCGGAACGTTGGATGTCCCGCACGATTTCCTTGAAGGGTTCCACTGCGTCGGTGGGCACCACGAATTGGTACTGCAGGAACCCCTTGGAGCCATAACCGCGGTTCCATTCCCCGATCAGGTCGAGCGGTTGATAGAACTGCGTGAGGTTCTGCACCTTGTTCTTGTAGGTGCCGGACTTCAGCCACCACAATTCCCCAATGGCAATCATGCTGAGCTTGTTCATGGTGAAGGAGGGGAAAATATCCGGCACGGTGACCAGCTGCGGGGCATTGAACTTCAGCGGATCCTTGGCCAGTTTGGGGCTCAATTCCTCCAGCTGCGCCAACGTGGCCAGGGAGCCGCGGGAAATGGCGGCGCGACCCAGCTTGGGTTCCGGGGAAATGGCATCGAACCAGGCGGAAGAATAGGTGTAGTTGTGTTCCGAACCATCAGAGTGGAAGGCCACGGTTTCATCCAGGTTGGCGGTGAGATCACCGTCAGCGATGAAGTAGGCGGTTTCCGTCTTGGTCATCTTGATGCGGGCCCGCAGGATGATGCCGGTGAGGCCCATGCCGCCCACGGTGGCCCAGAAGAGTTCACCCTTGGGGTCGTCGTCAGAGCCTTCGGGCTCTAGGTGCAGGATGCGGCCATCAGCAACCAACAGTTCCATGGAAACCACGTGGTCGCCGAAGGAACCAGCGGAGTGGTGGTTCTTGCCGTGAATGTCCGGGCCAATGGCGCCACCGATGGTGACCTGGCGGGTACCAGGCAGCACGGGCACCCACAGGCCGTAAGGGAGAGCAGCCTTCATCAACTGGTCGAGCGTGACACCACCATCAACATCAACGATGGCAGTTTCCGGGTCAATGGAGTGGATCTTATTGACGGGCTGCATGTCAATGACCAAGCCACCGGCGTTTTGAGTGGGATCACCATAGGAGCGGCCCATGCCGCGGGCAATGACACCTCGTTTGAGGTAGTCGGGTTTATCGGCGTTGGATTCGGCCACGAGGGCAACAGCACGTGCTATCTCTTCTACATCCGGGGTAGAAAGGACCTGGGCGGTGGTGGGGGCAGTGCGGCCCCAACCAGTGAGTTTTTGTGCTGTCGTGGAAAGGTTTGGACGTTGCGTCATTCGGGTCTAGCCCACCTTTTCTGTACTTCTTGTGGTTAGTTCAAATTTTTCTCACGCTCAACCCTACCTATTTTTTGGGTTCCTGTTACGGAATAGAACTCCGGGTGCAAGCGAGATCACCTGGAGCCAGTTGCGTTTAATTTCGGACTTTTAAGCCATTTCGAGGGGTAGCACACAGCGGGTTAGTGATGAATCACTCACAAATCCATGATGTCCCGAATCTCCTGGGGGAGCTCGGCTTGACTCGTAATGGTCGGACCATCATACGTGTTGAGAATCTCATACACCCGAATACGTGATGCAGAATCCAAAAGTGGTAGCTCTTGTGCGATAAGGGTTGTCATAAAATTATCGAGCGGCACATTGGTTTGCTCGGCAGCCGCATAATCGGGTGAAATCTTCTTTTTAAACAGGCGAAACATGACTTCTATGCTATCTGGTGCTGTCAAAGCCAGGCTAGCCACGTCGAAAAGCTAGCATAAAATAGCAACCCTTTTGCCCCCTTTTAGCCCCAGAAAGCAAGCACGATAACACATGATTCTTTTGTGTAATTCTCAGTCTGTTTCGACAATTTTCATTTTTCGTCGCTACTGTGGGTACCATGTCCACCCCAGTAAGTAGTAGCCGTAGCGCGACTGCGGCAGCTACCTATGAGCAGTCAACGCTGATAGTCCAAGCTCAGGTTGTATCAACTGATCACGAGATTATCCGTCATATCGGTGTTGATAGCGCCGTAACTGTGGCGGAATTCCACACCATTGTGGGTACTTGTTTTAACCTCTACGACCACGAAACCAACCGATATCACTGCAATTTCGGTGGCATAACACTCGACCCCGAAAGCCTATTACGGGAACATTTACGAGCCGACGGCGACGAATTCTACTGCGTCGTGGGACCATGGCACATCCGCATCCAACTGATCGAAACCATCACCCGCGACAACGGCACCCCCACCGCACTATGCGTGGGCGGGTTTGGCAGCATCGCTGAGCTTGACGACGACCACCTGTCCCGCAGCGGCGATGACTTTGATCTCACCGAAATCAACGCACAACTCACAGGCGAAGACACCATCGAGGCGGTACTAAGCCACACACGGGAAGAACCAGCCAATTTAATTCGCCGCTCAGGAATCTTGGATTTCGTACCCCTATTACAAGCCATTGATTTCTCCCGCACATCAGACCTCGATCCAGAAGTCGTCATGATCTGTGCAGTCCTACCGGTCGAGGAAACCCCAATACAGCAAGACGCATTCTGGTCCATCGTGCTGGGGCTGAGCTGCATGAGTGACGAAGAGCTCACCGACGCCATCATTGAAAGCATCGTCCAAGCCCTGGGCTGGAACAAAACCGCAGATGAAGTTCGATCACTATGCCCCTACTCCCTTAAACACCTGAAAAATATTGGGGGACTAGCCTCCCCAGTAGAACGCATAGAGATTTACCGCGAACTGTTACGCCTGTAACCTGGTGGCTTATGACCGCAATCACGGAACCAGATAATTCCCTGCGCACCCAACTCACCAAATTCATTGCGGTTGGTGTTGTCTGCGCAGTGATTGACATGGGCCTAACGTTCTTATTGGACTACCTGTTCGGAATGCCCCGGCAACTAGCCAAAGCCTTCGGCTGGGTAGCCGGCACCGTCTCCGCCTACTTCATGAACGCCAAGTGGACATTTAACTCCACCGTGTCCACCAAAAAAACGGTGGCTGTGGCGCTGCTTTATGGCTCCACCTTCGCGGTGCAGAGTTTCCTGTACTGGCTGGTGCCTAAGCCGCTGGTGGGCCTGGCATGGCCGGATATTGTGGTGGATATCATTTCCTTCATCATCGCCCAAGGCGCTGCCACAGTTACGAACTTTGCGATGCAGCGGGCGTTTATCTTTAACGACCAGCCGAATCCTTCGGAATCATCGAACGCACCAGCAACCCCCGCCGGCGACACCGATTCTGCCGCCGACGTCAAAGCCTAAGCAGACAGCACCCCTGAGCCTTCTGGGGTGCTACGGCCTAAAGAACCGTTCCTTACGCCCCAATCGGTGCAGTTTAAGCCACTCCCAAAAACCCTTCGGATCCTTCTGCTGTACCAGGAAGAACCACCCAAACCGCGCATATTCCTGCGGCAAAAGCCGCCGCATGCCCGGCTGATTCATGAGGAAGCCGCGATTGCGATACGTAAAAAACCGCTTCCCCGGATTCTCTGGGTACTGAGTGTGCATCTTCCCACCCAAAATTGGGCGAAATTCCTCGGAGCCATCCGGATGAAGATAAGCAGTAGTTAAGCAGGTGCCAAATGGCAGCCCAGAACGATGTAATCGCCGGTGATACTCCACTTCATCACCCCTAATAAACAGGCGATAATCCGGCACCCCAATAACCTCCATGGCTTTGGCCGAAATCAACGCCCCATTAAAAAGCGACGCAATACCAGGCAGCAAATCCTCACCCATATTATTAGTAGCGGTATCACCAACCTCAGTTCCCCGCGGATCAGTGAGCTCGCTGCGAAGTCTGCGCCACTCCAACCCCCGCCGCAACGGAAACGCCAACCGATCCGGATTATCCAAGTTACACACCACCGGAGAAACCTCCGCCAAATTATGCCGCACCGCACAATCCTGCAAGGTAGCCAACACCTCGGGCCCCTCCGGCCGGCCATCATCATCAGCGCACCAGACGGCATCTGCCCCCAATGCCAACGCAGTCAAAAACCCGTAGGCAAACCCCCCGGCACCACCCAAATTAGTTTTACTGGGTAGATAGACGCCCCGGTCACCCGCCAAATCATGCAGCAGCTTTTTGACGGCCGGATCAGCACCATTATCCACCACAATAATCCAGCTCACCGGTCGGCTTTGGTTCGCTACAACTTCTAAGGAGGATCGTAATAACTCCACACGATTATGCGTGACAATGACAGCGGCAACCTTGTCGGTGGTGGAAAGAATCATGGGTCCATTGTTTCATATCACGCGCTGGGGGTTGAGTTTTCCCCAACCCCCAGGGTTAGCTAAAAGGTATCTTAAAGATTTTTAGTTACCGACCAGTGCTGTAACCACAGGCCAACCCCCGGATACAGGGTAGTGGGGAAGCCCAAAGTGGGGGAGGGCGATAGCTACCGCCGTTGGCGTTGGTGATAGTTGGCGCCGGGTGGGCGTCGATAAGCGTCGACAAGCAATGTGAATGCGTCACGTGACAGCTAAATCCACTATTTCGCGGGTAATCTTTTGTGTTTAAAGTACGGAATATATGTGATTTATACCCTCAAATAGTGTAAATCCATTTTCAATTAGTCTATGCTAAAGAATATGAGTATCAATAAACTATTCTCCCGGCGGCAATTCATGGCGGCTATAACTGGCCTAGCTCTAGCCACCGGCCTCACTGCTTGCGCCACCAACGACCAAAACAATCAAACCGCCACCGGCGAGAAAAAACTCACCATCTTCGCCACCACCGGCTACATCGGCGATGCCGTCAAAAACATCGCCCCCGATGCTGACGTTACCGTCATGGTAGGCCCCGGCGGCGACCCCCACACCTACCAACCTACCACCCAAGACACCGAAAAAATATCCAGCTCAGACATTGTTTTCTGGTCCGGTCTCCACATGGAAGCCCACATGATCGAACAACTACAATCCCAAGGTGACAGGCAAGTGGCAGTAGCCGAAGCCATCCCGAAAGAAGACCTACTCGACTGGCCCGAACTCGGCGAAAACGGCGAAAAACTCTACGACCCCCACGTATGGAACTCCACCGACAACTGGAAATACGTCGTCCAAGCCATCACCGACAAATTGGTAGCAACCGACCCCGACAACGCCACCAAGTACAAAGAAAACTCCGAAAAGTACACGAAAGAAATCGACGACACCGCCAAATACGTTGCCGATAAAATCAACACCATTCCCGAAGACAAGCGCATCCTCATCACCGGACACGACGCCTTCAACTACTTCGGCAAACAATTCGGCCTAGAAATCAAAGCCACCGACTTCGTCACCTCAGAATCCCAAATCTCCCCGCAAGAACTCAAAGAGCTGGGTGATTTCATCGCAGAGAAGCAAATCAAAACGATCTTCCAAGACAACCTGGCTAACCCCCAAGCCATCAACTCCCTTCAAGAAACGGTCAAAGCCGGCGGTTGGGAAGTCACAATTTCGGACAAAGAACTCTTTGCTGATTCCCTCGGCGAAAGCGCGCCAACTGACACCTACCTAGGCGTTCTGAAATACAACGCTGATACGATCGCTGCTGCCCTTGCCTAACCATCCAACCCCAGCTAAGCCCCAGCCGGCGCCCTAGCAACCCCTAGCAACCTGGCCGAACAACCACCGGAGGACACGTTTTGAACACACATGATTCCAATCCCGAACTGGCATTGGAAGTCACAGACCTCAACGTCTCCTACGGCATCACCACCGCCATAGAAAACGCCAGCTTCACGGTGCCCACCCGGTCTGTCATGGGGCTCATCGGCCCCAACGGCGCCGGCAAATCCACCATCATCAAAGCCAGCATCGACCTGATCGACCACACCGGCACCGTGAAATTCTTCGGCACCAACCTCGACAGAGTCCGCAAGCGCGTGGCCTACATGCCCCAAGCCGCATCCGTGGACTGGGACTACCCCATCACCGTGGAACAAGTAGTAGGCATGGGACTCTACGCCGAACTCGGCTGGCTCAAACGCATGACCGCCGCCCAAAAACAGCGCATCGTTGATGCACTGACCCGGGTTGGCATCCCTGAACTGGCCAAACGGCAAATATCGGAACTCTCCGGTGGCCAGCGGCGCCGGGTGTTCGTGGCCCGGATTTTGGTGCAAGCCCCGGATCTTTATTTGCTGGATGAGCCGTTTGCTGGCGTGGATGCTGCTAGTGAGCGGGTGATTCGTGGTGTGCTGCATGAGCTGCGGGATAATGGCGCCACCGTGGTGATTGTGCACCATGATTTATCCACAGTGGCGGAATTATGCGATCACGTCACGATTCTCAACCGGGAGGTTATCGCCACTGGACCCACCGCAACAACTTTCACGAAAGACAACGTTAATGCCGCATTCGGGTTGGGGCTATTGGAATGAGCCTGGTTGATTTCCTTTCGGAATTTTCGTTCCGGCGCATTGTGATTGGCACGATGCTGATCGGGGCGTGCTCGGGCGCCATGGGGGCGTTCCTGTATCTGCGGCGGCAGTCGCTGATGTCCGACGTGATTGGGCACTCGGCGACCCCCGGTGTGATGGGCGCGTTCCTGCTGGTCAGCATGATGTTTGGGGGTTTTGATGCGCGCTCCATGCCGGTGATCGTGCTGGGCGCACTGGTCATGGGGTTGATCGCGGTGGTGCTGGCCAACAAAATTGCGGACACCACCCGCATTGGCATTGATGCCACGATGGCTGTGGTGTTATCGCTGTTTTTGGGTGGGGGTCTGTTGGTGTTGCAGGTAATTCAACGGTCGCACATTCGCGGCAAAGGTGGTTTGGAAGAACTCATGTTCGGTAACGCTGCAACGTTGACAAACCTGGATGTACGCACCATTGCGGTAGTAGCGTTACTGGTTTTCGTGGTGTTGGCGGTCATGTGGCGGCCGTTTACCCTCATGACCTTCGACACCACGTTAGCCAAGGTCAACGGCATGAGAATTAATATTTTGTCGCCCTTGCTTTTCGGGTTGATTGTGCTGGCCATCGTGATTGGGGTGAAAGCCGTGGGGTTGATACTCATGATTGCTTTTGCGGTTTTTCCCCCAGCGGCAGCCCGGCAATTTTCTCGAACTATAGGGCGAATGACTTTTCTCTCGGGGTTGTTTGGGGCGGTGGCGTCGGTGCTGGGAACCTACATTTCTGTTTCGGTGGGTAAGGTGCCTACGGGGCCGGTCATCGTGTTGGTGCTCAGCGTCATGGTGCTGATCTCCATGGTTGTGGCGCCGAAGCGAGGAGGGGTACGCACATGAGTTTTGTGGTTTCTGTATCGCTGTTGGCGGCGGTGGTGTCGCTGACCACGGCCTTGCCTGGGGTGGTGCTGGTGTTGCGTCGACAAGCAATGCTGTCGGATGCGTTGTCGCACGCGGTGCTGCCTGGTATCGCAATCGCAGCCTTTTGGGCTACGAGTCCGCGGGACCCAATTCTGCTGGTAGGCGCAACAATTGGTGGGGTGCTGGTGATTGCCGCCACCGAATGGATTCGTGCCCGCGGGCGGTTTACGGAGGATTCCGCCACGGGCCTGATTTTCCCGGCGTTTTTCGCCATCGGTGTGATTCTGATTTCCACCAAATTTGCTGGCAGCATGATTTCGGAGCATACGGTGCTGGTCGGCGATCTCAACATTGCGGCAATGGCGCATTGGATCATTGGCGGCTATGACATGGGGCCCAAAGATGCGTGGATTGTGGGCAGCGCAGGCCTGATCACGCTGGTGGTGCTGATCTTGGCGCAGCGCCCGCTGACCATCTCCACGTTCGATCCCGTTTTTGCGCAAAGCGTGGGCGTGAAGCATCGCCTGCTGGACTATTTGGCGATGGTGCTGGTGTCGCTGACCGTCGTGGTGGCGTTTAACGCCGCCGGCGCAGTACTGGTGGTAGCACTCATGATTGTGCCTGCTGCCACGGCATTATTGGTGACACACAGCCAAGGCATGATGGTGCTCGTGACCATGGTGGTGGCTGTCGTGAGCTCGCAAATCGGCTTTTGGATCGCCTACCGGCTGAACACTGCAACCTCGCCAACCATGGCATTGATAGATGGTGTGATTTTTGTCATTATTTGGGCTGGGATGCCGCTGGCTCACCGGGCAAAATACAAAGCAGAGTTTTAAAAAGAGCCGAGGTTATCGCTGTGACCTCGGTGTTTTTTGCTTTTCGACGAGCTCCCGCCCGCGCAGCAGCATCAATGCATACCTGAAGAATCTTCCTCAGTTCAGACCAATCGGGTGCATAAAAAATTACCCCCGTTGGCAAGCTTGAACAGTTTTGGCGAAGTAATTTATTGATAATCTCTTGAAAGTACTTTTTCTAACTAAGCTTAGGCTGAGCATATATTATAGAGACTTCTAGTGAAACTAATGGTTTTTGTAATGTCTGATGTTTCCTCAATTAAGATGAAAAACATATCATTATCGCTGCTCAACCTGAGTTATGGCGGGGGTATTTTGAAAATAGCAATATTGCATCTCTTATAAAAATTCTTAGAATAGGGGTTGTTCTGCTTTTCCCGTTGCAAGATTCCTCCCAAAGGACGTCGAAAAGCAAAATAGGCGAATACCCTCGTTGGCTAGGAGCGAGGGTATTCGCTATCTAAATAATAACTTGAAACTTGAAGAAATTCCCTGGCGTAACCGCTTGTTTTTCCAATAATAATGAATTTGCTACTAAATAGTTACCTATGTGACAGCTGAGGCGATATTTTTTAGGGTTTCGTGAAAAAATTCGGTGCCACACCCGCAAAAACCGGCATGCGCATGCGAGATGAGAACAGTGAACTTCTAACAGTCATGTTGGTGTTTATTTAATATTTAGCGCCAATGAGGTTTGGTAGCTGCTTGAGTGCGGAGGCGTGAGCGTTATTGTTATTTTTTAAGGGCCGTTGCTCGGTTGATGCTTGCTGCGACAGTAGGATGACTTACACCAGCGAGATTCGCTATGCGGCGGTTTGACATGCCTAAGCTATCGTGCAGGATTAAGAAGAGTTCGTCGCGGATTTGCCCAGATGCTTGGGTGTTGCGTGCTAGTTCGCTTATGAGTTCATTGAACAGATGCGAATCGTGGATAATTGAGCGGCGATAACTAAGCGCCCAGAGCCTCGTGATATCAGAACTGCTGTATCCATTTGTTAAATCTGCAACTAAAGCTAATGCGTCAGCATTAATGCTGATAGTGCTGTTTGTGAGGTTAGTTAGGATGGCCAGTCGTTGTTTTCGTCCTGGTAGCGGTAAGACAAGGGACCTATCAAACCGCCGTTCCACCGCAGTATCCAATAATTGTGGGTGGTTTGTGGCGGCAATCAACAGGCTGGTATCTGGCCAGCGATCTAGTTCAACCAGGATAACGTTAACAATGCGCTTCAGTTCACCAATATCGGAATCATCATCACGGCGTTTGGCTATCGCATCAAACTCATCAAGAAGCAAAACACATGGCCCACTTTTGGCATAGTCCAAGACGGATTTGATATTGCGGCCAGAAGTTCCTAAATAACTGGAAACGACGTATGACAAGTCCAATGAAAGCAAGGGCAAATCTAATGATTGCGCTAGCCACCGTGCAGCCATTGTTTTACCAACCCCAGGCGGGCCACTGAGCAGGATTGTGCGGGTCAGACCAACACCAGCTTTTCGTAGTTTGTCTGCATGTGCATGCTCCATTATGACTTCATGGAACTGACTCATGACCGCTTCTTCTAGGATTAATCCCGCCCCATCGGGAACAAGATCCACATCGACGAGTGGTTGGGCGCTGTCGCTTTCCGTCGGTATTGCTCCAGAAACATACTTCAATTCAGTTGCACCAGATCCAGCTACCATAGCTTGATGGATTGCAGTGCGGAAAGATTCAATATCCTGCACATCAGAAGGCACTGATCTTATCAGCCGCGAGGCAAGCTGACGCACGCCAGCACTGTGCCCACGAGCTCCAACTCGCACAAGATCAATCACTGCGCGCTCTAGGTTGTCTGTGGATTTGTAACTGTTATTCGATTTTTCCGGCATATTTACCAGTGTATATATTTGTAAATCACCTGTTGATATGGGGTAAATGATAAATATACGGTATATTATTCATTCATTTACCACTAGTGTGGTGATTTATGCTTATGGCGAAAAATCTATGATTGGAGTGCTTGGTGTTTTTCGGCTACTTATGGCTTCGTGGTGAAGAAGGCCGCTGCTTTTTTAGAAACAGGTTTTCCACCATGAGGACATTGACTTGTTTCTTTAACCGAGCATTTTCTGCTTTGATGTTCGCATCTTCTGTGGTGTTGGCTTGGGTTTCGCGGTATTTCTTCACCCAGGATCCTAGGGTTTGAGTGGAGAGATGATAGGTATCAGCGACAGTGGTCAGAGGGTGAGATGTACCCAAGGTATTCAAAGGGCGAGGTGGGTTTTAAAATCCTCGGTGTAGCTTTGTCATGGTATTGCGTGATTCTAGCCTTTCTCGGTAGCAGGCTGTCTGTCTTTCATGTAGGGACCTGTCTGACAAAACCCAACCACCCCACTTTGTCTTAAAGGGGAATGATGTTTGTTTGATTTAGCGGGGTTTAGGTTCCAAATCTAATGGCTTCTGTTACACATGCACCGTACGCCTATGGTAAGAAAAGTATTCCGCGCTTTTCATTAGAGATAAATGGTTGTCGAGGTTAGGAGGAATTTCAAAATCAATGTGGATAAATATTTAACTTGTAACCGTAATCGGCTGATGTGCAAATAAACTTGTGATAGTATCTTCATTATTTTTGGATCTAGCCCATACGGTATAGGTAAAACCAACATGTTTTTGAGTAGTCAAGCATGGCTTAAGTTACTAGTATGAAGGATCGTGCTTTTGAATCTGATTTTGAGGTTGAGGTTGATGAAACCGTAGAAGGTTTCTTAGGCCCACGTCAAGATGTCGGACATTAAGGCGATATTCTAATCTCCGACTCTAATTTAAAGGTTGTTGGTGATTAGGGAGAAGAGGGGCGCAATAAAAAATAAGCGCCCCTCTTTATCTATTAAGTACATCTTAGCAATAGTTACTAAATGAAAAATAAATCTTATTAGGAAAGGAGCACCATTGGGGAATGAACTTGCCAAAGCTGTTAGCGCTGCTGTGGATAATGCTTTAACTAATCGAATCAGGGAGCCTAGATATCGTGTTTTTCGAAACGGTCTGATGGACTATGAGGCTTGCATTAAGGCTGCGAAAGAATGGATTCCTGATAGTGGTAGGCCAGACCTTGCTCTTCGCTCAATTTTTGGTGATGGTGCAGTTTTGGCAATAAACGGAATTGCGCAATGGAATCATGAAGTGAGAGATGCTATCTCTTCTATTTTGCCAGATTTGAATAGTAAGATAAGTAATTTAAATAATAAGCTTATTGATAGTTACACGTTTATATCTTCTTCAGAAGGCTCGACGGCTTTTGGCGCGCATATTGACTTTGAAGATTCGGTCATAGTTGATTTAGCAGGGTGTGGGAGAGTTATCAGAACCTGGAAACCAGGTGCTGATTTTGGCGCGATTCTTCCAGGCGCCCCAACTCATTTTGGGACATCTATGGATTGGTATATGTACAGTGAGGATTCATCTGTTGCAATACTATCGCCAGGTGATATTGGGGTAATCGCTGCAAATGAACCGCATATTTTTCATGCTTTAGGGCCGGGCTTTTTCTCGGTTTATCAGTAGTGGGTTCCTCAAAAGCTGACCTAAAGCAGGGAGTACTCATATTTCTGCTGATGATTATGTTTTTCATCCAATATATGATGATGTGTATATCCACTCAAAAGTTTTTGATGACAGTTCTGTCATTGAGGCTCTTAGTATTGCTTTTAAGAGAGATGAAAGAAAACTGAGTTTTAACGGGCGATCTGTTCGTGTAAGCGATGCAGAACTTAAGATTATCAGCGGGATTATTGAGGAAAGGCTGGTAGATATCGACGAACAAGACAAGGTGTATAAAAATATTATTATGAAAATATATCGTATTGGAGCATTTAAAGATGCATAAACAATGTGAAAATTTTGCGGAGGAGCTTGTCTCAATACTTCCATTGTCGATTGATGGAGTTAATGCCGCAGCGGGAACGTCTCAACTTCCAGATTCATTTTTTGAGAGCCTCCAAGCTCATTTTTTTGATTGCTTTTCAAGAGCCTCACAAGATACCACTCACATCCGATTAATTTCAAATGGGAAAGATTATCATCCATCAATATTTTATGATGCGCGTATTGCCGATGGGTTAATTGTACATTCGCAAATTCGAGATCGTACCCTTGCTAGTGCACTTCAAAGTGGAGCTACATTAGTTTTTGACCACATCAATGATGTATCCCCAGAAGCGCAGATTATTCAAGAAAGTGTTGAAGCAGCAGTTGGTGGAGATTGTTGGATTCAGTGTTATGTCACGCAATCCGAAACTTCAGCTTTCAATATGCACGGGGATGATCATCCATTTGCGATAGCACAAATTGCAGGAAAGAAGCAATGGGAACATTCTCCTGAACAGGCAGATAGACCTGTTTCCGTAGTGTACAAACCAGGGGACATCGCTTATTACCCACGTAATTTTTTGCATAATGTCAGTGGTCTTGGTCTGTTATCAATGCATTTGACAATTGCGTTTGACAAGAATAATTCTTGGTCTGGGCCTGCACAATTACGACGTCGGGGACATGGTTTTCCTTACTCCTTAGGGGTCTCTTCTAGCGTGGAGACAAAAGCACGATTGGCATTGCGGACTCGATCTTGGGAGATTAATAATGGAAAAATTCGCATTGCAACTGGTACTTCTAAGATTAATATTTCCACTAAATATCAGGATTTGTTGGAATTATTATTTAAAACCCCATCAACCACTCCTCAAGAAGCTATTTTAAAGTTGGATCTTT
The DNA here is from genome assembly GCA_030527885.1 of Corynebacterium sp. GTDB lineage: Bacteria > Actinomycetota > Actinomycetes > Mycobacteriales > Mycobacteriaceae > Corynebacterium. The sequence continues at coordinate 156,490 of JAUMZY010000002.1, forward strand.
CAGCTGATGAGGTATTGAATTTTTGGGATTTCGGCTTCCAGCAAGGGCTCCTATTCAATCCAGTGATTGGTGGTGAATAGAAAATAATGGTGGAAGTGAAATTAGGAAGAAATTTCTATATTATATTTTTTGCTGCTCTTGTTTCCGGATTAGGGGATGCCCTCATCCCTATTGCTTTTGCAATCCAGGCTCATCGTATTGACTCATCAGGGCGTGGACTGACGCTTGTGCTCATTGCCTTGTGGACTGGGCGCTTTATATCTTCTTCGATTGTACAGAGAATACCATCTCCTCAACGTCCGGCAGCATGGATGATTTTTTCTGACATTACAAGGATGTTGGCGCAAGTACTGCTAGTGGGTTGGATTGTGCTTATAGGTACTAATTTGATTAGTGCCTTTATGGTTTCTTCTTTTGTTTATGGTGTAGCGACGGCTTTTTTTAATCCTGCCCGTTTTAGTCTTCTAAGCATGTTGTTTAGCGATGCGCAGAGAACGAAGGTCAATGGGTTCTTATCAATGCTGGGTGATGTATTATTTGTAGTAGGACCACTTATCGGAACGGCGTTGGTCTTTTTAATAGGATTTAATAATGTATTACTTATTGATGCTATTGCCTTTCTGCTTAGCATTGTGTTAATTATCTACTTTTGGCCTATTAAAGCTATAGAAGATTCTCATATAGAAGAGGAAAATGGTACAAAGGTAGAAGAAGATATAAAAAGCTCGACTGCCCTGCCAAGATGGGTAAATGTAGGCCTTGTAACTTGGTTTATTTCCTCTTTGGCTACAGGTTTTCTTGGCTCTGCTGCTCCTACTCTTGTCATGGCTCGGTTCAGTGAAGAATCCTGGGGTTGGATTGCCGCCGCGGGAGCAATTGGGTCTTTATTAGGGTCGGCTGCAACAATTACTTCATTAATTAAGAATGTAAAATGGAATTACAAGCAGCTATTAGCCTGTATTTTTGTATCACTGCAAATAGTTGCGTTACTTTATGCACCTATATTGGTTGCTATAGCACTGGCAACCGCTTTAGGAGCAGCATTAGTAACAGCTTCTGGTATTGATTGGGACGTGCTAGGCCAATCTTTAAAAGATCCAAAACAGGTACATCAGTTCGCTACTCGTGATCAGCTTGCTTTCACAACAGGAATTCCTGCAGGTATGATTCTATTTGCCATTGGGGCAGGACACTCTTCGATTGTTGGTTTGATTGTAGTTATTGGACTTCTAGGTGCTGCTGCAATTTGCGTAAATGCTAAACTGTGGAAATTGCCTGTGTAGACTTTGGAATAATAGCTGAGTAAAGATTAGGTATACCCCACCAACGGATTAGGAATATCCACATACGCATCCCCAGCATCTGGGTTCTGGGCCATGCGTAGGAAGGCTTTCTGCTTCATCGTGGGGGCCAACAATGCAGCTACATCCTCCTGTGGTGGCTGATGTTGGGCAATCAGCTCATCGACAATAGCCCGGATGATTCGCCAATATGTTTGGGGATTTTTGCCGGTTTTCGCTGTCAGGATTGCCACGATTTCAGCCAGGTTACCTGGAAAGGCCGCATAGTAACCTTTGCGGATAAACGTGTCATAATCGTCTGTCACCGTGATGGCGCCTGGTCGTGCTGGGTTGATGGTGGCCCGGGGCGAATAAATTCTGATACCCGAGAAATCCCGTAAACATAATCCCTGGTAAGACAGATTTTTATCCACATATAACAACGTGTTTTGCAAATGCACTTCCAGCGCTACACCG
>JAUMZY010000002.1:158256-174742 GCA_030527885.1 Corynebacterium sp.
GCAGCACTGCTTCCAGCAAGTCCCGCGCGTATTTCGGTAGGAACTCTTCGGTGACGGCGGGCAAGTTGCGTAACGTTGCGGCAGTGAGAACCGGGCGCGGTGTGGCTTCTCGAATGAGAGTGCTAAGCCCCCGGATGGCGGCCTGGGTGGTTTTTGGTCCCTGATACGCGCAACCGGCTATTTCTTTGAGCACGTCGCACGACACCAGTGGCGCTAGTGCTGCGGCTACGTTCGGGGTGCCCAAGGCGGAGTCTTGCGACATAGACCGCCGGGTAGAAGTCAACGTGGCATCCACCGATGTCTTAATGTACAACCGCCGCCCCGATGTGCCCGGATGGTAAGTCAGTGCAGTTCGAAGCGACAACGTAGGTAACACCGGCAGCGTGGTGCTCAGATCCACAACCTGCCCGGCCGCCAACTCATCCGCAAATTCTGATTGGATCACATGTTCCCATTGCCATGGATGAACCGGTACGATGCGCAGGCTTGTATCCGGAATATGCGCCGGAAATTCTGCCCGCAGAATCCCTGTTATGTCACCAGTTTCTGCGAGCAAGTCTGGCTGCACACCAATGATCTTCAGATAGGTGGGCCGAAAATTTTCGGGCCCGTACAGTGCGGATTCTTCCGTACTGAAACCGCGACGTAACTTCGCCAATGGGTGCACATTGTGCCCAGTGACCGCCAGAGAGTCTGCCATCACGCCCCGTAGTTCTGGCGGCATCGTGTCGATCAACTCGGCGGGGGAGCGGTACAACGCTAACCGCCTATCGACAGTTTGTTTGACCAAGGCCAGGGTGTCAACTGCATTTGCCACATCCGCAGGATCCGGTGGCGTGGTGATGCCTTCCACCGCCATGGTTTCCGCAATTCGCTGCTGCACATGCTGTTCAGCCCAGGAGGTTTCATCTATAGGCTGTACTTGCCCAAGTGGGTTGGGAATCCGCACGTAATCCTGCTCCGTCACCGCACCGGACAACCGCATGGCAAACATGCGCTTGCGCGGTAATTCCGCAGGTAAACCATCAATGATGACAGTTGCGGGATCAATTTCTGCCGCCGCGCATAGTTCCAACACCAGATTGGTGATCATGGGATACAGTAACTTATCGCGTGCTGCATTGAAACTGTCGGTGAGCAGTGCTGTTCCTTCTAGAAACTCCCAATCATGCTGTAAATAAAACTGCGAACCCCGCACGATTCGGCAGCCACCAAAATCCCGCACTGTTACCGAATAGGGCCACCCATCCCGCAGTTCAAGCACCGTATTTTGGGGATGCGGTTCCATGGCTAACCCGTAGCTCAACAGTTCTAACGCTGGTTGAATCAAGATTGTGGCTAAGCGCTGAAACCATTCTGCTGGAGTTGCACCAGACTCCGCCAGAAACTCCCGGAAGAAGTTCTGTCCTGTCAGGGGATTAGTGGCCAGCAGGGCGGCCACCGGAATCCCTCGCGGTTCCACCCGCACAATGGCGCCCAAAGAGCTATTCACCCGCACGCCTGCCAAATCCTGGGCGATCTGAAATGCTGGAGTATTTTCCCTGGTATACGGCGCAACCGCCGTCATGCGCAGCAGTTTTTGTGCACGCTCGGCGATCGTAGGTCCCGCCACCGCTGCCGCCGAAATTCCCCGAATCGCACCGGTTAACTGAAAATCCACACTGGTCTTAATATGCACGCTGCCGGTTGCGTCGCTGACCCGCAACGTCCGCACGCTCATCAACGGTTCCGCCACTGCAGTGGTCGTAAGCAACTGAACATCATCCGACAATTCGATAACATGTTCTAGTTGCCACGGGTGTACAGGCACTACCAAAAACCCCGGAGGACACTCTGCCGACAACTTCGCCGCTAACCCGGGAATCTGACTGCGGAGGGCGTCGATAAGCGGCATGCCTGATGTCTGGACCAAGCCGGCGCGGACCGCCACGAAGCGTAGTGTTATCGTCTCTACCTGCTCTGGTAGCACTTGATCGAACGCTGCGCCTAGGCCCAAACTTGTTTTAGCGCACGGATGTTTCGGATGCCCTTCGCATACCAATTGCTCCATGTTGCCGAGTTCCGAGCGGTGTGCGTATCGACGCCGCACGCTGTCGCGGGCTCGTGCTAACCCCAGCACGCTGTCTGCGAGTTCTGCCGCGGTGCGGTCGAAATTAGTGACCGGCATCGTCATATACGGCCGCACCTTCTGCAACACCACCACGGGGTCGTCATCGGGTGGAATGGGGCAGGTGATGAGTTTTTCCTCCACCAAGGCGGTGATTAGTCGTGATCTAATCTCCCGACGGGCAGCCGAAATATCCATAGATACACTTTGGCACACATCAAATCACAGCAAAAATCCGTGCGGGAAACCCCGTTCCACCCAACGGTTTTGGCCATGCTGCCACCACTAACGCCCCGGTTGCCGGCAGCTGATCCAGGTGGGCCATACGTTCGATTTGCCACCGGTCGTGCGCCAGAATCCGCCGTTGGGCTATGAGCTCCCCCTGTGCTACCCGGAACCCTGGATCCGTGTCCAATGTTTCGTGTCCAATCGCCACGATATCGCGCTGCGTAACCAACCAATCAATGGCGGCTACGCTCCAACCCGGTGCCGCTGAATCCCCCATGAGCTGCGGGTTTGGCCACCGCTGCGACCAGCCGGTACGCAACGCCACGAACGCCCCCAATGGGATTCGGCAGTACATTGCCTCCCAGGCACGTAAATCCGCTGGTTGTATTTCGACGTCGGCGAAGTCCACAACCACCAGCGGCGCGATCATGTCGGTCACTGGAATCTGGTCCAGCGTGCGACCAGTTTCGATAAAGTGTGCGGGCGCATCCACGTGCGTGCCCCATTGCCCGATTAGCTCGTATTGGGTCACCCCCGGCCGCACGGTCCGGCGGCGTTCATCCGGGTCACCGGGAAAACACGGAATGCCGGGGTGAAACGGGTGGGTGAGATCCACCAGTGTGCGCCCCAGTAATTCCGTCAGCATGCTTGCAGTTTACCCTGCCGGTTTACCTTGCTGGTTTACTTCACCGGCTTATCCGGCCGACTTACTCCGCTAACTTATTCCGCCGGCAGGATGGCAAACACCCGAGCAGGGAAGCCGGTGCCTTCCAGGGGCTTCGGCCACGTCGCCACGATGAGCGCGCCGGTTGCTGGCACGGCCCGTAGGTTGTTGAGCAGTTCGATCTGCCATTTATCATTCTGCAGTAGCAACAGTTCGGTTGGCAGTGCGCCGCCGCTGACCACCACGCCTGGGTCGGTGTCGGTGGTTTCGTGCCCAATGGCGGTAATGCCACGTTCATCAATGAGCCATTGCACGACCGTTTCGTTCCAACCGGGGTAGTGTGCGATGCCCTCAGCGTCCTTGTTGGCTATCGCATCATTATCCGGCCAGCGCGTGGACCAATCCGAGCGGAAGGCCACGAAAGCACCTTCAGGTATGGAACCGTGGGTAGCTTCCCAGGCTTCGACGTCGGCAATGCTGGGGCTGAAGTCTGCATCAGCCTCGACCTGTTTGGTGAAATCCAGCACGACCAGCGGCAGCACCATTTGATCCACGGGAATGTTATCCAGGGTGCGGGCTTCCTGCACGAAGTGCACGGGTGGGTCTACGTGGGTGCCCCATTGGCCGACGAAACTGTATTTGGTTACTTCAAAGCCGTGGTCTTTGACAGTGAAGAGGGTTTCGCGGGTTTCGTCAGGTAGGAGGTGGAATCGGGGTTGGCCGGCGTGGAAGGAGTGGGTGAGGTCCACGAATTTATGTTCGGTGCGTAGCTGCTGCGCTAATTTCCAAAGATCAGTCATATCAGACAGCTTAGTCTATGATCTTATAGACTAGGTAGTCTGGTGAATTTTTCGGCACTTCCCGCCCCACCAGCAGCACGAAGAACTATAGTTATTTTCCATGTTGGAATCATTATGGCCACCAAGCACACTGCGAATCACCGTGCGCAGCGCCACCACAGGTGTGAATCTGGTCGCGCTCATGGATGAGCACTTGGCAGACGTGTGCACCATTAACATTGCCGATATTTACGGCGATGAGGTGCCAGATCATGCGTTCCCATGGATCTTCCACACCTCTCCGATCGTCGGCATGCAATTCCGGTGGGCTAACCGTTCGAACATGAAGCCTAATGATTGGTCTTTCGATTTGGTTGTTCTAGACGAACATACTGGCGAATTTTTAGGCACAGTAGACATGCGCGCCACGGACTTCGCCACCACTCGCTGCATTGAAACCGGTTCCTGGGTGCTGCACAAATTCCAAGGCCAAGGCTACGGCACCCTCATCCGCCGGGGCATATGTGAATATGGCTTCTCGGCGCTCGGCGCCAAGATTATGCGCAGTGGGTGGGGAAAAACCAACGTTGCTTCCGCCAGAGTATCGGCCAAACTGGGCTACCAGGTGGTGGAAGAAATCCAGATACCCCTTGGCCCAGAGTCGCAATTGGCGCCAGGGGTGCGGGCGGAACTGGCGCGCTCCCAGTACCGGCCAGATCCCGCTGTGACCGTGGAAATCACCGGCCACACCCCGGAATTACACGCGCTCCTCGTCTGATTCTTCGGCGGCTTCTGGCTTGTCGACGCTTGCCGCTGCCAGCTCCCCAGAATCTTCAGAATCTTCTGAATCTTCGGAATGCAGCCGCGCAATAACCCGCCGCACGTGTTCGGCAGCCCCAGGGCCTTCATATGCCTCTATGATGTCCGGAATGGCCCCAGCCTGCCGAATCTCCCCGTGGTCAATCCACAGGGCGCTATCGCACAGCTGTGCTAGGAAATCGTTGGAGTGGGAGGCGAAGACCAGGATGCCGGAACGCTTCACGAGCTCCTGGAGGCGGGCACGGGCCTTGGCCATGAAGGCGGCATCAACCGCGCCGATGCCTTCGTCGAGAAGCAAAATTTCGGGCTCAATCGAGGTCACCACACCCAGCGCCAACCTAATGCGCATGCCGGTTGAGTAGGTGCGCAGCGGCATGGAGAGGTATTCGCCGAGTTCGGAAAATTCGGCGATTTCGTCCATTTTTTGTTTCATCTGCTTGCGCGTCTGACCCAAAAACAGCCCGCGGATGATGATGTTCTCGTAGCCGGAAATTTCCGGGTCCATACCCACGCCTAAATCGAACACTGGTGCTACGCGCCCATGGATGTGGGCGGAACCCCTAGTGGGCTCGTAAATGCCCGACAGCAGCCGCAGCAGCGTGGATTTTCCGGCACCGTTGTGGCCGACGAGGCCGATGCGGTCGCCTTCGCGGAGATGCAAATTCACATTCCGGAGGGCCTCAACCACCACGGTGTTGTCTTTGTTGCGGCCGATGGCGCCGCCGGCGGCACCGAGGAATGCCTTTTTCATCGAGCGGGATTTCGCATCAAAAATGGGGAAATCCACGCACGCGCCATATGTATCAATCGAAACCATGTGCTATTCCAAAATCCCCAGAATCTTTTAAACCCAGTAACTGACGCGGAAGCGCCATTGCCGCATGGCCAACAGGGCCAATAACAATCCTGCCACGGTGCAAGCTAAAACGACCCACCAGTGATACACCGGCAACTCTGCCCCAATTAAGGGGGCCCGCACCACTTCCATGTAGTGATACAACGGATTGAGCTGAGCTAGCTTAGCGCGGTTGGAGATCGCTCCGCCTTGGTCCTTGAGGGTTTGGGTCATCCACACGATGGGAGTCACGTAGAAGAGCAGCTGGGTACCCGCTTCCAGCAATGGTGCTACGTCCCGGTAGCGGGTGGCCACGATGCCGAAGAACATGGTGACCCACACCCCGTTGGCAACCAGCAGTAGCAGCGCTGGGATGGCGAGAAGGAAATCCCACCCCAAGGGCCTGGGGAAAATGAGCATCAGGGCAACCCAGATGATCAAGTTATGCCCCAAGAAGAGAGTTTGCTTCCAAACAAGGCGGTAGACGTGCACCGATAGGGCAGAAGGCAACTGTTTGATCAGACCTTCATTGTCGATGAAAACTTGCGCACCTTCTTTGATGCAACCTGAGATGAACGTCCACATGATTAACCCCACCGTAACGTGGGGTAGAAATTCCGCGACGGGAATTTTGAAGAGAACTGAATACAGCAAGCCTAAGGCAGCGGCCATCACGCCAGTGGCGATGGTGATCCATAGTGGACCCAGGACGGAACGGCGGTATCGTTGTTTAATGTCCTGCCAGCCTAATTGGAGCCATAATTCGTGTTGGTTAAAACCGCGCACGAGATCGCGCCACGCGGCGGTGAAAGTCTTCGAGCCCGAGGGTTCGGGATCGGTGTTAGTCGCATCGGTGATGCGGCTAATCTGCTCCGAAAGCTTCGCATTTGCAGCACTGGGCTGCTTTTTTTCGAGCTTTTCTTCATCTTGATGATCCTGCACAGATTTCTAGCTTAGCTGTCTCTGTGCGCACAATGGATACGGTAGGCATACTATTAAAAGGTTGATTATGGACATGCTGAAGGAGCCCCAGATGGTCTTTGACGTAGCGCGAGTGCGTGGTTTGTACACGTCATTAGGCGATGGTTGGACGTATTTGTCCGCTCATGCCCAGCCACAAATACCAGAACGAGTGTCGTCTGCGGTGGCTCGCGGATTCCGTCAAGCGCCGATTGTAGAATATGTGGAGCCTTACGCGGGCAACCATTCTGCTGCCCCCGAAATGGGGCGATTGGGGGCTGAGTCTCAAGTGAAGGCAGCCCGCCAAGCTGTCGCGGATCTCACTGGCACAACTGCTAACGCTGTGATTCTCGCGCCCAGCATTGATGTACTCTACAGACGGTTAGATCAGGCGCTACGGCCGGTGTTGCGGCGCGGTCAGCTGTTGGCCTCCCGGGCGGACGTGCACCAGCTCAGCAATGACGATATTGCTTATGCGGAGCCGGATTTAGGCACGGGAGAAGTCCCAGCTTGGCAATACACCAACCTCGTCACAGGTGATACTCGCTTGGTCACGTTGTCGGCGGTGCACCCCCAAGTGGGGACAGTCAACGATGTGGCACAGATCTCCGAGAACGTGCGGGAGCATTCCCGGGCTTGGGTGCTTGTCGACGCCACCGCCTTGGCCGGATTCTCGCCGATCACTATAGATGACCTGGGCGTGGACATGGTGATTGTGGATTGCGCGGCCATTGGCGCCCCGCAGGTGGCCGCTTTGGCCTTCCGGGATACCTCCATGTTCCCCCGGGTCGACATGGCTGCGTTTATCGACGACGTGGCGCCCGGCTTCGTGTCCGGCGTGCCAGCCGCCGTGGAGCACTTAGCGGGCCTAGTGGAGCAAGACCACGGTTCGCGGCGGCAGCGGCTGGAGACCAGCCTGTTTGAGGCGGGGCTTTATTTGCGCCGCATGGCGGATTACCTGGCAGATTCCTTGAGCAGCATGTCCCGCCTGCATGTGTTTGGTGTCACGGGTGAGATTGCTTACGGTTCCACTGCCACCCGGATTCCGCGGGTGACGTTCTGCATTCCGGGCATTCCGGCGTCCACCATCCGCCGCAGGCTTATAGATAACCGGCTGATCACCACCGTGGCTAAACCTGACCCGCTGCTGTCGGCCATGGGCCTGGAGGACACCGAGGGGGCCATCACCGTGGGCCTGGGGCCGTACAACACGACTCATGATGTGGATCAGCTCATCCGAGTGCTGGCATCTCTCGCATAGTTGTTCGAACAGTTCCCTGTGGGGTGTAATCGAAACTATGTTCGTAACACGAGTTTGCCGGTGACGGCACCGCTGCGCAGTAATTCGTGGGCGCGGGCGGCGTCGACAAGCGGCAGCACTTCGTGAATCTGGTGCTTAATGGTGCCGTCGGCAAGCAGCGGCCACACATTATCCACGGTCGCCGCAACAATCCGGGCCTTATCTGCACGATCGCGGGCCCGCAGCGCCGTCGCCGAAATCGTGCCCCGCTTGGTCAGCAACTTGCCGATATTCAGCTCCCCCTTCACCCCGCCCTGCATGCCAATGATCACCATGTGCCCATCACGCGCCAACGCCGTCACATTCTGATCCAAATACTTCGCCCCCATGATGTCCAAAATGCGGTCGCACTTGTTCTTCAACACCTCCGCGAAGTTTTCTTCCCGATAATTAATGAGGATGTCCGCCCCCAACGCCCGGCACGTTTCTAGCTTTTCGACGTTCCCCGCCGTCACCGCCACCGTCGCCCCCACATGCTTAGCCAACTGGATAGCAAACGTACCAATGCCGCCCGCACCACCATGAATCAGAATGGTCTGGCCGGCCTCCAAACCCGTGAGCATCCCAATGTTCGACCACACCGTAGTAGCCACCTCAACAACCGCGGCCGCCTCCTCGTAGGAATACCCAGCCGGCAGGGGGAGCAGCTGCCCCACCGGCACCGCAACGTATTCAGCGTAGCCACCCCCAGCCAGTAAACAGGCCACTTTCTCGCCGACCTGGCGGTCGGTATCGCCCGCATCCGTGATCTCCCCGGCACACTCCAAGCCCAGAATTTCAGATTCCCCAGGTGGCGGGGGATAATGGCCCGCCGCCTGCAACAGGTCGGCGCGGTTCACCCCAACGGCGTGCACCTTGACCAAGACCTCGCCCGGCTGCAACTCGGGGGTGGGGACATCTGCTACTTCTAGGGTTTTATCGGCGCTAATCACGATTGCTTTCATGCTTTTTAAGCGTACCGACTTTTTGGTTTCACGTGAGCTGGTTCATCGTGGTAATCTTTCCTACCGTACCCAGCGGTACCGGGGAAGTGTGGCAGAGCGGCCGAATGCACTGGTCTTGAAAACCAGCGATAGGAAACTATCCGGGGGTTCAAATCCCTCCACTTCCGCCAAATTTTTTAAACCCCATTGCCATTTCTGGCGGTGGGGTTTTGGTGTGTGGTGGGCGAGGTAGGCGGGGCGTGGGATTGCATTAGTCTTCGCCGTCATCTTCATCCTCGTCATCTTCCCTGTCGACATTCAAAAAGCTGAAATACGGAACATCCTTGACGGCTTTTTGAACAGCTGCAAAAACCTGATCACTGACGGCATCAATTTCCTCCTCACCATTATCACGAAGAAATAATGAAAATGGTTGCTCGACCATATACGGCCGCACGGAAGCAGGATCAATATCGCTGCTTAGTTCCTCGGCAAGATCATATTCATCTTCTTCCTCCGCCTCAATGGTAAAAGCGGAAATCTCATGCATCTTGGAAAATGATTCAATCAATTCATCATGCAAACGAGTTGCAACTTGATTCGCATCCTCGCTAGAGCAGTATAAATGGAGCTCTTCAACAAAAAGCTGCAGAACATTATCTGGCCGCTGCACGGAACTATCCACAGTAAAGCTATCCAATCGGTAGTGGTTTGGCTGGTGTTTTGTGGGCAATAAAGTTTTGCCTAGAGGATAGTGTATTTAGAATTACGCCCAACAGGGCACCGAATTAGTGAGGTCTGGCCATGCATTTGTCTTTTTGCTGGGGTGTTCCGGTGATGAGGCCTTTAGGTTGCGCACTACTGTGCTGCGAAACCGGGAAAATCTGGGCCAGAACCAGCCCCGGATGTGAGGAATCGCAGCACAGTACTTCGGGCTGCTCCTCGGGCTGCCGTGGCAACGATGCCGTGAGACATGTGTCTAGTATCAGCACAAAACCTATGGTAAAAGCGGTGCTGTAGCAGCATTGTTCTGTATTCTTCCGACGGCTGGGAGTCGGGAGTACTGTGCTGCGAAACCTGGCGATAGCAGATTCACCGAGGGGTCTGACGGAAGTCGCGCAGCACAGTAGCGCGCAACTATCATTGTTTTGCTGCTACTTGCTGGGGTGTGTGCTGCGAAACTGTACAATTCCAGGCCGCAAATCGCCGCAAATCTCAAGAATCGCAGGCCTCTGACTTCGCTCTGAGAATGAGGCATATGGAATTGATGCAGGCTGGTTTTGGTGGCGATTTTTCCTAAAAGTTAACCTATTAATCTGGTGTTCGTTATGCATGGATTAGCTCATGCAAGAAAGGTAGCAGGAATTTTTACTATGAACTTGCTTGGACCATGTTCCTAGTGTTCCAGTAGTTCAGGGGGTTAAAAGGCTTTGTTCCAGATTGATGCGGAACATGTTCTCAATATTGTGCGCAACCAACAGAACAAAGTGCTTGAACTTTGGGGCAGATCAAAATCATTATGACCAGCTGGAACAAGTGGAACATGTTCCACGTAGGTCCGGGCCCAGATTTTTCTACATCATGCAATTAACTTATCAATCTGGTTTGGGGTAACCCGTATTCGGCCCACTAAGAGAGCCTGTCATTTCCAGCGTTTCTATTTCTTGGAGGTTGGCTTGAACAAGAGCATCCCACCATTAGCTATCAGTCCGCATCATCATAATGATAGTGAAAACACCGACCAGGAGAAAAGCGCCGAGACCTGCGAACAGTGTGAAGGAGAATAACCCCAATGCGCTAGTGAGCACGCTGGGTACGGCCAAGCTGATGGCGGTTTGGGCGAAGTTGTCAATGGCCTCCAACCTGCGGGTGTTTCCACCATGCCGACGGCTGTACGAGTATTCCCACTGGAGTGTAGTGAACGTAACATTCGCCAGGGTGAGGGCCAACAGAATCAGGCAAGCTAAACCAAGGAACACCCCACGATCGCTGCTGAGCAGCAAAAATAAGAAGAGAAATGCTGTGCCCGAACCTAGCCCTGCCGTTATGAGTGCATTGCGGAACTTCTGCGAAACATATTCACTTAAGCGCTTTGACCTGTGTAGAAAACCTGCCAGGACAGTCATTATTCCCAAAATGATGGGGTAGTAATTCGCTTCAGCATGATTGCCGGCTGCGTGATGGGATTGGGCAAAAATGAGTGGCACGAGGAAAGTAAAGCTCCCACTCAGTGCGGCGAAAAGCACCAGGGAACTAGAAATCATGGTGTACCTGCCAATGTTGATGCTCTCTGCCGGCGGGGCTGTACCACTAGTGCCACTAGCATTATCAGTGTCATCGGCGGGCGCATCATGTGGTTTTTCGTCATGAGGTTTCACTGCCACAGGGGGCAAGAAGAACACCAGTGCACCACTGGCTAGCCGCGTGATCACATTGGCAAGCACCACCAACATGTGTAGGTTTTCCGGGTTGAGCAGCAGTAATAGGCTTGAAAGTAGCGCGGAAAACCCCGTCGCAAAGTAGGTCCATGAGCGCAGGGAGGCACGGAAATTATGGGAACCTGATTCTGCATTCTTTACTGCGAGAATGTATTCCGAGCGGGCCGGTAAATAGCAGGAGCCCAGGAGGAAGGCGCAAAATAAGCTACCAAGAATGACCAGAAACTGTGACCCGGTGAGCAGTATGGGGGTCAAACTTAGGGCAAAACCCACGTGGCTGAAGAGCATTATTCTTTTCGCTGGCCAGTGGGTGAGGCGTGGTAACAGCAATCGGTTTCCCAGAAGCATCCCAACTGGGCCGGCTAGGAGAACCAGCGAAATTTTCTGTAGTGGGAAACCCGCTTCGGTAATTAATGCATACGAAAATAGGTATGTCATCATACTGCCGCCCGCGCTGCCCAGGAAGGCTGCAACGATTAAACAGCTTTTGATCCGGGAAATTGCTTGCGTGGATGTGGACATGTTGCTTGAACTATTGCGGTGTGGCTGGTTGGGGCATACGGGGCATTTTACAGCAGAGGGAAAGCTGTTTTGCTACCTTAAGTGTTGGGGTGGGGAGCGTCGAAAAGCTTAAAGGGGGTAGAGGGTTCATGTTGTGCCGTCTTCCTGATAAAATTGTGATCAGTTATAAATAATTTGTATTTTGTCCATAATTATTTTTTAACCCCTGAGGCGGTTGATCATCATGACCAGCGGTACTTCTACCATTCCTTCAACTGTTGCCGGCCGAACGGTAGCGTGGCCCAAAGGCCAAGCAATACTTGCATGGGTGCTACTGCTCGGGGTTTGGCTGGTTACGCCTTTTATCGGCGATCGGACTCCTGCGTGGGCGAGCACGCTTTATTGGGTCTAGCTGGTGGGTGCCGTGGGGTTTGGCCTGTATGTGACGTGGCGGCGCCGTAGCATTCTGCTGGGCATCGCCTCGGTGCTGACTGTGTTTTCGTGGTTCATCCTGCTGATGATCGGGCTTGCTCTCTTTGGCATTAATTAACCGCAAGGTTGTTGCTTTTTGTACCCCAGTTGTACTTTAGTTGTGCGCAAAATGTTCAGCGGCGGCAGGATGCGTGCTCGTGTGTGCGGAAATGAAAACAAACCGCAGGCAAAGTAGAGAAAGTGCTTTAAAATATTTTTGAAAAAGTAGTGACACCTGCGAAACTGCGTGATAAGCTGTGCAGAGATGTCGCCAGACTATCAGGGGAATAACGAACCCCACGGTGATATTTGCGATGCGCGGTGAATATACAAATACTCCCGCCGCACATGTCTTGCGCTTATGTGCATTCCCGATCGGCCTAGTAGAGGCCATTTCATGACACATTGTTGTTTTTTCAGGGGATAAAAGCCATGAGTAGACATTTAAAAAGCAAACGGACTACCACCTATGGGTTGGTGGAGATTCGAGAGGCATCTAACGGTTGGTATGAGCTGCATGTTAACGGGCAGCTCAAAGAACAATCCAAAGATCTCAACTACATCGAAGGCCGATACGATTTTTACTCCGATGTAGGCGGTATAGGCGGTTGCTACCTGACCACCGCCTGCGTCAGTGCGCTGCGCGATGATTTCCGTGATGACTGCGCCGAACTCACCACGCTGCGCATGTTCCGCGACACTTACGTGCGGGAGAACCATCCGGAAAACATCACCAAGTACTACGCAACGGCACCACACATCGTGGCGGCCATTGATGGGCGCGATGATGCGCAGGCGATTTACACGAAGATGTACCAGGATCTCGTGCTAGCGACCATCAACCTCATTGAGCAAGGTAACTTGGAGCAAGCGTTTGTCCTGTACAAGTCGTATGGGGATGAGTTGCAAGCGCAGTACTGCTAACTTGCTTCTAGCTTTTCGACGCACCCCCGCCCAGCCCCACGCGGTGTAGCAGATGTAGCAACATATAGGTATAATAGAAATATTATATAAGGTGTTGATTTGGTATACCCGTGAGGCGGTCGATCACCATGACAAGCATTTCCCCCACGTCACCTACTGTTCGAACTAAAACGCACATTAAGTGGCAACTGTTAATCGCATGGTTCATGCTGCTTGTGGTGTGGATCGCTACCCCTTTCACCGGAGATGATGCGCTCTCCCTAGTGCACCTGATTTATAATTGCTACCTGGTGGTGGCGGTGGTGTTTGGGCTGTACTTTACCTGGCGGCAACGCAGCGTGCTGCTGGGGATGGCCACTGCATTAACGCCTTTTGCCTGGATCATCATGATCCTGATTGGGTCTACACTCTTCGGCATGTAAGCCCACGTGGCTAAGTTTTGGTGTGGCCTCGTCTCGATACTTTGACACGTCTCGAAACATCATTGGCCACAATTGAGAAAGAAACAGTTAACAAACTGGCTGCACTACTTTACCAGTGCCAACCAGTGCAGCCAGTAGAGGTGCCTCATTTGGCGAGCGGAAATAGTCGCCGCAAGGGAATGGCTAAGAGGCAAACCACCAGGGTTATCGCTGATACCCAATTGATTGCCACATTTCCGATAAACGCGGCTGAGGCGGCAAGAATAACGAATGCAATTCCTGCAATGATTGCGTAAATCTGGTCTTGCTTTTGCATTTTCCTGCTCCTTTCTTGTGTTGGTCCTGTGTTGGGTGTGCCGCTATAGTAAATTCACATACTATTTTACCTGGTGGTTGCTGCCGCATTCAATACTTTTAGGCTACTATTCTATAACTTATTGCCCATTTGGCCTGCGGAAATTAGTGTTACAGGTACACTATTGCAGAAACCGGCAGAGTTTGCTATGTAAAAGATGTGCGGCAAAATTTTTGGTTGGGTTTTCGGGTAAACCCCCAACGCTGACACCAGATTTTTTATAAAATCACCTTGCCCGTGCCCAGACCGACACCCCGAAAACGTAATAATGCCCCACGCCACCCCCGGTTCTTCCAGACCTTCTGGTCCCTCCAGAACTGCTGGACTTTTCGCTGACCAGAACTACCGCCTGCTCATGCTGGGGCAAACCGTCAACACGCTGGGCAACAGCGTTTCTACCTTTGGGTTCTTCGCCTACACCGTGGCACTCACTGGATCTGCTTTTGTTGCCTCCCTGGTCAGTGGCTGCGTGGTCTTCGCCAACGTCATGATGAGCTCCCCGCCGGTATCTGGGCCGACCGCCACAACCCCACGCGGCTGATTCTGATCTCCACCATCTTGGGCATGCTGGGCACCCTCGCTATCACCCTCAACCACATCGCTTTGCACCTGCCTGTGGTGCCGGTGCTCCTCGTGGCTGCGGCACTCATCGGTTCTGCCACGGCTCTTTTCAATCCGGCGGAAAGATCCCTGCTCAAAGCCATCGTGGCGCCCGAAAGCCTCAGCCAAGCCATGGCAATCAATCAAACCCGCTACTCGCTTGGTACGGTGGGTGGCCCGCTCCTCGGCGCCGCATTGCACGCCATCAGGCACATTGGTGTTTTCCTCTTCGACCTGGTCACCTACGTGTTTGCCTTCCTCACCTTCCGGAGCATCAGGGCGGCAGCAGCCCAACCGCAACCCACGGATACCCCGGCGTCGACAAGCTATAGCGATACCTTCGCCGTCATTCGGGCAGATCAGGTGCTGTGGGCGATTGTGTGGTTCGCGCCCATATTGAACTTCAGCATGTCAGCCATGCTCAACAGCACTTTCACTTACCTATCCAGCAACGCCACGACGCTGGGCGCGTTTCAATCTACCTTCGGGGTGCTCGGCCTGATCGGTGGCGCTGGGTCGACTGCGCTGGTCGCGTGGATTCGGGGCGGCGTGGGGCTCATGCTCACGATCGGCTTGTTTTGCGTGGCCTTTGGTGGGCTGGCGGTGCACTTCACCCCGGTGACGTGTTTCGTGCTGCTGGGGTTGTTTTCGCGGTTCCTGCCGCTGTTTAATGTGATTTTGAGCGGCTATTTTCTGGCGCGCATCCCGCGGGAATTCGTGGGCAAAGCCTCAGCGATCATGGTGGTCACAGCGATGGGGTTCATGCCGGTGGGGACGTGGGTGTCCGGCGCGTTGATTGCGCACTTTAGCTTTACGACGGCAAACCTCGTCACCACCAGCATCTTCATCCCCGCGTCGCTGCTGTTTCTTTGCAACTCCAAAATCCTGAGTTTGGGCGGGGACCAGGGAGCTACACCGGGGCGTCTGCCGTTTTCAGCAGGGAGGTGATCACCTTGGTTTGCTTCGGTAGGGCTGCGTGGCTCACTGAACCATCCAATATAATGACCTCACCGAACTGCGAGAACTTCGGATTCACCGTCTTATCCGCAGTGGAAACCACTGAATAGACCTGAACATCTGGGTCTATATCATCCACTTCGAACGGGCCGCGCAAATCCTCGTAGGCTTGGCCCACGATTTTGGATATATGGCCCTTCGTGGGCAGGCCCCGCCACGGGGTGCCCATCCCAATGATGGTGCCAATTTTCCCCAGCATTTCTTTCTGCCGGGCCAGCTGCCCGGCCATGATCCCGCCTAACGAATGTCCAACTATGTCTATCTTGCGAAATCCGGAGCAGATGGCGGTGAGCTCCCGGAGCCCGTCGGCAAGCGGGCCCGTGCCATTATTGGCATACGCGGGGGCGATAAACGGTCGGCCGATATCGTTGAGCGTTGTTGCTAACGCCCCGAACGCTTTCGGGGTGCTGTAGCCACCATGTAGCAGCACCACGGGGGTTCCCGAAGTGCCGGTTGACGACAGCAATGGTTTGCGCGGATCCAGGCGGGGAATCCAATCGAATAGGGCCATTATTCCTCCTTGCGGGCGGCAAGCAATTGACGGGCTGCACGCTGCATATCCGCGATCGAAAAATCTGGCACATATGCAGCACTTACCGCTAATCCTATCGCTGGAAGAGTAGCAGGGTCGGTATACACCAGGAACCATGGTGCATATTCTGGCAAGAATTTCCGCTTAAACGACGCCAAGCTGCGGAAACCATACAAAGGTTCCAATGTGCGTCCCAACACATCCGTGACCGTGTCCAACGGATTATCCTCCGCAGACGACTCATGCGCCAACGGCGCACCAGAGAGCGAAATCCACTCCAACCCATCCTCATGCGCCTGAATCAGGGTTTCCGCAATCAGGAATTCCACCACCGGCCGGAAGCCACTCACATCGCGGCGCATGAAGTCCAACATCCAGCCGGCCAACGCCCCATTCTGATACACCGGTAACCAACTGGTCACCCCATGCAAATTATTGTTCTCATCCAGCGCCAACATTAGCCGCACCTCTGGGTCATGAAGTGACGACAAATTGCCCAGGGTAAAGCCCATTTCCGGCAGTGACTTATCCGACACCCACTCTTCCGATAGGGCTCGAATTTGTGTGCGAACCACCGGGCCGGCGTCGTTCCATGTGGTCCACACCGCCCG
>JAUMZY010000002.1:174842-181899 GCA_030527885.1 Corynebacterium sp.
CCCGGAATTCCACGAGTTCGGTGGAGACGATGGCCTCTTCTGCGACTTGTAGCATGGAGGTGCCGGGGCGTTCGGCGGCGAAGCTGGAGCCCACGGAGTACCAGGCCACAGACCAGCCTTGCCGCTCTGCGAATGCTTCGAATGCGTTTGCTAGTGATTGCGCGGTTTCGTCTTCGGAATTGACCACTGGCTCACCCAGGGTGATGACGGTGGAGTGATGCAGGCGGTAGGCAACGTAGCCGGCTTCATCGTCGGCTTCCCAGACGAGGTTGCTGGGCCAGAGGGTCATCCATGAGAGGTGGTCGCCGCCTTTGCCGGTGGTGAGGATTTTCTGCATGCGTTGATGTTTAGCATCGTCGCCCAGTTCTACGTGCGTGGAGCGGCCGGCGATGTAGAGGAAGAAGGCGATGGCGATCCCGACGACCGGGCCGGGCCAGAGGCCCATCCACCAGGCCAGCCGATCGCCGGGGATGAGTGAGGGTTCGAACACGCGGGATAGTACTGGTGGCAGCAGGACGTCGCGGAGGGATTTGATGGTGTTCCATAGGGTGGCGTCGGGTTCGAAGTGGCTGCGCAGGGCCATGAGGCTGCCCACCCAGAGGCAGGACACCAGGATGGTGAAGGAGGTGGTGCGGAGGATGAGGAGTTTGAGCGTGCCTTTTTCCGCTGGTGCTTGGAAGTCTTTGTGATAGACGAGGAGCACGATGATGAGGGCGGCCCAGGGGAGGACGGTGGGGACGCCGTAGGTGAACATCACGTTGATGTCCGTGAGGTGAGAGATGCGGGATGCTTCCCAGAGGAGGCTGATGATGGCGGAGAGCAGGAAGACTTGGGAGCACCACCAGGCGATTCGGCGGCCACGAGCCAGGCCGATTGCCAGGGTGGCGGCGATGACAAGGGGGAGGAGGTTGAAAATGACGCCGAAGATGCCGGCTTCTTCAACGGTGACCGTGGTGTCTTCCCAGGTGAGGAGGTTGATGCGGGAGAGGGGTGCATCGGAGTAGGGGTTGACCGAGGTCATGAGGGGGCCGGCGGAGATCATGACGAAGGCGGTGGCGATGAGCAGCCGGAATTCTTGGAGGGAGCTACGCCGGAGAGAACCGCGCACGGGCGTGCGGGACATGACGGCGCCGGCGAGAACAGCCGTGAGGCGGGCAACATCAGAGGCAGTGCCGGAGTAGAGCACCATGGAGGCTGTGGTGACGACGAGTACGACGAGGAGCCGGCGGCGCCATAGTTTTCCAAAATGCGCGGAGGCTAGTGTTGCCACGCCGAAGACCCAGGGGCTGGGGGAGAGGAACGGTTGGGCAAACCAGGTTTTGGCCCATTCGGAGTGGTAGATGACCATGACATCCCGGACAACCAGCATGCTGATGACCGCGAAGATGTGGAGCACAAGCCCGAAGCCCAAGAACTGGCGGGTGCCGAGCATGTATTCCGCGGCGCCACCCAGGACGGCCAGCATGATTGTGGCGATGAGGAGGGACGGTATGGTTTTTTCGGTGAGCCCGGAGCTGAGGAAGCGCCACGATTGGCCGACGACGTCAATGGATAGGCCGTAGGCTTTTTGTGGGGGTGTGTTGCGGGCTGGGAACCACAGTGCCCAGGCTACGACGATGAGGACGAGGGTGCCGGGGATGCGGCATACGAGTGTTTTGAGGAATGCTGTGAGGTTCATGCTGGTTATCCCTTCGCCGCCGTGAGCCCGGTGGCTGAGGTAACTCCGGTGAGGCCTGTCAGGCCGCCGCGTTCGGCTGCAAACATGAGGGTTTCGCCGAAGCCGGTGCGCCAGACCCGGGCGGTATGGGAGCCGGGGATTTCGGTGTAGCGGGAATCAATGCCGGCGTGTTGGGCGAGCTGGTTGAGCTCTTGCAGCCCCTGTTGGGATTTGGGGTCCGCGTCGCCGGCGATGAACCAGCCTGCCAACTGTCGGTATTGCGGTGTGGGGTGTTCCAATAAATTCATGGGATTGACGGCTTGGAATGCCGCTTCGTCGTTATGGAAAAACATTTTTAATGTAGTTGCATGATCCTTGTAGATGGGTTCCCCTTGGCCGGCGTAGCTAATGAAAGTGCCGTAAGAGGTAGGGGAATTGGTGATAACCTGGAGCGCACAAGTCCCACCGTACGAGAGGCCACCGATGCTCCAATGATTCTGATCAGTATCCACTGTGAACATGTGTTTGATTCCCGCTGGTACGTCCTGGGCCAGCCAGGTGTGCACGTTGTACTCCGGGCCGTCAATGCACAGTGGGTTTCCGCTGGTAGAGGCCGTGGCATCAATGGAAAACACGATCGGCGCCACCCCGTGGTTGGCGGCTTGCAGGTGCTGCAGGGGTTCTTGGGCGTTCAGCGGCCCGAACCATTGTCCAGGGGAGCCGGGATTGCCGGCCATCATGACGATGACGGGAAGCTTCGCCCCCGACCAATAAGCTGGCGGTATGTAGGCCAACGAGGTGCGCGCCGGGAAGTTGCTTTTCGACGCCGGCAGGTCGACGCTCACCAGGGCCCCCACTGGCTGGCCGTCCATGGTGGGCGCGGTTTTTTGGGCCTGAAATTCCTGGTAGGTCATGGGCGCCACGTTGCGGCTGGGCAGCAGGGACGCCAGGGTGGGGTACTGGTCGTATGCCGCATTGGTTAAGCCCATGGTGGGGAGAATAACTGCGATGATTGCCACGATGCCGCGCTTAGTGAAGCTGAGCGGCATGATGAACGCCAACAGTGCGATACCTGGGTACAGGATGGGCATGAGCTTCTCCATGTACGGGATGATGATGACGTCGTAAAGCAGCCAAAAAACGCCGGTGAAAACCACACTAATGATGACTGCCACAATGATGATGCGGCGGGGTCTGCGCCACGCCAGCCACACAGCCACCCCCACGAGGACGGCAAAAAAGAGGCCTATGGCCAGGGCATTAGTGATGGGAATATTTAGCCATTGATAAAACTGTGCCATGGGTTATTTGGTGAAACTATTGCCGATCATGGTGCCAATGCTGATGATAATGCTGCCTATGACAGCCGCCCCAAACGTATCAACCGTTAACCCCAACCCCAAATATGTGGCCACCGCTGAGGCGAGATACAGCAGCGCCGCATTGATCACGAGTAGGAACAGCCCCAAGGTGAGAAGCGTAATGGGGAGACTCAGCGCTTTGACCACCGGCCCCACGATGGCCTGCACGGCGAAGATCACCGCCCCAGCCAGGAAAAACACCGCGTATTTATCGTACGTGCCGTGGCCGATGAGGGTGGTGCTGGGCATCGCCAAGTTGATTCCCGGCACGAAGGACACGGCACACCACAATGCCACCGCGATGGCCGCAATGCGCAGCGCTAATTGGGCAATACGTTTCACCATGATGCGTCTCCTTAATTGATGCTGGCCCAGGCCGCCAAAAACTGATCAGTTTCCGTCTCGTTGGTGACAGTGATGCGCACACCCTCCGGAAACGTCCGAACAATCACCCTATGTTCCGCCAACCGGGCCGCCAACAATTGGGACTTCACCGTGGGCAACCACACGAAGTTTGCCTCCGACGGTGCCGCCCCAATGGCGGCGGATACCCGTTCGCGCTGCACGGTCACCTCATCGGTGCGGGCCAACAGTTCCGCGGGGCCGGCGCCGTGCAGGCTGGCAATTGCCCCTGCCTGCGCCACCGCGTTCACCCCGAAGGGAATCGCCACTTTGTTCAAGGCCTCCATGATGGTGGGGGAGCCGAAGGCGTAACCAACGCGCACACCAGCCAACCCATAGGCTTTAGAGAACGTGCGCAACCCCACCACATTGTCGTATTGCCGCACGAGCTTCGTGGCGATGGGGCTGTCCGTTGCCCGCATAAATTCAAAATAGGCCTCATCCAGGGCAATGATGATGTCGCTGGGCACCTGCTGTAAAAAATCGGCGAACTCTTGTTCGGTTATGGTGGTGCCGGTGGGATTATTGGGATTACACACAAAAATCAATTTGGTGTGCTCAGTGATAGCCTGCACCATGGCCGGCAAATCTATGCGATGATCCGCAGTCAACGGCACCGGCACCGGAGTTGCCCCCGCCACCCGACTAAAAATCGGATACGCCTCAAAACTGCGCCACGGAAACACCACCTCATCGCCCGGACCGCAGGTGATTTGCACCAACTGCTGGCACAACGCTGACGAACCACAACCCACCGCCACTTGCGCCGGGGTGAGACTCAGGTAGTCTGCGATGGCAGCCACCAAATCCACCGCACCCATATCGGGGTAGCGGTTGGCGGTGGCGGCCGCCTCAGCCATGGCCGTGACGGCGCTTGGCAGCGGCGGATGAGTCACCTCATTGCTGGACAATTTCAAGGCAGCGGCAAGGCGCTTACCCGGAACATACGACGGGATTTCGGCTAAATCAGCACGCAACATCATGCAGCACATCTTAATCTGGTTACCGGGTTGGTGTGGCTGACGATTGTCAATGATGCCCATGAACAGTGCCCCATGCAGGGCTTTAATACCGGGTGTAACCAGTGTGCTTGTAACTAAAACGTTGGTTGAGTAACATTACTCCAGATTCAGAAAATGAATTGGTGTGGAGACGTGCCAGAGCGGCCGAATGGGGCTCACTGCTAATGAGTTGTCCTCTTAACGGGGGACCGGAGGTTCAAATCCTCTCGTCTCCGCCACGCGCCCGTGGCTCAACGGATAGAGCATCTGACTACGGATCAGAAGGTTGGGGGTTCGAATCCCTCCGGGCGCGCGTTTTTACCCCAGGTCACACATGGTTGTGGGCTGGGGTTTTCGCATGCTTATCGACGGGCGGGGTGGCGGCCTGGTGTGGGGTTTGCGTCGGTCTTGTGGGGCCGGCGGGGGTGCTGTGAATATTGTGACAGATGGGATATTTTTACACCAGGTGGGGTGTTTATCGGAGATTCTGCCGTTTCGTGGCATAGGGTGGGATTTGTGGTTACGCTTCAAGTCAGTCAGTTCTGTGGATTGTTCATACTGAGAGGTACAAATGAGTGATAGAAAGTATGAGCTGACAGAAGAGTTCCGAGTCATAGACACCGACGAAAAGGTCTACCGGATCCAAGCGACAGAGGACATTCCAGTACACGGCGTCAAAAAAGACGACCTGGGTGGATTTGTCGGGCTCAACGTCGACCTTGGCGATAACGCCTGGGTTTCAGAAAACGCCCAAGTCAGCGGCGAAGCCCGGGTATTTGGCAATGCCCTGGTCAGCGGCGAAGCCCGCGTGCGCGGCGGCGCCCAAGTATTCGGGGATGCCTGGATCAGCGGCACCGCTCAGATCAGCGGGGACGCCATGGTCAGCGGCAAAGCCTGGATCAGCGATCACGCCTGGATCAATGGCACCGCCCAAGTCAGCGGGGACGCCTGGATCAGCAATAACGCCCGCGTGCGCGGTAACGCCCAGGTAAACGGTAATGCCCGTGTTATTGGGGATTCCCGGGTGCGCGGTAACGCACAAGTGTTCGGGGACGCCTGTATCAGTGGCGCTGCCCAAGTTTTTGGGTATGCGCAGGTGCGCGGCGATGCCCGGGTGTACGGCGAAGCCCTGATTTACGGGGAGGCCCAGATTTTCGGCAGCGCTTGGGTGAGCGACGAAGCCCAGGTTTTCGGAAACGCCTGGATCAGCGGTAACGCTTGGGTATTCGGGCGGGCTCGTGTCAGCGACGAAGCCCAAGTACGCGCTAAAGCGCAGATATATGACGATGCGTGGGTGCATGGCAATGCCCAAATCTTCGGCGATGCGCAGGCCAGCGGCAACACGTGGATTTACGGCGACGCACAAATTTTCGATACCGCTTGGGTGTTTGGAAAAACCCGGGTCAGCGGCAATTCCGCCATCAGCGGTAACGCCCGCGTCAGTGAGGGCGCCCGCGTCCGGGATAATGCCCAAATCTTCGATAACGCCCGCATCTGCGGCAAGGCCCGCATCGGTGGAAACACCTGGGTCAACGATGATGCCCAAGTCAGCGGCAAAGCCTGGGTGCATGGCGATGCCGTGGTGTGCGGCGACTCCTACGTTTGCGGTGAAGCACAAGTGTTCGACAGTGCCTGCATCTTCGGGGGCATGAACGCAAAGGTGTGCGGCGGTGCCCGCGTTTTCGGTGGCGCCTGGGTGACCGGCGGCGCGGAAATATCCGAACACGCCCAGCTGTTTGGAAACGCTGAGGTCACCGGAAACGCCGTCGTGTGCGGCAAAGCAAAAATATGTGGCAACGCCACAGTGACCGGGGCTGCCAAGATATCTGGCGACACCGAAATATCCGGAAGTGACGAGGTCACGGTCAGCGCTGAAGTTGTAAAGTAGCAGCATGACCGGGAAAAAGTACAAATTAACGGAAGAATTCTGCACCACCGCCGCAGGCGAAAAAATCTACCGCATCCAAGCCCTGGAAGACATCCCCTCCCAAGGGGTAGTCAAAGGGGACTTGGGTGGTTTTGTCGGCACCAATGCCAAAATTTCCGATAACGCTTGGGTTTTCGACGACGCCTGGGTGTCCGATAATGCCCGGGTCTACGGTGGGGCGAAAATACGCGGCAGCGCCTGGGTATCCGGCAATGCCCGCGTCTCTGGGTTTTCTGAAATCTCCGGCTACGCCGAGGTATCCGACTGCGTGCGGGTGACCGATCACGCCCAGGTGCGGGACTGCGCCAAGGTCAGCGGTTTCGTGTGGGTTTTCAATGAGTCTACGGTTTCCGGAAATGCCCAGGTCAGCGGCAATGTGAAGCTGCTCAATAATGCCCAAGCCACCGGTAATGCTGCGATTACCGAAAGCGTCAAAGTCATGGATAATGCCCAAGTGTTCGGTAATGCTCGTGTAGGTGGTAATCAACAATTACGCGGCAATATGAAAATCTCCGAAAGCAGATCCTAGCCCTACCCCGCTTTTCGACGCCCCACGTTGCCACCACCCAGATCTGCCATAACAAGCAGCTAGTTTGGTTGTTTGTATCATTGCGGTGTAGAGTCTATTCTCAGTTCAAAAGCACTGCGCCCGTGGCTCAACGGATAGAGCATCTGACTACGGATCAGAAGGTTGGGGGTTCGAATCCCT
>JAUMZY010000018.1 GCA_030527885.1 Corynebacterium sp.
CCAGCCCCAGCACCTGCACCAGCCCCAGCTCAGCAGGCTCCGAAGGCTACTCCTACCCCAGCTCCAGCCGCCGCTGCTCCGGCACGGAGTGGTGCTTACTACCCGAATTGCCGGGCAGTGTGGCGGGAACTTGGTCGCCCCATTCGGTCTCATGAGGCTGGTTACAACCGGGATTTGGATCGGGATGGCGATGGTGTTGGGTGTGAAAAACGCCCACGGTAATCACTTTTAACAATAGGCAGGGGTTCATCGCACCCCTGCTTTTCTTATGCTTAGGCGCCCCCGAACTTAGGTAGAAAATAATGAATCCGTGCAACTAATCATGCAAAAAACTTAAGTAGGTGTTATTGATTGTACATGCGTAAAATCATGTACATCTTTGGTTTCCTCATTGTCCTAGGCTTTTTCGCCAATCTCTTCGGCGATGATGAAACGACCCCTACGAGCTCTACCCCGACTTCTTCCACAGCTTTAACTAATAAATTGGTTAGTGGGTCCACATCGTCTTCGCGGACAACAACGACCACCACCTCCGTGGTCCCACCACCCGAACTAACAACAACCCCGGAGCCAGAGCCGCCAGCACAGCCGGCACAATTCATGCCAGCGCAGGCCCCAGTGACTCCGGAATACACGCCGCCACCTGCACCTGACCCCGATCCGGTGCTCCCGGCGCAGGATAGCACTTACTATTCCAACTGTCGGGAAGTGTGGCAGCAGCATGGTGGCCCTATTCAGGCTGGTGATCCGGGCTATGGTTCACATTTGGATCGGGATGGCGACGGCATTGGTTGCGAGAAGCGCCCGCGGTAAGCAAGCGCAAGCACAAGCAAGCACACGTGAGTAAGGTAGCCAACAACAGCGGTTGGCTACCCCCAAATTCTCAGAAATTACCCCCGCCCTGAGGGGAAAGTAATGAAATTATGCAAAAAAGCTATACAAGTGAGCTCATCTGATGATACTTTTTGCCTATGCGTAAAACAGTTGTCACCCTCACCCTTGCTGCGAGCTTGGGTTTCTCTGCCACCATTGCTAATGCTCAGGAAACCACCCCGGCACCGTCCAGCACGGTCGCTTCCTCAGCTTCTCAGAGCGCAAGTTCGAATCCTGCGGCTTCTGCCAGCAGCGCCAACAGCTCTAACCCAACTGATAGTAAGTCTTCCACCAAGACGGATAATTCCAGTCAGGGCCAGCAGTCTAACAACAATAACCAGCAGTCGGCTTCCAATAATCCGTTAAGAATCATCGGCATCATTGCTGCCATTGCTGCTGTTGTGGGCCTGATTGGTGGCGGTGTTGTGTGGGCTATTCAGCAGAAGCTCATTCCGGAAATCCCAGGTTTGCCCACCAACTTGCCGAATCCCTTCGCGCCAGGCGCACCAGCACCAGCACCAGCTCCTGCCCCCGCGCCTGCAGGTAAGCACTACGAGAACTGTGAAGCAGTGTGGAATGACATCAACCGGCCGATCCGCGCTGAAGACCCAGGTTACAGCCGGGATCTGGATAAGGATGGCGACGGCGTTGGTTGTGAAAACCGCCCCCGCTAATTCCCGTTAAGTAAAAAATATAAGATCCCAGCCATTATGACTGGGCTCTTTAATGTTGTTGGTTAGTTATCGTCGGATTCTTGTTCTGGATCGGCGATTACTACCATGGCGGTGCGGAGCAGCCGCCCGTTGAGTTCGTAACCTTTGCGCAGCACTGTGCCTACCACTTTGGTTTCGCCGGTGGAGGTGTCTTGTACGGCTTCGTGCCGTTCGACATCGAATTCATCGCCGGGTTCGCCGAAGGCTTGGAGTTTCAGGCCGTCGAGTACGCCGATGAATTTGTCCCGGAAGGTTTTGAGGGGCCCTTCCGCCAGGTCACCGTGCTTTTCGGCGAGGTCGAGGTCATCGACGATGGGCAGCAGTCGGGTGACTACTTGCGCCTTGGAGTTTTCGATCACCTGTTCGCGTTCGGCTTGGGTGCGGCGGCGGTAGTTGGCGTATTCTGCGCCCAGTCGTTGCAGGTCCTCGGTGCGCTCAGCGAGTTGCTGTTCCAAGCTGGGTTCGGTGTCTTCCGTTTCCGCAGCTTCGTCGTCAGCTTTGCTTTCTGAGCTGAGGTCGATCACGTTGGATTCGGAGTCTACGTCAGCGAGTGCTTCGTTGAGGTCTTGTTCCACGGTAGGGTTGATGTCTACCTGTGGTTTTTCATCGCTCACTTCTTGTCCCCATCCTCGTCAACAACTTCAGCGTCAACCACGTTGTCGTCAGCTGGCTTGGTGCCAGCGTCAGCGGCGGTGGCGCCACCGGCTTGCGATGCAGCTTCCTGCTCGTACAGGACCTTGCCCATTTCTTGGGAGGCTTCGTTCAACTTGTCCAGGGCTACCTTGATGGCCTCAATGTCGTCGCCCTTGAGGGCTTCGTCCACATCGTCGGCTGCCTTGTTGATGGTTTCCTTCAGGGCGTCGCCGAATTTCTCGCTGTTGTCTTCCAGGAACTTGCGGGTCTGGTAGGCCTGCGATTCGGCACCGTTGCGGACTTCTTGCTCTTCGCGGCGCTTCTTGTCCTCTTCGGCGTGGGCTTCGGCGTCCTTGATCATCCGGTCGATTTCTTCTTGGGAGAGGCCGGAACCGTCTTGGATCTTGATGGTGTTTTCCTTGCCGGTGCCCTTGTCCTTGGCGGTCACGTGCACGATGCCGTTGGCGTCGATGTCGAAGGTGACTTCGATTTGTGGCACGCCGCGGGGTGCGGGTGCGATGCCCACCAGTTCGAAGGAGCCGAGCAGCTTGTTGTGCTGGGCGATTTCGCGTTCACCCTGGAAGACCTGGATTTGCACGGAGGGCTGGTTGTCTTCGGCGGTGGTGAAGGTTTCCGAACGCTTGGTCGGAATGGTGGTGTTGCGTTCGATGAGTTTGGTCATCACGCCGCCCTTGGTTTCGATGCCGAGGGAGAGCGGGGTGACGTCGAGAAGCAGCACGTCCTTGACTTCGCCGCGCAGCACGCCGGCTTGCAACGCTGCACCGACAGCCACGACTTCGTCGGGGTTTACGCCCTTGTTGGGCTCACGGCCGCCGGTGAGTTCCTTCACCAGTTCGGTCACGGCGGGCATACGGGTGGAGCCACCCACCAGCACGACGTGGTCGATGTCAGAGATGGAGATGCCGGCGTCCTTAATCACCTGGTTGAATGGCGCCTTGGTGCGGTCCAGCAGGTCTTGGGTGATGCGCTGGAATTCAGTGCGGGAGAGGTTTTCGTCCAGGAACAGGGGGTTCTTGTCAGCATCAACTGTGATGTAGGGCAGGTTAATGTTGGCGGTCTGGGAGGAAGACAGTTCAATTTTGGCTTTTTCGGCTGCTTCCCGCAGACGCTGCATGGCCATCTTGTCCTTGGAGAGGTCCACGCCGGAGGATGCCTTGAATTTATCTACCAGCCATTCAACGATGCGCTGATCCCAGTCGTCGCCACCAAGCTTGTTGTCACCGGCGGTTGCGCGAACTTCCACCACGCCGTCGCCGATTTCCAGCAGGGAGACGTCGAAGGTGCCGCCACCGAGGTCGAAGACCAAGATGGTTTGTTCTTTTTCGCCTTTTTCTAGGCCGTATGCCAGGGCAGCTGCGGTGGGCTCGTTGACGATGCGGAGCACGTTGAGGCCAGCGATTTGGCCGGCTTCTTTGGTGGCTTGCCGCTGCGAGTCAGAGAAGTAAGCGGGAACGGTAATGACGGCGTCGGTGACGTCTTCGCCGAGGTAAGCTTCTGCGTCGCGCTTTAACTTCATGAGCGTGCGGGCGGAGATTTCCTGCGGGGTGTATTTCTTGCCGTCGATGTCGACGCTCCAGTCGGTGCCGATGTGGCGCTTGACGGAGCGGATGGTGCGGTCAACGTTGGTGACGGCCTGGTTCTTTGCGGATTGGCCGACGATAACTTCACCGTTTTTGGTGAATGCTACAACGGATGGGGTGGTGCGGGAGCCCTCCGAGTTGGCGATAACGGTTGCGTCGCCGCCTTCGAGTGCTGAAACCACCGAGTTTGTGGTGCCGAGGTCAATGCCTACTGCGCGTCCCATGTGAAAAATTCCTCCTGGTTGAGTGATGTTTTAATTGGTAATTATTTAAGTTGATTCTATTTGACTCAACTTGTTAGCGATAGCCTACCAGAGCCGCCAGGCACTGTCAATAAACTTGAGCATAATTCACTCAATTTTGGCATACGGCCAGGTCAAGGGCTTGCTTGCTTATCGACGACCCCAGCGTCGACAAGCAAAAAGCAGATCCGCAGCC
Organism: Corynebacterium sp.; assembly: GCA_030527885.1. Classification (GTDB taxonomy): domain Bacteria; phylum Actinomycetota; class Actinomycetes; order Mycobacteriales; family Mycobacteriaceae; genus Corynebacterium. The sequence continues at coordinate 4,259 of JAUMZY010000018.1, forward strand.
GCGCATCCTTTGAGTTGTGTGGATTTTATGGCAGAGTTAAAACAATGAGCGATAAAAATCATGAACCCCCCAAAGCCGCCGACGATCCTACAGAATTTCTTTCCGAATTAGTAGAAGGCGACACCAATCTTGATGACAGCGCCGAAGTCAAACCCGCAGGTGGCATACCCGCGCAAGCCGGTAAAATAGACCGCTCCATCATCTTGGGCCAAGACGGCAGGTGGGCCGCCGGCTGGGCCTTGAGGTTTATCATCATGGTGGCCGCCGGCTATCTGCTCTGGCGCGGCTTCGCCTTAGTCTGGGAAGGGCTGCTGCCGGTGCTGCTAGCCCTCATCGTCTCCACGGTGTTGTGGCCGCCGGTGCGCTGGCTGCGACATCACAAAGTGCCAGCGGCCCTGTCGGTGCTCATCGTGCTGATTTCATTCTTCGCCATTTTGGGCGGCATTTTCACCGCCATGGCCCCCAGCATTGCCACGCAATCCCGGGACCTAGCAAACCAGGCCGTCAAAGGCATCCAACAATTGCAGCAGTGGATTCAGGGCCCACCGCTCAATGTTGACTTGGGTCAGTTCAACGATGTTATCAATCAGGTGTCGAAGTTCATTCAGGAGCGAGTATCCGACATTGCATCGGGCGTGGTCACGGGCATTTCCACCGCCGGTTCCATCCTGGTCACGCTGATTCTGATGCTGGTGCTCACGTTCTTCTTCCTCAAGGATGGCGAGCGCTTCCTGCCAATGATTCGCCACGCCACGGGCTACAACGTGGGCTGGCACCTCAGCGAGGTGCTCACCCGCATTTGGAATACCATTTCTGGGTTCATCCGGGTGCAGGCCATCATCTCGTTCGTGGATGCGCTCTTCATTGGCATTGGGTTGATCATCCTGGGCGTGCCGCTCGCCCCGGCGCTGGCGGTGATCACGTTCTTCGCTAGCTTCATTCCGATCGTGGGTGCGTTGACTGCGGGAGCGCTGGCGGTGATCATCGCGTTGGTGTCCAATGGCATCACGAATGCGCTGTTGGTGTTGGCGATTATCATCGCGGTGCAGCAGCTGGAGGGGCATGTGTTGCAGCCCATGTTACAGTCGCGGGCGATGAATTTGCACGCTGCCATCGTGTTGCTTTCGGTGACGTTGGGTTCCACCATGTTCGGTGTGGTGGGCGCATTCTTGGCGGTGCCGGTTGCGGCAACCATTTCGGTGTTGGTGCGTTATCACTTTGAGTTGGTGGCGTTGCGTGCGGGGGAAATCACCATTGACGATATGGAGATGGCGACGAAGGATAATGCGGCGCCGGTGAGTACCCAGAATGCGTTTCAGGCGTTTCAGCAGCGGCTTTCCCGGTGGGGTGCCAAGGAAGCCAAAAACGCCGAAGATGCCACAGCGGCAAAAGAGTCTTAAACATCGTTAACACATAGGACCCAAGCGGTAATGCTTGGGCCTTTTGTGCTGGTAGAGGCAGATTTTTGTGGGGTGGGAATAGTTGGTGTGGGTTTGTCGTTATTTTTAGTGTCACCGATTTTGGAAGCAGCTAAAAAATCACTTTCGTTATCATTCTTGGGGCTGCTTTAACCTAAATTATTGATATATCAACTAAAGTAGATAGGAGACACCACACCATGAAACGCTTCGGCTTCTTAAGCTTCGGGCATTACAGCCTGAAATCAGAACAAACAGGCAAATACGGTGCCCAAGAAACCCTGAAACAAGCCGTCGAACTCGGCCAAATCGCCGACGACCTCGGCGTCAACGGCGCCTACTTCCGGGTCCACCACTTCGCCCCGCAAGGCGCCTCCCCCATCCCAGTCCTCAGCGCCATCGCAGCAACCACCAAAAACATCGAAGTGGGCACCGGTGTCATCGACATGCGGTACGAAAACCCGCTGTATTTAGCCGAAGAAGTAGCACAACTAGACCTCCTATCCGACCAACGCATAGCCATCGGCATATCCCGTGGGTCACCAGAACCCGCCATCCGCGGCTGGGAGGCCTTCGACTACGGCAGCCCCGAATTAGCCAAAGACGACCCCAAAGGAGTCAAACTCGCCCGGGAGAAATTCGAAAAATTCCTCGCTGCTCTCCGCGGCGAAGCCATGGCAACCGCCGCCCCCTTCGATCAACAGTATCCCCGTATGTATCACCCAGGTGCCGAACTTCCCGTACTCCCCCACTCCCCCAACGCCGACCGGCGCATCTGGTGGGGTGCAACCACCCACGCCACCGCAGAACAAGCAGCCCGCGACGGAGTAAACCTCATGAGCTCCACACTCATTCTGGAAACCAATGGCCCCTCCCTTGGCAAGGTTCAAGCCGACCAGATCGCCCGCTACCGGGCAGAATGGGAAAAAGCTGGCCACGATTGGGAGCCGCGGGTCTCTGTGTCCCGCTCCATCTTCCCGATCGTTGATGGCACGGATGCCCAAATCTTCGGCCCAGCCGGCAGTGGTGAAAGCCGCGACTCCTTGGGCATCATCGATGATCAAAACGCCATCTTCGGACGCACCTTGATTGATACTCCCGATAAGATCATTGAAGCGCTCCAGGCGGACGAAGCTGTCATGTCGGCAGACACCCTAATGCTCACTATTCCTAATCAGGCAGGTGTGCCACTGAATACCCGAATTCTGGAGAATTTCGCCACCCACGTTGCTCCCGCACTGGGGTGGGAACCCGCAGGTAAAGCGTCGAAACGCTAACCCCAGATAGTGTTCAACACGAGCACTGCCACGGACGAAATCAGTGCCGCGGCAGGCAACGTGATCACCCATGCCAACGCAATGGGCCGCATGAGCCGCCAGTTAGCCGCCCGGTTCACAATGCCAATGCCCAGAATTGACCCAATCAAAATGTGCGTGGAACTCACCGGCAGCCCCAACAAAGAAGCACCCATCACCACGGCTGCAGCGGACAATTCCGCCGCAAATCCAGAGGCTGGATGCATTTTTGTCAATCCGGAACCAACAGTGTGAATAACGTAACGGCCAATAAACCACAGACCAGCAATCAACGCCACACCACAGGTAACCATCGCCGCCGTCGGCACCGACGACTTCGCATTAATAGCATTCGTCTTCAACACATCCAACACTGCCGAGAACGGCCCAATGGCGTTCGCAATGTCGTTGGAACCATGCGAAAACGCAAACGCCGAGGCGGTAAACACCTGCATCCACGAGAACACAATGAAGGTCGCCCGGGACAATTCCTGCCGCCGCAACGTCCGCGCAAACACAAACACGGCCATCCACACGATCACCGCAATCATGCCCAACAGCAGGAAATTCCCCAGGTTGGACATTCCAAAATTGAGGTTTTTCAACCCTTTGAACACCATCATCGCCACAATGACTACAGCACCACCAGCAGCCAGCAACGGCACACCCGTTTCCAAAGCCCGGTGGGTGTTCAATGAATCCCGGCGCTGATTCAGTCGGTGCAGATCCCGGTAATAATCCGACTCCAATTCCTCCGGATCGAAATCACGTTCGGCTATAAGCGCAGCGTCACGTGTCATCGCGTTGGTGTAAGAAAGTTGTTGCACTTCTGACAATCGTTCGAACGAAGATTTGAAGTCTTTGTGGAGCTTCATGCGCTCCTGCTTAATCTCCTGTAGCTCCGCACTAGCTTTATCGTTAAACACTAAAATGCGGCGCTTAATCGCTCCAAAGAGGACAAAGGCCACAATGCCGCCCAACAGTGGCGAGAGTACCCAAGAAACCGCAATTTCCCCAATCTCACCCCACTGCACCACTTCCAATCCGCCCAACTTCAAAAAGAAGCTTAACGTGAGCGACGCCCCCACGATGCCACCAATAATCGAGTGTGTGGTAGACACCGGCATACCTAACCGGGTTGCCACCAACAACCAACCCGCAGCACCTAACAAGGCCGCCATCATGATGAACGCAAAATGCAGGGGATCCAGGTGAATACTATCAAGATCCACAATGGCACTCTTCACCGTTTCAGTGACCTCACCGCCAGCAAGCACAGCCCCCGACACCTCAAAAATAGCGGCCACCACGAGCGCCTGCCGCATCGTCAGGGTGCCAGCACCCACTGAGGTACCAAAGGAGTTTGCCACATCGTTACCACCGATGTTAAAGGCCATGAACACACCAAACGCAATGGTGGTGATGAGAATGACCTTATTGGCTTCTGGCCCCACATAATCAAACGACCAGAAGAGGAAACCAATGAGGGTGACGACAAGAAGGCCACCAAAGCTTAAGTGCCACCACTTATCCGACGATGTGTCTTGAAGCGGCGGTGCATCCGTCATGGTGCTGTCAGACATCCAATGAACTTTCTGTGTACGACATGACAAAAGCATGCCCCGGTTACGTAATTGAAATAGTAAACCTCAATTTCGCTCCGGGGCTAATCGCATATCGTTTGTGCTGCTTAAAATACTATTTTACGCCAGTAGCAACACTTTCTTCCGCAGTGGTTGCTGTTGCCTCGGAAACCTCCGTGCTCTCAACCACATGAGACTTACGGGCCCGCCGCACACCCAAGGTGGTCAAAATGACACCAGCAACAATCGCAAACGGCCAGCTGTGATCAATATTCAAGCTGATCAATGCGGTACCAACGAAACCACCCAAGATGATCGGATTGATACGACCCACCAGCCATGCAGACAACGGAGCAGTCAGCGCGCCACCAAGCAGCAAGCACAGCACCGCAACCAAGTTGGCCTGTAATTCGTGCCACAATCCCATGACAAAGCCCAAGGTAGCAGCAAGTGAGACCAAGAACTCAGCAGTGTTCACCGTGCCCACGACGCGCCGGGGCTCTTCCTTACCCAGAGACATAAGCGTCGCGGTGGTCACCGGGCCCCAACCGCCACCACCCGTGGCATCCACCAGGCCGCCAAAGACGCCCAGGAACACCAGGAATGGGGTGCGATAAGGTTTGGTAGCATTCTTCCGCACGATAACGCCGCGGGAGAAGCGCCACAGCAGGTTCACGCCCACGAGGGCAAGAATGATAGATGTGAGGGGTTTAGCCACATCCAACGCGATGTGGGATAACACAGTTGCGCCGATGAAGGCGCCAATGGCGCCGGGTACGCCTAGTTTGAGCACTACTTTCCAGTTGACATTGCCAAAGCGCCAGTGGCTAATGCCGGATACTAGTGTGGTTCCTACTTCGGCAGCGTGGACTACCGCGGAAGCTTGGGCTGGGCCCATGGATAGGAGCAAGATGGTGGTGGATGTGACTCCAAAGCCCATGCCAATGCCGCCATCGACCAATTGTGCGAGTGCGCCAGCAAGAATGATTAGCATTGTGACCGCCGTTTCACGATATGTACGAGTTTCTCCCGCAGAGGTGGGGAATAGCTCAATTGTTCGGTTGGGGGATAACGTCGTTGTAGTTGTTCAAGAAGTAAGCCATAAGTGACAAACAAGGGCAACACATGCACATGCCGCTCACTGCCGCCTTCGGCAATGACATCGCCGAGCGTGCGGCTGCTATTCGTCGCAAAGATTGCTTCCCCGCCGAGGCGGGCAGCTAGCTTTTCGACGCTCATATTTGCCTTCTTATTGGAGGAGCCCACAGCATAAATGACCGGGTAGCTACCTTCGGGCAGTTGTTCCTGGAGGAGTTCGGCGATCGCATCGCCGGTTCCCAGGCCAGGCACCAAGGTGAGCTCCATGGATTCTTCTTGCGCAACAACGTTGGGGACGTCGATGGTTTGGTGGTAAGCCTGCGTGAACAGCAATGGCACTACCGTCGCCTTTTCATGTCCGTTACTACGCAACATTCGGCAGGCTGCCGCCAAATCCTGATCGTGGAAATCAAGATGCGCGGCAATAATGGGTTTGTCAGTGTGGGATTGAACAGCTTGTACGAGTTGCTCTACACCTTCGGCTGCTTTGTGGTGTCGAGACCCATGCGCGAGCAAAACAACGGCACTCATGCGACCAGTCCTGCCGCTAAGGTGCCACCGGTGGCATTATCAACAAGCAAAAACGAACCAATCGCACCCCGCGCGGTGTAAGAGTCAATGGGCAATTCCTGCTGCAATTCCACCTGCGTTTGCACAATATCGTTCAACCCCACAGAATCTTTGATGCGGGCCTTCACAACACTGGTGCCGTACCGCAGTTTCACCACTTGGCCGGGGTTGATGGCCGTATCATCCAAACCCACCACGTGCGCAGCAAAACTGCGCACATTTGGTGGGCGGTGCCCCGCCAACAGATCACCACGGCTCAAGTCAATATCATCAGCCAACAACAGCGTGATGCTATCGCCCGCGTAGGCCTCCGTAGCAGGGCCATCGGTGGTATCAATACCCACCACCGTCGTCGTGCCATGGGGAGTACTGATCGTATCCCCCACCGCAACGGCACCAGTGGCAACCTGGCCCGCATAACCGCGGTAATCCATGGCCCGAATGACATATTGAATGGGGAACCGGAAATCTAAGGAATCATCCCCATGCTCCACCGGCATACTCTCTAACAGCTCCAACACCGTTGGGCCGAAATACCACGGCAACTTCGTGGATGTCTCCGCCACATTGTCACCATGCAACGCGGAAATAGGAATGGCATGCGGATCAGTAATACCCAACTCGGCAGCCACCGCCCCAAAATCCGCCTCAATGGTGCGGAAAACTTCCTCGGAATAATCCACCAAGTCAATCTTGTTCACCGCCAACACCACAGTGCGCACCCCCAACAAAGAGGCCACCTCTAGGTGCTTACGGGTTTGCTCCACCACCCCGTGGCGCGCATCAACAAGCAACACCACAACCTGGGACGTGGATACCCCAGTCACCGTATTGCGGGTGTACTGCACGTGACCCGGCGTATCAACCAGGATGAAATTACGATTCTTCGTAGAAAAATACCGGTAAGCAACATCAATGGTGATGCCCTGTTCCCGTTCGGCCCGGAGGCCGTCGACAAGCAACGAAAGATCTAGCCCATCAAAACCGCGGATAGCAGAAGTGCGCTCCACGTGTGCCAGCTGGTCGGCAAGAACGGATTTTGTGTCGTGGAGCAGTCTGCCCACGAAGGTGGACTTGCCGTCATCAACGGAACCAGCGGTGCAGAACCTCAAAGTGTCCATCAGAAATACCCTTCCTTCTTTCGATCTTCCATTGCTGATTCACTAAGCCGATCGTCAGCCCGGGTGGCGCCGCGCTCGGTCAAAGTAGTAGTGGAAATTTCAGTAATAACGTCATCAATAGTGGTTGCGGTGGATTCAATGGCGCCGGTACAGCTCATATCACCCACCGTGCGATATCGCACCATTCGGGTCTCTAGGGGCCCACTGCCCCACGGTCCTGGTGTCAACCACATGCCGTCTTTCTGAAACACTTCCCGCTCATGTGCGAAATAAATCGGCGGCAATTCAATATTGCGGGCCTTGATGTATTCCCACACATTCGCCTCTGTCCAGTTAGAGATGGGAAACACCCGAATGTTTTCCCCCGGCAGGTGATCAGCGTTGTAAAGATTCCACAACTCAGGGCGTTGGCGCCGGGGATCCCAGCCGCCGAAGCTGTCGCGCACGGAGAAAACTCGTTCTTTGGCGCGGGCGCGTTCTTCGTCCCGGCGGGCCCCACCGAGAACGGCTTGGTATTTTTGTTCGGCGATGGTTTCTACCAGGGGGATGGTTTGGAGGGGATTGCGGGTGCCGTCGGGGCGTTCCCGCAGGGCGCCGCGGTCGATCCAGTCTTGGACGTGGGCGACGCGCAGGCGCGCTTTGGTTTCGGCGACGATGCGATCCCGGAACTCAATGACCTCGGGGAAGTTGTGGCCAGTATCAACGTGGAGTAATTCGAATGGCACGGCTGCTGGTGCGAAGGCTCGGTGTGCTAGTTCGTACACCACCACGGAGTCTTTGCCGCCAGAGAAGAGCAGTGCTACGTTGTCGCATTGGCCAGCGACTTCCCGCAGGATGTAAATGGATTCTGCTTCTAAGGCCTTGAGGTGCGGGGATAATGTCATTCGTAGTGAAGTTGTCATGGGTAATTTTCCTTAAATTAAGTATGTAGTCCGCATTCAGTTTTGGCGTTGCCTGCCCAGCGTCCGGCGCGGGGGTCTTCACCTTCGGCCACCGGCAGGGTGCAGGTGGCGCATCCGATGGAGGGGTAGCCCTGTTGCGTCAGAGGGTGCCGGATGAGGTTGTGGTCAACGATAAATTCTTCAGTTTGTTCCAGCGTCCAGGTGATGATCGGGGAGATTTTTAGTCTGCCCGTCCAATCAAGGCTGAGCGCTGGGGCTTCCACCCGGGTGGGGCCATCAACTCGCCGCAGGCCGGTCACCCACCCAACGTATGGGCTCAGTGCCACTGCCAACGGTTCAACTTTGCGCATTCGGCAGCAAGCAGTGGGGTTAGAAAGGTACAGGTTGGAGCCGTATACCCGGTTTTGTTCCGCTTTGGTCAGGTGCGCTTTGGCGGTGATGAGCCGCTGGTTGGGGTAGCGCTCGATCACTTGCTGCGCCACGTCCAGGGTCTCTGGGAAGTGGTATTCCGTGTCAAGAAAGAGGAAATCCGCGGTGGGGGTGTACTGGGCAGCGAGTTCTGCCAGCACGGTGTTTTCCATGCTGAGGGTAACCACGATGGGGCCGGAGGCATGGTTGTGGGTCCAGTCAAGGATGTCTTCAGCAGAGGCGTGGTATAGCTGGTCGGCGTATTTTTCTACGAGCTCCTGGTTGCGGGTGGCGATGGTGGGGTCTAGGGGCGTGGTGGTTTTGGGTCCGTCGGGGCTGATCTCCGGATCCCGGTAGGGGGTTGCAAAGTTAATGAGCATGGTTGAGTGAGGCTTTCAACGCATCAGAGGTGGATAGGGTGGGCTTTGGGCATTGTTTTGGGTCGTCTTGGCCGTAGAACATGACCGAGAAGATGCGCAGGCATTCTTGGCAGCTCCAGGCAAATTCGTTTTCCTCGTTGGGAAATAGCGACTCACCAGCGCAGTAAGGGCAGTACAGCGGGTGGTTGCGGTTGGGGTTGGGCTTCCGGCGGACGCTCATGATAGATCCTCATCGGTAGCGCGCAGCACCCATTCGCGGAACTGTTCGCCTTCGGTGCGTTGTTCTTTGTACTTTTCGACGAGCCGCACCACGTAATCCCCCAATTCCTCGGAGGTGACTTTGTGGCCCCGGAGCTTACGACCCCAGTTCAACCCGAGCGCACCGCCAAGGTGCACCTGGAAACCTTCTTCGCCGCGCACGATCTGGCCTTTCAGGCCGATGTCCGCAACTTGGGAGCGGGCGCAGGCGTTGGGGCAACCGTTCAGGGAGATCTTCAGGGGCACATCCATGTCACCCAGGCGTTTCTCCAGGTCATCGACAAGTTCAATGGCGCGGGCCTTGGTGGTGACGTGCGCCAACTTGCAGAATTCCAGGCCGGTGCAGGAAATGATGCCACGGCGGAATTCCGACGGGTTGGGGTACAGACCAACCTTAGCCAGGGCTTCAGAGAGCGGCGCTATGTCTTCGCGCTCCACGTCAAGGAACAGCAGTTCTTTGTCCGTGGTGGTGCGGATGCGCGTGCGGCCGAACCGTTCCGCAACATCGGCGATCTCGATGAGCTGCTCGCCGGTGGCGTGGCCAACGGTGGGCTTCACACCAACATAGAATTTGCCGTCTTTTTGTGGATGCACGCCTATGTGGTCGCGGTAGCCGTCGTAAAGCGGCACCTCCGGCCCATCAAGCAGTGGGGTTTCAAGGTATTCCGTTTCGAGAATATTCCGGAATTTCTCAATGCCCCACTCCGCAACCAGGAACTTGAGGCGGGCGCGGTTGCGCAACCGCCGGAAACCGTAATCCCGGAAGATGCGGGCCACGCCGGCCCACACCTCGGCGACGCGGTCGAGTGGCACCCACACGCCCAGATCCTGCGAAAGCATCGGGTTCGTGGAGAGGCCGCCGCCGACGTAACAGGCAAAACCGGGGCCATGCTCGGGGTGCACGGAGCCCACGAAGGCAATATCTTGGATTTCGTGGGTGACGTCCTGGCGGGCGCTGCCGGAAATAGCTGATTTGAATTTCCGGGGCAGGTTGACAAATTCGCCGCTGAGCAGGTGCTTATCGACGATTTCCTCAATGGCAGGCGTGGCGTCAATGATTTCATCCGCTGCAATGCCAGCCACCGGCGAACCTAGGATAACGCGGGGCACGTCGCCGCAACCCATGAGGGTGGACAGGCCGTTTGCCTCTAATTTATCCCAAATCGCCGGCACGTCTTCGATGCGAATCCAGTGCAATTGGATGTTCTGCCGGTCGGTGAAATCCGCAGTAGAGCGGGCATAATCGCGGGAAATTTCGCCGACAGCACGCAACTGGGCTGGAGTTGCGCGGCCGCCGTCGAAGCGAACCCGCATCATGAAGAATTCATCTTGCAATTCCGTGTTGGTGAGTTTGCTGGTGAATTCACCACCGAGGTCTTGGCGGCGTTGGGAGTACAGGCCTAACCATTTAAAGCGGGGTGCAAGATCCTCTGCTGGAATGGATGCGAACCCTTGTTTGGAATAAATATCAATGACGCGCTGCTTAGCGGATAATCCATCATCTTCTTGTTTTATTCGTTCATCATCGTTAAGAGGTTCGGTGCCGTCAATTTTCCATTGACCTTCTGGCTTCTTCTGCCGCACTGGGCGTTTTTTCACCGTGGGTGTAGACATAATTTTTCTCCGTTGTGGTATTAGGTAACCACCTAACCGTACCGAACGGTCTATTTCAAGAATACTGAGCGGTAAGTGACACCAACTCAAAGCAAAATAAGTCTCAAACAGCATAAATAATCGCAAAAATAGTATGAATAAAAATAATGATTGTGCATAAATGAATAAAATTCTTGCGGTGACCCCAGCATTACACCTGCATTTGGCAGACTGAGCAGTCTATAATTACTTGGAAGGATTTCATGACCACCCTCCGCATCGCCGTGATCGGCGCCGGCCCCGCCGGTATTTACGCCTCCGACCTCCTCGCTAAGCAAGGAGCCACCGTCGACCTTTTCGAACAGATGCCCGCCCCGTTTGGCCTCATCCGTTACGGTGTGGCCCCGGACCATCCCCGCATCAAAGGCATCATCAAGTCCCTGCACCGCGTGCTGGATAATCCCAATATTCGTCTGCTGGGAAACATCCACATTGGGGAAGACATCACCATCGAAACCCTGCACAAGCATTATGATGCAATTGTGCTAGCCACGGGCGCCGTTGCTGACCGTGACCTGGGCATTCTCGGGCAGGATTTGGATGGTTCCTTTGGTGCCGCCGACTTCGTGGGCTTCTACGATGGCAATCCCCGATTCAAGCGCGACTGGGATCTGTCTGCCCAGAGCGTCGCTGTGATCGGGGTGGGTAACGTCGGCCCGGATGTTTCGCGCATTCTTGCGAAAACCGGGGATGAATTATTGGTTACTGAGATTCCCGATAATGTGTACGAATCGCTCAAGAAGAATCAGGCTACCGAGGTTCATGTTTTCGGCCGCCGGGGCCCCGCCCAGGCGAAGTTCACACCGCAGGAATTGAAGGAACTCGACCACTCCGACACCATCAACGTGGTGGTGGATCCCGAGGATATTGATTACGACGCCGCCAGCGAACAAGCCCGCCGGGAATCCAAGTCCCAGGATTTGGTGTGCCAGATCCTGGAGCAGTACGCCATGCGCGACCCCAAACCCGCACCTCACACCCTACAAATCCACTCGTTTGAATCCCCCGTGGAAATCCTCGGCAAGGACGGCAAGGTGGTTGGCCTGCGCACTGAGCGCACCGAACTGGACGGCACTGGCAACGTGCGCAGCACCGGCAAGTTCACCGATTGGCCAGTACAGGCGGTGTACCGCGCCGTGGGGTACCGCTCCGACGCGGTGTCTACCGTGCCGTTTGACGATAACAGCGCCGTGGTGCCCAACGATGGCGGCCATGTGTTGGACCAGGAAGGAGAGATCATTCCTGGCCTGTATGCCACCGGTTGGATCAAGCGCGGCCCCATCGGCTTGATTGGTAACACCAAGTCCGACGCTAAGGAAACCACGGATATGCTCATTGCGGATGCAACGGCCGGCCGCCTCACGGCCCCCACCGCTGGCGATATCACGGAATGTTTGAATGACCGGGGTATTCAGTACACCACGTGGGATGGTTGGCATAAGTTGGACGCCCACGAGCGCACGCTCGGCACCGCTGAGGGCAGGGAGCGCAAGAAGGTTGTGGAGTGGGAAGAGATGGTGGTTCACTCACTGGCTTAGCTTTTCGACGATCGCCGTCGCCAGGTCTTTTGCGCCCCGGTCGACAGCATCCCGCCAACTATCAGCGGCAGTGCCATCGGCATTGTCGCTTACTTGTTTAATGAGGGTGCAGTCAATGCCAAAATGCTGCGCCACCATGGCAACGGCAAAGCCCTCCATGTCGCATAATTCCGCCCGGCGCGCCAGCCGGTTCCGGATGGTGGTGTCGTTGATGAAGCTGTCCCCTGTTGCCAGCCGGGCGGTGGGCAGGGTGCTTGACGTAGTTAGGTCGATGCCGTTGGGGAATGGTTTGCCGATGATCTGGGCGATGAGTTCGTTATCGAAATCGTGTTGGAATACGTGGGTGATTTCGAAGATGCCGCTGGCGCCGGTGAGGGAGCCGGCGGTGCCGAAGTTGACTATTCGTTCTGGTCGCGGCCCGGTCAGGATTGCTTCGGTGAGTTTTAGTGTGGCGCGGATGGTTCCGATTCCGGTGATGAGCAGGGGATATTCGGGTGGTAGGTGGGCGGCTTCTTCGCAGGTGGCGGCGACGTATAAAATCATGAAACCATTCTAACCACAGACCAAGTTGTCTACAATTTTATTCATGGTGTTAACTGGGGTTTTCTGCGCGTTTCAAGGCGAAATAGACCGCATTGTGTTAAGTTTTAGACAAATCAGTCTAGAGCTTTGAAAGGGGTTTTGATGCCTACTCTTCGTATCGCAGTCATCGGCGCCGGCGCAGCCGGTCTTTACACCTCTGATTTGCTCATGCGTTGTTCCCAGACTCTGCACATCGACCTGATTGATGCCGATCCCACCCCGGTTGGTTTGGATTTGCACTATCGCAATCCTAATCGCACCAAGTCTACGGTACGGGTACTTGGTAACGTTGATGTGAGAGTCGAAAAACTGCGGCCATTTTATGATGCTGTCATTGTTGCGGATTTCACCCAGGATTTCGCGGCGCAGTTCGCGGTGTCCACGGCTATTTTTGGTCGATCGCACCGCACGGATGTCCGCGATGTCACCGACTACCTGGCCGAACAGCATATTCCGTATACGGAGTGGTTTGAGGCGTTGGACTTGCCCACGGGCCGGAGTTTGGCTGATTGGCAGCATACGTTGCAGGTCGCGCGGAGTGTCCCGGTGTGCGTCTAGGGTCTTTTCATTAAACTTTCAGTAAGGCCCAGCCTATTGACAGCAATGAAATATTAAGCCCACAGCAATAACTGGGGGCTACTTACAGACTGACCCTGCATAGTAGTTCCCATGAGCAAGAAACCATTCTGGACCAAAGCCCTCGCATCCCTCATTCTCGCTGGGAGCCTGACCCTCGCAAGTTGCAGCACCGGCGCAACCGATACGAACAACGCTGCCGCCAACGCCAGCAGCAGCATTTACCAGGTTGCAAACACCAGTGCCAACAATACGAGCAGCGAAACCATCGCCGCCACGGCCCAAGCTGCTGCGGACTTCCTCAATACGTTGAGCGATGAGCAAAAGGAAAAAGTCCTCTACGATTTCAACGATGAATCCAAAACCACCTCTTGGTCTAACTTCCCCGTCACCTTCGTCGAACGCTCCGGCCTCAAACTCGGTGACCTGACCGAAGAGCAGCAAGCCGCCGCCATGAAAGTCATGAAAACCCTCCTGAACGAGGAGGCCTATGCCAAAGTCACTGGCATCATGGCTGGCGACCAAGTGCTAAAGGAACAAGCCAACTCCGCCGACCTTGGTGACACGGAATACAACATTGCGTTCTTCGGCAACCCCAGCAGCACCGGTGATTGGGCCATCCAATTCGGTGGGCACCACGTGGGTATTAACGCCACCTTCACCAATGGCACCATCACGTTCGCCCCCACGCACCTCGGCACGCAGCCCACCACCTACACCGATAGTAATGGCAAAACCCAATCCGCCTTGGGCGCCATGTACACTACAGCCTTCGACTTCTATAACTCCCTCACAGATGAGCAGAAACAGAAGCTCTACCAGGGGGAGGAGTTAAAAACCATGGAGTGTGAGCCAGGCGGCACCTGCGACTATCCGACCGGCACGGGTTTGAAGGGCTCTGAGCTTACCGACGAGCAAAAGCAACTACTGCTGCAGGTGATTGCGAACTGGACGAACCTGGCTGATTCGCAGACGACCACGACCACCATGAACGCCATCAGCGAAACTCTGGATGACACGTATGTGAACTGGTCGGGTGCCACCACGTATGATACGTCACAGGGCAAGGGCATTTACTTCCAGATTTCCGGCCCGAAGGTGTATATCGAACTGGCCAGCCAGGATAATGATGCCGGCGCCACCATTGATGGGGTGCAGACTTCTGGTTGGGGCCACATCCACACCATTTACCGCGATCCCACCAACGATTACGCTGGTAGCGCCACGCAGCAGGAAAGCAGCGGACCAACCGGGGGTCCCGGCGGTGAAGGCGGCCCTGGTGGGAATGGTGGTCCCGGCGGCTCCGGGGGTACTCCACCGAATGGCACCCCGCCGAACGGTACTCCGCCTAACGGTAACTCCGGCGCCCGCCCAACTGGCACACCTCCCAGCGGGAACCAGCAGGGACAGCAGTCCACTGGTTCCCAGCAGGAACAGAGCTAATTAATGTGCACCACGTCCTAGCTGCGTGGTGCTTTTCTTATGCGCTGTTGTGGGCGTCGAAAAGCAAAGTGAGCACGCTCATGTGAGCATGACGGTGGCATACACCATGGCGATGATGGATGTGGGGAATAGCCCAGCCAGGTAGTAGCGGAATAGTTTGGGGGAAAAGATCACGCCAAAGCCGCTGTCAATGAAGGTCACTTTGGTTACTTGCCGCGATCGGCTTCTGATGATGCCGGCCCATAATGTGGAGATCATGACGAGTAACCCGGCGATCAGGATGCTGCCGGGGTGGGTGACTATCACCAGGTGCACGGCGCCTAGCAGCGCATAGATGACAAGGATGGGGTATTTTGTTGTTTCTGGTGCGCCGAGTTGTGTGAAGTCCCCGAGGCTTGCGATGTTGCCGCTCAGGGTATTCCACAAGAAAAAGAACAGCACGGCTGCTTGTGGCATGAGGGCTTGGGATAGGGCGATGGTCAGGCTGAGGATAACCAGCATCGACAGTAGTAAGTGCCGTTGCCGGAAGAGGCGGCGGAGGGAAATCAGCAGATAGTTTGATGTTGGGGTTTGATCCCGCCAGGTGAGATGCGCGGCGGTAATCCCCTGGTTAACGGTGGTGGAATCAAGTACCATCAGCGCTGCGTAAGACAGCAGGTTTTTGGTACCAGCGTTCAGCAGGGTGGGGATGGTGGTTTTCTTGAGCAAGCCCACCCCGGCGCGACACAACAGGCCGAGCAGCGCATAGAGGATAATGGACCCGGTGGCGGCCCCAATGATAGCCCCGAGCAGGGTGAAAATCCCTAACTGCACAATGATTGTGCGCAGTGGAAATGTGAGGGTGCCGGATGGTCGTACTTTGTACAGCCAATCTGTGTAGGGCAATGATTTCAGGGCGAAGAATTTTTCTGCGAGGAGCGCTGCTGTGAAGAGGAATATCACTCCGGCACCGGCGCTGAGCCAATTCATTTCCGAACCCACGGCTTGGAGGCGCTGCGCCACCACCCAGGTGAGGAATGAGTACAGGATGGCACTACCTGCGACGATCAGTATTATGCCACGAATGAGTGTGGTGATGTGGTGGGTTTTCATGATGCTAGCTGCACAATCTCATCGCATATGTTCAAAAGTGTGTGCGAGTGGGTGGCTATGATGATGGTTGTTCCGTGGGCGGCTTTTTCGCGCAGTTGGTCGCAAAGGGTTTGCACCCAGGTGGCATCAAGGTGCCGCTCTGGTTCGTCTAGCGTGACGACGTCCGCAGGTAGCGTTAATTGCGCTGCCAGGAAGGTTCGCTGTTGTTGGCCGCTTGATACTCTGTTGGGGGATTTCTCCAGGATGCTTGTTAGCTGCCACAGCTTCGTGGCTGTGGTGTAGTCGACGTGGTTGACCTTATGGAGGATATTGAGGTGTTCCCCGATGGATACATCTGGGTAGAACTCGGGTGTTGCGATGTGGATGATGCGGCCGGTTGCTTGGGGGCTTGTCACCGGCATGTTATTGATGTGAATGGTTCCGCTCAATGGGAAAATTTCGCCGGCTAGGGTTCTAAGTAGTGTTGTTTTTCCTACTCCGTTGTTGCCGCTGATGCCGTAGATTTTTCCTGGCTGTAACTCTTTGTGCAGTTCCACTATGGGGGTGGAATAGCCGATGGTTCCATGGATAGAAAGCATGGGGTTAATTTTAGGCGGTGGGCCTGTTGTGATGTTTCCATCACCTATAAAAATCACGAAACCTGCTCGGCAAAACACTGAAGGATCTGGTCCCACCCCTGCGTGTAGCCAGATTGCAGGCCGAAGTGTTTCGGGTCGATGCCTTGCCAGCCAGAATACACAAGGGTGACTTTCGTGGTAGCTGGTGAAAGTGCCATGAACGTAACGGTGACGATGGTTTGTTCTAGGCCAGGGGTGACATGCCAGTTCAGGGAAAACCGGTGGGGTGGCTCCCAAGTGAGGAAAGTGCCCCAGTCGGCGCTACTACCATCGCGGTGGATTTCGGTTATGGTTCCACCAGAACGGCGATCAACTTCGATTGCAACGATTTCACTGGAATCCGCTAACGAATAGTGGCGCAACGGCCACCAGTCGGCCAATGTATCGACGAACAAATAAAACGCATCAGAAGCAGGGCATTGCACTGTAACTTCCGCTATGACCGCGTCTGCCAGGGGGTTTGGTTCCGATTGAGTTTGCGGTACTTCTGACAGGTGTCGATGATGATCCATTCGCTATCCTGCCTCTTGTTGATCAGTTGAGTTGTCGTGATATTCGGTTTCGGCGAGTGTTTGCGCCACTTTCAGGCTTGCTGCCCATAGGTCATTGAGGTAAGCGCGTAGTTCTTCCAGCGCTTGGGCATCAGCCCGGTAAAGCCGGCGAGTGCCATCGCGGCGTTCAACAATAAGACCAGCGTTTTTGAGCACCCGGAGGTGTTGGGAGATGGCTGAGGCGGAGACATCGGAAAAGTGCGCGCTGATGCGGCCGGCTGGTAGTTCGTTTTCTGCAACGAGCTCCAGGATTGCGCGGCGCCGGGGTTCGGCGAACACTTGTAGCGCTTGATCGCGGTTGAGGGTCATTGTGCGTTCAGGCCTGCTTGGTCCCACAGGCCAATGCGATTGCCGTCGGGGTCGGCGAAGACTGCGATTGTGCCGAAGTCTGGGATGTCTGTTGGTTCTTGGACAACTGTGCCGCCAAGTTCAACTGCGCGGGCCAGGGCGGCAATCAGGTCGGGTTCGTGGAAATAGATTCTGACGCCGCCGTTATCATTGCGGTCTGATGCACCGATGCCGCCGCCAATTGAGTTTTCACCTGCGTTGGTGTTCACGATGCCGTAGCCGCCAGCATCTGGCAGTACGTGCACAGTCCATCCGAACATTTGCTGGTAGAAGGCCTGTGCTTGTTCTACGTTTGGTGAAGTTATTTCAAAGTATGACAGTTGCGCTCCCATGGCATCCCTTTCATTCAGTCAAAACTTAATTTAGTACAGACTAAAATAGACAAGTACTAAAAATCAACCCCTAATCAACAATAACTTAACACACCATTGCGTTTATACAACACTAATATGCATGAACCCAAAGAAACATCAGATAATCCCCACCCAATCATGCATGCGCTAACAAACCGCATGGTGATTTGGGCGCATCGCTACCAATTACGCAAGGCGGAAAAGTGGCAGGAGCGTCACGATCGCCTGGCAACATGGTTCCCCGCCTGGCGCACGCAGGGGCGGTGGAAGTTCCCCATCACCATCTACCACGCATCGTTAATAGTCATGTTGTTCTGTGCGATTGCGCAACGCTGGTGGCCAAACATCCTTAGCCTTTGGCTGATCTGCACTTTCATTGCGTCATGGGCGCTCACTACTTTGCGCATCAGCATCATGTTGAAGGACTCCGCCCCGGATGACTTCTTGGATGAGTATGAGTATTCGGTGTTGAGCACCTGGAAGTCAATTTCTTTCCGGTTGCTCTCCGCAAGCATCGTGGTAGCCATAGGCCTGTTGGCAATCATTTCCCGATTCGACGTTACCGCTAGTGACCAGTGGGTTTTTACTGTGGTGCTGCTCATGATTGTAGCATTCGTCAGTGTGAGCACGCTTCCGGCCATGGCGTATGCCCTCACTTTCCCCTACGAACCGGAAGATGCTTAGCAGCCTGAAGGCGTCGAAAAGCATACAAAAACTTGACCCATCGTTGTGTTTATACAATATTTATATATATGAACCCAAAGAAACGTCCAACGATTCCCATCTTTAACCGGGTGCGGTTGCTGCGAGTTGAACGCGACCTGTCCCGCGCTGACCTGGCCGCAAAAACTGGTGTGAATCCCCAAACCATCGGGGCTCTAGAGCGCGGCGATCACTCCCCCAGCCTGGACCTGGCAATGCGCATTTGCGAGGTTTTCGAACTCCCCATCGAGGCGGTGTTCAGTCGAAAAGAATTTAAGCCCCTGTCCAGCAGCATGTACCAGCGAACCTGATGATGCGCGCGTTAACGAACCGAGTGGTCATTTGGTCTCACCGTTACCAGCTGCGGCGGGCGGAGAAATGGCAAAAGTACCACGACCAAGCCGCCAAGATACTCCCTGCCTGGCACACCCCGGGGCGACGCAAATTCCTCATCACCAGTTACTATCTCTGCTTGGTGCTGCTGCTGTTCTGCGCCATCCTGCACGTCTGGTGGCCAGAGGCCTTGTCTGGCTGGATGGCCTTCACCATCGTCATGCTAATCATATGGGACGTCTTACGGGTGTCCATTTGTTTCAGGGATTCCGCACCCAAGGACCTGCTGGACGAATACGAGTATTCAGTGATCATAACCTGGCAGTCCATTTCATTCCGCGTGCGCTCCGGAACCATGGCATTCATAATATTCTCGATCACCATGACCCCACATATCCCCGCTAAATATCAAGCAGAGTGGGCATACACCTTGGAGCTCCTATCCGCCCTGATACTTATCTTGTTCGTCACACTGCCCACGATGGTGTATGCCCTCACTTTCCCCCACAACCCAGAGGATGATGATTAATGCCCACGTTAGAAATACGCAATTTACATAAAACCTTCGGCGACGTCACCGCCCTACGGGATGTCACATTCACCGTTCAACCAGGAGAAATCTACGGCTTCGTGGGTTCCAACGGTGCCGGCAAATCCACCACGATGCGCATCATTTTAGGGGTACTCACTACAGACTCCGGCGAAGTGCTTTTCGACGGCACCCCGATCACCGAAACCATGCGCCGCACCATCGGCTACATGCCAGAAGAGCGCGGCCTGTACGCTAAAGAAAAAATCCTGGACCAGCTAGTATTCCTCGCCCGGCTGCACGGCCTCAACACAAAGCAAGCCACCCGAAATGCCAAGGAACTCCTAGAACAATTAGGCCTGGCGGAACGCAAAAACAACCAACTCGATAGCCTCAGCCTAGGCAACCAACAACGAGTACAGTTGGCGGCCTCCCTTGTGCACAACCCACAAATGCTGGTCCTCGATGAACCCTTCTCCGGACTAGACCCCATCGCCGTCCAAGTCATGAGCGACATGCTCATAGACCGCGCCAACCAAGGCGTACCAGTGTTATTTTCCTCCCACCAATTAGATTTAGTGCAACGGTTGTGTGACCGCGTAGGCATCATCGTGGGCGGACAAATGCGCACCCAAGGAACCGTAACGGAACTACGCGACCAAGGCCCCGAATTATATGAGGTGTACACCCCGGCGCGGGATTGGTATCCGGCAGGCTGCGACGTAGTCGAGCAAGGGCCGGACCATGTGGTGTTGAGCAAACCAGAACACATAAGCGATCAAGATATTGTGCGGGCAGCAATAGCTGCGGGCCCGGTGCATTCATTTAAACGCCAAATTCCAGATTTGGTGGAGCTGTTTAAGGAGGTTGTTGTCGCATGAGTTACCGCGCAACACAAACAATCAAAGTAGTAACAGGCCGAGAAATTCAGGTGATGTTACGCAGCAAAGGCCTCATAGCATCAACAGTAATTACGCTGCTCGTGATGGTTGCCGCCATCATAGGCTTCGATTGGTTCCAGGAACGCAACGACCAGCCGCTGGAATTAGTAGTGGTGGGAGTGACAGCCGAAGCATTCCCCGACACGATCACCGTCACCACCGCCCCGGACCGGGCAACAGCGGAAGCCCAAGTCAAGGACGGCAAAGACGCTGCGCTGATCGCTACCGATCAAGGGTTCGATTTGCTTGCCGACGGCACCCCCAGCGACACCCTCACCACCACGATTACCGCCACGGTGCAGCGCCTCACCCAAACCACAGCACTGACCAAACTCAACGTGGACCAACAGCAGTACGCGCAGGCGGTACCACCCGCAACTGTCACACCAGTCAACATCGGGAAGGACGTCAACCAAACCCAATTGTTCACCACTGTTTTTGGGGTACTCATCGTGCTGATGTTCATCATGATGTTCGCCGCCACAGTCGGCAGCCGCGTCACGGAAGAAAAATCCTCCCGCATCGTCGAAATCATCCTATCCAGTGTGCGGCCATTGGATTTCCTCAGTGGCAAACTCATGGGCAGCCTCATCATCGGCACCATCAGCACACTTATTATCATTACCGTTGGGGTGATCACCCTCCAATTCACCGGCATGCTCGACAACGTGAGCATCAGTTACAGCATGATCTCCCTGCTGGTCATCGGGTTTATTCTGGGCATGCTGTTCTTCAGCAGCCTGTACGCCGCTGCGGGCGCCATGGTGTCCCGCACAGAAGACCTGCAATCCACCCAATCCCCCATTTTGATGCTGCTCATCGGCACAATCTATACCATCAGCTTCGGCTCCCCCTACACCAGCAGCACCATCATTCAGGTTCTGTCGTGGTTACCGCCGTTCTCCATCGGCCTAGCCCCCATCCAATACGCCACCGGCGGGTTCAACCTCATTCAGCTCATAGCCGCCTATGGTGTCCTAGCTGCAACAACCGCAGCGGTGTTGTGGCTAAGCGCCCGGATTTACCAAGGCGCCATCTTGCACAACGGCCAAAAGCTCACCTGGACCCAAGCGCTTAGCGTTCGTCACGGTTAACCAGAATCGCCGAGAAATCCTGATTGCCCCGACCATTATTCTGCTGGACGGTGAACGACTCCACCACAGCTTCAATGGCGGGCAACACCGGGCCGGCAGTATCCACCATGAGCTTACTGTCCTTGCACAAGGCATCCACGGTGAAATCACCCGGATCAGTGTCCCGCACTCCCAACACGAAATCCTGCTTCATGTTCTTGATGAACGCCAACCCGGTGAAATCGAGCATGTCCAGGGTTTCTTGCGCACTCAGGCCCGTGGCATCGCCGAACAACAGGGCTTCCTTCAGGCCTTCGGCGCTGATCGCCAACGCCAAATTGGCCAGCAGCTTCCCAATAGCTGCCTTCGCCTGGGTGTCCACCAGCTTCAACCGCTGCGGATCCGCCCACGGCGCCACAATGCCGGCCGCCAATTCCCGCAACCCAGCATCCGGGTTGCCCACGTACACCCCCAATGTGCCGTTGCGCGCCGGGCCGAGGGTGCCCACCACGGGGCAACCGATGTAGGTGGGGACTTGGGCGGCAAATTCTTCTGCATCTTTAGGGGATACGGTGGTGGTGTCCAACCAGGGCACTCCGGTGGGAATCAACTGTGGTGCCAGCACGACTTCCCGCACGGTGTCGGGGCCGAAGAGCGCGGTGATCACTACGTCGGCATCCGCAACGGCTTCGGCGGCGGTGGGGAACGCGGTGGCGCCGGCGTCGACAAGCGGCGTCGTTTTGTCGCTGTTGCGGTTCCATACGTTAAGTTCGTGGTCAGCGAGTAAATGTTTGGCTAGTTCGGTGCCCATGCGGCCGGTGCCTAAAAATGCGATCTTCATGACCCCAGTGTGCCACACCCATCCGATATATTCACGCAAAGGGTTACCTGCGATGCACTGCTCACGGCATATGAAACCTGGTTTGTACCCCAATTGTCTTAGGGACTTGGTGGGTGGGCGCGTAAAGTATATGTGACTCTCCCTCTTTTTCAGCCCTTATCCATACGAGGTTTTACAACATGCCGGTTGTGACGCCAACACTCATCATGGGTGTGTTAGGCATCCTGCTATCAGCACCTGCGTGGATACTGTTCATTCGCGCAGCCCGTCGCTTATACGCTTTCATTGCTGCCGGCCAGCCGTCCCCCGGTCGCACGAACCGCCCCATCCGCCGCACGCTCCAAATGTTTAAGGAAGTATTCTTCCACACGGAACTCATGCGCAAACCAGTGATTGCGGTGGCGCACTGGTTCGTCATGGTGGGCTTTCTCATCGGCGCCCTCGTGTGGTTCGAAGCGTACATTCAAACATTCGCCCCGGATAGCGGCTGGCCGTTCCTCTCCCATTGGTCGCTGTATCACTTCGCCGAAGAAGTGCTCGCGTTGGGCACGATTTTGGGCATTGGGTTGCTGTTTGCCGTGCGCCTGTCCGCCGGCATGCGGAAGCGGTTATCCCGCTTCTACGGTTCGAATGCACTTTCGGCTTTCTTCGTGGAGGGCGTGGTTTTCTTAGAGGGTGTTGGCATGCTGCTGGTGAAAGCCGGCAAAATCTCCACCTACGGGCACGGCTCCTACTGGACCGACTTCCTCACCATCCACCTGGCAAAATTCCTGCCCGCCAGCCCCCTCATGGTGAGCGCCTTTGCGCTGGTAAAGCTCCTCATTGGCATGGTGTGGCTGTATGTCGTCGCCTATAATCTCAACTGGGGTGTAGCATGGCACCGGTTCCTAGCGTTCTTTAATATTTACTTCCAGCGCAACCCCGACGGCTTCCCCGCGCTCGGCAAGGTGCCGCCGCTTTACGACGGCACAACCGAACTCACGATCGACACCATCGAAGAGGATTCCACCCTTGGTATCGGGCACCTCCAAGACTCCAACTGGAAGATGCTTCTCGACGCCGCCACCTGCACCGAATGCGGCCGCTGTCAAGAGCAATGCCCTGCCTGGAACACCGGCAAACCCCTATCCCCGAAACTCTTCGTCACCGACATTCGGGACGCCGCCATCGCCAACGCCTCCTACCTACAGGACCCCACAACCTTCGCCGCCGACACCTCCTACGAAAACGTCGACCTACTCAAACTCGTGGGCGAAACCAATACCATCCACCCCGATGTCCTCTGGTCCTGCACCAACTGCGGCGCCTGCGTCGAACAGTGCCCCGTCGACATCGAACACATCGACCACGTCACCAATCTGCGCCGCTTCCAAGTACTTGCGGAATCAGAATTCCCCTCCGAACTGGTCGGCATGTTCAAGAACCTAGAGGTCAAAGGCAACCCCTGGGGCCTCAATAGTTCCGAACGCGCCTCCTGGATCACCGAGACCCGGCGCGATGGCATTGAAGTACCAGTCTTCGGCGAAGACGCCAAAAGCTTCGACGACATCGAATACTTGTTCTGGGTGGGCTGCGCTGGTGCCTTCGACGACAATGGCAAACGCACCACCCGCGCCGTCGTCGAACTACTGCACACCGCCGGCGTGAAATTCGCTGTACTCAGCAAAGCTGAGCGCTGCACCGGCGACCCCGCCCGCCGCGCAGGTAACGAATTCCTGTTCCAGCAGCTCGCCCTAGAGAACATCGACACCCTCAACAATGTGTTCGAAGGCGTACCCAAGGGTCAACGCAAAATCATCACCACATGCCCGCACTGCTTCAACACATTCCACAACGAATACCCCGACTTCGACGGCTATTTTGATGTTTTCCACCACACGCAGTTACTGAACCGCCTAGTCAGGGAAAAACTACTCACCCCGATCCCCCGCACCGCGAAGGATCGCAAACCCATCACCTACCACGATCCGTGTTTCCTAGGCCGCCATAATAAGGTATTCGACCCACCTAGGGAACTCCTCGGCGTCACTGGCGCCGAGCTGGTGGAAATGCCCCGCAACCGCAACGAAGGTTTCTGCTGTGGTGCCGGTGGCGCCCGCATGTTCATGGAGGAGAACCTCGGCACCCGCATCAATGAGAACCGCGCCGCCGAGGCCGTGGCCACGGGCGCCCAGGAAATTGCTGTTGGTTGTCCCTTCTGTAACACCATGATGACTTCCGGTGTCAAAGCGGTGACAGAAGAAGCCCCCGTGATTAAAGACGTCGCCCAGATGCTGCGCGATTCCATACTTATCGACGACAAACTGCCTGCACCCCGCGAAAAGCAGTTCCTGCAACCTCCCACCCGAAACAAGCCCAAACCAAAACCAACCCCGAAGCCCCAACCAGCCCAAAAGAAACCCACCACCCCACCAGCGCAGCAACCAAAACCGCCAACATTCCCACCCCTGGCAGCTCCCGTACCCGGCGCGGCCATTCCGGGAGCGGTACCACCAGCGGCACAACCCGGCGCGTCCGCAGCAGTGCCTCCCACGGTTGCACCAGGCACTTCAACACCACCAGGTGCAGCCGTTCCTGGAGCAACACCGCCACCGCCAGGTGCTACACCGCCAACGGCTATTCCAGGCGCGGCTGTTCCTCCAGCGCCGGGTGCTTCCGTTCCTGGCGCAGTACCACCATCTGCGCAACCTCCAACGGCAACACCACCGGCTGCAACGCCGCCCACCGCAGGGCCGCCAGTACCAGGGGCTGCAGTACCGGCAGTAACGCCTTCCGGTGCAACCCCACTAATAGCCCAACCTGCAGCACCCGGGACTTCCGTACCAGGGGCAACACCGCAAGGGGCGGCTCCCCCAGCAGCTCAACCCCCAACGGCAGTACCTCCAAGTGCAACGCCGCCAACTGCTCAACCTGCGGGACCAGGGACCTCCATCCCAGCGGCGACACCTCCTAATGCAATACCTCCGGTAGCGGCCCCACCTGTACCTGGGGCTTCCATACCAGCAGTAACACCGCCAGCACCAGGTGCTTCCGTACCAACGGCAACGCCTCCTGGCGCAGTATCACCTACCGTGGTGCCTCCGACTGTTCGTCCCACACCACCAGGGGCGTCTATACCAGCGGCAACCCCACCCGGTGCGGTACCACCTACGACCACAACTCCAGGTACAACTGTTCCCCCAGCAGCGCAACCCCCAGCGGCAGCACAACCACCATCAGCACCAGGGGCTTCTGTGCCAATGGCAACACCTCCTAATGCTGTACCACCTGCTGCCACACCCCCAACAGCAGCGCCCCCAGCACCAACACCACCTACTGCGCAGCCACCGAAACCGCGTCATCGTAAGGAAGACCAGGAGGAGGATTCTTAGGGTAAACCCTGAGCAAGAAGGGGAAAAGTACGTGGGTTCATGGAGGAAAAATTTCCGGGTAAACCCCAATGGTTAAACACTGGTCGTGGTTTTAGGCTGAAATCATGATCCAATCTTTTATTACTGATTACCGCATCAGCGATACTGACCGTCAGCAAGCAATGGATAATTTAAGTAATCATTTTGCTGCCGGCCGCCTGAATGTCACCGAGTACGATGCCCGCCTCGCCGCGATTGCTGACGCCCAGATGAAATCCGAGTTGACTCACGTGTTCGGTGACCTACCAACCACCATGAAAGCCCCCGTGGCGGTGGCTCCGCCGACTGTTGATGGTGATGCTCTCGCAGCCTATAAGTATGGTCGTAACATGCGGATTGGGGTTGTGATGTTGACTTTCCTTGGGGCTCCGCTTTTTGGTGTGCTGTCTTTACAGTTTTTGAGTGGTGTCATGCCCATCATGGCGATCATTTTGTTCGTGTTGTTGTTTGTGATGAAGTTGGGCCCGAAGTCGTGGCATCAGCCTGATCCACGAAAGGCCCCACGGCGGTATTAAGCCCCCGGGAAAACCCTGAGGTGGGGGCGTCGAAAAGCAAAGAAATTTCCGGGTAAACCCCAATGGTGAAACGCTCACGACGGTTTTAGTCTAACAATATGAGCCAGATACATGATTACCGCATTGGTGACACCGAACGCCAACAAGCCATGAACATCCTAAGCAGCCACTTTGCCGCTGGCCGCTTGAACGCCACCGAGTACGATACCCGCCTGACCGCAGTTGCGAATGCCACGCTGAGATCGGAACTCACACAGTTGTTCGCAGACCTACCCACCGCCGAAAAAGCCCCGGTGCTGCTGCCGCAATACGTGCCGGTGATCAGCGAAGAAGCCCTCGCCGCCTACAAGCAGGGCCGCAACATGAGAATTGGGGTTGTGATGTTAACGTTCATCGGTGCGGAGTTCACCGGTGCTGCCATTCCGGGATTGGGTTCCCTCATGAGCCTGCTGGGCGTCACCTTGTTTGTGCTGCTGTTCATCATGCGGGTGGGGCCGGCAACCTGGTTTCAGCCAGACCCGCGGAAAGAACACCGGCGGCAAGTTGCACAGGCCTGCCAAATCCAAGAAATGCAACGACATATGCTCCGTTAACACCTGGCAAGCGATAATTTACTAAGCTTATTGATATGAACCAGTTGCCCAACAATGATTACCGCGTTGGTGACGCTGAACGGACGCAGGCAATAAATGACCTGGGTAGCCACTTTTCTGCCGGCCGCCTGGATGCTCAAGAGTTCGACGCCCGCCTTAACGCAGCCACCAGCGCCGTTATGAAATCCGACCTTGCGCAGCTTTTTGTCGACCTGCCGCCGCTCACGCAGAGCCCAAGTTTTCAACTCAGCACCATCCCAACCGACAAATCCAAATTACCCCTGTACATTGGTTTAGGCATCGGGGCATTCTTGTTACTGGTGCTCTTGATGCGTGCACCTGTCCTGCTGTTTCTGATATGGCTAGGAATCATGTTCTTCGTAATCAAATACGCCTCGAAACCACCGAACCAGCAAAATAACCATCCCCACCAACAATGATGGTATTAGTCTGAGCTGTAAGGGGAAACCCTTACAGACAACTAAAATATGCCTTCGCTATCATGAAGTTATGAACCACCCTTTTAGCCCCGATTACCGCATCAGTGACGCCGAACGCCAACAGGCAATGGAAGATTTAGGCAACCATTTCGCCGCCGGCCGCTTAGACGTCACTGAATACGACCAACGGCTCACAGACGTCGCCAATGCGGTTATGAAATCTGATTTAGATTCGCTTTTCGACGACCTCCCGACCAACCCCAACATGTCGCCAGCGCGCATGCCAGGCACCGGAGCCATGCCAACCGAAGTAACCTTCACCGCCAGTGAAATAGACCAAAATTATCGGTCTGGTCGGAATATGAAGCTAGGCATCGTGCTGTTCCCCTTCGTCATGAGCATGTTCACAGCTGGCATGATACCCGCTACATTATTTGCCCTGGGCATGGCGCTCTCCGCAGCACTTTTCCTCATGCTCTACGTGATGAAACTAGGACCCAAATCCTGGCACCAACCCAGCGTGCGCCAACTAGAACGACAACGCCACCGGCAAATTATGCAGGCCCAGGCCATGCAAGTCCAAGCCATGCAGCTGGCAAACGCCCAGCAAATCGCCCAACAGCGTGCCATCCGGCAACAAAAACAAGCAGAAATCGCAGCTGCTGCAATGGAAGTCACCAATGAAGCTATTCAGCGGTGGCGCCGCCGTTAGTGTGCACGCTTGGGTAAAAAGTGGCAAAATTTAACGGATGAATAACAAATCAGCCCACCAACCCCCAACCACACCACCCAAAACCCGCCGGCGGCGCGTTTTCGATCAATCAGAAAAAATGAAAAATGTTCTGTACGAAATCCGCGGGCCGGTGGCTGATGAGGCTGAAAGACTAGAGCTAGACGGACACCGAATCCTCAAATTAAATACCGGCAACCCAGCCATTTTCGGATTTGAAGCCCCTGACGTCATCATGCGCGACATGATCGCCGCCCTCCCCACCTCCCAGGGGTACTCCACCTCTAAAGGCATCATCCCGGCGCGCCGGGCCATTGTGACGCGCTATGAGGTGATTCCGAACTTCCCCAAGTTTGATATTGATGATGTGTATTTGGGCAATGGGGTGTCAGAGCTCATCACCATGGTGGCCCAAGCGTTGTTGAACGACGGCGATGAAATCTTAATCCCTACCCCTGATTACCCCTTATGGACGGCTGCGACATCGCTGGCGGGCGGCAAGCCGGTGCATTATCTTTGCGACGAAGCCGATGATTGGAATCCCAGCATAGAAGACATTCGCGCTAAGGTGACTGACCGCACCAAGGCCATCGTGGTGATTAATCCGAATAATCCCACCGGTGCGGTGTATTCCCCGGCGGTGTTGCAGCAGATTGTGGAGGTGGCGCGGGAATATGGGTTGTTGATTCTCGCTGATGAGATTTACGATCGCATTCTTTACGACGGTGCGGTGCATACGTCCATTGCGACGTTGGCCCCGGACATGTTGTGCATTACGTTTAATGGGTTGTCGAAGTCGTACCGGGTGGCTGGGTATCGGGCTGGGTGGATGGTTTTGACTGGCCCGAAGAGCCATGCCCAGGGATTTATTGAGGGTTTGGATTTATTGGCTGGGACGCGGTTGTGCCCGAATGTGCCTGCGCAGCATGCGATTCAGGTGGCGTTGGGTGGCCGGCAGTCTATTTATGAGTTGACGTCGGAAAAGGGCCGGTTGACGAAACAGCGGGATGTGGCATGGGAGAAGCTCAATGAGATTCCGGGGGTGAGCTGCGTAAAGCCGAAGGGTGCGTTGTATGCTTTCCCGAAGTTGGATTTGAATTATTACGATATTCATGATGATTCGCAGTTGATGTTGGATCTGTTGCGGGCGGAGAAGATCTTGTTGGTGCATGGGACTGGTTTCAATTGGCCGCAGCCTGATCATTTCCGGGTGGTAACATTGCCGTGGGCTAATGAATTGGCTGAAGCTATAGAAAGCCTAGGAAATTTCCTGTCCAGCTACAAGCAATAGGAGTAATCCGATGGGTAGGCATAATCAAAATGAACCAGAGACTCCCGAAGCAGAAAACCGACAGTCGAAGTCCAAGCGCACCGTCAAGTCACCCCAAGTAAAGCGGGTGAAGAAGGTCGCCAAGAAGACACCGCAGAAAGCTACCCAGAAGGCACAGAAACCAGCCCAGGAGCAAACCACCCCACAGCGACCCCAGCGTAAACCACAACCCAAGCCGCAGCCCAAACAGCAAGCAGAACCGAAGCCGCAGCCTAAGGCGTCGAAAAGCAGTGCGGTGACGCAAAGAAGTTTCACGCTGTGGCGGATTCTGCTGGTCGTGTTCATTGGGGTGTGGATTGTGGGCACGGTTTTTGGGGTGTACAGCATGTGGCCGGGCGATAAAAAGCCCAATATTTCGCCGAGTTTCTACACGTCATTTAGTATGAGCCATGCCCAGGTGGAGGCGACGGTGTTGTTTAGCCAACCGGGGGCGTGCAGTGCCGCCGAGGCGGGTAAGTTGTTTGAGACGTCGCCGCGGATTGTGCCGGGTTCTGATGATAAGTGCCAGTGGTACATCACCGAGTTGAATTCTGGTGATCATGAGGGCATGCGCACGCTTTTAATTAATGCCCATAATCCGGGTGAGCCGGATTTGGAGCAGGGCGATAGGATTCTGCTCATTGAGGATCAGTCGGCTGATGGTTCCACGTCGTATGGTTTTGGTGATTTCCAGCGCACGTACCCGCTGTTTTTGTGGGGTGTGTTGATTGCGGCGGCCATTGCTGGTTTTGCGCTGATGCGGGGTGTGCGGGCGCTCATTGGGTTGGGCATCACGTTGGTTGTGGTGGTGTTGTTCACCGTTAAGGTGTTGTTGTTGGGGGCTTCGCCTATTTCCACGGCCGTGATAAGTGGTGCGGCTATTTTGCTGCTGGTGGTGTTTTTGGTGCATGGTTTCAATTGGAAATCTGCGTCGGCGTTGGGGGGTACGCTGCTGGCGTTGGTTATTGCCGCCTGGTTGGCCACCATAGCCATTGAAAATAATGAGCTGCGGGGCTTGGGCAATAGTGATAATTTGGCGATCATTGTGAATCTGCCGGATGTGTCGGTGGAAGGCCTCATGTTGTGTGGTTTTATCATTGGTGCGCTCGGTGTGCTCAATGACGTGGCTATTTCGCAAGCTTCGACGGTTAATGAGTTATCGGAGTTGGATCCGTCGGCGTCGCCCATGCGGTTGTTCCTGGGCGCCATGAAGGTGGGCCGGGATCACATTGCCTCCATGGTGTACACGTTGGTGCTGACGTACACAGGTGCGTCGTTGCCGTTACTGTTGCTGCTGTCGGTGTCAGATCGGCCGTTGGTGCAGATTCTGACCAGTGATGTGATGGCTACGGAGATGCTGCGGTCTGGTATTGGTGCGTTGGCATTGACATTGGCGGTGCCGATCACCACCATTATTTCGGCTTATACCGTGCCGGAAACTAGCACTAAATAGGCCAAAGGCCTGCCACTTTCCTCGGCGGCAGGCCTTTTTGTTTGCTTGTTTCTTTTTGTCGGGTATTTGTCTCGCCCGACCACGTAACTGAAGATGCGCTTCCAGGCGTTCTGGATCCATCTTCCACATTCGACGATCTTGAGCCATGCTGACACTGTACCACTAGTGGAACAGTGGGATTGTTTTACTCCGCCCCCGTAAAATCCCAATGCCGCCCACAGCCCCCAAGCTGGCCACCACGGAGGCAACAACGGCCCACATCCAGAATTGCTCCGGTGGGGCGTCGTCGCGCGCTAAGAGTTTAGTGGTGGTGGGTTTGGATTCCGTGCTGCTGGCGGCGGCTTCCTGCTCGCGGACATCGGTGGCGGCTTGGCCGGTGAGATTATCAATGAACTGCGGGGCGGACAGTGCCGTGCCGGAGACCGCCACGGCCATGTTGAACTTCATCGCAGGCGTGTTCGAAGGGGCCTGCGGCCGGTAGTAGCGCAGCGCAACCCAATGCTCCCCGGAGAGGAACTCACCGACGGTTTCCCCCTGGTCTTTCTCCAGGTTAATCCACTGAATGCTATCCGTGGCGGTGTTGATGCCCACGGATTGCCGGGTGGAGAGAATCAGATTGTTGTAGGGCATGCCGTCGTTCGCGCTGTTGGTCAGCACGGGGTTGAGGGTGGGGCCCAGCACCCGCCATTCCAAGGTGATGGGTTGGCTCTGGCTAGCATTCTGATCCACTCCAATGGGGAACGCATCAACGTCGAGATGCAGGCGCTGCCCTTCCGCCACGTTGACTTTAAACCATTGCAGTTTATTGGGCTCCAGGCTGCCGGAATAGTTACCAGGGTTTACTTGCGGGGCTTTCTCCGTGTTGTCACCCAGCGGCAGTGATTCGTCCGGGTTGCCGGCATTGGGGGCATTGCTTGTCGACGCCGGAGGGGCCGTCTCATCCGCCCGCGGAATCTTCCACAGCATGAACTGGAAGGGCAATTCCACAGATGGGCTGATGGTGCCCCTACGCTCTAGGGAGATTTTATACTTTCCAGGTTTGCAGTCCTGGTCCTGCGTGCCCACCCGTGGGGAGCTGATGTACCCAGAGAACGGTACGACGAAGCCACTGTTATCGGCTGCACCAGTGTTTTTCTGCGCCACACAGCCGCGCCCGTTTTCGTCAATGATGAACGGAATGAACTGCAGGTTGGGGTCCACCTGCTGCATGTTGTCTTTGGGCGGAATCAGGTAGCTAAACGCGATGCGTTCATCCTCTTTTAGCTCCACATCCCAGTGAAGCAGGCTGCGCTCCGAGGAGGTTTCATTGAATTTATCCTGGAACACTTTGGGGTGTAGTTTGCCGTCCACTGCCCCACCAGGAACCAGCAGTGGTGCCTTCGTCGGATCCGTGGAACCATTCCAGGTGTCCTTGTCGTCCACTATCTGCGCGCTGCCTGGGGTGGCCGCCACCTTTGATGGGTCGGCGGTGGTTGTGGTGGCTGCTGCTTCTGATGTAGTGCTGGTTGAGGTTGTTTGCGCGGTGGCAGGTTGGGGTGCTGCGCCCAGCGCCATGACGGCGAAAATTGCGGCAGCAGCAGTAATAACCCCGGGTTTGGTCGGGTTACCCAATCGGTATAGGTCAGTTCGGTTTCGTTGCGAGCTGCTGTTGCACATGTATGTAAGCCTAAACAGGAAACCGGCATACGTTAAGCCGCTTTAATGTTCACCACACTCAACATTGCACAATGCTTATAATTCATCAAGAATTAGATTAATAATAAAAGCAGTATTTAGCACTAATTATAAGATTTTGTGGGAATTAAGATGAAAGAATGTCCCGAAAGTGGCGATTATTCCTGGCATTTCTCGTGCTTTGAACTCAGCAAAAACACAAGAAATCTTCTAAGGAAAATACCGCTTTTTTACACCCCTATCACCCCCGAAAATTTAAATACGCGCGCGATGGCGTCGGCCCCCGCTGCCCTTGATACTTCGAATTCAAAGCCGAAGAACCATACGGAATCGCAGCTGGGCTGGTCATTTTAAACAACGCCAATTGTCCGACCTTCATCCCAGGCCACAGCGTTATCGGCAAATTCGCCACATTAGAGAGTTCTAATGTAATGTAACCCGAAAATCCGGGATCCACAAAGCCCGCAGTCGAATGCGTGAGCAACCCCAACCGACCCAGCGAACTCTTCCCCTCTAGGCGGCCCGCCATGTGCACCGGCAACGTGAACTTCTCCAGGGTGGACCCCAACACAAATTCGCCCGGGTGCAGCACAAACGGCTCATCCTCGGCTACTTCCACCAAGCTGGTTAAATCATCCTGTTGAAGTTTTGGATCAATGTGGGTGTACTTGGAGTTATTGAATACCCGAAAAAACCTATCCATGCGCACGTCGACGCTTGATGGTTGGATCAGTTCCGGATCGAAGGGATCAATGACGAGTTCCCCCGCATCAATGGCTGCATGTATGTCACGGTCGGAGTAAAGCACTCCCCTAGTTTACAAAAGTTTTCCTCCGCCGATTTTTGGTGCTAAACTGGTTAGCGTTGTTCAACACTGCCGATGTAGTTCAATGGTAGAACTCCTGCTTCCCAAGCAGGCGGCGCGGGTTCGATTCCCGTCATCGGCTCTTTTTTCATGTGGGAAAAGTTTTTATCCAATACCACTAGACGTGTAGGATAGGTTTACGAGCAGGTTAAACAAATCACCAGTGATACGCGGCCCCAATTCCGCTCAGGAACCCCATCAGTGTGAATACCGATAATAGTGGCAGTATCATCCAACACAGGTGCTCCAGATTGACCACCAGCAGTATCTGCCTTGTAAACGATCTCCCTATCATTCACATCAATGATCGCATCCTGGGACTTCCACAACGTATTCTTCAACTTATCCACCGGATACCCAATAACAGTCACAGTAGCTGTAGGACTACGTAACTCAGCATCAGTAGGAACTTTCATCCCGAACCAACCAACCTGCTCCCCCACCGGTTTGTCGAGTTTCATAACACCCCAATCACTGCCAGGTAATTTCTTCCCGTAATCCTGGTCATACCACACCTGTGTAGCAGAAGCTTCTCCAAACGGATGCTCATCGTAGTTAACCCCGGGGATGAAACTAATATCATACGCACTATTCGCCAAGCAATGACCTGCGGTTAACACCATATTCTTACCGATAAGAGCCCCTGTGCACACATGGAGCACTTTATCTGCAGACCTAAACTGAACCCGACCCAACCAACGATAAGGTGCTTCAGTAGTACTAGCAATAGCGTGCGATCATCCTTACCAATGGCTTTTTCCAAAGAATCATGCGTACCATACGCAGGCTTGATCTGAGAGAACCCCACATCAGCTAACAATGCAGGATCAGTAATGGGGTGCTCCAGATCTTGAACACCATCCACGATCTTATAGCCCACTGGTTTAATAGCAGCATCACGAACAGGTGCCGCATAAACCGTATTCATTGCTAATACATTCATCAGTAATACTGACAAAAATGCCCTACATATCGCTCTAGGAAGGTAGTGTAATCGCTTTTCCATAGTTTCAGTATGCCCTTAGCCATAACCAAAAAATAGATGGGGTAATTATATTACAATCGATTATCCCCATATTCAACATGTATTTTACCTAATTATTGACAGTAAAATTTATATTCTTTACACGTAATACGGTAAAAATCCGCACGCCATCCCAAATACAACAACCTGGGGTCATAGAAATAAATAACGGTTTTTACACAGTTTATGACATTATTCATATTTTCATTAACGTCATTTTTGAGCGAACGTTAGCACACCCTCCAATAGGGGCATAGACCAATATGCTTTATAGGTTTTTATAGTTATAGCTGCTTATAGCTGTTAGAGTTTGAAATATCACAACACGGTCATTCGTGATATTCACAACCTACTCGCAGAGGGGAAAATCAGTAATGAAAACACTGATTTCAAAATACGCTGGTGCGATGTTCTTTGCACTAGCACTACCCTTGGCAACATTGCCCACAGCACATGCTGAACCGGTTCAAACTGCACAAAGCACGTCAGCTAAAGATGCAAAACCTATGAAGAGCTCAGCGGATCCCACTTCGACAAAAGCTCTGCCAGCCAAAACCATTCCAGCCAGCAAGGTGACTGAAAACACGGACCTGGATACTAGGGCAAATGTGTTGTTCCAGTATGTAACAAAAGAAAATGGTCAACCTAAATTCAGTGAAGAGCTGGCTCGGCAGGATGGTGCTTCAGAATATTTGTTGGAAGAGGGCAATGGCTTTAACCAGTTTGTTGCGGCTCAAACAGCACCTGAAGGTAGTAAAGAATTTGGCCCGGCTTATTATGGAAACTGGTGTGGCCCATTCCATGGTGGGGGAAAGCCAATCGATACGCTTGATGAATTATGCATGCATCATGATAAGTGTTATGAGGAAAAGGGATATCGTACCTGTTCCTGCGACAAAGCATTTACGGATGGCATTCGGCGAAATCAAGGAAAATTCTCAGGTCAGACGAAAAAATACGCCGATAGGGCCTATTACTACTTCACAAAAATTGGAAGTCTTCACTGCAAGTGATTGAGCCATCACGCATGTAGTAAAAAAGAGGAATACACCATGAAACACATCAAAGAATGGAATCGCACATCCTGGTTAGCGCTGTCATCATTCTTAGTCTCAGCTCTCGCCTTCTTGCCCCTCTTTCTGTTTCCTAAAGCGGTTCTCCATGATTTTGGGACTTACATGATTATCACAATGCCGCTAGGAGTTGGAGCAGCGGCAATAGCCTACTTTGTAAAAAGTCGAAAGCTAACGATCCTCGCATTACTGGCAGCGTTGTCACCAGTTATTATGACATTTGGCTTACTTTTATTGATCGAATTAACCTTTATTATCACTGATGGTCGGTTTCCGCCTCATGAGTGGCTAATATCAATCGGTCTTTTCTAGGTTTTCATGAAACACACCAAAGAATGGGATCACACATCCTGGCTGGCATTGTTATCATTCCTCATCGCAATCTTCGTCTTCGCACTGCCGTTTTTATTCCCCGGTGCTTTTCGACGAAACTTCGAAGCCAACCTGTTAGCTGCAGTACCGTTAGGAGCCCTAGCAGCTGTTATGGCCTACACTGTGCGAAGTTGGAAACTCATGATCTTCGCACTGCTAGCAGCACTATCACCAGTAATCGATGTATTCCTTTTACTCTTTGCAATACCGTTTATCTACCATGCCACTAATGGTGCTTTTCCACCAGACGAATGGCTCCGAATACTCGGCGTGATGTAGCCTTTGGGGTGGTTGGGTTTTGTCGGACAGGTCCCTACACAAAACAGATAGGCAACCTGCTACCTAAGAAAGGCTAGAATCACACCATGCCACGACACACCTACACCAAAGACTTCAAAACCCAGGTCGTCCTCGAATACCTTTGGCACTCCCCAAACCCTGACGGCTGTTGCTGATACCTATCATCTTCCCACTCAAACCCTAGGATTATGGGTGAAGAAATACCACACCACCAAGGACGCGGATTTTAAGGCAAAAAACGCCCGGTTAAAAACAAGTCGATGACCTGACGATAGAAAACCTGTTTTTTAAAAAAGCAGCAGCCTTCTTCGCCCAGGAATCTTGAGGAGCCGAAAAATAC
>JAUMZY010000019.1 GCA_030527885.1 Corynebacterium sp.
CACCCACATTACGGACACCCACATTAAGGAGTGGGAATCCGGGGAATCCAAGGACGAAGCGTTTTTCGCTCCGGTGGGCCGTGGGGAGAATATACCCGGGGTGGATCTCACCGGCCTGCCGCCAGCCACCATGCTCACGCCACTTGACCGCTTTCAACTGCGGCTTTCTACTGTCACGGCGGCGCAGCCCACGACGCAAACCAGCCCGTGCGGCATCCTCAACGGCCAGCATGTGACCATTGTGCACCGCGACGACACGACGTATCACCTGTGGAGCCCGTTGGGGGATTTTCGGTCGCAGCATGCCATCACGGTGACACTTCGACGCCCCGGCGGCGGGACATGGCTGATTGCCAGCGACCCCAAGGCGGGCAACAGCATCATTGACGCGGAAACAGATCAGGTGATTTCGCAAGCATTATCGGTTTATGTTGATTCCCGGCCCGCCGACTACATCCATCACCTACCACCGAGTGCTTTCCACCAGCTGCACCCCCGGGACCTGGCAATGAGCACAAAACTGCGGGCCACCACCTGGGAACAAGCCCTAACACTACTGAGCAACCCAACCCTGGAAACCATCGCACAATTATTCGGATCAAATGCTGTGCTGGGCAAGAGCATCCTCAACATTGTTACGAGCGTGCAGGAATTACGCGGGCAGATACAGAAAATCACAGCGCTGCACACCACCACACCCCACAACATGCTCAGCACTGCAGCCCTGGAACTCCTCAGCCTAGCCAGCAGCAGCAGCACCCGCTGGAGCCCAGAAGGACAATTGCACGACAACATTCTGCCGCAGCTGCTGGCCACCCCCGGCGTGGTGACACTCAGCCGGGCAGAAACCCAACTGTTCAACGGCTGGTGGGAACTCCTAGGGCAAGAAAAAGCAATCGTGGCCACCATTTCCGCCCCGATGCACAACCCGGAAACCGTTGTGGAACTGTGCGAATGGTTGCTCAAAGCGGCAGCTAGCGGCACGTTTGGCTCCGGGTGGCGCCACCACGTTGTGGATCGTGCCGCCGTCCCTGATGCTCCCACTTGCGAGTGGTGGCATGGCGCGTGGTTTTACGGTGGCTCCAGCACGTTTAGTTGCGTGCTAGTGCATCCTGAACACACTGATTATGCGCACATTCCGCTTCACACCCATCCGTATGAGCCGGATATGTTTCTACCACAGGCAGAATTTGTGGCGTGCATTACTGCCATCATGCGGTGGGCGCAGCAGCGCAGCGAAAACCCACCGGCGGAGCTTATGCTTTTCGACGGCGCGGCGTCGAACGCGGTGCCGAGCTTGGTGGGGCCAGCCGATGCAACGCTGGACAACACAGCGCCGGACAATGCAGCGCCGCGCGGCCGATCATTGGCCGCAGCCGCGCAACAGCTGGCCACCGGCACCATTTTCCTCCCAGAGACCGCCCAGTATTTCCTCGCAGGCCTGAAGAAAAACACCTATTACAACTGGGGTGTACTAGACACAGACTACCGGGAAGCATTAGGGCTGGGCACAGCAGAGGCCACAGCCGCCTTAAACCAGCTACGCGGCATCCACCACATAGAATGGTTGCAGGCAATTGGTGTGGATTCGGATTTCCACACAACCGGATTCAACATAGATGCGCTGGTCACGTACCTACAAGAACGCTACTCCCAACCGTTCATGCACATCACCACCGCACAATTCAACCATGCCGTGCGCCACGGACAATGGCCCTCGTTGGTCAACCATGCGATTGGCTCCGCCACGCACGCCCCCAACCACATGGATGCCCAAGACGCCGGCAACTACCTGGCCATCTTGCTGTACTTGGTCAACCTCCTAGATTTGGGTGATACGCGCCGGAACATACTTGCCTGCAAACTCACGGCACTGAAAGCATTCAGCCGCACCCAACAGTGGACGGGGCTTGGTGCCATGGATCTGGGCTGCAACTACGGCAACCGGTATTTCAACCAGCGGATCACCCATGATGCACAAGTCATTCGGGCCTTAACAGAAGGACTGCTAGATTCCCTGATCATCAACCTGGAACAGCAACCCACACGAACCGGAAACGCCTTCGACCCGGTTGCCGCCGCCCCGGATGTGGTACATGATGCTGCAGAAACCTTAAAAGTCCCGCACGAGAGCGCTCGGTATTTCTTGCAAATCTTGGCGCTAGCACGCCCCACGGACGCCAACGTCCGGGAATGGAATGACTGGAAGAAGAAAGACATCGACCGGGCAGCCACCCCATTGGTAGAGAAAAAACTACTCGTGATGGCGAAACGCGCCGGCGCCGGCCGAACCCGGTTTCTCCCCGGCGGGTGGGCAGAAAAAGCACCCGGCTCGGTACCCATGGAAGTATGGAAAGCACCACACTATTTACTGTGGCAGGACGCCAAAATCCGGCCCATTATCAAAGGCTGTCCGCCGATACTTCCCACCGCAGAACTCTTCGCCACCACGTGGGAGCGCTACAAAAATGGTGGCACCCCAGGCTACGAAAAGTTACGAACCCAATGCTACCGCCGACCCTAAAATTGTGCGAAATTCTAATAGGTATTGGTTCGGTAACAGTGCACCATCCACAGGAGTTTCACCAGCAGAGTAAACCATCAAAACCACCCATGTGGCTGCCGAATCGTAGAAATAAGGTGGTGCGACAAGCAGCTTTTCGACGCCCCCAGCGTACATGACATTTTCCAGTGATACATGCCTGGGGTGGCATCTAAACTCGTAGCTATATTCCATACAGAATGAGGATCAGGCCACAGAACCACACAGCACCATACTACGTAACCCACATAAAATAGGGTATGCCGCCAGCATGACAAACGCCAATGCTTGACCACATCTTCACAACAAACCCCCCGACACTACTTGAGGAGAAACACACATGTTGAAGCCGGCAGGCGTCGAAAAGCAAGAAACCCACCGTACTCACCTCAGCCACGCAGCATCATATCTACTTATCGACAACACGTGATGGGGACCACTCGCCATGAAAGCCGCACAAGCAACCTTCACCTGGGCCGGTGGAGAAATACCACAACTACTCACCAATGCCGAAGTACACACCATTTCCGCAGAACCTACCACCAATGTGTGGCGGTACCTCCTGGGCAAAGAGAAACTCATCATCGCCACCCTGACAGAAATACAACATGACCCACAGATCATCCTGGAATTATGCGAATGGCTCACCCACCTCACTGAACAAGGTGTATTCGGCGCCGGGTGGGTTTACCACAGCGACAGCACAGAGTGGATGTTGAAATACCCCACCCCAGAGCACGGTGCCTTTGTGCGCGGTGGTGAAGAAACCCCAGACATGGCATTGCCGCGACACGAGTTTCTGCAGTGTATTTCCGCCATTGTGCACTGGTCACAGCGTCGCCTGACAGGTGATGTACCAGCTGATACACTCTTCGGCGGCACCCCTACCGCTACGGCTGTGCAGCAGCTGGCGGAGTCGATCATTTTCCGCCCCGAGTCCTGCCGTAAACTCCTAGGTGTGCCCATGGCCGCCACCACACAACGCGGTATTAAACAAGAAACACTCATCAAAAAACAGCAATTCCAATACAATGATTCGCTTCGCATCGAGTCGGTCAAAGCCGCCGGCGTCAACCCCACTTTTGCCACGACCGGCCCTAGCATCACAGCCATGATTGACTGCATTCGGCACGTCTACGGTGACCCCATCATGCACCTGACCGCGGCAGAATTTGTGGAATTAGAAACATACACCAATGGCCAAGGATTCCTCCTCAACTGGGCCACCAGCGCACTAACCACCGTGCCGACAGAAATCACAAATACCATCCGCTACACCCACACCAAACGGACACTCGCCGGCCTATACATGGGGGTGATACTGCAGCTCATCACCAAACTGGAACTCTGCGACCCCCGCCGAAAAATCTTCGCCCAAAAACTCGGCATCCTCTACGACCATGCCTGCAATGAATCCTGGGCAGAACTCGACGAGATGCTCGCCCTCGGCGACAGTTACAACAGCTTCACACATGCATGGCACCGCGACGAACAGGTTATTCGCGTCCTCACCGAAGAACACCTCAATGAACTCATCACCCAACTGCGCAAGGACTACCCCCAAACCGGTAACCCTTTCGACCCATGTGTTTCTGCCCCCGACGTGGTGGCGGATGTTGTCAACACCCTGAACCTTCCCCCAGAAAGCGCCCGCTATTACCTACAAATCCTGGCGCTCGTATACCCCACCGACGTCAACATTCGCACCTGGAACGGGTGGAAAAAGAAAGACATCGACCACGCCGCTACACCCCTCGTCGAAGTCGGACTCCTGCTGGAAGCCCAACGCCCCGGCGCCGGCCGCAGCCGCTTCCTTCCCGGCGGCTGGCTGGAAAAAGTACCCCGCATCATGCCCATGGAAACGTGGAAAGCACCCCACTACCTGCTGTGGCGCAGCACTACATGCCGGCCCATTGTACGAGGTTGCCCACCACTGCAATCCCTCGACCAACTTTTTGCCACCGTGTGGGAACGCTACAAAACCGGCGACATTCCCAAATACGGGGAACTCGCCACACGTCCCTACCGGCGGCGCTAAACATGGTTTTCGACGCAACCTCAGCCCCCAAGCAGCCCACCTACTCCCCACAACCCACCCCAGCGACACCATTCCCTGGGATGGTGGGAACCTGCCGCACTTACTGAGCACCAACCCAGAAGCCGCCCACATTCCGGAACCTTGGTGGAACCTCCTCGGCCAGGAAAAACGCATCATCGCCACCCTCGCCGGACCCTATAACCACCCAGACGCAGTCACAGAACTCTGCGAATGGTTACTCCACGCCACAGACCAGGGCCTCTTCAGATCCGGGTGGTGCTACTACCAACAAGAAGGAAGCGACCAACGCATCTGGGTGCACGGGCGCCTCACCACCCAGCCCGTAGAAATCTCCTACCTGGAAGACTCCGGCCTCTACGACCCCGCCCTCACAACAGCACAATTTCGGGATTGCCTCACCACCATCACAACCTGGGCCACACAACACCACCCAACCCCCACCCTCGTCGGCGGCACCCCACTGGCCGACGCCACCCAGCACCTCGCAGACCACACAGTCCTACAACCCTGCACCTGGCGTTACCTCCTCGGCGGATCACCCCACACCATCAGCAACCACTTCACCCAGGAAGAAAAACACATCATCACCACCCAACCCAGCGACGGCCCCTGGGCTGCCGCACTACCCGCCATCAGCATCGACCAACGCTTCACCACCACCGGCCCCAACCTCACCAACCTCATCGAGCACGTCCACTTCTGGGCCTACCCCGAACCCCTCCTGCAGCTCACCCCACCCCAATTCCACACCGCATTGCACCACGCCAACAACAACATCACCCTCCTGCACCGCGCCCTCACCACCGACACCCAACTACCCCTAGAACTCCGACCCAACAAATACCGCACCCGCCACCAGCAGCAACACGACGCACACACCTACCTCACCATCCTGCTGCACCTTGGCACCCACATCGCCCCCAACCACCCCAACCGAACACTCTTCGACCAAAAACTCACCACCCTGAAACAACGCTGCACCAAACTCCACATCACCGCCCCACCGCAAACCTAAAAACCCATCTTCGCTATCCTGGGAAAGAGCCACCCCACCCCCAAAGCAAAGAGCACACCTATGAAAATCGCCATCGGACAAATCAGCACCGGCCCCAACAAAACCGACAACCTCGAACTCGTCACCCACGCCACCACCGTCGCAGCCCAAAACCAAGCCCAACTCATCGTCTTCCCCGAAGCCACCATGCAAGCTTTTGGCACCGGGCGCCTCGATGAAACCGCAGAACCCCTGGACGGCGCCTTCGTCGACAAGCTCACAACCCTAGCCCACGACCACAACATAGCCATCGTCCTCGGCATGTTCCGCCCCGCCGACCAAATCACCACCGACGGCAAAACCATCAACCGCGTCTTCAACACCGCCATTGTCGTCCAACCCGACGGCACCCGCATCCACTACGACAAAATCCACACCTATGACGCCTTCGGCTACCGCGAATCCGACACCGTCAAACCCGGCAACCAACTCGTCACCTTCACCTACGACAACCTCACCTTCGGCCTCGCAACCTGCTACGACCTGCGCTTCCCCGAACAATTCCGGCAATTAGCGCGCCGGGGTGCTGAGGTTATTCTTGTGCCGATTTCGTGGGCTGGTGGTCCGGGGAAGTTGCAGCAACGCCAATTGCTTATTCAAGCCCGTGCCCTGGATTCCACCAGTTGGCTGGTGGCTGCGGATCAAACGCATTACGAAAACACCACCGCCCCCCGCGGTGTTGGGCACTCGGCTTTTGTCCGCCCGGATGGCAGCATCGCCATGGAGGCCGGTGAGGACACCGAGGTTCTCCTTTTCGACACTGATCCGCATCTCGTCCACCACATGCGCACCCAAATTCCCGTGCTTGTGGCCGACGAAACCTACGATTAATGCCGCAGCATCCTAGACAAAATCGTCCCTAAAAACCCAATGTGCTCCACCTCAGAGGGAAGATAATCCGGGCCGCCCACCCGGCCCATAATCAACACCAATCCCGAATCGCTCAGTGGTGCGGCCGCCAACGAGGAATCCAACAACGCCCAGCTTTCTGGGATCCATTCATCATCCTCGGGGTTAAGGATTTGGGCTGCCGTGATATTGATCAGCTCTGGCGTGGAACCATCATCTTTGGGCGCCCCATAGGACGCAGTGATGCGTCTTACCGGGCTGCCGTCTTCCAGCAGGATGGCCCACGACGACGTGAGCGCCTGCGGAATATTGTCGATCAACTGTGCGATTTTATCTGAATGCGACGATGACCCAGCCACATTCGCAAGCATTTTTATTTGCCCACGTCGATCCACTGTGCCCGAAAATGGCCGGATGGAATCAACCACCACGCCTTCCACCATGTGGGCAGCAGAAATAAGCACATCAGCCATAGTATTCGCCGGCAGACTAATCACCATGTCATCCATGACCGTACCGTCAGGAAACGATTCCACCACATCAACGCTTTTGATGTCACCCCCGACCGTTCCGATTGCCTCGGCCAATTTTCCTAAACTACCTGGGGCATCGGGGAGCAAAACACGAATTAGATAAGACACCGTACGAAAACCCGCCTTTCTGATGTTATTATTCAAGCGAAATGATCGCCGCTTCTCCCACGACCATAAGGGCACGTCATTACAAACAACTGCCATCCGCCATATTCTACGAGCAAAACCCACCATGAGTGCCGGGCGCTGACAGTAGTTATAAAATTGTCACCTATGGTTGGCATTCTAACCCCAATATGAAAAAGATGGAGTCAACAAGGGGTTACAAACAAAAAATTTGAACTACTCAGCATTGCAGTAAGATATCTTCAGAGATTAAACTACCAACCCCACGATGAAGGATAAAAGCACGTGCCTGAGATTTCGCGCGATCAAGTCGCACATTTGGCCAAACTGTCCCGCTTGGCATTAACCGACGACGAACTCGACCGCTTCGCCGACCAAATCAAAGACATCGTCGACAATGTCTCCGCAGTGCGACAAGTAGCAGCCGAGGGCGTCGAACCCATGAGCCATCCACACTCCATTCACACCAGCATGCGGGAAGACACCGTTGACAATCTCCTCACGCCAGAACAAGCACTAGACCAGGCACCAAAAGTCGCACAACAACGATTCGTCGTTCCACAAATCTTGGGGGAGTAGTCACAACCATGACAAACAAATACCTAGTAGGCGCACCAGAGTCACACGAGCTCACCCACCTCACCGCCGCTGAACTCGCAGAGAAAATCCACAA
This sequence comes from Corynebacterium sp., assembly GCA_030527885.1. Classification (GTDB taxonomy): domain Bacteria; phylum Actinomycetota; class Actinomycetes; order Mycobacteriales; family Mycobacteriaceae; genus Corynebacterium. The sequence continues at coordinate 7,837 of JAUMZY010000019.1, forward strand.
CCGCGAAGTAACTTCCGTCGAGGTGACCCAGGCCCACCTCGACCGCATCGCTGACATTGATGGCGACCTTAACGCGTTCCTGCACGTTGGCGCCGACGAAGCCCTGGCAGCAGCCCACGCCGTTGATGAGCAGTTAGATTCCGGCGCCGCCCCGACCTCGGCGCTCACTGGTGTGCCACTCGCGCTCAAAGATGTTTTTACCACCACAGATGCCCCCACCACCTGCGGATCCAAGATGCTCGAAGGCTACATGGCGCCTTACGACGCCACCGTAACCACCCGCATCCGCCAGGCCGGTATACCCATCCTGGGCAAAACCAACATGGATGAATTTGCCATGGGGTCATCCACCGAGAACTCCGCTTACGGTCCCACCCATAACCCTTGGGACCTAGAGCGCACCGCCGGTGGCTCCGGTGGTGGCTCCTCAGCAGCACTGGCCTCCGGCGAAGCCCCGCTCGCCATCGGCACCGACACCGGCGGATCCATCCGCCAGCCCGCAGCACTCACCAACACTGTGGGTGTGAAACCCACCTACGGCACGGTTTCCCGCTACGGCCTCGTGGCCTGCGCTTCCTCCCTCGACCAAGGCGGCCCAACCGCCCGCACCGTCCTCGACACCGCGCTGCTCCACGAAGTCATAGCTGGCCCCGATAAGTTCGACGCCACCAGCGTGGATAAGCCCGTGGCCCCCGTTGTAGCCGCCGCCAAAGAAGGTGCGCGGGGGGATCTCAGCGGCGTACGCATCGGCATCGTCAAGCAATTCGACCGCGACGGCTACCAAGACGGCGTTCTTACACAATTCCACAAAGCAGTAGACCAACTTCAGGCACTCGGCGCCAACCTGGTTGAAGTCGACTGCCCCCACTTCGACGACGCCCTCGCCGCTTACTACCTCATCCTGCCCTGCGAAGTTTCCTCCAACCTCGCACGTTTCGACGGTATGCGCTACGGTCTCCGTGTCGGCGATGATGGTACCCACTCCGCCGAAGAAGTCATGGCGCTCACCCGTGCCGCTGGCTTTGGGCCCGAAGTCAAACGCCGCATCATTCTCGGCACCTACGCTCTATCCGTCGGCTATTACGATGCCTACTACCTCCAAGCTCAACGAGTTCGCACCCTCATTGCCCAAGACTTTACTAACGCCTATCAGCAATGTGATGTGCTCATTTCCCCCACAACCCCCACCACGGCCTTCAAACTCGGCGATAAAATCTCCGACCCCATGGCCATGTACAACTTCGACTTGTGCACTCTGCCCCTCAACCTCGCGGGACTGTGCGGCATGTCCCTGCCCGCCGGACTTGCCGACGACACCAACCTCCCCGTTGGCCTGCAAATCATGGCGCCGGCCTTTGCCGACGACCGGCTCTACAAAGTAGGCGCAGCCTTCGAAGCCACGTTCTAACCCAACAACCATAAGCACCCCGTTACCCTGAGGTAACGGGGTGCTGGGGGCGTCGAAAAGCAACTTACGTGCCTTTTACATTCAAGACCTGCCGCAACTTGTGTTTGATCTCCACCAAATCCTTGGAGTCCTCCATGACCTGATCGATGTCCTTATAGGCGTCCGGAATTTCATCAATCCATTCCTCACCCTGCCGGTACACAATGCCCGTCATGCGGTGTGCCAAATCATCAACCGTGAACCGGCGCCGGGCCTCCGTGCGGGAGAACCGGCGGCCCGCCCCATGCGGCGCCGAGCGCAAGGAAGCAACATTGCTCTTGCCCTCAACCACATAAGAAGCAGTACCCATGGAACCCGGGATCAGCGCAAACCGACCCTCATCCGCATGCACGGCACCCTTGCGGGTCAACCACACGGTACGGCCGCAGTGCTCTTCCCGCTCGGTGTAGTTGTGGTGGCAATTGATCCGCTGAATTTCCTGCACCTCTTCGCCCATGAACTCAGCCAAACAAGCGTTAAACCGATCCATCATTTCCTCCCGATTGAGGAAGGCAAAGCGCTGCGCCCAGTGCAAATCCCGAATATAACTATCAAATTCCGGAGTGCCCTGCACGAAATACGCCAAATCATTATTGCCGATGGGGATCCACCACTTCGCCATTAATGCTTGCGCAATATCAATGTGTTTCCGGGCGATCTTATTACCCACACCCCGGGAACCCGAGTGCAGAAACATCCACACGGTATCAGTTTCATCCAAGCACAATTCAATGAAGTGGTTACCGCCACCCAACGACCCCAATTGCTGCCGCCACTTGGGCGAATGTGACAAATCAACATCGTTTTCCTCCGCCAATTTCGCCAATTCGCGGCACCGCTCATCGGCAGAACCCGGCAGGATCCATTCATCGTTGTAGTTACCCGGCGACAAGGGAATAGCAGCTTCGATGGCATCGCGGAGCTGCGTCAGATCCTTGCCCTCCAGGTCAGCGGCGGTAAACTGCGTGCGTACCGCAATCATGCCGCAACCAATATCCACACCCACGGCCGCCGGAATGACGGCATCAATGGTGCCGAACACAGTGCCCACGGAGGAACCAAGTCCAGTGTGCGCATCGGGCATCAGCGCCACATGCGGGTAGATGAATGGCAATTGTGCCAGCTCTTCGGCCTGTGCCAGGGTGGATTCCTCCAACACAGAGGCGAACGAAATGACCTTCTTGGGATCAGTATTCAAGTGACGATTGAGGTAAGCAATGTCCTTACGGCTCTTGCGCTTATTCTTACCTCGAAACTTGCGTGTCATTGCACGCATTCTCCTTTCTTCAACATCCCACAATGTGGGAAGGGAGAGTTGGTTAATAATTCCGGTGCACATGCACCATAGGGTTCATGCTTGCGTATGGCATTCGCCCGCAACCCAATCGGCTTAGTGCCCGATGGGCCCGATGGGTTAGTAGCTGATGAATTAGTGGCTGATATGAACCGAAATACAAAAAATGCCGCTCATGTTGCTTAGATGTACGAGGCGGCGGCGAAAATAGAAAGAAATTTCAGATATCAGCGTTGATGTTCTCGCTGATGCTGAGGTGAAATCTCTCCACCACGACCTGGCAGCAACCTCAAGGATGGGGTTCCGGGCAGATGTCCGCCACGTGCAATACGTGGTTCTATCAGCAGTAATCCGAGTAGTCGCATTGCCTAACCATCCTTTCGTTCGTTGTGGCCAATTTTATGGCGGGGAAAAATTTTCTGTTGGCTTTTGTCGCCACTAACCAGTAGTAGTTCACCACCCGGCAGGCCGCAAGGGTTAACCCCCGAAAAGGCCACCGCAACTACCCCCGCAGTTGTGGGGCGTGGGGGTGCGGCTCAGTGGGGGTTTGCGCCTTGATTGAGCAGGCATGATGTGGAAAATGGTGGGGTGGTTTTTCTGGGAGTTTGTGCCGGATGATTCCGCAGGTTGGTGGGGGTAGTGTTGCGGGGGTGGTTGGAGGTGCTGTTGTCCTTGGGTGTGGTTTTGGTGGCGGGGTAGCTGGCCGCGGGTTGATGCCTATGGGTGGCCGCCATGGGTAAAAGGCCAGGGTGTGCGGGGTTTGGCGGTCGGGTGGAGGGCTAGATGCTATCCATTAGAAAAAATTTATGAATAGCGTGCGCTGCTGTGCTGCGGTGTTGTTGCGTTGCTGTGGAGCGGGGTGGGGTGGGGCGTTGCGGGGGCGTTAACAAACAACCTTGTTTGTTAGTTCGTGGTCCGTCGATAGTGTGCTAACAGTGAACTCTGGGATTCGTGGCGGGGGGAGTGCTATAATGTTCGTGCACTCAGAAGTGAGCTGGTGAAGCCAAATGTGTGTAATGGCTTCATGGGAATCCGGTGTAAAACCGGAACTGGCGCGCAGCGGTGAGTGGGGACCGCCCCATCCAAAGGCCACTGGCTAATCCAAGCTGGGAAGGCGTTGGGGGCTACGGGATGATCCACAAGTCCGAAGACCGACCAGCTCTGACCATCATTGTGGCCCTCGCGTCCAGGCGCCGCCTGATAACAACATGGTGTTACTGGTGCTGGTCTTCGTGACGGCCAGCAGCATAACCATGGGGGAGTGGACGACTATCGCCCGAACTCCAAGCATCAGCTAGGTCCGCCGATGGATATCACTTGTGGTGTTTATCGGTGCTCCTGCGTGCTGTCTTGTATATGACGTACCAACGAGTAGCACACGTTGTTGGCTGTCAGTGACAACGTTCGGTCGTACCCATATCAAGGCACAAACATATGGCACGGTTTGCCTGTCACACAGGTGAGGGCCGTGGCGCATCGCCTAATGGGACTTTCCCACTCCCTGTTCCAGGGGGCGAAGCTTGCACCACGGTTCGTGGCCGGCACACCAGCCATGCGGATGCCCAAGCCCACCTGCGGCGATTGGTGAATGTGAGCACCAATATTGCATTGTCGCAGGTGGGCTTGGTTTATTTTTACGCTTTTCGACGTGCTTATCGACGCCGGTTGCGGCGGCATTTCAGTCCGCTAAATTAATCCTTGAGGTCGCTGAGCACGCCGGCGGCCCCCGCCGCCAGAGCCGTGACCGTGAGGACGGAAGGCCAAGCGCCAATCTTCTTAGCCAAGGGGTGCGATAGGCCGAAAGCAGTGATGTACGTGGCGCCCAAACCAGCTGCCAAAGGTGCCCCACCCTTGGCCAACCAGGAGCGGCCAGCCCACAGTCCGGCGGCCCCAAGAACCACCCCGCCCAAGGGGCGGATGCCTGATTCCCGGGCGGTGAGCCAGCCGCCAATCAGGCCGGTGGTGATGATGGCTGCGGTGTTCACTTCTTTAGCGTCTTTTAATGCAAAACTCATAGTCATAACGCTACCTCGAAGTGGTGGGAAAAAACAGAGACCCCAATATAGGTCAACCAAACGATGGAAATCAAAGAGGAAAACTGGATATGATTTCCAGTTTCAATGCGTTTTCGATAGGCTTCATGACCAGGTGTATTGACAATAATATTTCGTTTCGCGCATCTCATTTCCACCAGGCGGGGGTGCGTCGAAAATAATTGCGAACTCAAGGAGTTTTGTGGTTACATCACATCGCAAAATAGTAGCTCCCGTACTCTTCGTGCTGTTGGTTGTGGCAGCCGCGGCGAGCTTCGTCATTTCCTTGACGTTCGGATCTGTTGATTACGCCGCCACCGATGTGTGGCAGGTGGTCGCAGCACATCTTGGGCTAGCAGAAAACACCGCCGGCAAAACCATTGACTCCATCGTGTGGGAACTACGGGCACCCCGCGGAATCCTGTCACTCATCATCGGTGCCGGCCTCGCACTCGCGGGCGTCACCATGCAAACATTAGTGCGAAACCCCTTGGCGGATCCCTACTTGCTGGGCGTGTCATCTGGCGCCTCTGTGGGTGCCACGGCAGTGATCACCATTGGAATTTTTTCCTCCTTCGGACTGTACGCCCTATCGGCGGGGGCACTCGTGGGGGCACTAGGCGCCACCGCCACGGTGTACCTCATCACGCTGGCCCAAGGCGGACTCACACCACTGCGCCTCATTCTCACCGGGGTGGTGGCATCCTCCGCGTTCTCCGCACTATCAAGCTTCCTAGTATTCAAATCCCCCGACGCCCGGGCCGCCCAAGGCGTGATGTTCTGGATGCTAGGCTCCGTCGTGGGTGCACAGTGGGACAGATTATTGCTACCAGCATTGGTGGTGCTGGTGGCGTTCATCGCCTTGATGCTGCTCTCTAACCCCCTGGACGCCATGGCGGCCGGCCCCGATACCGCAGCAGCCTTGGGCATTCACGTGGGTCGACTGCGGCAAGTCCTGTTCTTCATCCAAGCGCTGCTGGTGGGCGCCATGGTGGCGGTCGCCGGCGGCATCGGATTCGTCGGTCTGGTGATTCCCCACCTGGCCCGCATGCTGGTGGGATCCTTGCACCGCAGATTATTGCCAATATCCATGGTGCTAGGCGCATTATTCGTGGTGTGGGTGGACGTGATCGCCCGCATCGCAGCACCCCCGCAGGAGATCCCACTGGGCGTGGTCACCGGTGTGCTTGGTGCCCCCTTGTTCCTGCTGCTCATGGGCCGGGGCAGCTACAAGTTTGGGGGTAATTAACCCATGAGCCATGTGGTCGTGCGGAATGTGTCAGCCGGCATCAATAACGTCACCATCGTCCGCGACATCAATTTTGAAGTGCAGCCGGGCACCATGACCGCCCTCGTGGGCATCAACGGCGCAGGCAAATCCACCTTACTGCGGGCACTCGCCGGCATCAACAAACTCCATGATGGCGAGGTGCTCCTGGATAATGTTTCCGTGCATTCAATGCGAGCCTGCCAGCGCGCCCAATTACTCACCCTGGTGGGGCAGGAGGAAAGCCCACCCGGCGACTTAACCGTGTCGGAAATGGTGGCACTAGGAAGGCTACCGCACCTCAAATCCTGGCAAATCGGCGGCAAGAATGAACAAGAAATCGTCGCCCAATCCCTGGCATTGGTGGGGCTGACGGACGTGGCCGACCGGTCATGCGAGCAACTGTCTGGCGGCCAGCGCCGCCGCGCCCTGCTGGCCCGCGGGTTTGCCCAAGGCACAGACATGGTGATGCTGGATGAGCCAACCAACCATTTGGATGTACACCATCAATTGCATTTGCTGAATGTGCTGCGGCAATCGGGCCGCACCATCTTGGCAACCATCCATGATTTAGATTTGGCCGTGTCGCATTTTGACCAAGTCGTGGTGCTGCATGAAGGCACCATGTTGGCGGCCGGCAAACCAGAAAACGTTCTCATTCCCGAGAATCTGCGCACCGTTTTTAACGTGCAAGCCTATATTGCGCGACTACCAGAGACCATCAGTCCGCACTTGATTATCGACAGTTTATGACGCAGCTGGAAGCGTCGACAAGCAAGAACGCACAAAAAGGAGCACACACCTTATGCTCTGGAAGCCCATGCTTACCACTCTTACCCTGGTCAGCTTGACCCTTGTGGGTTGCACCCAAGACTCATCGTCACCCAGCAACTCCACGGTAGCCGGCGCCGGGATTACCGTCACCAACTGTGGTGCCAACGTCACATACTCGGCTGGGCAGAACCTCATGGTCAATGATGGTAATATCATCGCCATGGTGCTTGCTGCCGGCGGGCGAGAAAACATCAAATGGGTTTCGTCGTTTACGGAACACGCCGATATTTTGAAAGCCAAGTATGGTGCAGAAACTGATGGCCTTGCGGAGATCAACCTCACGGATGACTACCCCTCGCTGGAAGAAGTGGTGGCGAAGAAACCTGATGTGCTGGTGGCCGGCTGGAATTACGGTTTCAGCGATGGCACAAACCTCACCCCTGAAAGCCTGAAACAGCACGACATTGGGGCTTACGTGCTCACCGAATCATGCCGTCAGGAGGACACAAGCAAACGCGGGCTCGTTGATCCATGGAAAGCCGTCAGCGATGACATTACCAACCTTGGCAAGATAACTGGCCATGAAGATACCGCCGCAGCTGTGGTGAAGGATCAGGAAGAACGCTTATCGACACTCCAGGCCGCGCCAAAAACAGAGAAAAACCCTGTCACCTTCGTGTTCGCCCCGTTGGAGGGATCCATTTTCACGTCAGATAAATTCGGTGGCCTACAGGCGATCATTGAGGCCGCCGGCGGGAAGAACGCTGCTGATTCCATCGAAGACATCTGGACAGATGTGGGGTGGGAATTCCTGGCGAAGCAAAACCCAGAAGTATTCGTATTTGTAGACTACGGTAAAGGTTTCGAAGACAAGGTCAAGATGTTGAAGGAAAACGACGTGGCCAAAGACCTACCTGCAGTGAAGAAAAACCGGTTCATCAACCTGCCGTACGCCATGTGGACCTCCAGCCCACTCAACATTGATGCGGCGGAGTACGTGCGCAAGGCTTACGAGAAGTTTGGCCTGGCGCCGCAATCCGATGTGGCCACGCATTTGACGTTGCCGGAATCTTCGGCAGGACAGGAGTACTTCACCGGGTAAGATACTTCTTCGGGGTGGTGCTACACCGGCATCATGGTTGCCGTCCGACACCCCGAAGAACACCATGAGCACGGGGTGCGGCGCGGTTTCACCAACCATCCACATATTGCTGCACCAGCGTGGTCATTAATGGCATGTCAAGAACCCGATTGTGCCTTTTGGCGCTGGTTTACGCACACTGGCGGCGTCGAAAAGCGGGATCGGTGACAAGTAATAATCAAGGAAAAAATCATGCGCTGGAAACAAACTCTTGCGATTCTAAGCCTGAGCGCCATCACCATCACTGGTTGCGCCAACAACTCCACGGGCGGGAGTAGTACCACCGAAGCAATGGCTGCGGGGGAGGGCATCACGCTCACCAACTGTGGCGAGGAGAAAACCTACATGGCCACCAATAACCTCATGGTCAACGATGGCAACATCATCGCCATGGTGCTTGCCGCTGGCGGGCGGGAGAACATCAAATGGGTGTCCTCGCTGGATGACGACGCCGATATTCTGAAAGCCAAGTACGGCCAGGATGCCGAAAACCTCGAAAGTGTGTCGGATAATATGCCGTCGCTGGAGGAAATAGTGGCCAAGCACCCCGATGTCATGGTTGCGGGCTGGAACTATGGCTTCACAGAGGGCAAGAACCTCACCCCGGATGCGCTGAAGCAGCACGACATCAATTCCTATATTCTCACCGAGTCTTGCCGGCAACCTGGTACGACCAAACGCGGCGTGGTGGACCCTTGGAAAGCCGTGGAAGATGACGTGACGAATTTCGGCAAACTCACCGGCCACGAAGACACTGCGGCCGCAGTGGTGAAGGATCAGCAGGAGCGGCTGGCCGCCCTCAATGCCGCGCCGAAACCAGAGAAAACCCCCGTGACCTTCGTGTTCGACTCCGCTAAGGATTCCATTTTCACGTCCGGTAAATTCGGCGGCCCGCAAGCCATCATTGAGGCCGCCGGCGGGAAGAACGCCGCCGATTCCATCGAAGATACTTGGACGGATGTGGGCTGGGAATTCCTCACCGAGCAGAACCCGGATGTGTTCGTGATGGTGGATTATCCCGGCCAAACTTTCGAAGAGAAGGTCAAAATCCTGAAGGAACGGGAAACCACCAAGGACCTGCCGGCGGTGAAGGAAAACCGGTTCATCAACCTGCCGTACGCCATGTGGACCTCCAGCCCGCTGAACATTGACGCGGCGGAGTACGTGCGCAAGGCTTACGAGAAGTTTGGCCTGGCGCCAAGCTCGGATGTGGCCACCAAGCTCACTCTGCCGGAGTCGTTGCAGGGGCGGGAATACTTCGTTGAGTAGGCGGTTGGTTTAGTGACCTATCAACCAGCGGTTTTATCGTGGCCACCCTGTGGATTTTTATTGTGGCATTAATCTAGTAGACTTCCACAGCGGTGGCTCTAACCGGTAATAAACCAGGCGTACAATAAAACGACATGGGAAATAGGGGGAGCCGGGGCATTTCGGGGGATTCTGAATTAATTCGACCAACGCCACTTTTTTCAGTTTTAGTGCTAAATTACACTCGATGTAATATTAGTGAAATATGTCATTGACAATTATTAAAACTGCACGGTAGCAGCTATTTGATGAAAAAATATGATCAGATCTTTTGCGATTATCGTGTGGCAAAAATTACGAAAAAATAATTATAGAAAATGTGCTTCGCATGCGGCTGGAAAAACCCAGGGGGTAATACGCACATTTGATAAATGCTTGTTCGGTGGTTTTGGGTAATAATTGCTGAAAACCTGATGCATAAATAATGACCAGAAAGGCGAATACCATGTACACCCTAGAAAATGCGCCGCTGACCCCCGACACATTGGAATCACTCAAACTTATCGTCGGCAGCATCCAATTCTCTGGCCAAGAAGTTCCCCCAGAGACCATCCACGAATTTGTACTACTGGCCCTAGGCGAAATGAGCCAAGAGGAAGTACTAGCCCGATTCAACGACCGAATTAAAGCCGGCGCCGCCGACTAATTACCACCCACCACCAAAACCAGCCCTGCCGCCGTTAATCAGCACGGCAGCACCCCATTCCTGCCCCATTCTCATCCCTATTGTCACTCTTATTGTCACGGGCATTATCACCAGCCACGGTTAGAATTTTAAAAAGTATATATGTATATATGATGGACTGTTGTATCAGTGATAAATCAAAAAATGAGTGGCAGCATGACAATAGAAAAAACTGACGAACAGGTCAAACATCCCAGCGCAGCAACGCTTTATTTAGCATCAGTATTGTTTTCCGCACTAGGCAATGCCGTCGCAAATGTCGTGTGGCCCTGGATGGTGCTGCAACGCACCGGCGACGCCGCCACCGCAGCGTTTGTATCCACCATCATCGCCATCCCCTCCGCAATTTTTGCCTTCGTTGGCGGGCAACTCATCGACAAGTTCGGCCGCAAACGCATAAGCGTTATTTCCGACGTCATTTCCGCCACCTCTGTGGTTGCCCTCATCCTCGTGGATACCAGCTTGGAAATCACCGTGGCGTGGTTCATCGCCATCGGTATTTTCGGCGCCATCGGCGACGTGCCCGGCATGGCGGCCCGCACAGCCTTGATTGGCGATATTTCCCGCCGCTCCGGTAAAAGCGTGGATTGGCTATCCGGCGCCAGCCAAGGCGTGGGCGGCATTAGCTTCCTCGTCGGCCCGGCCATCGCCGGTGGCATGCTGGCGCTTTTCGATATGACATCCATACTGTGGATCACCGCGGCTTGCTCTGGGTTGGCAGCACTGCTCACCTTGCTGATCCGCCTTGGCGCCAGCACCGATGATTCCCACGCTGCCGATAAGGACTTCAGCTTGCGCGCTTGGCGGGAAATTCTTTCCGTGCGCGTGATCCGGCTGTTCCTGTGGACGATGCTGCTCATGCAGATCCTCATCGCCCCATTCATGTTGGTGCTCCTGCCGGCGCATTTCGAAAAAATCAACAACCCCACCGCCATGGGCATCGCCATGTCCGGCTTCGCCGTCGGGATGATCATCGGCAGTGTGTTCATCGCTCGCATCGGCATGGATCGCCGCCGCCTCCTGTGGGCGTACGCCATTGGCCTGGAAGCCATAGCGTTTTTCAGCATAGCCTGGTTGAACGTCACCCCGATAATCATCGTTGGCATGTTCATCGCCGGCATCAGCAGTGGCCTGGGCCAACCACTGGTTACCGTGTTCATCACCGAAAAAATCCCCGAGCATCAACGCGGCCGGGCGTTCTCCATCTTCAGCATGATTGGTCTGCTGGCCAGCCCCGTTGGGTTGGCGTTGAGCACCGGCATCTTGCAATTCAGCAGCATTTACCAAGTGGCAATCATTTTGGCAGTCGTCGGCGTCATCGGCATGATTGGTTCCATCATCATGGGCTTCCGGGTCCTGGAAGACCGCGACCCAACAGAGTCGGCGCCGTCTGCTTAGACGAGGGTTTTAGCTTGTCGACGCGGGCCCGTCGACAAGCTAAAGCAAACCCGCCACCACTTCGGCAACCGCAGCACCCAAAACAGCATGCTGCTCCTTATCCAAATGCACCCCATCCACCGTGCTGCTCGTGGTGACGGAATTGGCGTCAAAGAACACGCAACCGTATTCCGCCGTGATCTGCCGCAACGCCTCCGCCAACCCGGCCGACGCAGTGTCGCCGCCGGTGAACTTCGGCCCAATCGGGCCCCGCGGCCGATCCAGCGCTGGGGGAGCGATGATGAGGATCTGTGGCATGGGCATGTCGGGTTCCAAGGGGGTGGCGCGGATGGCATCAATGATCGCCGCGATGCCCATGGCGGAATGCCACGGAGTGTGCCGATGCATGGACTGAAAATCATTGGTGCCCAGCATGATGATCATGACCTCCACTGGTGATTGCGCCTCAATGACCTGCCCAATTCCGATCAAACCGCTGCGGCCCGGCTTGTACGGATCCTCGAAAGCGGTGCGGCGCCCATTGAGACACTCCTCAGTCACATGCACAACCATGTCCGGGGTGCGCTCGTTGAGGGCGCGCATCATGACTTGCGGCCAGCGGGCGGCGTAATCCAACCGGCGGCGCGTGAGAGGAATGATGCCCCACGATAAGGAATCACCATACACCACTACATGCTTGAATTCTGTCATCATCTACCACCGCATTCATCTCGTATTGCACGACGTTTTGCTCTCCAGCGTAGTGAATTGAGTTCTTATAAGTAGTGGTGTATGATTTTTGCGGTGACTGATAAACCTACCCCAGAATCTACCCCAAATCCGACGCCAGAAGTAAGCGAAAAACAAGCCTGGCGTGCATTAACAGCTTTATGCGTTGGGTTCTTTATGATCCTATTAGATCAAACAATCGTAGCGGTTGCTACCCCCAACCTTTTAACAGAATTACACGCGGACCTGAACCAAGTCGTATGGGTCACCAGTATTTATCTTCTCTTCTTCGCCGTGCCGCTGCTCGTCACCGGCCGGCTGGGGGATAGGTACGGCCAACGCAATATTTACCTCATCGGCATGGTGATCTTTACATTAAGCTCCCTGGCCTGTGGATTATCCCCCAATATTGAGAGCCTGATCGTCGCCCGCGCCGTTCAAGGCATCGGCGCATCGCTTATCACCCCGCAAACTATGAGTGTGCTTAACCGTATCTTCCCCCGCGATAAACGCGGCTCTGCCATGGGCGCGTGGGGTGTGGTTGCTGGGCTTGCCTCCTTCACCGGCCCCATCCTGGGTGGTTTCCTCGTGGGAGCTGCCGGGTGGGAATCAATCTTCTTCATTAATGTTCCCTTCGGAATACTGTCCATCATCATGGTGTGGTTCATGGTGCCGGACCTACCAAAACTTGCGCGTAGTCTCGATGCTATGAGTGTACTGGTATCCATCATTGCCATGAGCGCCGTGGTGTTTACCATTCAGCAAGGCCCAGACCTAGGATGGCCATGGTGGCTGTGGGTAGTGTTGGTGATTGGGCTGGTGCTGGTAGCCGTGTTCATCAAATTGCAAGCCACCGCCCAACGCCGCAAAACCGAAGCCTTGGTGCCGTTGGATCTGTTTTCTATTAAGAATTTCTCCCTGGGTACCATCTCTATTACTGCCATGGGTTTTGCTGTCGGCGGCACCTTGATTCCCGTCATGCTCTTCCTCCAAGGCAGCCACCACTTCACAGCCGAACAAGCCGGCTTGTTCATGGTGCCCATGGCGTTATGCTCCGGGTTGCTTTCACCATTTGTGGGCCGCATGAGCGATACCGTTAACCCACGGATCCTCTCTATCACGGGGTTTTCATTCATGATGGTCGGCACTGTGGTATTCGTGGTGGTCATGCGTGACGGGGTATCCGTGTGGTGGCTGCTGCTGCCTATCGTCCTGATCGGCATCGGTAACGGATTCGTATGGTCGCCGAATTCCTCCACTAGCCTGCGGGACGTACCCATCGCACAAATGGGTGCTGCCTCTGGAGTGTATAACGCGACACGCCAGGTGGGGTCTGTGGTGGGCGCCGCCATGGTGGGTGCTGCCATGCAAATCGGGGCCATCTACACCAGTACCACCACAGCTATGGGAAATTCGCTTATTCCGGTGGCAATCGCCCTTGTCGTTGGTCTGATTGCGGTATCAAAATTTGAGTTTAAACCCTATATGCGAGAAAGTTCACACTCCTAAACAAAATTGGTTGAAGAAAACCGCAGGTAACACTATTTTGTTGGCAATGTCTGATCGGGCATTAAGCGCAGATTTACATTAGGATTGATGACATGCGTATTGCCACACTGACTTCCGGTGGTGACTGCCCCGGCCTAAATGCTGTTATCCGCGGTATCGTTCGTACCGCAACTGAATATGGTTCCACAGTTGTGGGATATGAAGATGGTTGGGTTGGTCTCATGGAAGATCGACGCATACAACTGTATGACGACGAAAACATCGACCGCATCCTGCTGCGCGGCGGCACCATCCTCGGCACCGGCCGACTCCACCCCGACAAATTTAAAAACGGCCTCGACCAAATTAAAGAAAACCTCGCAGATGCTGGCATTGACGCACTCATCCCCATCGGCGGTGAAGGTACCCTCAAAGGCGCAAAATGGCTTTCAGATAATGGCATTCCCGTAGTTGGTGTACCCAAAACTATTGACAACGACGTCAATGGCACCGACTACACCTTCGGCTTTGACACCGCAGTATCCGTAGCGACCGACGCCATTGATCGACTGCATACCACTGCCGAATCTCACAACCGCGTCATGATCGTGGAAGTCATGGGCCGCCACGTCGGCTGGATTGCCCTTCACGCAGGCATGGCCGGTGGGGCCCACTACATAGTTATCCCTGAAATACCCTTCGACATCGCCGAAATCGCTAAAGCCATGGAACGCCGCTTCCAACTTGGCGAAAAATACGGCATCATCGTCGTCGCCGAAGGCGCCTTGCCCAAACCCGGCACCATGGACTTCGAAGAAGGCGCTGTTGACCAATTCGGCCACCGAATGTTCAACGGCATCGGCCAAGTCATCGGCGACGAAATTAAAAAACGCCTCGGCCACGATGTACGCACCACTGTTCTAGGTCACATCCAACGTGGCGGCACACCCACCGCCTTCGACCGGGTGCTAGCTACCCGCTACGGTGTGCATGCAGCCCAAGCCTGCCATAGTGGGGACTTCGGCAAATGCGTGGCACTCCGCGGCGAACACATCGAATTGATTGATCTGGAAGAGGCAGTTGGCAAGCTCAAAACTGTTTCCGAAGGCCGATACCGCACTGCGCGGGCATTATTTGGTTAAACTTTAAACTACATCACGTTTTATTAAGCATCGAAAAGCTAACATACGTGGACTTTTCGATGCTTTCCCTCATGCACCACTAACCCAAATGAAGAGGAAAAACTAATGATCATCGGTTGCCCCAAAGAAATCAAACCCAGTGAAGCCCGCGTTGCCCTCATCCCCGCCGGCGTCCGTGAACTCATCAAACGCGGACACACCGTCCTTATCGAAACCACTGCTGGCGCCCCATCCGGCTGCACCGACACCGACTATGAGGGCGCCGGGGCCACCATCATTGATACTGCCGCTAAAGTGTGGGCTGATGCCGACCTCATCGTGAAAGTCAAAGAACCCCAACCCAACGAATACGCACACATGCGCGCCGGGCAGGTACTCTTCACCTACCTCCACTTGGCGGCAGACCCCACGGGCGCCCAAGCCCTCCTGGACCAACACGTCACCGGCATCGCGTACGAAACCATCACCGGGCACTTCGGGTTGCCGCTGCTCGCCCCCATGAGTGAAGTGGCCGGCCGGCTTGCCGTCCAAGTGGGTGCGTTCTACCTCATGTACCCAGCTGGCGGCTCCGGCATCCTCCTCGGCGGGGTTCCCGGAACCGCACCCGCCAACGTGACTGTTATCGGCGCCGGCATCGCCGGGGAGAACGCCGCCCGGGTGGCACTGGGCATGGGCGCCAACGTCACCATCATTGACATCAATTTGCAGCGCCTCCGGCACCTCAGCTCAGTGTATGGTGCACAATTAAAAACCTTGGCGTCGAATGAATACAACATCGCCGCCGCAGTGGAAAGCGCCGACCTGGTTATCGGCTCCGTCCTAATCCCCGGCGCGACCGCCCCGAAGTTGGTGACCAAACCCATGATCGCCGCCATGCGGGATGGTTCCGTGTTGGTGGACATTGCGATTGATCAGGGTGGTTGTTTTGAGGGGTCACGTCCTACGACGCATGAGCATCCGGTTTTTGATCAGGATGGTAAGCAAATGTATTGTGTGGCGAATATGCCGGGGGCGGTGCCGCGGACCTCGACGGCGGCGTTGACGAATGCCACGTTGCCGTATTTGTTGCGGCTTGCTGATGTTGGTTGGCAGGAGGCGTTGCGGCAGGATCCACATTTGGCTCATGGTTTGAATGTGCATGCTGGTACGGTGGTGCATCCGGGGGTTGCGGAGTCGTTGGGTAAGGAGTATGTGCCGGTCACGGATGTTTTATTGGCTGAGTAGCTGTTAGGGGAGTGGGCAGTCACCTGTGGGGTTGGGTGGCTGCTTTTTTGGTGCGTGGTAGGGTGGTATTAACCCTGGGCCTATTGATAGTTGGACTATTACTATGCGTATTTCTGAGCCCAGTGCTTTGCTTTTCGCCCAAGGCGTGATAGTTCTCCGCACACAATTCTCCGAAAGTCTCCTCACCCAGCTTGTCGACGACCACCAAACCGCCATCACGGAACTCAGCCTGTACCTGGGGTTGCAGCTTGATGTTGGTTCCTGGACTATCCCCACCTGGTTTGCCACCACAACATTGCTGACCATGGCACTTGCATTTAGCCTGCTGGCCATAACCCGGATTCGCGCCCGCATCGCTTGAGTGTTGCTTGGATTGCCTTGGAGTGTCTGGGGTGCCTTGGGCGATGCCTCGGATGTTGCCGCGAAGTGGGATAGAGTAGCTGAATGGTGGTTGATGGTCTTGAACATGTTCGAACAACATACGGTGCCCGGGCGGGGGAGTACATAGCGGCACCCGGCAGCATTGACCATGCGGCCGCCCCTGACCTTGAATTCATCGCACAATGGGCACACAGCATCAACGGACCTGTACTTGATGTGGGCTGTGGCCCGGCCAATGGACCCAGTACCTCTGTGACCTAGGACTTGATGCTTGCGATCTTGACCCTGTGCCCGAGTTCATTGCGCACGCTCAAGCAACCTACCCCGGTGTGCACTACCAGGTGGGAAGTGCCGAAGCATTAGGCGTTGAAGCCGAAACACTCGGCGGCATCCTCGCCTGGTACTCACTCATCCATATTCAACCTGCACAACTAGGCACAGTACTCGAAGAGTTCAGGCGCTGCCTACGCCCAGGTGGTGGTTTAGCCTTGGGATTCTTCACCGGTTCCGCATTGGCACCATTCGAACATGCCATCACCACTGCGTACTACTAGCCCATTGATCTTTTCATCACCGAACTGGCAGCGGCCGGCTTCACCACCACTCATACAGAAATCCGCACCGACCCCAACACTCGCCCGCACGCCGCCATCATGGCACGGTGGGCATAAAACTACTCAGCGGTTTCTGCTGGCTTCTGCCCAGCGGAATCTTTTTCCGCGGCACCCTTTTCCGCTGCAACTTTCTCAGTAGCAAGCCTCGTCGCCCGGTTAAACACAAAAGTCTGCACAAACCCCACTGCCGCCATGCCAGTGCACACCCACATGCCCACCGACAGGGACAAAGCTTTAGAAATATAACTCAACGGTGTCGTCCAAATACCATCAACACCCGTGACGATTTGCAACTGAATATTCGTCGCCCTGCCAAACGCCTCCTCCGGAATCAACTCATGCATCTTCGCATACACCACCGCATTTGCCGCCGGCGCAAAAATCACCGCAGCACCCAACGGCAACACCAACCACAAATGCCCACTTAACAGGGCAGTACCAGCCAACGCAACCGCAATGCACGCCGCATTCAACAACATCAACACCGGAAACGAAAACCACCGCTGGAAAAGTCCAGTACTCAACGCTCCCACAATACCCACACACCCAATCGCCGCCCTAGCCGTACCAATGATAAAACTGTCATGCCCACGATCCTCCAGGGCAATCACCGCCAAGAACAACGAACCAGAAATAGCAGCATTAAGAAAAACCTGATTAGTAATCAAATTACGCACAAACGCACTCTTCGTCACAATGGAAAACCCCTCCACCGTGGTAAAAACACATTCCGCTCCGCCTTCGTCGCCGGATTCAGATTCGTGCGCAACATCAGGAACAAACAAATCCCCAGCACATCACCCACACCATTAGCCACAAACGGCAACCAACTCGCCACATCCAACAACACCCCACCAAACACCGGTCCCAACAACGCGGCCGTTTGCATCCGTGTCTGCAACAACCCCTCAGCACGTGGCAGCTCCTCAGCACTCACCAACTGCGGAAGCGCTGGGCCGACACTCGCACCAGCAAAGGACGAAAACACACATTCCAACGCCAAAAGCAACGTGAACAAACTCATGTTGAAGGAATCACCAGCCAGCAACGCAGCCACCCCAAACGTGCACGAAGCCGACAACACACTACAGATAACAATGATGCGTTTTCTGGGCCACATGTCCGCCAGGCTGCCACCCAAAATCCCACACCAACGAGATAATGGCAATGAGACTAGTCAAAGACCCCGCGGCAAGAAGATCACCCGTCTGCCGATACACCACCAGCGGCAACGCAAAACTAGCCGCCACCCCAGTAATTTGGCTGGCCACCCCAGAAATCCAGAAAAGACGAAAATCACGATTTTTCATGGCACCTAAGGATTTTCCTGTTCAATCGCCAATACATCTGTTCATAAATATACCCGACCCAAACTCATATTTCGCAATTATCATTCAGCAATATCAGGGTTTTCGGGGCATCTCAATCCCAGGGCTGAGAACCAATTTCACGCCCCAGGGTGACGCCACAACCACACCCCACCAGCAATGATAGAACCATGCACAACAACGAGTACCACATCATCCGCACCCACGGGCTCACCAAAAACTTCGGTACCGCCTGCGCCGTCAACAACATCGACCTGTTGGTACCCCAAGGATCCGTCTACGGTTTCCTCGGCCCCAACGGCTCCGGCAAATCCACCACCATGAAACTCCTCCTGGGGCTAATCCAACCCACCGCCGGCGAGGTCTTCCTCATGGGGCAGAAACTCACAAAAACCAGCCGCCCAGAACTCCTGCCCCACATCGGTTCCATGATCGAAGCCCCACCCGGGTATGGGCACCTCACCGGGTGGGAAAACCTCAAAATCATCCAAACTATGCTGGGACTCCCAGAACGCAACATCACCTGGGCACTCGACACCGTACGACTCACCAAAAACAAAGACAAACTGGTCAAAAACTACTCCCTCGGCATGAAACAACGCCTCGGCATTGCCATGGCATTGGCCCGCCAACCCCACATCCTCATCCTCGACGAACCCACCAACGGCCTCGACCCAGCCGGCATTGAAGAAATCCGCTCCCTCATCACACACCTAGCAGAACAAGGCATCACTATCATGGTATCCAGCCACCTGCTGGACGAAATCGACAAAACCGCCACAGTACTTGGCATCATCAACAACAGCTCCCTCATCTTCCAAGGCAGCCGCGAAGAACTCTTCGGCCAATCCCTACCAGACCTCATCATCGAAACAGACCACGCCCACCAACTCCACAACTTCTCCGGTGCACACATGCTCAACCCCACCACAGTGCGCCTACCCAACCTCACTAAACCAGAAGGCGCACAACTACTATGGCAACTCCATAACCAAGGCGCACAAATCTTCGAAGCCAAACGAGCACAACAATCCCTCGAAGAAATCTTCATGAACCTCACCGCACAGGGCCAACTCCAATGATTACCCTCGAACTCCAGAAACTCCGCCGCCTGAAACTCAGCATCCTCGTAGGCGGCATGCTCCTGGCACTATGCCTGTTCAACCTCATGCCCTTGTTCTCGTCGAAAAGTACAACCACCATCGACCTCGCCGGCGAACTCATGGGCATCGAAACCGCCCAAGCCCTCTTCGTCCCCATCCTCATCGCCATCATCACCACCCGCCTGGTGGAAATTGAGCACTCCGGCAACGGCTGGCAGGTCTTTTCCCTCGCCGGGGCCGCGCCGGGCACGTTGTGTCGGGTGAAGTTTGCGGTGCTGGCGCTAATCATCACGGTGTTTACGGCGTTGGAGATTCTCATTCCGCTGGGTGTTTGTGCCGTGGTGGGGGCTGACAACATGAATGTGGCGGCGTGGGTGAGTTACGGCGGTTGCGTGTTGATCATGAATCTGTTGTGCTGCATGTTTCATATTGTGGTGGCGCAGCGGTTTGAGAACCAGCTGGTGAGCATTGGGGTGGGTGCGTTGGGTGCATTCATCGCTATGTTTTGTTACCTGTTGCCGCCGGTGGTGGTGCGGTTTATTCCGTGGGGGTATTACGCCATAGTTTCCACTGTTACCACGAGCCCGGAGGCACACGGAGCTATTTATATCAATCCGGGGTGGAATTATGTGTGGTTTGTGGGCTTCGCTGTGCTCGTCACGGCTTGGTTTTATCGCCACACCATTACACTGAATGCAGGAGAGAAGTAACATGTTGTATGCAGAAATGCTGAAGATCCGTCGCTCGCATATGTGGGTTGTGATCATTGTTTTGCCGCTGCTGGCGGTGGTGACAGGCTCGCTGAATTATCAGGCTAATCAGGGTGTGCTGAGCCACGGTTGGGATTCCCTCTTTGGGCAGGTGCTGTTGTTCTACTCCTTGTTTTATTTCTCCATGGGGGTGACCATCATCGTGGCGGCGTCGTGGCGGATGGAGCATCAGGGTTCCAATTTCACCATGCTGCGCACGTCAACCCGGCGCACCGTGTCGCTGATTGCGGCAAAGACCGCCAGCACATTGGTGCTGGTTGGGGTGATGCAGGTGGTGCTGATTGTGGGCACCGTGGGGGTGGGCATGGTGCTGGTGGGTTCTGGGGCTGGTATGATTGGAAAATACCTGTTCATCGCCGTGCTTGGTGTCATTGTTGCCATTCCACTCGTGCTCCTGCAATCAGTGCTATCCATGTACCTGACATCGTTCGCCGCACCGGTGGCTTGGTCGTTCCTGGGCATCGTCATTGGCACTGGCTTGAGCCTGGCACCTGGCGTGTTGGGGAATCTCGCCTTAGTATTTCCGCATAGTTTGGTCACCCGCACGCTCAGCATCGCATCTATCACCATGGGTAACGATGCCGCCATCAAGGTGGGGGACATCGCCCAAATCCTCGTGGCAACAATTGTTCTCGCGGCGGCGTTGATGCTGGTATTCGTCCGCATCTTCAACAATCGAGAACGCTCATGATGGCGCAGGTGACGGCATGGGTGGGGCATCCGGTGCGGGCGTTGGTTGTTCTTGCCCTCGGGTTGCTTACCATCCTGACATATTTGCCGACCCTTGGGACGCTGGGGTTGGTGTTGCATGCGGTGATTCTGGTGGCACTGCTCATCAACCCGAAATACCCCAACGCCACCATGGTGGTGCTTGGGGCGACATTCAGCTTTATTATTGCGTGCAATGTTCCTGTGGATGCTCCCCGCATCATCCTTCCCGTTGGGTATACGATCTATCTGGCCAGCGCGAATGGTAGCCCCAAGTGGCGGCCTGTGTGGCTGGGGTGGATCCTGCTCGGCACCGGCATTGTGAACTTCATCGAAGTTCCCTTCCTGAATTTGAATGCGCAAACATTCACGAATCCCTGGCTGTTTCGCATGGTCAGCACCATTACCATGTGGATGTTCGTGGGCTTCTTTTGGCTGCTGGGTGGCATCAGTCGGCGTCGACAAGCGGAACACCAAGCATTGCAGGACCGTGCGGAACTCTCCGCCGTTGTTGAACGTACCCGCATTGCCCGCGAAATGCACGACATTGTCGCACACAATTTATCCGCAGTGATCGCCCTTGCCGACGGCGCCCACTACGCCAACGCCACCAACCCGGACGTTGGCACCGAAGCCCTCAAAACCATCGCCGACACCGCCCGTGACGCGCTCACCCAAATGCGCGGGCTGCTCAGCGTCCTGCGCGACCAGGAGGCCCGTGATCCCGATGCCATCGTCACCGTTGATGCCCTCAGGGGGTTGCTTTTCGACGCCCGCCGCGCCGGCCTCAACCTCACCGCCGACGGATTCACCAACTTGCCCGATGACCTGCCGCAACTCACCCAATCCACCGTGTACCGTATCGTGCAAGAGCTGCTTACCAACATGCTGAAATACGCCCCGGACAAGCGCGGCCACATCACGGCAACCACAACCAAGAAAACCCTCACCATCATTGCGAGTAATAAGAATCCTGAGCGTCATGGGGAACCCGGCTTCGGGCTGATCGGCATGCGGGAACGAGTAGCCGCCCTGGGCGGAACACTAGCCATCGACGATGGGGGAGATTTCACCGTGACGGTTGTGGTGCCGAGGTAGGTCATGGTGGGGTTAGGGTGGCGCTAGTTTTTGATAGCAGTGGGGCTTTGGTTGTCCTACCAGTAAGTTTTATTCACATTTGCTACCTTAAAACGTGGGGTGGGATTGGTGGGAGGTCAGTCATCGTTAGCATCATTGTTAACATGGGGTTTATTGCTAATTTTTCATTTATTGCGGACAATGGAATGTTCTATGTTCAATCCGTGAAAACCTAGGGAATAATTATAAAATATATAGAAATTCAAAAAATTCACCTTTTACGTGCATTCCTGTGTACATTATGTTGCACATTAGCTTTTGTTGTTTATGCGAATTTGATAAGGAGGAGTTTTATGAGTGGCAAGATGAATTGACAGCCCCAACAATCGCAGTTTTCTCCACGTTTTACAGAGCTCCCTCCTGACGCACCTCGGCCAAGTTTTCTTTGGTTTGTGCGACTGCCATTAGGTTTGTGGCGATTTATTGGCATTCACCCAGCTCACCGACATGTGCAAGCGAAGCGGTTAGCGGATGACTTTATTCCTGGGGTTTGGTTACGATCTGCAGAAAAACGTATGATTCGTGAGCGCTTGGAACAAGTTGCAGTGGCTTCAGAGGAAGCAGGGGTGCTATTATCGCTTGTTTTACCAGGTATTTTGGAATCAGGTGAGGTATCACCGGCTTCATTAATGTTGCGATGGTTGAGCACATCTCCAGAACGGGTATCTATAGAACCAGCGAAGAAATTGCATGAGGGGCGAAGCCCGGAAAGCTACATGAGTTCAAGTGGAGTGGAATATGTGCTGGTGGAATTAGAACGTCCAACCGGCCCTCTGGCAGATAGAAGAATTGCCTATCATGTGGAGGCCTACCTACCAATCATTGGTACCACATGGTTGCTTATTATTAGCGCCACAGTTCCATCCAGAGATATGGTGGATGACCTGCGCAATATTGTTACTCGCATGGTGGATTCTGTGCGTGCATACCCAGAGGATATCGAGTGTCCAGTTACGCAAGTGAAACAGCTGCATGAGGTGGGTGATGCATACTTCACTCATGATTCTGCGCAGATAGCAGATTCTTAGCTTTCTGATGTAATGCCAAAATTGATAGATATGTGGAGGTGAAACAGTAATGAGTGATAATATTCAAGTGCCAATTGCGCAATTACAAGAATTGCAGACAAAATTTACCATGATGCGGGAAGAACTTGATGCCGCTGAAAAAGGTGCAACAGAGCTGCAAGGCGTGGACACCAATGACGGGTATTTAGTTGCTGAGGCCGTAGCTCATTTCTTGAGTGAATGGCAGCAGTCTCGGCAAACCCTGAATAAAAATATCGGGATCCTTGGTGAAGTATCTGGCAAGATTGCTCTGACAACAGCCGAACATGATGGAACTTTAGCTTCATCAATTAACCAGGCAACTGGGACACTAAAAGGTGGTGATTAATCCGTGGCTGATGTATTTGCATTCAGGGATTCCACATCTATAGCTGCGGAATCAGATATTTTAAGCACAATGGAAAATATCAAAGAGACACTCGAAACTAACCGTAAAGCGATCAACACACTCAAACCAGAGTGGGTGGCTGTTGAGGCAGATGCATATTACGCAGCCATTAGTAAGTGGAATGAAGGTGCAGAAGGGTTAGCTTCAGTGCTAAAAAGTGTTGAACAAACTCTTGCCCATGTCCGGAATGAAACCGGAGACTTAAAACACGCAATCAAGAGCATCTTGGATGCCACCAAATAACTAATTTTGTGAAAGGACTATGCATCATGGCTGGTATAGAACATCTCTCAGTGGAACATGGAGCAGTGAGTGCACATGTATCTTCCTTGCAAGCAAATCATGGACAACTACAAGAACAATCAAAGAAGTTCATTGCTGCGATTGAGCCACTAAAGAACTCCTGGAAGGGAGATTCTGTCAATGCTTGGGAGCAAATGACCCAGGCGTGGAATGACAATATGGAACAGGTCAATTCTGCATTGTAGGAATTAACTGGTCGGGTGGATGAAGCAGGCAAGGCTTATGTGTCCGGTGAACAAGAACAAGCGTCAACATTGCAGCAGCGCTTTGCTGGTATGCAATTCAACGAAGGCTAAATCCTCTAATAATTGAAACTGAAAGGGTGAATGACAGTGAGCGTTTTCGCATACAACAATTCAGATGCGGATGCATCAAGTGATGAGATTAAGGCTGTAGTCGGTGGGCTGGAGTCAACCCTATCAGAAATGGATGGGGATGTGCAGAAACTAAGCTCGGCATGGGAAGGTCGGGAACAAGAACAATACCAACGGATTTACCACAGGTGGTCTTCAGCTGCAGAGAATATGCGCAACATTTTGGAGCAGATTCAGTGCTCACTAGATGAAAACACTGCTAGTGTGTGTGAGATGCGCAGTCACGCATCCCGAGCCATTAGTGGAAAATAAATCTCCACTATCCACATGTAAGCGGGGAGAAGCTAGCTTACTCTAGTAGTTACCATTGGGTACCAGGCAGGTATCTGTTGGGAGCTACTGTGCTGGTGTTTTTATGGCGAGGATCGCCATGAATGATTTTGGATACTCATTAATTTAATATTTGTGAACTATCATGCCAGTATTACCATTAAAACCATTTACTTTATATCAAGCGGAAGAATTTCGGATTGGTGGTAATGCTGCCGTAGTGTACGAATGCGCAGGTCGGTGGCGAGCATTCGGGGATAATGCTGTTGCATCTGCCGGGACACTACGGGCAGTGAACAATGGTGAGTTTCTTGGTAGCGAAGGGAATCAGTATAAAAACTTGGTTAATAGTGAGTTTCCATCGCACTTAACTACCACAGGTCAGGCCCATAATGGTGTTTCCACTGCCGTGACGAACTATGCAGAAGCATTAACAACAGCTACGGCCCATATGGATACCTTGATGGTTGTAGCCCGCGGGAACCATGCCGCAGTGCAGGTAGCAGTGGTTAACTACAACACAGCTGAAGCTAACGAGAAACGGGCGCTAGTGACTGCGCAAGCTACAACAGCTGCTGCTGCATCTATGGTGCTGGTGCCTGGAGCTAATGCCATTGCAATGTCTGCCGCTGTATCTGCACAAGCTGATTTGTCTGCAGCTGAAGCCGCATTTCAGGCAGCGCAAGCTGAGTATGTACGTGCAAAAACTGTATTTGATAGTGACGTGGCACAAGGCGCCACGATCAAAAAAACCCTGAGTGGTGAAGTGCAATCAGCAGTTATAATGATCAGAGCGCAGTCAGGCAAACGATTTGAGGAAAATCCAGATTTGGTAAAGCAAAGCATCGATCAATTCAACGACTGGATCAACCGTACTGCTGATAAGATTAAACAAATCGCTGATGAATTAATGAATATTGGCAATATGCTTATGCTTACACCGCTAATGAAACTGGGTGTGGATTTGCTTCGCGCCGGTGTTTTGTTGAAAAGCATACTAGCAATTTTTGGTAAAGTACCTTGGTCAGAGATTGCTTTTGATATGTCTAATAGTGCTGTTGGTCGTGTGCTTGCAAAAATACCTGAATATTATAGAAAATTTAAGGATGATCCTTCGCTCTCAGCAATGTTTGAGATCCTTAAAGAACAACTCGGGGAAAACGCAGCAGAAATTTGTTCTCGCGGAGGCCAGTGTGTGTTGCCTGACCTGGAGCCCGTGGAAATGGCAACCGGGGAGATGATTGATTTCGTCACTGATGTCAACATTGACGGCATCCTGCCGATGATCATTGATCGTAATAGTAACTCGTCGAGTTGGGTGAGTAGGGCTTTAGGCCCAGGGTGGAGTTCAAGCCTTGACACCCGCATTGAAGTGCTACCAGATCGGATCTTTATGCTGTCTCCGGATGGAGCATTATTGCAGTTTCCACCTGCCCCAGTAGATGGGTCTGAAGTGGTTGCCAATGGTCTGCCATGGCGGCTGTCATTTGTTGATGGAGCGTATCGGATACGAAACATTCAAAAGGGAATCACTTGGATATTTACCGTTGTTGGGGATGAGAATGAGCATCGACCAGATGCACCCGTGGTTGACTTTAACGTGACGGGGGACCAACCCACCAATACTATCCACCATTCCGATGGCATCGAGGTGTCTCGGTCATTTGTGAATGCGGTAGCACCAGGAACAGTGGCAGATGTTTATGGGTTGGGAGTGGAGATTTTCCTATCTGCCACAGTGCATCACACGGGTGCGTGGATTGAATACGATTATGATCAGGCTACGGGTCACATGGTGGCAATGCGGCGCAGTGACGGTACTACATTAGAACTTAAGTGGCATCGAAAACTGGGTCGGTTGGCGTCGGTGTGGGTGCGTAATGACGAAACACATCCTGAAGACGACGTGCAGCGCCTCATGTCTTACGAGTATGACGGCCGGGGCAGACTGCTACGAGTGATTAATTCCGCTGCTGGTGCATTGCGGTATTACTACGATGATCAGGATCGGCCACGGCAGTGGACAGACCGCAATGGGGTTTCCTATTTTTATCGGTACGATGAGAAGGGTCGGGTGATTGCTCAGGTTGGTACTGGTGGCATGTTCCCGAATGCTGTTGTTTGGCTTGATGATGAAGCGGATGATGCCCCTGAGGGAGGCACCTTGTGCGTGGCATTAAAGTGTGCAGGAGAATTCCATGGTGACCCGCTGGACATCGGTAATTCCTGCATCAATGATTATTTCGATCGGTTGGATAGCCTTCCCATCGTGACATCCCTGCGCGTACATGGGCTCGTGGCTACCGGACTCACAGGCCGGGGTCGGGATGGGGCTCGTAACGATCAGCCATGGACTGTGCCGGCCGAACTACTTCACGATGATTACCTGGGTGACATTCGCCCCACCGTATACCGGGCCACCCCCACGGGAGATGTGTGGCGAGTGATCACTGCCGAAGGAGAAGTAACAGATCGATAATTTAACCAATACCACCAGGTGATCCAGGAAATTTCGAACACTGGTGTGATTACCCGCACCGAATTTGATGAGTACGGGACTGTTACCCACATTGACCATGGGGATGGTACCGCTACCATGATCGAACCAGGTGCGTGGGGTGAACCGTTGAAAGTAACTGGTCGGGACGGACTGGTTACCGAATATGAGTTGGATCCAGCAGGTTTGGTAACAGCAGTGGTCAACCCACTAGGAGTCCGAGTTGAGTACGAATACGACTGGCTGGCTTCCGGCTTAGTGCCATTAGCAATGGTAGGGCCCACCGGGTTGGTATACGTCACAGAATGCGATAATGCTGGTCGAATGATTGCCAGCGTGGATACGACCGGCCGCAGGTCGAGCCTGATGCGGGACGTCCGAGGACTCGTTGTAGAATTCATGGACCCAGTGGGGAAAGTAACCCAAGTGGAATATTCCCCCGAAGGCTGGCCCACCAAAGTGGTATTCCCAGACGGTGGACACGGACTGCATCGTATGATGGTGAAGGCAATCAGGTCGAAGCCATCAACGAACATGGGGTGCGCACAACCACATGTTATACAGTGTTTGACCGGATGCGCGAAGTGGTAGCCGCTGACGGTGGTAAAACACAATATGCATATAACACACAGATGGAAACTATTGCGGTTACGAATGCAGATGGTCACACGTGGCAGTTCATGCGGGACCTGGATGGCCAAATCATCAAAGAGGTTGACTACAGTGGGCATGTAACAGAAACCAACCGATCTCCTAATAGGCTGAACACGCAAGTCAACGACGGGTTAGGGCCGTATACAGTGGTATCCGATTTGTATGGGCGGATCACTGAGATTCAAGAAGTAGGGGATACCATCCAGTACCTGCGGGATGAAAAAGGCGAAATTATTCGGGTGGTCAATGCGTGGTCCACGATTGATTACTACCATGATCAGTACGGTCGGGTAGTCTCGGAAACATTAACACTGTATTCCGGGGATACCCACACAGTGGAATATGAATATGGCACATTAGGGTCCCTGCGGAGCGTCACACAGGTGTTACCGGATGGTCGGCGAGTCACTGAACAGCCGCAGAGTAATGAACATGGGGAATTGAGCCATGTTAACCATATGGTTGATGGTGTGTCGTTAGCGGTTGCTGGGTTCGGTACCGATGAGGCTGGTCGTCGACAATGGTCAAGCGTAGGATCATTGGTGCGGAATTTCACATTTGATGACTGCAACCGCATCGTGTCCGACATCACTACGATGATGGGTAATACCATCAGCGATGTGAGTGCGGGCGCTGATGCTCATCATGACGTAGCAAATAGTCATAGTGCTGGTGGGGTGCAGGTTGTTGGGCGTGCGTTTACCTGGCGGCCAGACGATGCCCTGACGCAGGTGGTAGACACACTACGAGGTACAACAAACTATCTGGTTGATGATGCAGGCCGAGTAGTGGGAGTATCTCGTGATCGGCATGCTACAACCCTTGCCCCAGCATCTACTTCAGATCTGTCCACGGTAGGGGCAGCATCAGGAGGCGGAACATCAGCTGCAGTAGAGTCGTATGGGTTTAGTAAGGCTGGTGTGCTGACGAAGCTACATGCTGATACATCAAGGAGGTGGGCAGATGATGCAGAGGCATATGGTAGCCGGCCGCATCGGATTGGTCGAACCACATTCACGTATGACAAAGCTGGTCGAGTGATCCAGACGGTGACGAAGCGATTGTCGAAGAAACCGCTGGTGAAAACGTTTTATTATGGGTCGCGGACGCAACCCTTAGGGTTTAGTGATTCGGATCATCCTGAGATTGGTTGGCGGTATATTTATGATGGGATGAAGCGTCGGGTGGCGAAGGAAAGCATTGATACTGCCACTGGTGAGGTGCTGACTCGGGTTGTGTTTTTCCATTAGGGAAACCGGATCTACGGTGAACAACAGGTGTATGACGTGAGTAATCCTGCGGTGGTGGGGAGCGCTCGGCTATGACCGGTTGATCCTGACACTGGTGAAGTGTGCGGGCAGATTGAGCTCAGTCCTATGAACATGCCGGTATCAGAATGGTCGCAGGACCAGGTGGATGCGGTTTTCTACTCCATGGTGAGTGATCTCACGGGTGCGCCGAAGGAATTGATTGATCCTGGCACTGTTGAGATTGTTGGGTATAGTAAACAGACGTTGTTTGGGCAGCGGAAGTGGTATGGGGGAGGCTTCTTCACCGTTGTTGTTTGCTGGTCAATATGAGGATCAGGAGTCTGGGTGGGTGTATAACCGGTATCGGTATTACAACACTAAGACTGGGGTGTATAATGCCCAAGATCCTTTGGGTTTGTGGCCTAATCTTGCTAGCTCACAAGCGTATGTTTCTAATCCCACTGTGGCAGTAGATGTATTCGGGCTTAAAGAATGCTCATCAGAAGAAAAAAGCAGTGGTACTGGTGGTGACATTACTGAAAACCGTGAACAGGGGAAAGAGGCTGAACGGCTGTACGGTGATCGTTTAAGAGATAGGGTTAAACTTATTAATAAGGGCAGAAAAGAAGGTCAAGAAATACAGATTGTTGAGCAGGTTGCACTTAAGTTAAGGCTTGGTGGTGTTGATGTTCGAAGCTACGCAGATTTTATTCTTTATGACCCTTTGACTGATAAATATGAGATTATTGAGCTCAAGAGCGGAAATGCGCGTAGGTCTTTTGCTCAAAAGGAGATTGAAAAAGCTGTTAAACTTGGCAATGAATTCCATGAGTCTGAGGAAGAGCTTGAAAGTACTCAAGATGCATATGAAGATGCGCGTGAGGCCGATGGTGGTAAGAGCCCAGAGCTCATGGATGCGGAAAAGAAAGCAGAGGAAGACAGAGTAAGGGCTCAAGAATCTGAAAAAGCTGTTGAAGAACTAAAGCAACGGGATGCTGATAATGGTAGCCCAGAGCATAAAGCAGCTAAAGAAAAATTGGATGAGGCTAAAAAGAATCACGATGAAAAAGAACAAGCATTGCGTGGATACGACATGGATGAAGAGAAAAAGATCAGCATACAGACCAACAACGAGAACTTGAAAAAACTGCGTAAGGAACATGGGGATGAGTTTTTACCGGATCATTATCAAGTTGATCGGGTGCCTGCGACTAACGAACCTAAGCCTGTTAATGACATAGTAGATAAGACGTTAAAAGATTTTACCGGTATTGATGTGGGGAAATTATAAGGAGGATTAGTGATGGTGAAGTGGTTTGATCAGATTGAGCAGTGGTTTACTGATCGGGGGTATTCGCGGCGTGATGTGTGGTATGAGGATACAGAGGAATCGTGGGTGGAGTATTCGCTACAGCTTGGTGGTTTGGCGTTTGATTTGTATATCATTCCGCGGAAGGAACAGGCGGGGTGTTATTCTGTGGCTGTCGGGTATCATGTGCGGGTTGTTGGGTTAAAAGAGTTGCATTATGCGTTAGTTGAGAAGAGTAGCTTTACAGGAGTGCCTCAGGAGAATAATGAGGCGGTGTTTGCGACAAAAGCTAATTATCTGCCTGATGATGTGCGGCTTGAGTGGTGTGAGGATGTTGTGTGGGTGGAGAAGGATGTGTTGGGGGTGAGGTGGCAGGCGTTGTTGGATCAGTGGGAGCATGATTTGCCGATGTTGTGGTCGGCGTTGGCGGATGCGGATGATGTGTGTGTGGCTGTGGATGAGAGTAGGTATTGGGGGTGGTTTAAAGAATGGCGGGGTCGGTTGTTTGCGTTGTTGTATGAGAAGCGGTGGGATGAGGCGTTGGCGTGTGTGCAGTCGTGGACGAAGAAAAATGTTAATCCACATGGTTCATGGCCGAATTCTGGTCGGTGGAGTGCGCAGGAGGAGTTGGATAATGCGGTGAAAGTAGTCACGGAGTACGTGAATCAGCACCGGGAACAGGATCAAACTGAGCCTTAAATATTCACCATGTGGGCGTTGACATGAATGAGCTTAGGAAGCGGTGATGGTTATGAAGAAGTGGTTTGATCAGATTGAGCAGTGGTTTGTAGAGCGTG
>JAUMZY010000020.1:0-11675 GCA_030527885.1 Corynebacterium sp.
ACCCCATTCGGACCAGGAGCCATCGTAAACCAACAGGTCATCGTAACCGGCTTCGAGGGCGGCGAGGGCATCCACGCAGGCAGTCACCCCGGAGCCGCAGCTGAAGGTGAGCGCGGTGGCGGGCCCAACGGTTTCCGCAAAGAGGGCTTGGAGTTCCGCCGGGGGTTTCAGCAGGCCCTGGTCGTTAAGCACGCTGGTGAAGGGAATGTTGACGCTGCCGGGAATGTGGCCGGCAGCCAGGCCGGGCCGGGGTTCTGGTTCTGTACCGGCGAAACGGCCGGCGGAACGGGCATCGACAACGGTACGGCCGGCGCGTTCCACACCGTGCATATCGGTGAGGAGTGCGCACGGGCTGGTGGTAACACTCCCCTGCTTCGTGGGAGTTGCAACGGCTTCGGTCGGGTAACCAGCGGCAACCCACGCGGGTAGGCCGCCGTCCAACACGGCCACGTTGTCCAAGCCGGCCGTTTTGGCCAGCCACCACACGCGGGCCGCACACATGAGGCCATGCCGGTCGTACACCACAATCGCGGTGTCATCCGACACCCCAACGTTTTCGAAAACTTTTGCGATGTCCGTGGGGACGGTGTGCGGCAGGTCGGAATCCGGCGCGGAAAAATCCCCCTCCAAATCCGCAAGGATGGCGCCGGGAACAGCGGTTTCCTTGGTTTTGGTGGGGTCGCCCATGGAGACCGCCAGGATGACGAGGCCGGGGTCGTGCAGATGTTCGTGCAGCCACTCGACGGATACAATGTTGCGTTCTAGGTTCATGGCACGAGGATACCGGAACCCAGCTTTTTCATGATTCCCTTCGCGCCCGCCAAAAACTCCAGGCACAGGACCCAATGAAAACGATGATGCTTGCGATGATCGTCAGGAATCCGCCTGTGGCCCATGGAATGAGATGGGTTATGTCTTGTCACTGTCTGCCAAATCCATTCCGGCGGACATGCACCAAGCGGTAAAGAGCACTGCGCAGAGACCTGTTATGGCACTGATGATCATGAGCCAGCGGCTGCCACCCGAGGGTGCACCAGCATAAACGAGCACGAAGGCTATGCCTGCGAGAAGTACGGGCAGCCAAAGCAGCGGCAACAGGGGAAAAAGAACAACAAATAGAAGTATGGCTATCCATGAGAGGGCTGCTGGACCCACGCCGTGTCCGCCCAACAATGTTGCCCCGATGTGGTGCAGCCGCAAGTGGTGGGCCGTTTGTAGTGCGGTTTCACTGACTGTAATTTTTTCTTCGGGCCTGGCTGCTTGGTAGGCAGTTCGCCATTCTTGGGCATATTCTGGACGCACTGTGCGCGGGGTTAAGCGGATTGCTTTTTCTAATCGGCGTGTGGCTTGGTTCTGTGAATCTTGATGATTATTCATTGCTGACCTATCATTCTCATTAATAGTCTATCTTAGGAAAGTCCTATGATGTTGGACAGAAGCGAGACACATGCCCTCAGCGAAGCCGCTGCCGCCTTGCGCATCAGTCGCACTCATCTGAATAAGCTGCTTGATGCTGGTATGATTCCGTTTCGCCAGTTAGAGGGCGGCCGCGACATTGATCGCGCAGATTTAGTGCACTTCTTATCACTACGAGCCGCTGCCACCCGGGAGCTTGCGAAGCGCTTTGCGCAGCAAGATGCCGTCCACCAAGGCGCAATAGTTGAGCTTGTTGAATTATTGCCAGATTAGATTGGTGGTCATCGCACATCATGGCCGGGATGTTCGGCATCATAGGCGGCCTGGGCTTCGGTGATGTGCGCTTGGTGTTCCCGGGACCAGGTGGCCAGTGAGGCCAGCATGTGGGTGAAACTGGCACCAATAGTTGTGAGTCGGTAATCCACTTGCGCGGGCACGGTTGGGTAGACCGTGCGTTCGATAAATCCATCGCGTTCGAGGCATCGTAAAGTAAACGTGAGCATGCGTTGGGAAATGCCGTCGATTGCGTGTTACAGCTGCCTAAACCGGCGCACACCGTTGAAAAGTTCAACGATGACGAGAACGGACCATTTGTCCCCTAGCTGATCGAGGATGTCGCGGAGCCCATGGCTAGGGTGACCAATTTTCCGCATGATTCTATCGGGACCACGTCGGTTACTTTTGTGTGCGCAGGTGACATGAAAGTTCCTCCTTGTGGGTGGTTTTTCCTTCAAGTAAGTGTTGACGATTGTAGTTTCAGGTGCCCATGGACATCTTGGGTCTGCTATTTTGCGATGCTTGCCGACGGCCCAAGGTGCCAGCCGCACTCCAGATGCAGGAATGCGGTATCTGGATTTTGATCGACCGGATGCGATAGATCTCATGGGTGTGGTCATGATTTCTGCGGGTCGGGGTAAGGATAATGAGGCGATTAGACGGCATCAGGCAGTGTTGGGGGCGGCACGTCGCGATGAGGTGCAGCATGTGGTTTACACCAGTCTGGCTGTTGGCAGCCATGTGATTTCGGCATTGGCCTGGGTGGCTATCGGCATCGGCTAGCGGTTAGCGGTATGTTGACTCCCGTGCAAATTCCCATCGCCGTTTCCATTGCGCGCAATGTGAGGCATGGCTTTATGGCTGATACCAGCCCGGATTTGGTGGATCTTTTGGGCCAGCCAGCCACAGCCACGTTAGACATTGGCGCGGATGCTATTCCACGCCCATGAACATGTAGACGGTCTGGGCGCGCCCTTCGTCGTCGCGGAAAACAAGATCCACGCCCCGGCTCACCACATCTCCACTTGGGGTGAGCATGGACCAGCGCAATAGTAGGGCATCGTCTGCGGTTACTTGCTGGTCGTAGGTGAAGGTGAGGCCCTTGGTGGCGATGAGGTCATCATGGACCCGCCCGATGTGTTCGCTTATGTTATCGACTCCTTCGATGATGAGGTTTTGGGAGGATACGACAAGACGACCAGCGGGGTTCCACATGGCGTGAATATGCTTGGCCCGGGTGGCTGGATCGAGCTCCGTCCAGGTGCGGAGGTACTCGGTGTGGAAGTCGGTCATGATGACACCTTTCTTTTTTGAACTATTGGTCTAAAATTTGGGCAGAAAAACGCGGGCACGCCTAGAAAACACGTTCTAGAGTCCCGCGAGTGCTCCGTCGATGGCTCGGTACAACATCTGCCGATCCTGCAACATCGCCATGACCCGTAGGCCGGCGAGAGTCGTCGCTAAGTGCTCGGCGAATACCTGCACATCAAGGTCACCACGCACATCGCCAACCTGTTGCCCCTGCTTAATCCGCGCGGCAAAAAGCTCAATGGTACGCTGTTGCATGCGCCGCAATTTAGCCGCAATCTCTGGATCATGCCCCGCCAACTCAACAGCTGTTTTTCCCACCAGGCAGCCCCTACGCTGGGGTTGCTCCAAATCGAAGTCCACCACGCCACGCAGCGCAGTGGTGAGGCAGTCGCGCGTCGTGCCCGGCTGGCTCAGAACCTCCTGTGCAAGTTCACCCACTTGCTGGTGGTAATAGTCCAGGCATTTGTCAAATAATGCGCGTTTGCTCGTGAAGGCATTGTACAGACTGCCTTTGGCAATGCCGGTGGCCACTGTCAGTTTGGCGGGGGAGGTTGCGCTGTAGCCGTTGGTCCAGAATTCTTCCATGGCACGCGCAACCACTGTGTCGTCGTCGAAGTTACGTGTCCTACCCATGTGGAATACTATACATTTTTTTAGACCAGTAGGTCAAATATTTTTGAGGAGCATCATGACTATCACCGAAACCACCATCACCACCAACCGCGGTACCTTCGCAGCCCGCACCATTGGCACCGACACCAACCCCCTCGTGCTGTGCCTGCATGGCTTCCCCGACTACCCCGCCACCTTCGACCGGCTCGCCACCGACCTTGCCGCCGCCAGCTACCGCGTGGTTTCCACTTACATGCGCGGCCATGCCTCTTCCCCCACCACAGGCTCCCTCGCCATGGCGGATCTCGCCGCCAACTTGCTCGCGCTTATCGACGTCCTCTCCCCCACCACTCCCGTGTACCTCGTGGCCCATGATTATGGCGCCCAAATTGCTTACGAAGCCATCACCGCCCACCCCAACCGCTTCCAAGCAGTAGCAAACCTGGCAGTCGAGCACCCCGCCATCATAGGCGAGGCCCTACGCAAACACCCGAAAGAATTATGGACCCTGTGTCACATTGGTCTCTTCCAACTCAAAGGCTTCGGGGAGAAATGGGCAGCCCGCAACAACTTCGCCTACATCGAAAAACTCTGGCGCCGCTGGGCGCCCGGCTACAGCGTTCCCACGGACTACCTCAACGAAGTGAAAGAGGTCTTCCGCAACAGCTGGCCCAACCCCATCGCCATGTACCGCGCCGGGGTTTCAACACCCCAGACACGCCGGTCACGGTACCGTTATTATTCCTGACTGGGGCCGATGATGGCGCTTCCAGTCCCCGCACTTCTAAAGGCCAAGAACGCATCTTTACGGGTGATTACCAGCGCACCATTCTGCCTCAGGTAGGCCATTTCCCGCACCTAGAGAACCCCGAAGCGGTCAACCAGGCCATTCTCACGTGGTTCAACGAGCACTAGGCTGGCGTCGACAAGCAAGGTGGCGGGTTAGAAATGCCGGATCAGTAGTTTTCCGGCTCGGGGTTGATGCATGCGCAGCGCATCCGGCAGCTCCCGCAACTCCACACCGGTAGCGACCTGTGTGCGTAAATGCCCGGCGCGCAATTGTTCGAACACACCGGTGAATAGTTCGGGTAGTCGCTCCCGCGGGTAGGCGTGCACGACATTCCGCAGGCGGAACATGGACACGTCAACGGGCACATCCCCCAGTGGTTCGCCTGACAGTAATCCATAGTGCACTAGCCTTCCGCCGGGTTTGAGTGCCTGCGCCATTGCGCGTCCTGTAGCACCGCCAACGCAATCAAATACCACATCAACTTTGAGCTTTTCCACATCCACCGCTTCCCAATCCCTACCCACCATAACCGTTGTTATGCCTCGTTGCTCTAGGAGTTCTTTGAGGTGCCCGGCGATGGTCGTGGCCGCGCCATCAATGAGCACTGCGGTGGCATCGCCGCAAAAACGTTCGACCATGAGGTAAGCGGTGAGTGAATTGATGTAGGCAAAACAGGCCGCTTCGGTGGACAGGTGTCCTGGCACTGGGATACACCAGGAGTATTCGGTGCGTTTGAGTTGTTGCCAGGCACCGCCGGAGCCTATGGGTAGGACTCGTTGGCCAAGTGCGGTGGTGGGGACACCAGGACCAATGCGTTCAATGGTGCCGACGCCTTCAAAACCGGGCACCATGGGGAATGATGTGCGGGAGGCATACGTCCCGGAAATTGCTATCGCATCTGAGGGATTGAATGTGCTGGCCAGCATGCGCACCACGACTTCTCCCTGTGTGAGGTCCTGAGGTTCTGGGACGTCATCAATGGTGATGGTGTGTGCAGGACCAGGGGCGTGGGCAATAGCGGCTAGCATAGCTTTATTTTATTGCTAGATAGGTGCTGCTGTTAAGTAAATGGCTGGTTTTTGTTGTGCAGACAATAAAATGGGGCAGGCCCAACTCCGTGCGGGACTGATAGCTTTCCCGGAAAAATGACTGAGCACCCCGCCGGCTGCTCGTGGTGGCTTTGCTGCCTGGGCGGGGTGCGCGTGTCGCTTTTTATGATGATGTAGATGAGAGATTAAAAAGCGGGTCGAACAGGGAGGACAGCCACAGGAAAAACGCTTCAAACTTGCCTATCGGGGATTGGAGATAAACATTTTTCCGGTTGAGGGCCTCTTGGTACTGCTCTTCTGTGTTCACCAGCACAGAGCAGTCAGACTCAAACACCCACCCGTTGCTGCGTGGCCCCTCATGGCGGCTTTCGCAGGCTTCGGCTTCTTCTTGCGTGGTGGGGCCGTGTTTGAGCACATAGGCATCGTCAAGATATACGACTGGTGGGCGCACGTCGTTCGCTGCTGCTGGTGTGGTGCATAGCGTTGCTGATAATGCCACAGCAATCATTGCACACATGATTTTTCTCATGAGTTACTCCTTAGATTGGTGAATGACAAGCAGACTGTTCCCCGTAGCCTTCTGTACATTTGAAAATAATTAATTTATGCTAAGTTTTCAACAAAAAGCGGTGGTTATCACATTATGCATAATGCAAATTTCCTTGATCGTACAACCGTATATCAACTCTGCTCGGGGCATCACATTTGGCATTGCTTTTCGACGCCCCACCGTCACCGTCTGCGCAGCCCTGCCGCCGGCCGCACGATCACCAGCGCCGCGCTTATGCCACCAATGAGCATGTTCGTCGAAAGGATATTCGATAGGTTTGCGAAGAACACATTCCCCAGCGACATCAAAGCCGCCGAGGACGTCGTCACAACAGCAATGACCCGCCCCATCTTCGCAATGGGCACATCACGCTGCAACCGACTAAAAAGCAGGATATTGTACACCGTCATCAACACCGCAAGCACCGTCAAGGCAACAACCGTTGGCCATATCCCACCACCCAGACACAACAGTAAAACCCCAGTTATCGGCACCAATAACTGCCGCACGGATACGCGCCGCAGGCGCTCCGCAATGATCGACGCCACCAACGCACCGATCGCCTCACACAGTTTCACCAACCCAAATGCGTATGCTTCGGCACCGGTCTGCGCTATCCGATTCAACAGGATAAACGTGGTGCTGGTGAGAAAGAACGTGATTGCTAAGGCACTGAGCACTTCACTCCGCAGCGCCGGGTGCGTGGCGATAAACCGAAACCCTGGCGAAAACGACATGTTCTTCTCGCTGCTCTCGGCGACAGGCTGCGCTGGCACTGGCGGCAGTGGCAACGTCAGCACCAGGGAAATCACAAATGATAGGCCATTGGCGACCCGGCTCAAGGCAAACGCATCTGCGCCACCACCAGCAAGAATCACCGTTCCTACTGCTGGCCCGGCTGCCCGCGATACTTCACCGAACCTGGTGTATACGCTATTGAACCGTTCCAAACCGGCCGGTGGCACCACAGATGGAATCAGGGCTCTACTGGTGGGCGAATACAAACTAGCCACCACCGAAGTGGCAACTGCAACCCCCACCGCTATCCAAAAAACGTTGCTCGTTGGCACAACAACCAACAAAGCTGCCGCAGCAAAGCACACCAGTGCCGACACCGCATCAAACACCAACAGCAGGTTTCGCTTATCGCATCGGTCCAGCCAAAACGTGGCGAAAAATCCCACGATGACGATGGTCAGGCCGGCAATGGCGTTAACCCAACCAACCCCGTCATTGCCTGCTGCTCGGCTCACGGCCCACGTCATCACGACTGCGTAGGAGAATGCGCCAATTTTGGAGAACGCAACCGCACCGATCAACTAGTGTGCCCGCCCGGCGCTGGGGGCGTCGAAAAGCATGCTAGTGCTGCGCCTCGCGTTGAAGCACTTCCGGCAGTTTCGCAGCCCACGCCAATGAATCTCGCACACCATCGGCGATGCTCAATTCCGCATGCCACCCAAGCAGGTTCTCTGCCTTATCGGTGTAGGTTGCGCACCCAACCACATCGCCGAGACGCGGCTCAGCTGTTTGCACTTCCAGGGGTTTCCCGGTTGCCTTGTCGAATGATTTGACCAATTCGAACACGGTTGTGCCCATGCCGGTGCCCAGGTTGATTGCGTCGTACCCGGTATCCTCGGCAGCCGCAATGATCGCATCAAACCGCTGAAGAGCCAGCACATGCGCCCGAGCGAGATCCCACACGTGCACATAATCACGCAGGGCGGAACGGTCACGGGTGGGCCAATCCACGCCAGTCACAGTAAAAGGCTTGTTAGTTTGATGCGCCTCAATCATTTTGCCCAATGCATGCGTGGGGTGTGGATCCTGCAGGCCAGAGCGCAGGCTGGGATCGGCACCAATTGGATTGAAGTACCGCAACGCAATGATGTTCATCGCACCGGTGGCGGCAAAGTCGCGCAGGATTCGTTCCAGCATCCACTTCGATGCCGAATAGGGGCTCTGCGGCGCCATGTCGCTTGATTCATTCACCATGTAGTTATCTTCCGGCAGGTACATGGATGCCGTGGAGCTGAGCATGAAGCGCCGCACCCCCAACCGGGAAAGCTCCCGCACCAAGGTTATCGACTTGGCAACATTGTTCTCATAATAATCCAGCGGCAGCGACACTGATTCCGGCACAACGATCTTTGCCGCACAGTGGATAACAGCAGCAATATCTGGGTGTTCCGCCACAATGCGTTCCAGCAGCGCAACATCCGCGATGTCCCCCTCATAATTCACATAGGGTCGGGCGAATTCCCGCAGCCCTTTGCTGTAATCATCCAGAATGATGGGGGTGATATTATTGTCCGTGCAACATGCCGCAATGGTGGACCCAATATAGCCCGCGCCACCAGTAATAAGAACCTTCATGTACTACCTCCAGAGAATGCCGAGGGCAGACGACCCTCGTGATGTAGCTACTTATGTTAGCACGCATAACAATGCCCTGATAGGCAAAAATTTCATCCCATCCACATGCTACGGTTGCCGCTAGAAGTAGTAGCGATACCGCCAAGATGCACGAAGGAACCAGGTCATGAGCACACGCCGCACCCAGATCGACCCGGAACACCTCACGGCCCTCAACACTGGCCGCGCTGAGGCCAATAACCTCGCCGAAGCGCTGGCCGTCGATCAGGCCATGTTGTTTGACCACGTGTTTCCCAATGCCAGCGCCGATGTCCGTGCTGCTGTTGCTGCGGCGCAGAAACACGGCATCCTCAAGAAAATGCACCAAACCGGCGTCGCCCTGAACCAACACTTTGATGGCACCCAGCTGGCCGAACTGACGGCGCATCCCTCCGACACAGTGCGCGGCTGGGCATGCTTCGCCCGCGCCGCCACCCCCGGCATCGAGCCCGCTACCCTCCTGCAACAACTCCATCCGCTTGCCGACGACCCCCACTTTGCCGTGCGGGAATGGGCCTGGCTGGCGACCCGCCCCGTTCTTGTCAGCGACCTCACCGGCAGCATCCAATTGCTCATTCCCTGGACCGCGCACGATTCCCAATACATTCGCCGCTTCGCCAGCGAAGCCCTCCGGCCCCGCGGCGTGTGGTCCACACATATAGCTGAACTCAAAACAAACCCTGAACTGGGGATACCTCTCCTAGAACCGCTCCGAGCCGACCCGGCGCGCTACGTGCAGGATTCGGTGGCGAATTGGATTAATGATGTAGCACGGACGAAACCGGATTGGGTGCGTAAGGTGTGCGCCGAGTGGCTGCGGGACAGTCCGACGGCGGCGACGCAGCGGATAGTGAAACGGGCCCAGCGGTCGTTGTCTTGAGGGTCTTAAGGTGCGCTTCAATAGTTGGTGTGGCAACGACGGGAGCTGTCTACAACATAAGCTGGCTGCGCGCCAGGGGCTCGGCGTAGGCTTTAAGACTTGACGAATGTAATGCGACAGATAAGGAACCAGAGCATGAAAGTACTGACTATTGTGTCATTTGTAGTCATGTTTGTGGGGCTTATTGGTTCAGCATTGTTCTTCTTCCGCCCGTGGGTTTCGTGCCCGGACGGCACTGGCGTGGAGTGTCCAATCTCTACACCAGCGGAGATTATTCCAATGTATGTATGTGAATTAATGACATTCATAGGGTTCATTGGTGGTGCTGTGGGGGTGATGATGTTGCTGCGGAGTGAGGGGTTTGGGCAGGCTGGTGTTGTATATCATCGTGACAAGTTGTAGAAGATGAGGTGTTGAGTATGCGGATATTGGCCATTGTGTCGTTTGTGATAATGATTATTGGTTTGTTGGGGTTTATTCTCACCATTGCTTTTCAACCATGGCCCACGTGTTCGGGATATAGTGATACAAATATTGAGTGCGCGCCTTCCTGGCGGATGATCGTGCTGCAATGCGTATGCATGGGGGTAGCGTTATTGGGGTTTATTGGTTGCATTACCGCACGGATTCGATCCGGGAAACGCATGTAACAGATTTTTATTGTACACAATGTTATAGCTTATCGACGAAGCTCGCACGCAACCCACGCCTACATGGTCTCCTGCTTATTTTTCGACACCAATTTGATACTGTCGAGAGTGGCACCGGCTGTGCCCCCCTGGGGCCGCACATCAGTGTCATTTCCCCAACCAACTGCACGCCCTGATAGAACCTGATAGAACCCGTCTGAACCACATGAAATACAGCAGATACCAGAATCCCGAAACCATGAGTCCGGGTTTTGTCCTGTGGCGAGTCACCACCCAATGGCAGCGCGAAATAGTAGCCGCACTAGCACCACTGCAATTAACACACGCCCAATTCATTGTCCTCGCCTGCATACTCCGGATTGAAGAAGAACACAACCGGCCAGTGAACCAGATTGCCATTGCAAAA
Source organism: Corynebacterium sp. (assembly GCA_030527885.1). Taxonomy (GTDB): domain Bacteria; phylum Actinomycetota; class Actinomycetes; order Mycobacteriales; family Mycobacteriaceae; genus Corynebacterium. The sequence continues at coordinate 10,353 of JAUMZY010000020.1, forward strand.
CAAGCAAACATGGTGCCCCAAGTGGTGTCGCAGATATTACGCAAGATAGAACCATTGGAGCTTATCCAACGCCCCGAAGATCCCAACGATGCCCGGGCTAAACTGGTATCACTCACCAAGAAGGGCAAGAAAACAACAGAACAGGCCATTAAGTTAGTCGAAGACACCGACGCCGCATTTTTCCACGGCATTTCGGACGACGTCATCACGGAACTTAGTGGTTTGGTAGAGAGGAATAGTTAAGTTTTGGGCGGACAGTGGGCGTCGAAAAGCTTAAACCTGGTGGGGCAACCCCGGTGACTTAAACATGTCCATGCTTTGGGCTAAGATTTTTATTAATAAAACGCCATTTTCTGAGCACGAGGTCTAAAGCATGTCTGTCAAGATCTACGATGTTTCACCACGAAAAGACTGGTGCAACCAAAAAGTAACGGGAGTCTCTTTTTACCGCTCCACCCTGCGGCAGATTCTCACCACTGTCCCATCAACCACGGGTTCCGACGTGACCGACCGGGTGTATTACTTCCCCGTCACGATCGTCCTAGAACCAGATAATCCACATGATAACCAGGCGTTATCTGTCCGGTGGAATGACCAACCAATCGGCCACATTCCCCGCGCGGACAACGCCGCGTATTTTCCGGAATTTGCGCGGCTGCTGGCCAGTGGATGCGACGCGGTTACTTACGCGCGACTGTGGACATCCGACCCCACGGCGAACGATCCGCAGGTGAGCATGCATGTGGCGATTGAGAAGCCCGGCAGCATCGTGCCGATCAACAATCCACCGGCAGAAAAATGGGTGCTCCTCCCCCACGGCACCGCAACCCAGGTGACGAAAGAATCAGACCATTTTGATGTTCTGCAGGCGTACGTTCCGCGAGGCGGCACCGGGTTGTTCTTGGTGTCGTTGCATTGTGTGCCGCGAGGCGTCAAAACCCAGAAAATGGGTATTGAGGTGCGACTTGATGGGCAGAGCATCGGTGAACTCACTGATACGTCCAGCGCCAAATTCCTGCCAGCCGTTGAGCATTTCGACGGCCTAGGCTTAACGACTGCATGCAAAGCCACACTCAAGGGATCCGCGCTGTCGGCGGAAGTTGTTTTACATGCTGAGCGGGCAGCCGAACTAAACGCAGAGATGCTCACTAATCCACGGGTATCGCCACTTCCTCCGCTGGTTCCGTATGAAACCAACCCCAAGAACTACCAACTGCCTAGCAGCTACATTCCAGATGGTGATTATGGTGTAATGGGGTCCGCGGGGCCGCTGGGAGCTTTGGGATCTTTAGGATCTCTGGGGTCGGGCCTGGGTTCAGGGAT
>JAUMZY010000020.1:11685-29159 GCA_030527885.1 Corynebacterium sp.
CGTTGGGTGGCTCAGCGTTGGGTGGCGGCTCAGCGGCAAGGCGGAGCAACGACAGCCTGCAAGATGATTACCAGCTGGTGAACCCTTTCATTGGAAACCAAACCCCACAACCTGCCGTGCCTCCTATCGCGCCAACCCCGGCCACAACCCCCGGCACGGAAGAAAGCCTTCTAGGGAAATTCTACGACACTGTGCTGGTGCCCTCGATCGACTATGTGACCAACCGCGACGCACAAACACCAAAAATCCAACCGCAGCAGCCCCGGATACAACCACAGCCACAACCTCAAGCACAGCTGCCGTTTTACAATTCAGAGAGAAGCTTTGGAGTGTACCTCCTGCTGCTGATCTTCCTTGGGGTTTTTGGGGCACACCACTACTACGTTGGCCGAATTGGTAAAGGGCTGATCTATACCTTTACGTCTGGGTTGTTCATGATTGGTTGGATTGTTGACATCGCTAACGCCAGGCAAAATTTCGAACGGGATGTTTGGTATCGGCGGCGGTTGTAGGGGGTGGTTTGAGGGTAGGCCAGCTTGGTGGTCTTATAAGACCACCCATCAAGCATAGATTTTCTGATCTCATTCAGGATATTATTTTAATAGCAAAATATCCATCTTCACCTTCAAAATACAACTGCTTCAAAAGAGAACAGCCACATGGATAATGTAATCCCTATCACTAAGAATAAGCGTAACCCTCGACCAAAAATTCGAGTCACAATAAAAACAGCAGATACAGGCACCCGACCGTTTCTTGCTGAGGCAGACGATGGCAACTTTTATTGGTGTAAACAATTCCACAATGCCCATGGCGGTCCGTCAACGATCAACGAAGTAGTAAGTTCCATCATTGGCAAAGAACTTGGTAGCCCAATCCTAGATTGGAAAATCCTAGATATCCCTTCTGAACTCGTCGGAACATACACACCACGTTCAGCAGAAGGTAACCGCATACTGCTTGAAGAGCTTCCACTCTTTGGCACACGGCAGCTCTTCCCCGTTGAGGAAGAAACAGACGCATTAAAATTTGTGGATAAAGATTTCAATTACGATCGTATGCCGCTTTTAATTGCATTATGGATTCTCTGTGATGCGCAGGATTTACAATTACTCTTTAACGCATCAGACGATTACAGCGTTTATTCGCTTGATCATGGCATGTGGTTTGGATCTTTTGAGAGAATTTGGGACCTCCAACCACCTACTTCTCCTCAAGGCCAGACAGAAGTGTTACCACTTCTTGGTTCAATTCCGGAGCCGCACTGGGATAAGGCGATTAATGCGGTAAAAGGCCTTAATAAAACACTTATTGATGATGTTCTCAAAACAGTCCCTGCAGAATGGCAAGTGTCACCTGAAAAACTGGAAAAGCTAGTAAAATACGCTTTATCCCGCAAGCCATATACCATTGAGCAACTAGCGAAGAAGAAACGACAACACGCAGGGAGGTGAAACCATGAGGATTCGATACTGGACCATTGCTTTATCACCAAACCCTACGCGCATTGATCAATATGGGGTTGGTGTTGTCGCAGAAAACACCACAACCAACGCTTTTGACTTCCGGCTTGTAAAAGCAAGCGCACTCCCCGCACAAGGCCAAGTTATGAATGACTCATCCATCACCGATTCACTCCTGGAAAATTTCCAAGCCACCCTCCAGGAATTCCAAAGGATCGAAGTTATTGAGCATCAGCCTGCCTTAGAGCTTGGCAAATCATTCAGCATAGGGTCGCACATGGATTTTATTTCCAGGCATTGGAACAGTGCGATTAGCATCCATCCGGCACGGTTTATGGCTACAGAGCTTCCGCTAGAAAAAGCAACAGAACATTTATTTGAGATGTTCATTCTTCCCCAGAATACGACCACGAAACGGAACAACCTGTTAAGAACCCTAAGGGAAAAAGTAGTTAGCGATTATGAGGCGTTTGAGGCAATCAAAGTTAGCCTTGTTCCCAAAGCTAAAATGAAATTGGCGTTTGGTCCGCTTGATGGAAAATCGGATCTCGCAGTGATCAAAGATAATCAAGCATTTGAGCTAAATACAGCGTTTAATTTCAACGGTAGCCAGCCCCATCAATTAGCAGAGCGGGCACAGGCATGGACGCTGCATATTCAAAGCCTAAGGGACAAAGGAGGAAAGTTAACATATAACGGTAAAGAAATTTACCTGGATAAACATACTCCTGTTACTGCTGTGGTCACTCCGCCAGTCACGGAACAACAGCAGGAAGCCCATTATCAAGCTACAGCTTTGTGGTCAGATCTTCAGATCACAAATGTTAGTGAAGATAGTATCTACGATCATGCGGTAAAACTTGCAGAAAGACTCGCTGCATAGCAAAGCCCCTAGCCCCGCTGGGGGCTTTTACTTTTGCACCGCACACACTTGATCTATCGGTAATTACCGATGTATTGTGTGTGGCATGCCCCGACCCCCTGCCGTCATTGACGTATTCAGCGCCATCGGACACCCCCGCCGCCGCACCCTCATCAGCACCCTCGCCGCCGGCGACAAACGGGTTTCCGAACTGGTAAACACACTCAACCTGTCTCAATCAACAGTCTCAGAACACCTAAACGTACTGCGATCCGTGGGGCTAGTAAGCAGCGAACGACAAGGCAGAGAGCAGATTTACAGCCTCAATTTTGCTCCGCTTTACGACGTCACCACCTGGATCACCCAACTTGAAGCATTCTGGGATGCCCGGCATCAACGACTGGCAGATCTCCTGGAAACCATCAACGAGAAAGAAGAACAATGAGCATCATCGAGTATTCCGAAACCTTCGATGTACCAGCCGCAACACTCTGGCGGGCACTGACCGAAAGCGACCTGCTGGCAATCTGGCTGATGCCTAATGATTTCCGCCCTGAAGTAGGGCATGAGTTCACGCTCAAGACCGACCCCGCCCCAATGTTCGACGGCATCGTTCACTGCAAAGTCTTAGAGATAGACGAACCCCACATGATGCGCTGGTCATGGCGTGGCGGTCCCATTGACACAATAATCACGTTTACAGTCACAGAACTTGGCCCTAAGTCCTGCCGCTATGAGTTCCGCCAAGAAGGGTTCCGTGGCCCCAAAGCTGAATTTGCCCGGTTCTTCCTGAAGCAAGGAACAAAGAAAATCCCACCACTCATGCGGGTGCTAGTGCGAACTCTTACTGTGGTGGAAAAGACGTGAAATAGGGTTGCATACTGTGCGGTATGGCGTCGATAAGCTGCATGGGCATGGCCTTAAAGCAACAACATGCCCGTCGCCACTCAACGCGACGTCCATGTCGCCGAGCTAGGCAGTAGCCTTTTCGACTGCCTCGTCATCTTCACTGGTTGTTGCGATAAGCAGGTCACTCGGTCGAGCGTGACGTAGCTTCGCTGCGAACTGCGTGTCAGTGAACGACTTCGTTTCGGTCGCCTACACACCGTAGTGTGTATGAATCTGGCCGTAGTGGACCACCGGAACACCTTCCTCGCGAAGATCGGCTTTCTGTAGACCGTTACCTCAGATGAACTCGCCGACTTATCCGAGCGTCTTGAACTAGACGTCCTTTGGCGCAAGTTTTGTGAGTAATTCGTCGATGTGGCTCATGCGAAGAAGTCCTCGTCGATCTCAACGACCTTGTAGGTTTTCCGCACTTGCACGCCGACTCCGTAGCGGATCATCAGGTCGGTGAGGCGTTTGCCATCGATCAGGATGATGCGTGTCGGGACGTTGTTGGCGTACTCAAGCGCGCCGTTCGAGAACGTGCTCGTCGTAATAAACACACCGCTGTCGGTTTTGCCGCTGAGCGCGCCTACGAATGCCTGCAAATCTGGGCGTCCGACAATGTTGCCGGTGGCGTACCGTTTCGCTTGGATATAGACGCGGTTCAGACCAAGAACATCTTGGTCAATGACCCCATCGATGCCACCGTCGTTGCTGAGCTGCGTGACGCTACCGGTGCCAGTTGTTCCGCCGTAGCCCATTGCAAGGAGTAGATCGACAACGGCCTGTTCGAAGAATCCTGGTTCTTTGCCTTGGAGGCGATCCAAGAGATCAGCGGCGATCTCCTGGTTGATGCGTTCGATACCATTCTGCACCTGCTCAATCGGTGTCAACGCCGCAGCATCAGCGGCCTCGAGCACGGTGGTCTGAACCGGTTTGTCGCGTGTCACGGTGGACTGGTAAATGCGGATCGGTGACGCAGGGTTTTCACCGAGTTGCTTGATATCTTTCTCTCGCACGCCGTTAGGGAACAGGTCGATGAGCATGCGGCCCGCATCGGTGATTTGGTAGTGTCCACGAGACGGGCGGGTGAGTGCGCCGACATTCCTAAGGAACGACACACCCCATCTGATCCGGTCATCATACTTCAAGCGAAGACCAGACGGGAGCATCTCGTTCCTCTGTTCGTCCGTGAGCTGCACTTCGTCGGCGACGAGAGGTATAAACTCATGCCAGCGACGAGTGACGCCGTCACTCAGTACCTTGAGGGTAGGGATCATGAATCCTTCCCAGTTCGGCAGGTCGTTCATCAGCGGGTACCCTCCAGATCAGCGACGATCTCGTCGATGGAGGTGCCGAGCTCTTGTTGGCGGGCGACGATCCGGGCGATTTCGGCGTTCAACTTCGTGATGTCAATGACTTCGCGTGTGGTAAAGATGTCGAGGACGTGCTGCTGATTGGTTTCGGTGAGCTTGTTCTCGTTGCGCTTAGCGACATTGCCACCGAGCTTCGAGTTATTGACATCAAGATCATCGAACAGGCCCTTGAGGTCGTCCTCGGCGTTAGTGCCGACCGCGGAGCCTTCGATGTTCTTGAAGACACGCGTGAGGGGCTCGCTGAGATTCGCGTCGTTCGCGATGCACCAGATGGTCTTGTGCAGTCCGACGCGCTGCTTTTCTTTGGTGGTCGGTGCCATGTGGTTTGTCTCCTGCGTCTGGGGCGCGTTTTTAGTTGTTGTTGTAGGTCATACTCACTGTAGCACCAGGCACTGACATCGGTCGTGATGCCATGCTCAGCATGAGCTTGAGGGGGCCGGGAAGCAGGTGTCGCGTCGATCGGGCGCTGCGATCTACCTGTGATTATCTTATGACCTAGCCTTTTCGAGAAGACCTTGCCGTCTTGATCAGATGTCCCAGCTCCAGGCGAATCCGTTAAAGATGCCACCGTGGACGTCGCACAGGGTGAGGATCACGGTGCCGCGGTCGTCGAGTTGGACACGGTTGTACTCGTTGGCTGCGTGGGGGCGGGCGAACGGACTTGCTCCCTCAAACTTCCAAATGTTGGCGGGCTGTTCCCCGATGAACCCGACACGGATCGTGAAGAGCAGTGAGCAGTAGTGAAGCACCCAGCTTTATACAACACCGAAACCCGTTCAGTCCTAGGATTTGGCTACTGTTTGTGCTAGAAACACCCACATACTGGCGAAGTAGAAGCAAACACCGACCATTCCTTCACCATGAAGCCAGGAAAAAAGCAGTTAGAACCCCAAACCCCTGATCACCAACACCATGATGATTCCCATACCCTGGTGCCCATTTAGCCGGCTTTATCATAACCACATCATGTCACCTAAACCCCAGTGGCATTCTTACCCCGTTTTGGCGGCCAACAGTAATATTCTCGCCCCTGTTACCAACTACAACCAGCGACAAGACCCACATACACACGGTTGAATCAGTAGACAGAAAGGCAGTTTTACCGTCTTAACCCGACACACCGAACAGACACGCATTCTGTCCCTTAACCCCTTAACCCCACAGTCCACCGTCATCCCTGACGGCACGGGGCAAACGAAAGAGCCCGCCGAAACCGGCGGGCTCCCCCTAGACATGCTGTCCCATCAATTCATTTCCCTTGTCGAGGGTTCGAGCAAGAGCATTATGGTGGAGCTAACGGGATTCGAACCCGTGACCCCCACACTGCCAGTGTGGTGCGCTACCAGCTGCGCCATAGCCCCGTGCTTTTAAGCAACGAAATATAGGCTACCGTAACGCTTTGATCCCGACAAATCCACTGGCAGATTGGTGTTTTTACTTGATCTCTTTGAGCCAGTCGCTGATGCTGTTGCTCTTGAATTCCTTGCCGTCGATAAAGACGCGGGGAGAGGATACGTTGCCGCCGTCTTGTTCCAGCTTCTTGGAGTTGGATTCGGCTAGTTTTTTGAATTCTTCGGTGTATGTACCGTCTTTGATCTTTTGGACGGTTTCGTCTTTGGCACCGAGTGTTTTAGCCATCTCGGCAAAGTCTTTCAGTTCTTTCTTGTTCCAGATGTCTTGTTGTTGGGCCATGAGCATGGCGCGGAAGTTCCAATACACCTTGGGATCGTCGTCTTTGACAAGAGTGTAGGCGGCGGTGCCGGCTTTGGTGGAGTGGGCTTCTTCGGCTTTGCCGTCACCGTTTTGGTCATCAAGGAAGTTTAGGGTGCGGATGTGTAGTTTGATTTTTCCGTCTTCTATGAGTTTCTTCATGTCGCCGTCGGTGTTTTTGGCTAGGTCAGCGCAGAAATGGCAGGAGTAGTCTTCGTAGAGGTCTACTACGGGGGCGTCTTTGGCTACGTTGTCGGCTGCCAGTAGTATTGAGCTGCTGTCATCTAGTTTGGTGCTGAAGGATGTATTTTCGTTGTAGGTTTCAGCGATTTTGGCGTCTTGGGATTTGTTACCTGAGATGACCACGTAGGCGATGACAGCAATGGCGATGACTACGATGGCGACTACGGCCCAAAGGAAGCCAACGCTTTTTTCATTGGGGTTTTGGATTTTACTGCGTTTTGTGGTTTTACTCGTCATGGTTTTCCACCTTTGTTGATGTTCTGGGTTTGGGGTTGGGTTTGCTTCCAATTCAAACTAAGAATTATGCCAGTTATACTTCCTTTTTGCTAGGAAGAAGCTGGCATAATTCTGTGAGTATGCGTTTTTATGGGTAGATAGCAAATCGTTTGAATGGTCGGTAAGCGGTCCAGATGGACATTGCGATGAGCACTACGTCGCGCAGGATTGTTTGTAGGTAGTCCATACCACCGTCGGTGAGGTTTTGGTCCCCGAAGCAGCCACAGTCGATAACAAGGCCGCGGGACCACGCTTGGCCAATCCCAATGATAAACAGCACAAGCACGAAAGTTGATACCCATCCGGCTTGGCGGAAGAAAACACCAATGAGTAGGATGAGGCCGCCGGCTAGTTCCAGAGGGCCAATGATGTCGGCGAGGAAGACGGACCATTCGGTGGTGAAGATTTGGTACGCCTGAATGGATTGGCCGGTTTCCATGACGTTGCCGACTTTGTGAATCCCCGCCCAAATCCAGGTGATTGCTAGCCCGAATCGGGAGATGAAGCTGATTGCATCCAAGATGAGGGTTTTGCGATCAGTGGGGATTGTGGTTTCCTGCTCAGTTACGGGGTCGACTGCGGCGGCGGTGACGTCCGCGGCGTCTCCAGCAGTCACGGCATCTTCGATTTCCTCGCTAGAAACTGTGGATTGTGCATTAGTCATAAGGATCAAGCTTATCCATTAATTGGGTGGTTTGGCGAAAATGTAAGCAAAACCGCAGCTTAAAACTAGTCAGCAAGACATTGACACGTCAACAAAATGCTGCTGGGTGCCGCCGCTTATCGACGCCACCCAGCACGCACGCAATCAATCAGAATTTAGGCGCCCAGCACGCTAGACACCAGTTCCTGCGCCGCTTTCTGCACCTCTGCGAGGTGCTCGGCACCCCGGAAGGATTCAGCATAAATCTTGTACTTATCCTCCGTGCCGGACGGCCGCGCCGCAAACCACGCCGATTCGGTAGTAACCTTCAAGCCCCCCAAAGGTGCACCATTGCCCGGCGCCTTCGTCAGTTTAGCGGTAATCGGCTCCCCGGCCAGCTCTGTGGCAGTCACCTGTTCAGGGGACAGTACCTTCAGCACAGCCTTCTGCTCCCGGCTGGCATCCGCATCCGTGCGGGCGTAGGCTGGCGCACCGTATTTCTCTGCCAGCTCCGCATAGCGCTGCGATGGGGTCTTGCCCGTCACCGCAGTGATCTCTGAGGCCAACAGATCCAGAATTATGCCGTCCTTGTCCGTGGACCACACTGTGCCGTCATGGCGCAGGAAGGAGGCGCCGGCGGATTCTTCACCGCCGAAGCCGATGGAGCCGTCGATAAGCCCCGGCACGAACCACTTGAAGCCAACTGGCACTTCCACCAACTTCTTGCCCAAGTTAGCCACCACATGGTCAATCATTGTGGAGCTCACCAGGGTCTTGCCCACCGCATCCGTGGACCAGCCAGGCCGGTGTGCAAACAGGTAGTCGATGGCCACTGACAGGTAGTGGTTTGGATTCATCAACCCATAATCCGGGGTGACGATGCCATGCCGGTCGGAGTCCGCATCGTTGCCGGTGGCCAAATCGTACTTGTCACGATTGTGCACCAACGATGCCATGGAGTTGGGACTGGAGCAGTCCATGCGGATCTTGCCATCGGTGTCCAGCGTCATGAACCGCCAGGTGGCATCAACCAGCGGGTTCACCACGGTCAGGTCCAGGTTGTGGGCTTCTGCGATGGCGCCCCAATAATCCACGGAGGCGCCACCTATCGGGTCGGCACCGATGCGCAACCCAGATTCCCGAATGACATCCAGATTCACCACATTGGGCAAGTCAGCCACATATGTGTCCAGGTAATTGTACTTCGTGGCCCGCGGGTCCAGCACACCTGCAACGCTCACCCGCTTCACACCATTCAGCCCGTCCCGCAGCAGGTTGTTGGCGCGCTCGGCAATCCAGTCTGTGGCATCCGTATCAGCCGGGCCGCCGTTGGGTGGATTGTATTTAAAGCCACCGTCACGCGGCGGATTGTGGGAGGGCGTGATCACAATGCCATCGGCCCGTTTCGGGTCGGTGCCTGTCACACCGCCGGCCAGCCGGGAGTTATAGGCCAAAATGGCGTGCGACACCGCTGGGGTTGGGGTGTAGCGACCCCGATCATCGACAAGTACCTCAACACCGTTGGCAAGCAGCACTTCCATGGCAGAAATCTGCGCTGGTTCACTCAGAGCATGCGTGTCCCGCCCAATAAAAATCGGACCGCCAATGCCCTGGGCGTTCCGATAATCAACGATGGCCTGTGTGGTGGCCAAAATGTGGTTTTCATTAAACGCAGTGTCCAGCGATGAACCCCGATGCCCCGAAGTACCGAACGCTACTTGCTGATCTGGGTTTTCTACATCAGGAACCCGGGTGTAATACGCGGTGACCACTTCCGCAATATCAATTAGGTCTTCCGGCAAAGCAACCTGGCCGGCGCGTTCATGGGCCATAAGAGAACTCCTCAAAGAAACGAAAAATACAACTACTTTCTATCTTCTACTTTTTTTCGGCCCAGCGCACTAATTACGGCAAAAAGTCACACATATTAAGCTGCAAAAGTATGAAACAAACACTCGCTGTAGGTGTCGGCGCAGGGCTCGGCGCCGTCGCCCGCATGCAACTAACACACATGCTTTTCGACGCCCCCACCGCCCTCATTATCATCAACGCCCTCGGCTGTTTCCTCATCGCACTGTGGATCTTCCCCAACGACCTGGCACAGAAGTTCTTCGCCCATGGTTTCCTCGGTGGCTTCACCAGCTTTTCCACGTTCGCGCTGCTCCTCACCACCACCAACATGGTCAGCGCCCTTAGTCATACCCTCGTCATGATCGCCACGTGCCTCGGGGCGTGGGCCATTGGCCATGCCTGCGGCAATATCCTCAAGGAGCGATACGCATGAGCATTCTTTTGGTCTTCCTCGGTGGGGTCTTGGGCGGCATGGGCCGCTTCCTCCTGACTAAAGTTTTGCCACCCTACTTCTGTACCTTCATCGCCAATATGTGCGCCTGCCTCATCCTCGGCATAACCGCACGCCTATTCGCCCCGCATTCCCTCACCTACGCGGCCGCCGGTATCGGCTGCGCCGGTGCGCTCTCCACCTGGTCCACCCTCGCCGCCGAACTAGGATCCTTGCTCCAATCCCAGAAATATGCCCTGTTCGGCGCTTACCTCAGCACCACCCTTGTCGGCGGGTTAGCGGCCGTGAGCTTGGGGATGCTGGTGTGAGCGTCGAAAAGCGACCTAAGCCGCAATCGCATCCAACGGCGGAGTTTTCGCCGCACGCCCCGCCGGCCACCACGCCGCAATGACCCCCACCACCGCGGATGCCCCAAACATCCACGCCAACTGCACCCACGGAATCACCAGCGTACCCAGGCCTTCCTCGGACAACACCGTCAAAAACGACCAACCCACTCCCACACCAACCCCAATGCCCACGGCCGCCCCATACAGCGCAATCTGCACCGACTCAATCGTAATGAGCCGCCGAATCTGCCGCCGCTGCATCCCCACCGCCCGCAGCATGCCAATCTCCTGCCGCCGCTCAATCACATTCAACGCCAACGTATTCACAATGCCCAAAATGGCCACCAGCACCGACAACGCCAACAGCGCATACAAAATATACAACATCTGATTAATCATTCCAGCGCGCTGACCAGCATATTCATTCTTATCCTGAACCTGCACCACCAGATAATCCTTCACCGCCGCCTGCAGATTCTCCCGCAACTGACTCTGCGACACACTCCCATCCCCCGTCACCATGAGCCACGTCAACACCTGCTCCTGCGCGTACGGTGTGTTAGCCAACGTCGCCGCCGACAACTCCACATCCCCCATCATTCGATTTTCCCCATAAGTACCGATCAGCTTCGCCTGCGCAATATCCTTCCCCTCCAGATTCTTCACCGGCACCGTGTCCCCAATCTTCCACCCATGCTGACTGGCATAGTCATCGAAAGCCACAAACACGTTCGGTTCCTGCAGATTCAGCGACCCGTTCACACCTTCTAAATCCACCGATTTCGAAATGTCATTATCGGCCACCAAAGTACGCACCATGCCATTAGCAGCCGCCGCCGGATCCACATTCACCCCAATCACCACCGGCGCCTGCGCAAACCCCACAACTTCCCCCACCCCAGCAGTCGAACGTACTTTCTGCACCGCCTCCTCCGGAACCGGAAACTGCCCATTCGCCGGACTCGACAACACGAAATCCGCCCGCACCCCAGAACTCACCAAATCCTTCACTGACTGCTGCATCGTCGCCGACAACATCCCAATGGTCGTCACCAACGCCACCCCCAACGTCAACGCAAACGCCGTGGTAGCCGTACGCCGCGGATTCCGCCGGGAATTAGTAGCAGCCAACTTTCCCACCGCCCGAAACGGCAACCCAATGATCCGCCCCATGATGCCCACCACCAGGATGGACAGCGCCGGGGAGATCATAAATACCCCCAACACCACAGCCACAGCCCCCACCCCAACAGCCAACGCCCGGGTTTGCGTATCATAATCCGCCACCGACGCCATCACCCCAGCCGCCGCACACGCACAACCCGCAGCCAACACCAAGAACCCCAGGAACGTCCGCAACTTCAACGGCGATTCCGAGGCTGATTCCGTGGACCGCATGGCCTCCACCGGGTGCACCGCCCCAGCCCGCCGCGCCGGGGCCCAGGCGCTGAGCAGTGTGACAAACGTTCCCAATCCCAATGGCACCGCCACCGACGTGGTGGTTAGGCCCAACCCCGCCCCAGAGATAGACATGTTGAAGTATTCCAACACCAGTTGGATCAGCTGCACTAACCCCACGCCCAGGCCAATGCCGATGCCTGACCCCAGGAGCCCCACCAAGAACGCTTCAATCACCACGGAGGTGGTGAGTTGGCGCCTAGACACCCCAAGCGCCCGCATGAGGGCGAATTCCTTCAGCCGCTGCGCCACAATCATGGCGAACGTATTTGCGATAATGAAGGTGCCCACCAGCAGTGCGATCAGCCCAAAGGCCACCAGGAAGTAATTCACGAACTTCAGGCCATCTTTAATCTGAGTGTTGAGTGTGTCTGCCAGTTCGCTGCCGGGTTGGTACTTCACGCCAGGGTATTTCTCGCTGAGGTACGTGATGAGGTCTGCACCGTGTTTGGTATTGCCTTCCACCGCCAGGGATTTGATATTTTTACCGTTGGTGTACAGCTCTAGGAATTCTTTTTCATTGGTGGATAGAGTGATGTTGGAACCTAGTTCCCCACCGGTTTTTACTGGCTCAAAGGTACCCACGATGATCATGTTTTTTTGATGCTGTGGGTCGACAACTACCACGGTATCGCCTATTTTGATGTTGTATGCTTTGGCGGCTTGGGCGTTGATGACGATTTGTTCTTGGTTCTCGGGGAGGTGCCCGTCGATAAGCTTATTGCCCACGCCGACAGCGGTGGTATCGTCGTACCATGACACGATCTGCACGCGGCCGGCGCGGGTTTGGTAGGGCTCCCGGTTGGCGTTAGCTAACACCAAGTTCACGCCGTCGTGAATGGCAACGTTTTTGATTTCGGGGTCGTGGCGCAGTTCTTCGATGAGGGAGGTGCGCACGCCCCCGAGGGATGCCATGGCCTTGAGATCCGCCGGGTTTTTCATGAGTATTGCGGCGGCTGCGGCGGGGTCTGGGGTGATGACGGCATCCACCCCATCGAATGCATCTTCGATCGCGGAATCAAAGACGGTATTGAGGGAGGTGGTGAACATCATTGAGCCAGCCACGAAGGCGGTACCCAGCATGACAGCCACCACGCTGAGCAGTAGCCGAAGTTTGTGCGCCAAAATGGACCGGATGCTGAGTTTAAGCATGGTGGCGCGGCCACTGGGGGTTTTGACCTGTGGTATGTCATGACGACCCATGGTTTACCCCCTAGTTTCGAGTTGACCCATCACCCAAAGAATTTGTTCCACCGTGGGCGAAGTTAGTGCCCTAACAATCTTGCCGTCTGCCAGGAATACCACCCGATCCGCGTATGATGCTGCCGTGGGGTCGTGGGTGACAATCACAACGGTTTGGCGGTACACATCCACAGCCGTACGTAGAATATCTAATACTTCCGCAGATGAGTTCGAATCTAGATTACCGGTCGGCTCATCGCCAAAAATGATTTCCGGCTTCGCCACCAACGCCCGCGCACACGCCACCCGCTGCTGCTGCCCACCGGACAATTCCGCCGGCCGATGCTTCAGGCGTTTGGTCAACCCCAGCCGTGACGTCACCTCGGCATACCATTGCTTATCGACGCGCTTACCTGCGATATCCATGGGCAACGTGATGTTTTCCGCAGCCGTGAGGGTGGGCACCAAGTTAAAACTCTGGAAGATAAACCCCAGACGATCGCGCCGCAGGGCGGTCATTTGTTTATCGTTGAGTTGCGAAAGGTCAGTATCGCCAATGTAGGTGGAGCCCCGGGTAACGCGGTCCAAACCCGCCATGCAGTGCATTAAGGTGGATTTACCTGAGCCGGAGGGCCCCATGATGGCGGTGAATTGCCGCTTCCGAAATTTAATCGAAATTGACTTCAACGCATGAACTGCAGTGTCACCGGTGCCATAGGTTTTTACCAACTTCACTGCGCGAGCAGCACTGCGAACTTTAGGCATATACTTCCTTGGACTCGGGTGGCGGGCGGAACTGGATGAATCAGGTATTAACCAAAAACCACGTTAAAACTTTGGAATATATGATCCATCATATTGACGCCGGCCACTCTTGCGCGCAAAGTAGTTATACACGGTTCCCAACAGCAGATACAGTGCACCCAGCGAACTCAAGGAACCCAGGACAGTACCGATAGCGTTTTCGGGACTGATGTTTGCAGGCAGAATGCCTTGGGCGTGCGCCATCGGGGCAGCCACAACCATGAGCACCATGGTTACGCTGGAAATAATGGCAGTACGAGTTCTAGATGTAGGCATGATGGCATCCCTCTCATGGTTATGCAGTATTAGCTTGAACGTTCTCCATGGTATGTGATTGCGTTGGCTGGGCGAAATGGTCGTTACCCCCATGTCCTCAGTGCACTGATGCCGGGTTGCGCCGGGGCGCGAAGGATGGGAGGGATGCAGCGCATAAAAATGCCCTCACGTTGGCGTTTGCACGTGAGGGCAGGGGGCTGTTCAGCGCTTAAGAAGACAGCGAGGAAAGGCCCAGGAAGGATTTCAGTTGGGCAAAGAAGTTCAAAATCCGGCCGATGAATGAGTTATCAAATGCATCGCGGCGGTTCACGGCATCTTGGTACTCTTGTTCGGTAATCTCATGGACAGAACAATCGGCGGTGAGCTCCCAATTGTCAGACGCAGGGGAAGGCTTGCTGGCGAGGCAGGCTGCAGCCTCTTCCGCTGTGGTGAGGCCATGCTTTAGCACGTACACGTCATTGAGGTATGCGTCATTATTGATCTGTTCCGCCGCTGCTGGGGTGGTGAACAAGGTTGCGGTGAATGCGGCTGCGACTGCCATGCATGCGATTTTCTTCATGTGTATTCCTTAAAAACTGCTTCCGTTAACCGGTTTGGTTCTTGGCGCTTTATTATATTTCCCCTCGCGCGCTTTCAAAATAAAAAGAAACCAAGGTCACATTATGTTTCAAGCCTCGCAAAAGACTAGCTCACGCACCCCATAGCGCCCCTCACGGCAAAAGGCCAACCCGAGTTAAGTTGAAAAAAATCTTATAATAATATCAACGTATACGGTTTATGATTTTATTTATTTATTATGTTTGAATGCTCGACTGGTTCGTCGTCCTGCTACTCCTCGATAGGTTAGGATAGCGGTCATGTCTTATCGGAATCTTGAACGCAGCATCACATCCCTGGATGGCAAGAGCTATGGCGCCTACAAAAGCCTCAAAGGCAGCTATGACCTAGATTTTTTCACGCTATCTATTGATCGGGTTCAATCAGATCCATATGCCCCGCCATCATTGATGCGGGTTATTGTGGACCGGGAAACCGCTGGGATTCCGGCTGACTTGTTGGCGGACGCCCCAGGCCGGCTAGCGGTGAGTGATTTCCTCATGCGGGAGTTTTATGCGGTCACCCACAATTCGGACATCAGCATTGGCAAGCCGGCACAGGCAGTCCTAGAGCGCACCAATATCAAGATCACTGATAATCAGATTGAAGCGCGAATAACCGTGCAATTGCCGGCTGGGGGGCGGCGGATTCATGGTTATGCCGCAGCCCGGACTCTCACGGAAGAACTGCCAGATGCGGTGGAGGACGCACTACTGTACGAAAACCTTGATGCCGAAGCGTTGGTCGCACATGTGAGATTACTGCGGGACCAGGAGGCAGTGCGCGCCGAGTTGGCTGAGCGAAACCTGGTGGCATTTGTGGGCAATGGGGCAATTTTGCCGCGGCAATCAGGGGATTCCGATTTACCGTTGACGGATAATCCCACGCCGTTCGTCAGCCCCGAATCGTTGGAAGTGTCGTTTGAGCTGCCCAGTGGTGACACAATAACGGGCATGGGTGTGCCGGAAGGAATCGTGGTGATCATCGGCGGGGGTTACCACGGCAAATCAACATTATTGCGGGCAATTGAATTGGGTGTGTACCCGCACATCGCAGGCGACGGCCGGGAATGGGTGATCAGTCGCACCGACGCCACCAGCATCCGGGCAGAAGACGGCCGGCCAGTGACCGGGGTGGATATTTCACCATTTATTAATAATTTGCCCTCCGGCGCAGACACGCAATTCTTCCACACCACAAATGCTTCAGGTTCGACATCGCAGGCGGCTAATCTCATGGAAGCTCTGGAGGCCGGCGCATCGGCGCTCCTCATTGATGAGGACACATCAGCCACCAACTTCATGATCCGCGACGACCGCATGCAGCAGCTCATCCCAGCTAAAGATGAACCCATCACCCCTTTTGTGCAGCGGATTCGTCCGCTCTTTGCGGAACGTGGGGTGTCCACGATTCTGGTCGCCGGGGGTTCTGGGGCGTTCTTCGATGTGGCTGATCATGTGATTGCGATGAATTCGTATGTGCCGAGTGATGTGACGGCTGCGGCCCACGCGCTGGCTGAGGTGGCCGACGATCAGGCGTCGACAAGCATATTTACGGCGCAACCGGAGCGGCGACCGTTGCGGCAACAACCCGAACGCAAACCGGCGAAAGGCGCCGGCACGTCGGAGATCCGCTACGGGCGGCAGAACATTGATTTGGGCGCAATTTCGCAGCTTATCGACGCCGCACAGACCAGCGGGCTGGCGCATGCCTTCGGGCACATCGTTGAGGCGGCGGATGGCCAGAGTGATCTAACGGAACTCGTTGATGACGTGTGCCGCGATGTGAATACCCATGGGGTGGATGCGCTGTCGCCGCATAATGGGCATCCAGGGTTGTTTGCGCGGCCCCGCCGGCAGGAGATTTTTGCGGCAGTTAATCGGTACCGCCGGTTGGAAGTGGATTAATCACTCCCGACCACTAGAGATGGAATCAGCACTAGTGAAGGTGAAATTTCGGTCGCCTTGGACGCTACTTGATATGGCTTCAAGCTCCGCAAGTTGCTCTGCGGTGAGGCGAATCTCCACCGCAGCGGCATTTTCCGCCACCCGTTCGACACGTCGGGTTCCGGGAATGGGCGCCACCGGCAAGCCATAACGCTCCTCCTGCTGCCACAGCCACGCCAGCGCAATTTGCGCAGCGGTCGCACCATGCTGCTGGGCGATGCTTTCAATCACCGATACAAGAGTTTGGTTTTCCTCAAAATGCTGGTCATAACGAGGCTGATTTGCCAAGACGGAGCTTTTCACCTGATCCTTGTGCAACTGACCAGTGAGGAAACCACGCCCCAGCGGGGAATACGGTACGAACCCCACCCCAAGTTCACTGGCCTATGGCACCACATGCTTTTCGACGTCACGGGACCACACGTTCCACTCGCTTTGCACCGCTGCGATTGGGTGAACGCTGTGGGCCGCGCGGAGTTCATCCGCAGTCACCTCGGAAAGACCCAGGTGACGCACTTTTCCCTCCTCCACCAATTCAGCCATGGCTGCCACGGTGTCCTCAATGGGACGGCTGAGCTCACGCCGATGCATGTAGTACAAGTCAATGTGGTCCACTCCAAGGCGCCGTAAGGAGTTCTCACAGCACTGCCACAAATAATCGCGGTCGCCACGCATTGTCATGCCAGTTTTGAGATCCAGGCCAGTGATGCCGAATTTGGTGGCCAATTGAATTTCATCTCGCTCCCAGTTTTTGAGTACGGTTCCGATGAGTTCTTCGTTACTGCCGGCGGGATCGCCATAAACATCGGCGGTGTCAATGAAGCTGATTCCCTGGTCAATGGCGGCGTTCAGGGCGGTTGTGGCGTCTTCGGTACTGGTGGGGCCGTAGACGTGAGTGATGGACATGCCACCGAAACCAAGTTTGCTGACTTTGAGGTCATCACCCAAGGTGATGGTAGGGATAGTGCTCATGAAGTGGTCCTTTGCTGTTTCACGGTAATCTCATGATTGGTTGGATTACCGTCACAGTCTAACCATAATTCAATAAGCTCGACGTTTGAACGTTGGGGTTCGAAAGCGTGAAAAAGAGGTGTGTAGTGATGACTCCCTCCTTATCAA
>JAUMZY010000021.1 GCA_030527885.1 Corynebacterium sp.
CTTTTCAGCAGCCCCATCCGACTAAACCGGATGATCATACGCCACCACCAGCCCTTACTCAGCCCCCGCTATAACCCCACCCGCTTCTACCCCCGTCGATGTACCATCACCCCATAAACACCAACCACCCCACAGCATTTCTGCTCATGGGGTGGGGGTAAAGACGTAGATTAGTGCTTTTCTTTAGGCAAACCGTATTGCATGTTCAGCATGACGGTGGTGTAAATCAAGAGCACTGCACCCAAAGCAATTAACCAGTAGTGCATGAAGATGATGCCAAAGCCCAACACTGCGACCGCGCCGGACATAGCAGCCGGCCAAATTGAGTGGGGCGAGAAGAAGCCCAGGGTGCCAGCGCCATCGGCAATTTCTGCTTCTTCCCAGTCTTCCGGCAGCACGTCAATGCGCTTTTCCGTGAAGTGAAGATATCCACCCAACATCAAGGCCAGGGCTGCCGCCAGGATGAGAGACACACCACCGGCCCATTCAAAGTTAAAGGTGCCACCGTCTTGACGGTACAGGTTCGCAGAATCATCCACGTACATCGTGGCTACGTAGTACAGCACCGAGACGACCACCAAGAAGACGGCAATCCCATACATAATTTTTGAACCAACGCGCATGGTAGTTCTCCTTAGCTGTTGTTGTTGACAAAGTTATCGCCGTCACGGGTAGCACGGTCGGAATTGAAAGGCGATGTGGTGGTAGCAAATCCTGGTTCACCGATGCTTTCCAAGGCCTCTGAATTCGGGGCATCGGGGTTTTGCTTCCGGTATTCAAGATACTGGGTGAATTTCTCTGGGGAAACCACTCGCACTTCGAAGTTCATCATCGCGTGGTAGGTGCCGCACATTTCTGCACAGCGACCCACGAAAGCGCCTTCTTTTTCAATCTTTTCGATCTGGAAGCGTCGCTCTTGCTTGTTTTCCTCGGGGTGGGAATATGTATCACGCTTGAATAAGAATTCTGGTACCCAGAAAGCGTGGCTGACATCCGCGGACGCCAATTGGAATTCGATGGGGGTATTAGAGGGCAGAACCATCACTGGGATTTCTTGCGTGGTGCCCAGGGTTTCAATCTTGTTGAAGTGTAGGTATGACACGTCGGATTTAGAACGACCATTGATGGGGTTCTTGCCATTGGGGTCAACCTTGGATTCTTCAGCGAGTTTTTGCCGCTCTTTATCAGTGCCCTGGTATTCCTGGCCGTCGCCACTGAGCTCAGCAGCGACTTTCTGGTAGCCAAACTTCCAGTTCCACTGGTAGGCAGTAACATCCATCACTACTTTGGGGTCTTTGTCCAAAGCGGTGACTTTGTCTTGGGTTTGAACGGTGAAGAAGAACAGACTCATCACAACGATGATCGGGAAAATGGTGAGCACCAATTCCAGGGGGATGTTGTACTGGGTTTGGCGAGGGAATTCATCTTTACCGGCTTTCTTAGCCCGCTTCGCAGAGAAGGCAATCATGCTGTAAATGAACAGGCCCCACATGATAAAACCAATGGTCCAGGCCACTACCCAGACCCATTCCCAAAAGTTGTGCATGGCTGTTGCTTCAGGGGTAATGCCCTTGGGCCAACCCATTCCGAGGAACCACCCTAATGCCCCACCGGGGGCATCAACATCACAACCTGCCAGGGTAAGGCCACCCAGCCCTAACAAACTGCCGAGCACTACCTTACGCTTGTGCTGTTGTTTCACGCGCGTCTGCCTTCCTAATAGTTAAGTCTTTAACCACGTCTCTTATCGCAGAATACTGCATTACTGGCAGTTTTCAGGAACTTTGAATTTTTCCACCAGCCACCCAAACGGGGCCAATATTGTCACATCGCGCTTTTTCTAGGGGTTTCTAAACCTGCCCCCGACTACCCACCACCCAGCTGTTATTTAAATCACACGCAATTTTTGGTTAATCAACCTTTTGGATGCCCACAATTTTGGCCCGATGTTACCCCCGTTGATAGCATGCCACCAGCTATATTTCTGCGACCAACACCCCAATGACACAAAAATATTTTCAATAAAACCACCCGAGACCACCCGATAAAGATGCCCTCGCCTTCAATATAGGAGTACCCTTATGCGGACACCCTTTCCCATCAGTTATAAGGAGGATTCCGCTTTCTATGTGTGGACTTCTTGGCATGCTCACCGCAACCAGTAACGCAGCCCAATTTGTGGGAGCAATAGAAACGGCTTTGCCATGCATGCGCCACCGCGGACCAGACGAGGCAGGCAGCTGGCACGACGACGACGCGGTGTTTGGTTTCAATCGCCTCTCCATTATCGACTTAGAGCATTCCCACCAGCCCTTGCAGTGGGGGCCGGCGGACCAGCCTAATCGGTACGCAATGACTTTCAATGGCGAAATCTATAATTATATTGAGCTGCGCAAAGAGCTCGCCGATCTAGGATACGAATTTAATACTGAGGGCGATGGCGAGCCCATCGTGGTGGGTTTCCACCATTGGGGTACGGATGTGGTGCGGCATTTGCGCGGCATGTTCGGCATTGCCATTTGGGACAGCGTCGAAAAGCAATTATTTTTAGCCCGCGACCCGTTCGGCATTAAACCGCTGTACTACGCCACCACCGATAAAGGCACCGTGTTTGCTTCGGAAAAGAAGTGCATTTTGAACATGGCTGACGATATCGGCCTGCTCCTGGAGCTGGATAAGCGTGCCATCGAACACTACATTGATTTGCAGTACACCCCGGAGCCAGAGAGCCTGCACAAGGGCATTCGGCGGCTGGAATCGGGCTGCACGGGCATCATCAAACCAGGCGGCGAGCTAAAACAAACCCGCTACTTCCGGCCGCAGTTCCCGGCGCAGCACATTCCGAAGTCCCAAGAGCAGGATCTGTTCAACCGCATTGCGCGGGCGTTGGAGGATAGCGTCGAAAAGCATATGCGTGCTGATGTCACGGTGGGGTCGTTTCTGTCCGGGGGCATTGATTCGACGGCGATTGCGGCGCTGGCGAAGCGGCACAACCCGAATCTGCTCACGTTCACCACGGGTTTTGAGCGGGAAGGCTATTCCGAGGTGGATGTGGCGGCCGAGTCGGCGAAGGCCATTGGGGTGGAGCACATCGTGAAGATTGTGTCCCCAGAGGAGTACATCAACGCGATTCCGAAGATCATGTGGTACTTGGATGATCCGGTGGCGGATCCGTCATTGGTGCCGCTGTTTTTCGTGGCGCAGGAGGCCCGCAAGCACGTCAAGGTGGTGCTGTCGGGGGAGGGCGCGGATGAACTGTTCGGCGGCTACACCATTTATAAGGAACCGCTTTCCCTCAAGCCGTTTGAGTACATGCCGTCGCCGCTGCGCAAGGGCATACACCGGCTGTCGCAGTTGCTGCCGCATGGGGTGAAGGGGAAGTCGCTTTTGGAGCGCGGTTCCATGACCATGGAGGAGCGCTATTACGGTAATGCCCGGTCGTTTAATTTCGAACAAATGCAGCGGGTGATTCCGTGGGCCACTCGGGATTGGGATCACCGGGAAGTAACCGCCCCAATTTACGCCCAGTCGGCGCACATGGATCCGGTGGCGCGGATGCAGCACCTTGATTTGTTCACGTGGATGCGCGGCGATATTTTGGTCAAGGCCGACAAAATCAACATGGCGCATTCGTTGGAATTGCGGGTGCCGTTCCTGGATAAAGTGGTGTTTGAGGTGGCGGAAACCATTCCGCATGATCTCAAGATCAGCCACGGCACCACCAAGTACGCGCTGCGGAAGGCCATGGAGCAGATTGTGCCGGCGCACGTGCTGAACCGCCGTAAGTTGGGCTTCCCGGTGCCGATGCGGCATTGGTTGGCGGGCGATGAGTTGTTCGGCTGGGCGATGGATACCATCAACGATTCCCAAACCGATGATATTTTCGATAAGAAGGCGTTGGTTGAGATGCTGCAGGAGCATCGCAATGAGGTGACGGATCACTCCCGCCGGCTGTGGACCGTGCTGGCGTTCATGGTGTGGTACGGCATTTTTGTGGAAAATCGCATTGATCCCGGCATTGAGGAAAAGGAATACCCGGTTTACCTCTAAGCTTTTCGACGCTTGCTTGTCGACGAGCCCACGGGGGCGGTTGCCAGCCGGCAGCTGCCCCTTTTTGCTTGCTTAATTTTTTGGCCTTTAACCTGGGATTTCCAATTGATAAATATCCTGAATTTTTAGACTAGTACTGGGGACCCCTAAGCAACATATCTCCTAACCCCTCTAGAGCTTTAACCAAGCGTTCATAGTGCTCACGTTCAAGTTCTACAGAATCAAAAATGCAGCTGGCTGTTGATCATCTGGTTGCCTGAGCGGCAAAGTTGAGCTGATGGTTACGCACCCAACAGGGATGGTCATAATTGCTGATTCATATTCTTCTTCATGAAAAATTGGCACGCAAAAGAATGACTTCCATCTAGAACCACCAGGACCATGTTTAAGATCTTCAATCCCAATTTTCATTGGTTTACCTGCGTTAAAGGCACGAACTGAGGCAACTTGACTATGTCGTCGAATCGGCTCTTCTCTGAAACAATTAATATCAAAAATTGGCCCTGCAGAATTTGCTATCACCGTCAGGTTTCTGCGCTGAGAAGAAACAGATGCCGACAATCTAACCCAAAATTCTAGTTTGACAACCTCATCATCTGATAGTATGAAGATTTTAGGGTCAGAGATTTCTAGAAAGTCCTCAGGTTTAGTGATAACTTTTTTAGCGAATGAAAGGGGCTTGTATATGCGGAGTAAATACTCTTCTGTCACTAACTTGTCAGAATTTTTTTTTGGATCCAATCACTTAACCGCTGAGGGTACTTGATGCCCGAAGGAATTTCCCGCCCGTTATGAGAACAAAGGGCGTAGATAGTGAGCTCCTCCATAAACTGCGCAACCTGCGAAAAATTGGCGGGCTGCAAAATCTCCAAGCCGATATTTTTCCACGATAAGTTAAAGCAGTATGTATTCTTGCAGCCTTTTCATCATCATCTGCATCCGAGTTCAGAGCCAACGGCAAAGTAACTAGCGCATAACGAGGGAGAGTGGATTCTTTTTTAGTATTCGCAAGAGCCTCAATTAGTGGTTCATCTAACAGACTAGAGCCCACAGCAAGAAAAGCACTACGCTTTATTTGCTCAGTCAAATACGAAACACTAGTTTCCCTTGTCTGCGCATATGAGTATTCAGAAAAAACAATATCTCCAGAGGAACTTGAGTCATTCCCAGATCTGTCTACTCTCCCATGTAAAAATGTGACAATAATTTTTCCAGGATTCTCACCTGATCTAGGGATTTCTTGTTTCTCGGAGTTAGTTTTCAAATTATTGGAAACGACTTCAGGAGTAGGTTGGCCTTGCTTTTGGGCCTTAGTAATATACTCACGGAAAGCGTCAAGAACATATACATCATAATTTGTAGTAACGATCTCGATAGTTCGGCCGAGATTCGCCCCAGAACCTGCAGATAAGCCATAACCATTGAGGCCTTTTGTTTAGCTTCTAAGCTAGAACATGAGATCAAATGATCTATCTCACTGTTGTATTCCGCTGCATCATCTTTGGCCTCTTCAAAAATCGCTTCAACAAGTCCATCCCAGCCAAGTCCGGTGAGATCATATGTGACACCAGCACCACAATAAATCACTATGCGGTTAGCTGCAGAAAGATCTGTTAACGCTGCCCCTGTATCTGCATGGCAAAAAAATGGGCTCTGATCATGTTGGAAAGATTTCATGTAGCTCTTGCCCACCTATTTTTGTGAGGATAGGGAATGATCAAAACCCAAGTATTATGAATTATTTTCACTTTCCTCACGAAGACGATTTGCAGCAGCCATCTGATTGACTACACGCTGTAATTCCTTCTCATATCGATCATCGAGACCAGAAAATATTTGCACCAAAATTTCTTCATCCGCATCATTTTTAATACCAGGATTAATTTGCCCATTGGTAAGTGGTACAGACATATCCGTCCACCTTTCATAGCGATTCTTTATCTTTTACCCACCATACAGCCAAAGCTCAATCCATCCATACCCCCAATCCCGGCCCTAAAGCTCACAACCATCAACGCGAAAGCTAGTTCGCCGCTTTTAGGCATAAAAAATCCCGGCACCTGAACCACAGGCGCCGGGTTTTTATTTTGCTTTAATTGAAGGAGTCGCCGCAGGAGCAGGAACCACCTGCGTTGGGGTTTTCGATGGTAAAGCCTTGCGACTCAATGGTGTCTGCAAAGTCAATACGAGCACCATTAAGGTATGGGACGCTCATTTTATCAACCACCAGCGAAACACCGCCGACAAGATCAATCTTATCTCCGTCTAATTCCCGATCGTCGAAGAAGAGCTGGTAGCGCAGACCTGCACAGCCGCCGGGTTGTACCGCAATGCGTAATGCCAGGTCGTCCCGCCCTTCTTGATCCAATAAAGCCTTGGCTTTTGCAGCCGCAGCCTCAGTCAAGATAACGCCAGTGTTTGATGTAGGTGCTGTCATTAGTAACTCCTCATAATTAAAGCAAAAAGTTCCTTCTGCCCCATTATGCCCAGTTTCTGAAAATTGTCCAGAGTTCCTAGGCTATCTTTATCACTTCACTCCCCCTCCTTTTACCCCCGGAATTACTTTTTTATAGGGTCCATCCGGACAATTTGGGGGCATAGGCACTGGTAGCAACACCCCTGAAGCGATCAATCTCACATAATAACCAATAAAAACCACATTGTATTTTTATTCATATCTTCAGCATGTGAAAATTGTCTCGCAGTCTCGCCATTGTCGTTTATTGGCAGATTCTGGGTACGCTATGTGGGTGGATTCTTCGCAACAATCTTCTTCACAGAAATCTAAAGCCCATACCCCAAAGAAAGGGCACGCCACCCCCAAGCGGGAGCAAGCCCGGCGCAGCAACACCAATTCGTTTGAAGCGCGCTTTACCCCAGCTGATTCTTATTCCGAGTCGCGTAAGAAGCGGAAAGAATTAAAGGCCTCCATGACGAAAGCGGAATGGAAGCAGTACAAAGCTGATGCCAAGGCGGAGCGTAAGCAGCGTCAGCAGGCTGCTCAAAAAGCCATGGATGCTGGCGAGGAGCGATATTTGTTGGCCCGCGATAAGGGCCCGGAGCGGGCCTTGGTGCGTGACATTGTGGATTCCGGCCGGCAGTTGAATAACTATGTCATGCCGTTTGCACTCACGTTGTTGGTGTTGTTGATGCTCACCAATGCGTATCCCCGGATTTCCACTACGGTTTCCACCATTTCCATGTTTGTGATGCTGATCTTCTTCACTGAGGCGGTGTTCTTGGGCCGCAAGGCGTATCGCATTGTGAAAGAGAAGTTCCCGGATACTACGGAGAAGCGGTTTGCCATTGGGTTTTATGCATTCGGCCGGTCGTCGCAAATACGCCGGTGGCGTACACCTAAGCCGCGGGTCAAGGTGGGTGACACTGTAGCATAGTGCGTACGTTAGTTCTTGGTGGGGCCAGGTCGGGTAAGTCTGCTTTCGCGGAGCAGTTGGTCGCTACCAATACCTGCCTATATGTAGCAACAGCGCGGCCATGGCCGGGTGATGATGATTTCGCCGAGCGCATTCAGGAGCATCGGGCGCGGCGCCCGGATTCCTGGCAGACGGAAGACACCACCGATGCTGTTGATGTGCTGCGCGCGGCGCACCCCTCCCCCACCGTCCTCATTGATGATGTAGGCACTTGGCTCACCCACGTGCTGGATCGTCGACAAGCATGGGAAGCGGCGCGTGGCACAGTTGCTGCGGATTGTGCTGGGCTTGTTGCGGCCATTGCGGCGTTTCCTCCCGAGCAAGATTTGATTATTGTTAGCCCTGAGGTCGGCATGAGTGTCATTCCGGAGCACCGTGCGGGCCGATTGTTCCGTGATGAACTTGGCGCACTCAACACCGAGATCGCACAGGTGTGCGATCAGGTGTTTTTTGTGGCCGCCGGACTCCCCCTGAAATTGAAATGACGAAAGGTTCTCATGCAAGCAGCTGAGTTTTTCCCCAAAGTTGTCGCCCCAAATGCCAATACCGCCAGTCAGGCCCGCGATTTCCAGCTCACCCTGACCAAACCCACCGGTTCATTGGCGCGGCTGGAAGACTTAGGCGTGTGGTTGTCAGCCTGCCAAGATCAAATACCGCCGAAGAAGATCACCCAACCTAGGTTGGTAGTTTTCGCCGGCGACCACGGCATCGCCGCCAAGGGCGTGTCCCCCTACCCCAAAGAAGTATCCATGCAGATGGCGGCCAATATTGCCGCCGGAGGCGCGGGCGTGAATGCCATTGCTAATGAATCCGGCATTGGGATTCGGGTGGCGGATGTGTCGCTTGACCACGATGCCGACAGCCCGGATCGGGTGCGACGCTCATCCGGCTGCATTGATGTGGAAGACGCCATGACGGAAGAAGAGCTGGTTGCGGCCATTAACGTGGGCAAACGCATTGCCGATGAGGAGATCGACAACGGGGCGGATCTGCTCATGGCTGGGGACCTGGGCATCGGCAACACCTCCCCCTCGACAGTCATCATTGGGCTGTTCACCAATACGGAGCCCGTAGTGGTGACGGGCCGGGGTTCCGGCGTGGACGACGAAGGGTGGAAACGCAAAGTTGCGGTCGTCCGGGATGCCATGTTCCGGGCCCGGAAAGACAAAGGCAATGTGCTTACCGTGATGCGCAAAGTAACCTCCCCAGAGTTGGCGGCCATGGCGGCCTTCTTGGCGCAGGCCGCGGTGCGGCGCACGCCGATTCTGCTGGATGGCGTCGTGGTCACGGCGGCGGCAGTCTTGGCCGAACAGCTGGCGCCGGGGGCGCGCAAGTGGATGCAGGCGGGGCATCGTTCGGCGGAGCCGGCGCATGATTTCGCGTTGGATTATTTGAAGCTGGAGCCGTTGTTGGATCTGGGTTTGCGCCTGGGTGAGGGTTCTGGTGCTGCGGCGGCGTTTCCGTTGGTGCGGATGGCAGCCAATATCATGAATGATATGGCCACGTTTGAATCCGCCCAGGTTTCGAACAAAGTATCGTAATGCCCGCCGGCGATGAGTAAATGATGAGTGGCAAAGCGCAGTTTCAGCCGGGTTCGCACAAGCCGGCGCTCATTGAGGGGCCGCTCACGGCGTTGTCGTGGTTGACGATCATTCCGGTTCAGGGGGCGACGGCGTTCGATCGCATCACGGGCGCCCGGGTGATGGTGAGTTTGCCGGTGGTGGGCATCTTTTTGGGTGCCGTTGCGGCTGGTTTGCGCTGGGGTTTTGCCACGCTGGGCACTAATTATCTGCTGGCCGGGGTGCTGGTGGTAGTGGCATTGCAATTGCTCACCCGGTTCATGCACATGGATGGCCTGGCAGATGTTGCCGATGCGCTAGGCTCTTACGCGGAGCCGGCTAAGGCCCGGGAGATTCTGGCGGATCCGCATGCGGGGTTGATTGGCATGGGGTCGGCCTTGCTTGTGTTGTTGTCACAGGCGGCGGCGATTGCGGTTTTGCCCTGGCAGTTGGTGTTTTTCATGCCGGTTATTGGCCGGTGGTGCACCATCATTGGGGTGCTGGAGGGCTTCAAACCCATGAAGGACACAGGGTTTGGTGCCTTGATCGTGGGCACGGTCAAACCATGGTGGTGGGCGGCGTGGCTGCTGGTCATCATGCCGGCGTTGTGGGTGCTGGGGTTTTCCTGGCCGCTTGTCACTGCTGCTGTGGTGCTGTCCGTGCTGACGGCCGTTGTGTTGGCGAAGCATTGTCACAAGCGGTTTGCCGGACTCAATGGGGATACCTGCGGGTTTATCTTGGAGATCAGCTCCACCGTTTTCGTGTGCGTGCTTGCTTGCTTTTCGACGTTCCTCCTTCCGCTTCAGTGAGATATGGCGGAAGGTAGGGCGTCGAAAAGCGAAAGCTATACCAGGGTGTGCATCCAACCGTGAGCATCGGCAACGCTGCCGCGCTGAATACCGGTGAGGTACTCCCGTAGTTTCATGGTGATCTCGCCGGATTCATTGTTGTTGATGGTGAAGTCACCATGGGTGGATTTGACCAAGCCAACGGGAGTAACCACAGCGGCAGTACCGCAGGCAAAGGTTTCGGTGATGTCGCCGTTTGCCACACCGGTTTGCCATTCATCGGTGCTGATAAGTCGCTCTTCCACGCTGTAGCCCAAATCTTCCGCCACCTGCAGCAGGGACTTGCGGGTGACACCGGGCAGCAAGGAGCCAGAGAGCTTGGGCGTCACGATGCTGGGAGTGTCGCCGCCGTAGACGAACATGAGGTTCATGCCGCCCATTTCTTCGACGTACTTGTGCTCATGTGCGTCAAGCCACACGACTTGATCGCAGCCCTTTTCGGTGGCTTGTGCCTGGGCGATCAGGGAGGCAGCATAGTTGCCGGCGAACTTGGCAGCACCGGTGCCACCGGGGGCGGCCCGAACGTAGTCCTCGCACAGCCACACCGAAACCGGCTTGATGCCGCGCGCGAAATAGGCGCCAGCGGGCGAAGCAACCAGCACGTACTTGTAGGTTGCGGACGGGCTAACACCAAGCGTCGGCTCAGTTGCAAACATGAAGGGCCGCAGGTAGAGAGTTTCCTCACCGCCGGCGGCAGGGACCCAACGCTGATCAAGCTCCACGAGCTGCTTCAGGGATTCGATAAACACGTCAATGGGCAGCTCCGGCATCGCCATGCGCTGGGCCGAACGCTGGAAACGGGCGGCGTTTTCATCCGGGCGGAATGTCTTAATGCTGCCGTCGGGCTGGCGGTAGGCTTTGAGCCCCTCAAAAATGGCTTGCCCGTAGTGCAAAACGCTGGCCACCGGTGAGAGCTCCAGGGGCTGGTACGCAGTAACTTGGGCATTGTGCCAGCCCTGTTCTTGATCCCAATCAATGGTCACCATGTGGTCGGTGAAGTATTTGCCGAAACCGGGTTTGGTGAGGATTTCAGCCACTCGCTCATCTGATACCGGCTGGGGATTAGGTGTGTGGTTAAAGGTAATCATGTAAGAAGAACTTACACCGGTCTTGGTGTAAGTGGTACTGGCGACGGCCCGCTGGCTGGCACGTGGTTGGCCCGCTGGCTGCAAATCTTTGTCAAAAAAGCGAGTAGGGTAGATCACGGTCAATAAACCATGTGATAATCGTTTTCTTTTCACCTACTCACGGAGGACCATGTGACTAGTTTTTCCTTGCCCGCAACCGGTGCAAAAACCGCAGTGACCTTAGCCAATAAGTTCCCCAAAGAATATGACGCCCTCATCGTTCCCGTCAGCGCGGGTGCCGACGGCGTAGAGCTCGCAGCAACCGGCTTCCTGGACGATGCAGCGGAAACAGCAATTCAACAAGGCCTGGCCGCAGTGGGCGCCACCGGCAAACCCGAGGAAGTAAACCGGATTCCGGCACCGGCTGGTGTGGCTGCTGATTTCGTAGTGTCGGTGGGTTTGGGCCCCAGCGATAAGATCACGAGCACCGGGCTGCGGCGCGCCAGCGGCGTGGTGGCGCGTTCCCTGGCTGGTGTGGATACGGCTGTGTTTGTCCTGGACGATGTCGATGTGCAGGCAGTGGTCGAAGGCGCACTGTTGGGTGCCTATAAGTACACCGGGCTGAAGTCGCAAAGTGATCCTGCGCCGGTGGCGGACATCGTGGTGCTCGTCGATAAGTCCGCAGCTAAGGCTGCGAAAGTTACGGTTGAGCAGGCCAGCATCATTGCGGAGTCGGTGAATCTCACCCGCGATTTGATCAATGCACCATCCTCGCATTTGTATCCGGAAAGCTACGCTGCGGTGATCGCTGAGATTGCCAAGGAATACGGTTTGGATGTGAACATCCGCGACGAAAAGCAGCTGGCAAAGCAGGGTTTCGGCGGCATCCTGGCGGTTGGTCTGGGTTCGGAGCGCAAACCACGGTTGGTGCAGTTGCGCTACCGGCCGCGGAAGGCCAAGAAGCATGTGTCCCTGGTGGGCAAAGGCATTACGTTCGATACCGGCGGTATTTCCATCAAGCCATCCGCGCAAATGGACAACATGATCTCCGACATGGGTGGTTCCGCCGCAGTGATTGCCACCATCGTTGCGGCGTCCCGGCTAAAGCTTAATGTTGCGGTCACGGCCACGGTCTCGCTGGCGGAAAATATGCCCGACGGTGCTGCTTACCGGCCGGGTGATGTGATCACGCATTACGGTGGCACCACCACGGAAATCCTGAATACGGATGCTGAAGGCCGCCTGGTTTTGGCGGATGCCTTGGTGCTGGCCAGCGAGGATAAGCCAGATTACTTGATTGATACCGCTACCCTCACGGGAGCCCAGATCATGGCGCTGGGTAACCGCACCTCTGGTGTCATGGGTGCGGAGGATTTCGCCGCTGAGCTGGCAAGCATCGGCCGGTCCGTTGATGAAAACGCCTGGGCTATGCCCCTGCCGGAGGAGCTCGCCGAATCCATGAAGTCCCCCGTTGCGGATTTGCGCAACGTCAACGGGATTCGGAGCGCCGGCAGCATGCTGGCGGCGGGTTGCTTCCTGCGGGAATTTGTTGGGGAAGGCATCACGTGGGCGCATCTTGATATTGCGGGACCCTCGTATAACACCAACTCCCCCCACGGTTTTACCCCCGCACGGGGGACCGGGGTTCCGGTTCGCACATTTGTACAGTTTTTATCTAATTTGAGCGCTTAGCTTTTCGACGCCGCCTGCTGCATCACACGGACTCGCCGCGATCAAATTTTTCGCGGCGTTTTCGTTGTTCCTCCCGTTTGCGGAGAATACGATCCCGCTCAATTTTTTCTCGCATCCGCTGCGGATAACCAGTTTCCTCCACATCGTAAACGGGAACTTGCAGTTCACGTGCCACCACGTCAATACCCTTGGGGCCACCGATGTAGCGGCGGGTGAAGTCCCCTGTGACATCCACGAGCACAACAGACATTTCATTAACCAAGGTTTCAGGCTCTATAAAAGCCTCCACCATGGGTCGATCCTGGACCCACTGTTTTAAGTATTCCAGGTCGGGTTTGCGGATGGTCTCCCCTGGTCCGCGGGCGGGTTTTAGGTTAGATTTTGTACCTTTTCTGCGAAAGAAATTGAACACAATAGGCAATTGTAGGGGGAATATTTGATATGACTGACCTCAAAAGTCACATTACGCGCTTAAAAAAGGTAGTCTCATAGGGTATTAAGAATTTATACAACAAGAATTTCTAGGAGTCATGACAACAATGGCGCACTCCGTTGTGATGCCCGAGCTGGGCGAATCCGTTACTGAAGGCACAATCACACAATGGTTAAAGACTGTAGGGGACACCGTATCCGTTGATGAACCTCTACTTGAAGTATCCACCGATAAAGTTGATACCGAAGTCCCCTCCCCCGTCGCTGGTGTCCTATTGGAAATCCGCGCCCAGGAGGATGACACCGTTGATGTCGGCGACGTCATCGCGGTTATTGGCGAGGCCGGCGAAGCACCAGCAGAACCCGCTGCCGCTGCGGCCGCCCCAGAGCCAGAGCCAACCCCGGCTGCTGCGCCTGCAGCTCCCGCTGCCCCAGCAGCTCCTGAGCCAGCCGCGGCAGCTGCCCCGGCGGCTGGTGACGCTGTGACTGATGTGGTCATGCCGGAACTGGGCGAATCCGTCACTGAAGGCACCATCACCCAATGGCTCAAGGCTGTGGGCGATACCGTCGAAGTTGATGATGCTCTTTTGGAGGTGTCCACCGACAAGGTTGATACCGAGGTTCCCTCCCCTGTCGCAGGCACCATCGTCGAAATCCTGTTCGAGGAAGATGACACCGTGGACGTCGGTGACGTGATCGTACGCATCGGTGAAAAAGGTGCAGCTCCTGCCACCCCCGCGCCAGCCCCGGAGCCCACGCCGGAACCAGAGCCAGAACCGGCACCAACTGCCGAGCCTGCTGCTCCTACTGCGCCTGAGCCGGAACCAACCCCGGCGCCAGAACCCGCTGCGCCAGCCACCCCGGCAGCACCTGCTGCCCCAGCCGCTAAGCCGGCCGTCAACACTGGCAAAGTTCCTTACGTGACTCCGTTGGTGCGCAAGCTTGCCGATAAGCATGGCGTGGATCTGTCTGCTGTGACCGGCACGGGCATTGGTGGCCGCATCCGGAAGCAAGACGTGTTGGATGCCGTGGCACGCGCTGCTGCCCCAGAAGAACCAGCCGCCGCGGCCGCTGCTGCTTCTGCTGCACCATCCGGCCCGCGGGCAAATTGGTCCACCAAGTCAGTGGATCCGGCCAAGGCTGATTTGATTGGCACCACGCAGAAGGTCAACCGGATTCGGGAGATCACGGCCGCCAAGATGGTGGAAGCGTTGCAGATTTCTGCGCAGCTCACACACCTGCAAGAAGTGGATGTGACCAAGGTTGCGGAGCTGCGTAAGCAGGCTAAGCCGCAATTCCAGGCGAAGTATGGTGTGAACCTCACGTACTTGCCGTTCTTCGTGAAGGCTGCGGTTGAGGCGTTGGTGAGCCATCCGAATGTGAATGCGTCGTATAACGCAGAGACGAAGGAAATGACCTACCACGCTGATGTCAATGTGGCCATTGCGGTGGATACACCGCGTGGGTTGCTCACGCCGGTGATTCATAAGGCCCAGGAGTTGACGTTGCCGCAGATTGCGCAGGCAATTGCGGATTTGGCTGATCGGGCTCGGAATAACCAGCTGAAGCCGCATGAGTTGTTTGGTGCTACGTTCACCATCACGAATATTGGTTCTGAGGGTGCGTTGTCGGATACGCCGGTATTGGTGCCGCCGCAGGCTGGCATTCTGGGCACTGCTGCTATTCAGAAGCGCCCGGTGGTGATCAGCGAGGGCGGCATCGACGCCATCGCCATCCGCCAGATGTGCTACATTCCGTTTACGTATGATCACCAGGTGGTTGATGGCGCTGATGCGGGCCGGTTCACTGCGACAATTAAGGATCGCCTAGAAACGGGTGATTTCGCTGCGGACTTAGACCTCTAAGCGGCCGTTAGGCGTGATAAAACCAGCATCCGGGGGTTTCCCCGGATGCTGGTTTTTTGTGTTAGGACAGTTTGATGTCTAGGGCGTCCCGCAGGATGTCTGTTGCGGTTTGGCAGGTGCGTTTCTTTTCGGTTTTGGTTTCGGGGTTTGCGCCGAAGGTGAAGCTGAGGCGGCCGCGGTTGGTGTTCACTGCGGCGGAGCAGAAGAATTCGTTTTCGTCTTTGTCGAGTTTGT
Organism: Corynebacterium sp.; assembly: GCA_030527885.1. Taxonomy (GTDB): domain Bacteria; phylum Actinomycetota; class Actinomycetes; order Mycobacteriales; family Mycobacteriaceae; genus Corynebacterium. The sequence continues at coordinate 15,182 of JAUMZY010000021.1, forward strand.
ATAGGTAGAAGCCTTCGGGGGCGGTCACTTTGACGTCGGTGATCAGGAGTTCTTGCTTGTCTAATTGTTCGTCGGTGACGATGTCGGCTTCGACGAAGCCGCTGCGCCAATCAGGGTGGTTGCCGGCGGGAACAAAGGCGCAGGATTTGCGGTCGTGGTAGGTGCGAATGAGGGAGTCTTCTGCGGGTTTCCAGCCGAGTTGTTCCCATTGCTGCGTGGTGATTTCTTTGCAGGGGTCGAAGAGGTTGAATCCGGCTTCGGTGGGGTCGTAGCTGGCGTCGCCGACTTCTAGGGCTTCGCCTAGGGTTTCAGGTTTGGGTTTTTCGGTGCTTTCGGCCGGCTCGTCGGCTTCGTCGCTGGGGTCGTCGGCAGCGGTGGTGGTCATAGTGGTGGCTTCGGCGGCGACGGCGCGGCTGGCGGGTTTGGGTTTGACGGCTGCTGATCCCGTGAGGAACAGCACGCAACACAGCACAATGGAGCCAGTTGCAGTAATAGCGTAGACAACAGATTCAGACAAGCGCATACCAAAATAGTGCTACATCAAGGATGTTGTGGCTAGGTCTGATGCGGAAAAAACTTGTACGCTCACAAAAAAATAATATTCCGGTTGTTCGAAATATGAGCTGGTGAGCTTGGGTTTATCCACTGAAAATGCATAATGGGATATAAAGCATTTCTTGGTCATAACAGGCGCTATAATGATTTGGATCACTTAGCCCGTGTTGATTTATCGTTAAGGAGTCCGTCACAACCATGGCGCAACCGTTATCCTCCGCTCGTTATTCTGATCGCCACATTGGTCCCAATCGTGAGGAAACGGAGGCGATGCTCAAGAGTGTCGGCTATTCCTCGCTGGCGGATCTGATTGATGCGGCTGTACCGGCGGATATTCGCACCGAATCCATTCCGGCCCTGGGCGCCGCCCTGACTGAGGAAGAAGCACTGCAGAAGTTGCGTGATTATGCGCAGCAGAATGTGGTGCTTAAGTCGTTTTATGGGCAGGGTTACTACGACACGTTGACCCCGCCGGTCGTGCGTCGTAATGTAGTGGAAGATCCGGGCTGGTATACCGCTTATACGCCGTATCAACCGGAGATTTCCCAAGGTAGGTTGGAAGCATTATTGAATTTCCAAACCATGGTGGAGGAGCTCACGGGCTTGCCGGTGGCTAATGCTTCCCTGTTGGATGAGGCTACCGCCGTGGCAGAAGCCGTTGGGCTGATGACCCGCACCAATAAGAAAGGCAATCGGGTGGTGTTGGACTCCCGGTTACATCCGCAGGTGCTGTCGGTGGCTGCAGAGCGGGCCCGGACGTTGGGCCTGGAGGTAGAGATCACCGATGTTACTGGCGGTTTGGTGGGGGAATCGTTGGTTGGTGTGGTGCTGGCGTATCCCGGCACTGAGGGCGATATTTTAGACATTCGAGACATCATTGAGGATATTCATTCCCGGGGTGGCTTGGCTGCGGTAGCAACTGATTTGCTAGCGCTGCAACTTTTGGAAGCACCGGGCACAATTGGTGCTGATATTGCGGTGGGGTCGTCACAGCGATTTGGTGTGCCGTTGTTCTTCGGTGGCCCGCATGCGGCGTTCATGGCAGTGTCGGATAAGTTGAAGCGGCAGTTGGCGGGCCGCATCGTGGGTGTGTCCAAGGATGCTGCTGGTAAGCCGGCGTATCGGTTGGCGTTGCAAACCCGGGAGCAGCACATTCGCCGGGAGAAGGCGACGAGTAATATTTGTACCGCGCAGGCGTTGCTGGCGGTGTGTGCTTCGATGTATGCGGTATGGCATGGGCCGGCTGGGTTGAAGGCCATTGCGGAGCGGGTGCATCAGTATGCTTCGGATTTCGCTGCGGCGGTGATTGCGGCGGGCGGAAAGGTGCTGCACTCGGCGTTTTTCGATACAGTGACGGTGGAGTGCGACGCGGCGCAGATCGTCGATAAGGCGGCGGACGCGGGCTATTTAGTGCGGCCGATTGGGTCGAACAAAGTATCGGTGGCGTTCGGTGAGGGTGCCACCCGGGCGGACGTCGAAAAGCTAGCAAGTTTGTTCGGTGCTACGGCGACGGAGTCGGAGGCGCAGCCGTTGCTGCTGACCCGTACCACACCGACGTTGACGCATCCGATTTTCTCGTCTGTGCATTCGGAGACGCAGATGCTGCGGTATTTGCGGGCGTTGAAGGATAAGGATTTGGCGTTGGATCGCACCATGATTCCGTTGGGGTCGTGCACGATGAAGCTGAATCCGACCGCCGGCATGGAGCCCATCACGTGGCCGGAGTTTGCCAATATTCACCCGTACGCGCCGGATTCGCAAACGGCCGGGTGGCGGGCGCTCATTGCGGAAATTGAAGAGTGGTTGGCGCAGATCACTGGTTACGCCAAGGTGTCGGTGCAGCCAAACGCGGGTTCGCAAGGTGAACTTGCTGGCTTGCTCGCTATTCGACGCTACCACCTAGCCAATGGTGATGATCAGCGGGATATCATTCTGATTCCGCAATCCGCTCACGGCACCAATGCGGCCTCCGCAACGTTGGCTAAGCTACGGGTTGTGGTGGTGGCAACTGCGCAGGATGGTTCCATTGATTTGGCGGATTTGGATGCCAAGTTAGAGAAGTACGCCGGGCACATCGCAGGCATCATGATCACCTATCCTTCCACCCACGGTGTGTTCGAAGACACCGTGCGGGAAGTGTGCCAGAAGGTGCATGCGGCCGGTGGCCAGGTGTACATTGACGGTGCGAACCTCAATGCGCTGGCCAGTATTGCTAAGCCGGGTGAATTTGGCGGCGACGTGTCGCACCTGAATCTGCATAAAACGTTCACCATTCCGCACGGTGGTGGCGGCCCCGGTGTTGGCCCTGTGGCCGTAGCAAAACATCTTGTGCCGTTCCTGCCCACTGATGCAAATACGGCGGATGCCACCACCCCTACCCCCGTTACCACTGGTGTGCCAATTTCTGCGGCCCGGTTTGGTTCAGCCGGTGTAGTGCCCATTTCCTGGGCGTATATCGCCATGATGGGTGGCGAAGGCCTCGCAGCAGCCACGAGTGCGGCGGTGCTGGGCGCCAATTATTTGGCCAAGGAGCTAGGCGATTCCTTCCCGGTGCTGTACACAGGCAACAACGGATTGGTTGCGCACGAGTGTATTTTGGATCTGCGAGAGCTGGAGCACGCCACGGGTGTGTCTGCCACGGATGTGGCAAAGCGGTTGGTGGATTATGGTTTCCACGCCCCCACCTTGTCCTTCCCGGTGGCTGGTACCTTGATGGTAGAGCCCACGGAATCGGAAGATAAGGCTGAGCTTGATCGCTTCATTGAAGCAATGCGCAGCATCCGCGCGGAAATTGCGGAAATTGCCGCAGGCGACATCACCTTCGAAGAATCTGTGCTGCACCACGCGCCATTTAGTGCGGAGGCAGTCACCAGTGATTCGTGGGATTACGTGTTCAGCCGGCAGCAGGCCGCCTATCCGGTGAAGTCGCTGCGGCGCGGGTTGAAGTACTTCCCACCCGTGCGTCGCATTGATGAAGCCTTCGGTGACCGTAATTTCGTGTGTGCTTGCCCACCGCCAGAAGCCTTCGAAATCGAAGACTAACCACCCATTCACCTTCGCAGAAAGAAGATGTTCATGACTGACCTCCGCCAATCCCCACTGCATGCGGTTCATGAGAAACTCGGTGCCTCATTCACTGCCTTTGGCCCCTGGAACATGCCCCTGAAATACGGAAATGAGCTGGAAGAACACCGGGCGGTGCGCAGCACCTGCGGGCTGTTTGACCTCTCCCACATGGGTGAAATTCGGGTGACCGGCCCGGATGCTGGGGCGTTTTTAGACTATGCGCTGATCTCCCACCTGTCGGCTATTAAGGTAGGCAAGGCCAAGTACTCGATGATCGTCAACGAAGACGGCTTCATCATTGATGACCTCATTTCCTACCGGCTGGCTGAGGAAGAATACTTGGTTGTGCCCAATGCGGGTAATGCCGAAACGGTGTACCAAGCATTCGTAGAGCGCGCGGCTAATTTTGATGTGCAGTTGGCCAACGAATCCGCTGAGACTGCGCTGATTGCGGTGCAGGGCCCCAATGCGGAAGCCCTGTTGGTGACGCTCGTGGCGGAGGCTGATGCGCACATTGTGACCGACATGAAATACTATTCGGCCGCCCCCATTGTGGTTGCTGGGCATGAAGTGCTGTTGGCGCGCACCGGCTACACCGGCGAGGATGGTTTCGAATTGTTCCTGCCCAACGCGGGTGCAACGGATTTGTGGGATAAGATTTTTGCCGCCGGCGCGGATTTTGAGCTGAAGCCCGCGGGGTTGGCGGCCCGGGATTCCCTGCGCCTGGAGGCAGGCATGCCGCTGTACGGCAATGAGTTGAGCTTGTCGCTCACTCCGATTGATGCGGGTTTGGGTGTGCTCGTGGGCAAGAAGAAGGAAGGCGACTTCGTGGCGAAGGAGAAGTTGCTTTCCGGCGCGGCTCCCACCCGGTTACTGGTGGGCTTGGTCTCCGATGGGCGGCGGGCTGCCCGCGCTCATGCTGAGCTTCTCGACGCCGAAGGAAACGTGGTTGGTGAGGTAACCTCCGGCCAGCCCTCCCCCACTTTGGGGCATCCGATTGCGTTGGCTTATGTGGATGCGGCCCTCACGGAGCCCGGTACCAAGCTGGAAGCAAGCATCCGGGGCAAAAATTACCCCTTTGAGGTGGTAAAGTTGCCATTCTATTCACGCGCAAAGTGACAACCCATTACAATCCCTAACGGTTACCTACTCCTATTTTGTGAAAGGCTCCCCCTATGTCATTCCCCGAAAATTATTCCTACTCCGATGATCACGAGTGGATCGACGCCACCCCTGAAGCAGCAGTGTGCGCAAAAGTAAAAATCGGCATCACTTCCGTTGCTACCGACCGGTTGGGGGAAATCGTATTCGCCGATCTCCCCCAGGTGGGTGACTCCGTAGAAGCCGGCGAAACCTGCGGCGAAGTGGAATCCACCAAGTCGGTCTCCGACCTGTATTCCCCCGTCACCGGCACCGTTACCGCCGTGAACGATGCGGTAGTAGATGACTGCGCCATCATCAACGGCGATCCGTTTGGTGAAGGCTGGTTGTTCGAAGTGGAGGTCTCAGAGGTAGGCCCCTTGCTCACCGCCGCCGAGTATGAGGAAAAGAATGACGTAGAGGACTAGGCCGCACGCACCAATGGTCCCCAACCTGCATGAATCAGCACGCAGGTTGGGGATCATTCGCATGACTCGTTAGCACCACACATTCGCGTCGCCGGAAACTGACATATCCCCATTCACCCGGGCTGTTCCGTGGACGCACGCATTCCCGAACACGACCGCCCTATCAGTCACCACAGCATCACCGTAAACCTTCGCATTCTCCCCAACGATGGCTTTGCCACTGATGCGCGCGTTCTCTGACACCACCGCATTATGCCGCACAATCACATCATCAGCGACATGGGCATTGTCCTGAACTTTGGCGTTCTCCGCCACGAAGGCATGCCCAGTTATGTGTGCATTCCCGGATACCCGGCTATCATCGACCACTCTAGCTGTCCCGTCAACACGTGCGTTGTCTCTGATCACGGCATGATCTTCCACATAGGCTTGCCCCTCAATACGCGCGGCACCAGCGATAGTGGCAAAACCACACACGAAGGACACACCACCAATCCATGCTTCATCTTTGGCCTCTGCCAGGCCAAATAGTTTGCCGTCTTCTGCAACCCACGCCTGCCCTGAAAGTTTGGCACCCACCCCCATGAATCCACCCAGGTCGCCTCGCTTCACCCCATGGATGGGAATGTCTTTGGAGGCCTGAATCCGGAAAAGTTGCTCCCCCGTGGGGACCGCAGCTTCTGTGCCGCTTGCTGGCCCCAGAAGCTTGTATGTCTTCCCGAATAATCCGAACATGTCATACTCCCTGTTGTTAGTGTGGATGCTGTTCTGTTTCATCATCACGCCCCAATCCGCAGATAGCCACTGTGATGGGGGATTTTCCCCAGTGTGTTCCTCACTGTCATTGCGGCAGGTGGAGGCGCAAGATTCGTCGAAAAGCAAGCGGCGTGGTTAAATGGCGCACATAACCAGCCAGCCCCCAAGGAGCATCATGACCGCGCCTCGTAAACCGTTTTTCCCCGCTGACCAATCCATCCGTCTCACACCCGACCGCCCCACCGTGGTGAAACTGTTGGGCACGGTGGATTACCAAGAAACCTGGGACATGCAGGCAGAACTGGCGGCTCAGCGGGCCCGCGACGAAATCGACGACACCGTGTTAGTGCTGGAGCACCCCAGCATTTATACCGCCGGGAAGCGCACCCAGCCGGAAGACCGCCCCACCAACGGCCTGCCGGTCATTGATGTGGATCGCGGCGGGCGCATCACCTGGCACGGCCCCGGGCAGCTAGTCATCTACCCAATTATCAAACTCGCCGACCCCATTGACGTGGTGGATTACGTGCGCCGCATGGAAGAAGCCCTCATCCAAGTCGTACGCAGCATCGGAATAACCACCGCCGGCCGCATCGACGGCCGCTCCGGCGTGTGGGTGCCCGGCGCCACCCCGGCGGAACACCGGAAGGTCGCGGCGCTGGGGATTCGCATCACGCAGGGGGTGACCATGCACGGGTTGGCGTTGAATTGCAACAACACCCTGGAGTTTTATGAACATATTATTCCGTGCGGGATTTCTGACGCCGGGGTGACCACATTAAGCCAGGAACTACAACAGGAAGTCACCGTGGAGTCCATGATTCAACCGACGCTGCAGGCACTTGACGACGCCTTTGCCGGCAGATTAATTGTGGCCGATCATTCTTTTGATAGCGCCCCGGACCCCACAAAGTTGGTGCGCCCGCGGTAGTCACTTGGAGCTATTTTGTCTTTTTCGACACACCCCCAAAATGGTAGTAGGGTTTGGGGCGTGACTACAGCAGCACCCAATGGACGCAAATTACTCCGAGTTGAAGTACGAAATTCCGAAACTCCCATTGAAGCCAAGCCGCGATGGATTCGCACCGCGGTGAAAACTGGCCCTGAATATCAAGACATTAAGAAGCGGGTGGCCGCCTCGGGGCTGCACACAGTGTGCCAGGAGGCTGGGTGCCCCAACATTCACGAGTGTTGGGAATCCCGGGAGGCCACCTTCCTTATTGGTGGCGCTAACTGCTCCCGCAGGTGCGATTTCTGCCAAATTAATTCTGCAAAACCGGAACCCCTCGACCGGGATGAGCCGCGCCGCGTGGCGGAGTCCGTTCAGGAGATGGGCCTTAATTATTCCACGATTACTGGTGTTACCCGCGATGATCTTGACGATGAGGGCGCGTGGTTGTATGCCGAGGTGGTGCGGAAAATCCATGAGCTTAATCCCAATACTGGCGTTGAGAACCTTACCCCGGATTTCTCCGGCAAATCTGATTTATTAGCACAAGTTTTTGAAGCACGTCCGGAAGTTTTTGCCCATAATTTAGAAACTGTTCCTCGAATCTTTAAGCGAATCCGCCCGGCGTTCCGGTATGACCGGTCACTTGATGTAATCCGTCAGGCGCGGGATTTCGGGTTGATTACTAAATCCAATTTGATCTTAGGCATGGGTGAAACCAAGGAAGAGATTCGGGATGCGTTGATGGATTTGTACTCGGCTGGGTGCGACATCATTACCATTACGCAGTATCTACGTCCAGGCCCACGCTTCCACCCCATTGATCGGTGGGTGAAGCCAGAGGAGTTCATTGAGCACCGCGATTTCGCGTTAGAACTAGGGTTCGGTGCGGTTATGTCTGGCCCGTTGGTGCGGTCGTCGTACCGGGCGGGTAAGTTGTATGCCCAGGCGATGGCGGCCCGGAATTTAGAGCTGCCGGCTAATCTGGCGCATTTGGCTGATAATGCTGATGTTTCTACGGCACAAGAGGCTTCCACGCTGCTAGATCGCTATGGGGCGTCGCAGGATACGCCGGTGGTGTCTTCCCGGTAAAGGTCGCTAGCAAGCAGAGCTCTGGGGCCACCCCGGCAGCCTTAGCGGCACTCCGGGCAGCCCACCGACCCCCAAACCCCCACCCAGTCAAGCCACCAAATCTGCTGCCGGCTGCTGGCCAATTCTAGCCAATGGTTTTTCATAGGCTATTGTATTGACCATGGCAGAGGATAAGAACGCTAAGAAGCAAGCACGCGCCGCAAAGTGGGCTAAGCGGCGCGAAAACTGGTCGCAAGTGTGGCAGGCTTTCCAAATGCAGCGGAAGCAAGATTCCAAACTTGTTCCCCTGATGCTATTGGCCATTTTGGGCACCGGCTTAGTGTTCTTCCTCATTGGTCTACTCTGGAATGGCCAGTGGTTCATGCTGGTCACCGGCCTGCTCTTGGGCTTGGCGTTGGCCATGTGGATCTTCAGCCGCCGGCTGCAAAATAGTGTGTACGATCGGGCTTCCGATCAGCCCGGCGCCGCCGGCTGGGCGTTAGAAAACCTGCGTTCCGGCATGGGTGTGGTGTGGCGCTCCAAATCCGCTGTTGCCCACACTACCCACATGGATTTTGTGCACCGCGTCATTGGGGTGTGCGGCATTGTGTTGGTTGGTGAGGGTGAACCGCACCGGCTGAAGCCACTGTTCAACCAGCAGCAGAAGCGTCTGCGGCGTTTGGCGCCGGGTGTGCCCATTCAGACGATCATCGTGGGTGAGGGTGAGGACCAGGTGCCGCTGCGCAAGTTGCAGCAGAAGCTGGTGCGCATGGAGCGCAAGTACAAGAAGGAAGACGTGTACGAAATCGCGGCCCGCATTGAGGCGATGGATGCCGTGGATCAGGCCCGCACGGGGTTGCCGAAGGGTCCGATTCCCAAGAACGCGAAGACATCTGGTTTGAACCGGCGGGCGCGTCGCACCGCAGAGCGGCAAAACAAGGGCAAGTAACCGCTGTTTGCTTGTCGACGGCCGGGGCTGGGGTCGTCGAAAAGCTAACCGAAGATGACGGCGGTGCCGGTGGCGCGGTCGTGCATGCCTCGGCCGTCGGTGTCGACCATGGCGGCGGGTAGAACGAACATGGTCAGTAGGGTGCGTGCTACCGCCCGAATGAAGCCCACGCGGGCATCATGATCGTCGACACGGGCGACCCCCATGCCTAGGAGTGCCTGGCCGGGTGTGCGGGCGAACAGCGTGACGGAGACGATGCCCAAAATGATGAACAGTATCAGTGTCAGGGTCGCGGTGTCACCTAAAAATGTGGTGAACATATGGATAAAGCCGGCGACGATCCAACAGATGATCCAATCAATGCATACGCCTTTGGCCCGGCGCCCCACAGACGCCAAGGCACCGGGCCCGGTTTTGGGGAGTCCGAGTTTTTCACCAGGCCATTTGCTGGGTTCGCCGTCGTCAAATGCGGCGGGAATGGCAGGCCCATCAAGCCAAGTGCGGTCACGTTTTTCCATGGTTATTAATGTAGCTGCTTTTGTTGGTAATTTTTAACCAGGCTCACATCTTATTGGTTGCCCTATAGAAAATGGGTTACCATGGGTGAGTACTTGCCAGAGATTTTTGAGGAGTAACTGTGGCTTTTAACTCCGCCGATGATGCGCTGAAGTTTATCAAGGATGAAAATATTGAATTCATTGACATTCGCTTCACCGATGTTCCCGGCATAGAACAGCACTTTACCATTCCCGCCCATGTTCTTGACGAAGATAGTCTTGCCGACGGTTTAGCATTCGATGGTTCATCCATCCGCGGTTTCACCAGCATTGATGAATCCGACATGAATCTCATCGCCGACTTGGCAACAGCGCAGGTTGACCCATTCCGTGAGGCCAAAACCCTCAACATCAAATTCTTCGTGGTAGACCCCTTCACCCAAGAACCTTTCAGCCGTGACCCCCGCACTGTGGCGTTGAAGGCTGAGGAGTATTTGGCTTCGACGGGCATCGCGGACACGTGTTTCTTCGGTGCCGAAGCCGAGTTCTACCTGTTCGACTCCGTGCGGTACGCGACGGACGCCCACGCTGGTTTCTACGAAGTGGATTCCGTGGAAGGCTGGTGGAACCGCGGCAAGCAAACTGAACTGGATGGCACCCCGAACCTGGGCTACAAGACCCGCATGAAGGGCGGCTACTTCCCAGTGCCGCCGTACGATCAGACCCAGGCCGTGCGCGACGAAATGGTGCACGTACTAACCGAATGTGGTTTCGATTTGGAGCGGTTCCACCACGAAGTGGGCGGCGGCCAGCAGGAAATCAACTACAAGTTCAACACGCTGCTGCACGCAGCTGACGACTTGCAGACGTTCAAATATATCATCAAGAACGTGGCATTCCGCAACGGCAAAACCGCAACGTTCATGCCCAAGCCACTTGCCGGGGACAATGGTTCCGGCATGCACGCCCACCAATCCCTGTGGAAGGATGGCAAGCCACTGTTCCACGATGAATCCGGGTACGCCGGCCTGTCCGACATCGCCCGCTACTACATTGGTGGCATTCTGCACCATGCGGGTGCGGTGCTGGCGTTCACCAACCCCACGCTGAATTCCTACCACCGGCTGGTGCCCGGCTTCGAGGCCCCCATCAACCTGGTGTACTCGCAGCGCAACCGGTCCGCCGCGATCCGCATCCCCATTTCGGGTTCGAACCCAAAGGCGAAGCGCATTGAATTCCGCGCCCCCGACCCCTCCGGCAACCCCTACTTCGGGTTTGCCGCCATGATGTTGGCTGGCCTGGACGGCATCAAGAACCGCATCGAGCCCCACGCCCCCGTGGACAAGGACCTGTACGAGCTGCCGCCGGAAGAGGCTGCGTCGATTCCGCAGGCACCGACCTCCCTGGAGGCTTCCCTGAAGGCCCTGGAGGAGAATCACGACTTCCTCACCGACGATGGCGTGTTCACCGAAGACCTCATTGATACGTACATCAAACTGAAGTACGACAACGAGATTGATCCCGTGCGGTTGCGCCCAACACCGCAGGAATTCGAATTGTATTTCGATTGCTAATCGCCGTTTGCTTGTCGACGCTTGAACGTGCCCTCATTCGAGCGTGCAGGTAACACATGGGCCTAAGCCATAAAACCCCGCTTCTGTTTTGCAGGATGCGGGGTTTTGCGTTGGGGGTTAATGCTTGGATATAAATCACCTAACCCACCGGAAATAGTCTCGCGGGAAATAGTAGAGTATCTACATCATGTAAACCGCACAGCAAGGACCACTTTCATGGAGGACGAATAGTGAGGATACGTAGAATCCCCGGCTTCTCACTTCTCACCGGGTCACTGCTTTTCAATTTTGCCTCTGGCTGCTACACGATTGTTCTAGGGCAATCACTGTTCGAATCAACTGGATCAGTGCTTGCGTTTACGGCCGTCGTCTGCATCGAATACGTGGGTCCGATTCTGCTCAGCGCGATAGCCGGCAGCCTGTCCGATAAAGTCAATGCCGCCTTGCTATGCATGTGGGCGTCACTACTGGCATCGCTATCTTTGATCGCATACGTAGCCTTCTTGAATGCGATACCAACTGCGGCAATCATCCTGGGAATAGCAATCAACATCCTGCGGCCTTTTTACCGGGCCGGGATTTTCGCCGCCGGGCCCCGCACAATCAGGTTGAAGGACCTGCCTCAATATAATTTGCGGTGGACCGTTTCAGTCCATATCGGCTAGATCATGGGTGGCGCAACCGGCGGGGTTCTGCTTTCGCTCATAGGTTCTATGTTTTCGTTCGCTGTGGCGGCAGGGGCTTTTCTCTTCTCGACATGCGCCATGTGGCTGGCAAAACACCGAATCACGACGCCACAGCACACGGCTGATTCGCCGGGTGGAAACTGGTTAGAGGTTCTCCGGGAGTTTTCCGCTTTGCCTAAAGTTGTAGCGCTGCTTCTTGTGGGCGCTGACTTTGTCACCATCGCCGGCTTCACCGTCGCCCTGGCTCCCCTGGTGCACGAAATCTTCGGTAATACCATGTGGTTGGGAATACTCGACGCCCTTTTTGCCGCTGGCGCTATAGCAATCTCGTTTCTCAACCCAAGTTCCCGCACCGACATCGTGTCGTTACGCCGCACAATTTCCTACGGTTACGCAATCCAGATCATTGGGCTGCTGTGCATTTGTTTTGGTGTGCTGTGGGACGTAGCTGGTGCCGTGGGCACCTGCATGGGGTCAGTGGTTTTGGGATCCGGCATGGCTTTATCGTCGAGTCAACAGGTGAGTTTTCTTCAAAGCTCTGTTGATACGAAAGCGGTTGGGAAGACTGGGGCGCTTCGCCAAGCCGTGATTGGTATAACCACCACTGCGGCATTACCACTGGTAGGAATCCTAATAGAGGTAAGTCTGATTGCGGCATATCTAGGGATTGCCGCCTTCTTGGCATTGTGCTTCCTGCTTAACGTTGTTTTGCTTCAGCGTGAACGTAGGGCGGTGGCTTTGGGGTGATTGGGTTTTGTCGGACAGGGTCTCTACATAAACGACAGAGAATCTGCTACCGAGAAAGGCTAGAATCACACCATGACACGACACAACTACACTAAGGACTTTAAAACCCAAGTCGTCCTCGAATACCCAAACACTTCCCAGGACCTGACCCCTATTGACTGGAGTAGCTGTCAATCCTCACTTGTTGTGGCTGACCGCTCGTATCGACTTAGTGCGAAACCAATAACACCCAACAACGCCGCAGGTACTAACACCAAAAACACGATATTTTCTGATGTAATCTCCTGCACAAATTTCCGCAAGCTACACACGCTCATGAAGAAGTAAGTAATCACCCCCGGCCAAATGGAACCAGTAAGCCGGAACGCCTCAGTATAAAACACAGACCAACAGAAAAACATAAAAAGAGTAGCCACCACAACAGTGATTCCCGAGATCTCAAACTCAGCAAAATGATAGTTTTCAATCATTGCGCTATTCCAAGTGGGAACCCACCATAACCACCACACAACAGTGACAATAAGATAAATCTGCCATGACTTCAGACCTAATTTCACTAGCTGATTAGTGAAATAACCACGCCATATTAGTTCCATGGCCGGGATGGCCGGAATAAACCAAATGAGATTGACTCCCACAATTTCCAAGTAGGAGCCAAAGTGCAGCGTCGTAAAACTCAAGGCATGCACCACAGCCCCAAGAAAGATCGACACCGTCATCACCGTGGGATAGGCAAGAATAAGAAGCAACCATGT